>NZ_DATLJA010000029.1:0-179790 GCF_035539115.1 Desulfitobacterium sp. | reverse complement strand
AAAACCCGGCTTTCGCCGAGCTTTGCGATAAAGAAGACTTGGCCAGCGCCAAAGCGATGGCCTTAGTCGCCTTATCCTGCCGGACTTAACTACTTGCATCGTAGGAAAGCGAAAACCGCTGGTTGCACTTATGCTATCTGCCCAAAATTTATACTTTCTTACGAAAATGGACTACATTTTCATACCTCCCTGTGAATCGGCAGGTTCATGGAAGTTTCTGTTAGTATAAAAAAAGCCTGGAAAACCAGGCTTGGTGTTTGAAATATTTTAAATTGGCAACCATTTCTTAGTTGGATTCTTCCGCTGCTGCATTTGCTGCGGCTGCTAAGTTAATCGGCCGAATAGGCATAATAGTTGATATCGCGTGCTTATATACCATCTGTTGTTTACCGTCAAAGTCCACTACTACTGTAAAGTTGTCAAATCCTCGAACGATTCCTTTCAGTTGAAACCCGTTAACTAAATAAATCGTTACGGGTAAGTTTTCTTTGCGTACCTGGTTTAAAAAAGTATCTTGTAAATTGATGGGCGATTTATTCATGTATTTCCCTCCATCACCAGCTATTTCTATTTCTATCTATTTATTTTACACGACTTTAAAGCCCTCTGCAAGTCTTACGGATCTCTTCAGTAATATTTGATAGGTTTTCGATTTCCGTATCATACCACTGAATTCGAGGATCCCTTCGGAACCATGTTAATTGGCGTTTGGCAAAATGCCGGGTATCCCGTTGAAAGATGCGCAGCATTTCTGGAAAAGTCACTTTTCCCGTTAAAGCCCAGATGGCATGACGGTAGCCAATACTTTGGAGAGGTTTTAGTCGAGGATCATATCCGTCCTTGAGCAAAGCTAAGGTTTCGTCGAGAAGGCCTTGGTGTAACATTTCTTCACAGCGCCGATTGATCCGGTCATAAATGACTCCTCGAGAAGCCGTCAATCCAATATAAAAAATGGCAGGATCTAAGGGTGGATATTCATAATCAAGGTTTCCCCTCTGCTCGGAAAAGGGTTTTCCTGTGAGGTCAAAAACTTCCAAAGCACGGATAATTCGCCTTGTGTCATTCGGGTGAAGACGCCCTGCGCTGGCAGGGTCACGTTTTGCGAGCATCTGATGAAGTTTTTCCTTGCCCTGCAAATTTAGAAAATTCGCCCAACTTTCACGGATTTCTGCCGAACTATTTTCACTGAAAGCGAAAGGATCAAGCAACGAACGGATATAAAGACCTGTCCCCCCAATGAGCAAAGGAACCTTACCCCGACTCTGGATCTCTTGAATTTGGGCTGAAGCCATTTTTTGAAACTGGGCAACTGTAAAGGGTTCAGTCGGATCCAGAATATCCAAAAGGTAATGGGGTATATTTTGTTGTTCTTCACGAGTCGGTTTGGCCGAACCGATATTAAGCCTCTGATAAATTTGGATCGAGTCACCTGAGATAATCTCTCCATCAAGGGATTGAGCGAGCATAACACCTAAAGCAGATTTGCCTACTGCGGTTGGGCCAACAATAATAATAAGGGGCTTCAAAACGGTTCCTCCTTGGTTAAGCAACAATCAATGATTCCATAATTAACTTGGCTATAACGTCCTCCGGCAAAAACCTGAAAACCCAAATAAGTAAATTCTGAACTGCCTTTTCGTTCTTTGAGGACAACGCGCGAGCGTGCGACACGACAGGCTTCTCGCACAGCTTCCGGGCGCAAAGGATGATGATCTGACCAGGCGTGTAAAGGAAGGATCGAGGACGATTTCACCCGGGTATGGCGGAACATTGGGTCAAAATAGACTACATCAACCGAGGAATCAGGAAGATCGGCGAGAAATTCCTGATGATCCCCCCAGATGACTTCAATTCGCTGCGAGGCCAAGATGAGCTCCTGCCAGGCGTGGAGTTTGTCAGGGTTTAGAATCCGGGGTAATTTTTTATGCTTTAAGGATTGTAACCCTTCCTTAATGAGAGCAGCAATGAGCGGCGAGTGCTCAACTGCAATAACCTTGCCCCTCTCCCCTACTTTCCAGGCGGCGACTAAGGCATCCGTACCCAGTCCTAAAGTCGCATCAAGACAGGTCTGACCCGGCTCAAGCTCGGTTGCAGCAAGGAAACGATCTTGCTCTCCACGAAGGCCTTGCAAAATCCGGATGATGGCTAGGTTGGGATGAAAGCTTAAACGATTCTGACCGTCATCCAGAAAAGTACCCTTACGGGTGAGGTGTAAAATCGGCAATAAATTAGGTATGTCCGTTTGGAAGGAACAACCCGGCTGGGCCATAAACCAACTCATTTTAGCCTGCAAGGCTGGATCTGCCGGATGAGTTAATTTAATTGTTACAGGCATATTTTTCAAAAAGAATGCACTCCAAATACTCATTGCAAGGTATAATGTTAATTTCTTCCCTCTCTTAGGTGCGATAGAATCGTTTTGCTAAGTCGTTACGTGTAAGCTTAGTTATTGTGGGCCGGCCATGAGGGCAGGTATAAGGATTTTCGGTTTTGCTCAGTTGAACAAGAAGTTCTTGCATTTCGAGCTGAGAAAGAGTTTCTTTGGCTTTAATGGATTCCTTACAGGCAAGCATATAAATCCATTCTCGTAAAAGTTCATCAAAGGTGGGTTGATTTTGCTTGAAAACTACCTCTTCGAGAAACTGCCTTAATAGTTCTTCCCCTGAATAAGGACCGCTATAAGCAGGTACCCCGCGGATTAAATACGTTCTTCCCCCAAAGTGTTCGAGGACAAAGCCCATGTCTGTTAAGTGGGGTAAGTTTTCCAGTAAGGCCTGTTCTTCAATCGGGGAAAAATCAACTGGAGTTGGAATCAGGAGAGTTTGGCTGGCTCCCGGATTGTGCTTGTGTTCCGCCAACAAACGTTCATAATTAATTCTCTCGTGGGCAGCGTGTTGATCAATTATGACCAAAGCTTCATCAGATGTGGCCAGGATGTAGGTCCCAAAAATCTGGGCCAACGGTCGAAGCGCTAATAAGGAATGAACTTCTTCTCTAGTCAGCAAAGAAGCATCGTATTCCTGAGGAGAAACTGTGTTCTCCAGGGCGTTAGGAGGTAAAACCTGTTGAGCATTACGGCTAACAGTCGTATCAATTTTGAAGGTTTGCTGAGTCAGAGAGGCCATCTCAGTCTCAAAAGTCGGCTTCGCCCCATATCTATTAAGCGCTTCTTGTGCCTTTGGCGAGAGGGAGTTCTCATTATCATCAAGCTGCGTTTGCGATTTAAATAGCTCAGGGCGGGTCAAGGAAGGAAAGAAAAGTTTGGATTGGCTAGGGCTAGCAGTTGACCCTTGAGAATTAGACAAGCGCTCGTAGGGAGTTACAGGATGGCTGGCAAGAAGCGTTTGGCGAACGTGATCTGAGATGAACTGGGCCAAACCTTTTTCATTTTGAAAACGTATTTCCATTTTTGTGGGATGAACGTTGACATCATATTCATGCGGAGGAAGAATTAGATTTAGGACGATTATCGGATAAAGCCGATTCGGAATCAGCGTATGATATCCTTCGGAAATAGCACGACTCAAGAGTTTTGAACGGATGATCCGGCCATTTACGATCAAAATTTCTTCCTGACGATTGGAACGAACTAAATCTGGCGGGCTGATATAACCCTCAAGGCTCCATTCCTCATAAGTAGAAGATAAGGGAATAAGTTGTCGGGCTAATTTTTGCCCATAGATCGTACCGATACTCTCGAGTAGTTTTCCCCGTCCTGGTGTTTGAAAAACGACTTGTCTAGGATGTTTTAGGGTAAAGGAAACATCGGGGCGGGCTAAAGCCAAGCGTCCTAGCGTCTCCGAAATGAGCCCGAATTCTGTATTTTGAGATTTGAGGAATTTCCGGCGAGCCGGGGTGTTAAAGAATAAATCTTCGACGGTTATGGTTGTGCCCGGTGGACATCCCATTTCCTGAAGCTCACCTTGATCTCCCCCAATAAGTTTTAGACTCATTCCCAGAACGCTATCCATGGGGCGTGAAGTAATATCCATGCGCGATACCGAGGCAATACTCGGGAGCGCCTCTCCTCGAAAGCCTAAAGTTTGGAGCTCATTTAAATCCTCGATTTGCCGAATCTTGCTCGTTGCATGGCGTAGCACAGCTTGGGGCAAATCTTCAGCAGAAATTCCACTTCCGTCATCACGAATACGGATTAGGGGTACTCCATTTCCTTCAATCGTAATCTCAATCTGTTTTGCTCCAGCATCCAGCGAATTTTCTACTAGCTCCTTAACGACCGACACAGGTCGTTCGACGACTTCACCAGCAGCAATCTGATTCGCGGCTTGTTGATCAAGGACTTGAATTTTTGAACTCAAAGGCTTCTTACCCCCTCATGTACATCCCAAAACTGAATCAAATCCTGTGATTGATCCTGTAGTAGAACACTTGTTTTGCGGCCCATGAAATCTTCCCATAGATCTTCTCCTGCTTGACGGCAAGTTGAACAGGCCTGAAAAGGAATTCTAATAAGGGCAAATCTTTCTCCAGTAGAGGCGTGCTGACTTTCGATGAGAACAGTACCACCGCACTGATTACAAATTCGAATTCGATCCTGGCGGATTTCTTGAATTCCTTCCGTATCATAATAAACAGAGTGTGGAATATAGGCCCATTTTCCAGCGGGTAAGGATTTTTCCTCGCGAATGGTCCAGTGAGGATTGGCTTGTTTGTTATTTACCTTTAATTCTTTGACATAGTGTTTTAATTCTTGAAAATTAAGTAGAGGACGCTGCGGCTTTTGAGGCTCTTGAACATGGCTGTAATCTTCACCCGCTAAGGCCAAAAAAATAGCCAGATTAACATAGGGTAGAGCACTTTCGATGGAATACCCACCTTCTAAAACTGCAAGATCAGGACGAATCAATTCGGTAATTTTTCCATATCCCCGAGCGGTTACATTCATAGAAGCCAGCGGATCTGTAAAATGATTATCCTGACCCGCAGAATTGATCACTAAGTCAGGCTTGAATTCACGTAAACGGGGTAAAATCCAGTCTTCGAGAATATAGTGGATTCCTTCATCTCCCGTTCCTGGCGGTAAGGGAATGTTTAAGGTTTTATCCCAAGCATTAGGTCCTCCCTTTTCGTTCGTAAATCCGCTTCCCGGGTAAAGCGTCCGTCCGTCTTGATGGAGGGAAACATAAAGAACTTGGGGATCATGGTAGAAAATATCCTGTGTTCCGTCGCCATGATGAACATCTGTATCGACAATGGCGATTTTCTTAATCCCATATTTCGTTCTTAAGTGATTGACCAGAATAGCCTCATTGTTTAGTGTACAGAAGCCCCGGTTGCCGAGTACAGTTGCTCCAGAATGATGTCCAGGGGGTCGAACAAGAGCGAAACCATTCTGAATTTCGTGTTGTGCCCAAGCTTCTCCTAAAACGATGGCACTCCCTGCAGCAATCAAATGGGCGGTAAGATCAGGCTGATCAGGACTTGGAAATAGTGCTTGTGTTCGGAGAACTTCATGTATGGATGCAAGTCCGGGAGAGTATTGCTTGACCTGAGGTAATTCCATGACCCCTTCTTCAAAAAACTGTTCTTGGGTATAGAGAAGTCGCTCTTCCCGTTCAGGGTGAGTATCCCCTAAAGACCAATCAAAGGCTGGAAAGAAAAGGATTCCACTGCGTTTCATGGTTTAAGCCTCCCTCGTACTCCCGGTGGGACCAAAAGTGAACCACGGACGATTTGACCGACGGTTTGATAGCCTTTGACGATGGGGAAAAAATCAAAGGGTTGGATTAAAGGATCACTGAGTTCAATTCCTTGATCTCGAGCGATTTGTTCGGCAATCTCCTGTAAAAACTCTTCAACTTCTTTATGCGGTTTCCGAGAACCTAACCATTCCCCTTGTTGACCGGTTTCTTCGATTCGATAACGGTTCATTGAGGTATCTAAATGTAAAGTGCAGGAGAAGGTTGGACGCGCTAAAGCCGCACCGATAGCATTCGAAACCTCGGGGTAATCTCCGATCCTGACAGGGATATGTAAGCGAGTACCCAACGCGTTGACGAGTCCAGGGGCTCCTCCACCGCTCACCCAAATATAAAGATTGTGGTAATCGTGAGGATGTAAGACCTCCCAAACCTTATAAGCGGGCTCTTCGCGCCATTCTTGGTTTAAACTGTCAACCGCTTCGGCGATGTTATCCGCCAAACGGGTTAAAATATCTTCTGCAAGTTGCTGAAGGTGTGAGGCGTCTCGGAAACTCTCAGGCAGGAGTTGAGCTAGGCCTTCTTCTGCTTTGAGGCGATTCCCGTAGGGAATGAGATCGAGATAACGCATCGCATCCGTTGGTGTCGGAGCGGGTCCGCCTAGACAGTAGGCTGGACCGCGCCGATAGGGCGCAATCTTAAAGCCGTCTCCCTCAGATAGGATCGTGGAGTCCCCACCCGCGGGGATTGAGCGTACAGCAAGAGTACGCACTAAAGTGGAAAAAGAGCCGATTTCTGCCCCATGTGAGCTCATGAGGGGTTCGCCTGACAGGATGAGACCAATATCAGTGGTTGTTCCCCCAATATCTACGACCACAAAAGATTGGTCAGGTTCAGACTGGGCTAGAGCACCTAAGATGCTCGCAGCCGGACCAGAATAAATAGATTCGACAGGACGTAACTTTTGTAGTGGCAATACTCCTCCATCTGCCTTCAAGACAAAGATCTGAGCAGAAGAGCCTTTCTGAACTACGGCTTGTTGTAATTGCTCAGCAAATTTTTGGTAAATCTCTGAAGTTGCTAAGTTAAGATAAGCGGTCAAGCTTCTTCGGTAAAAGTTAGCTTGTCCCCACTCGTGGCCTAAGCTTAAGTCGAGGTCTGGACAGTGTTTGTGAAGGAAAAGCGCTAAATTATGCTCATGAAGATCATTGCGATGCGAAAATTTGCCGACGATGGCCACTTTCGCCTGGGGAAATTCCTGATAACGATTAAGTAGTCGACGCCATTCGAGTTCATCGGGGGGAGAAATCTCTCGGCCTCGATAATCAAGCTCTCCTTTTAATACCTGATAAGAGACTGGCCAAGTCAAGGAATCAAGACTCATCCCTGATCCTGGAAAGAGCAAAAGATCAACCTCAGGTAGCCTCTGCTGAAGGATAGCATTAGTAATCAGGGTTGTGCTAACCGTAATTTGGGCAACTGGCTGATGATAGATCTTTAAAACCTCAAGGGCTTGAAGAACAGTACCCAACAAGTTGTCCGGTCGAGTGGCAATTTTAGCTTTTTCGAGAATCACATTCTCCTTAAGAAGAACGGCATCTGTAAAAGTTCCCCCCACATCGATACCAACTTGGATTTCTATTGGGCGCACGATTAATTCCTCCAATCCGTGATTAAGCTTATAAGGTTTCTAAAGCCTTAATCCGTTCCCTTAGGTCATAGAGATACTCCTGTGCTTGACGAGGAGTTAAATCATCAACATTAATCTCCGAAATTTCTTGGAGTAAGGGGTGAAGTGCCGGTAGTTCAAATAGAGCGAGTTGAGTTGTCGCTTCCGGCCGAAAAGACTTTTCCTTAAGCGTGGAGGAAGCTTCAAGCTGCTGAAGAATGATTCTAGCCCTTTGTAAGAGTGAGGCAGGCAGCCCAGCAAGTTTGGCGACTTGAATTCCGTAGCTTCGGTCGGCTCTACCAGAAATGATTTTATGGAGAAAGATAATATCTTCGCCGTGTTCGCGTACCCCAACGTGTAAGTTAAAAATTCCAGGCAAAGTATCCTCCAGAGTTGTCAATTCATGATAATGGGTCGCAAAAAGGGTTTTTGGTTTGATTTTCTGATCGGCAAGATATTCCGTGACAGCCCAGGCGATACTTAACCCGTCAAAGGTTGCTGTCCCCCTACCGACTTCATCAAGTATGACCAGACTGTGCTCTGTGACGTGATGGAGAATATACGCGACTTCCCGCATCTCAACCATAAATGTGCTCTGCCCGGAGGCTAGGTCATCTGAAGCACCAACCCGAGTGAAAATGTGGTCGACGATCGAGATACTGGCTTTTTCAGCCGGGACAAAGCTACCGATCTGAGCCATCAGCACAATCAGAGCAACCTGTCGCATATAGGTGGATTTTCCGGCCATATTCGGACCAGTAATTAAAGCAAGATGTTTGGAATGGGTGAGAAGTGTGTCGTTAGGAACGAAGGTGTCATCCTCGAGCATATTTTCCACAACAGGATGACGTCCTTCAAGAATCTGAATTTCCCCCCCTTGCGTGATTTCAGGGCGAACATAGTGATGACGGATGGCTACTTCAGCCAAGCTGACAAAGATATCAATTTCCGCAAGGGCATGAGCGGCATTTATAATCTGAGGAATATGTCTGCGCACAGTCTCACGAAGTTCTAAAAAGAGTTGATATTCCAATTGAATGATTTTATCCTCTGCCCCAAGAATTTTTTGCTCATATTCCTTCAATTCGGGGGTAATAAAACGTTCAGCGTTAGCTAAGGTTTGTTTACGGATGTACTCGGGGGGAACGAGTTGAGCATTAGCATGGGTGACTTCGATATAATAGCCGAAAACCTTATTATAGCCAACTTTTAAAGAACGAATCCCCGTGCGTTCCTTCTCTTGCGCCTCTAATTGAGCGACCCAATCTTTACCTCCTGAGGAGGTCCCCCTGAGTTCATCAACTTCAGCGGAATAACCCGTTTTGAGCAGATTTCCTTCTTTTAAGGAAAGGGGAGCTTCAGGATTGAGTGCGTCCTCAAGTTTTTCGGCCAATTCATCCAATCCTGTGAGATGATCAAGATAGTTTTTTAAGGATTCAGAATGGCTGGCGGACAGGGCCGAGCAGATTTTAGGTAAAGTTGCCAAGGTCTGCTTCAAAGCAAGTAAATCGCGTGCATGGGCAGTTCCAAAGGAGACTTTTCCCATCAGGCGTTCGAGGTCATATATTCCAGTCAGTAATTGAGACAAATCTCCGCGCAAAAAACTATCTTCAGTTAAATCGCCAATGATCTCCAGACGATGCTCAATTTCTGGTTTCACGATGAGTGGTTGCTCGATCCAATGTCTTAAAAGCCGTCCGCCAAAGGCGGTTTTCGTCAGATCGAGAACAGCAAGGAGCGTTCCTTTTTTCCCCTGTCCCCGAAGGGGCTCGGTTAATTCGAGATTACGGCGGGTCCATTGATCGAGGATCATCCAGTGATCAGGACGATAGGTTTGAATCTCAAGAATATGGGTTAGTTCATTACCAGGCAGAGTCTCCTCAAGGTAATTCCAGAGGGCATTGGCAGCCTTGGCAGCCACCGGGGACTCAGCGAGGAGAGCTTGCTGCTTTTGAAAACGTTCATAAATTAAGTCGGTTTGGGTAAACGATTTCCGGTCCCGGGTTGTGATAAAATACTCCCGCCAGTGTTTTAAGCGGACGAGTTCTGGAGGAAGGACGAGTTCCGCAGGATGAATTCTGGACAATTCGGTGAGAACGATATCTAAAGAAGCATTTTCGAAAATCGTGAATTCTCCAGTAGAGACGTCAAGAAAAGCTAAGCCCCAATTGGTTTCGTGAAAAATCGAGGCTAAATAATTGTTCATTCTCTCGGCAATGGATTCAGTTTGGGTTCCGGGTGAAATAATCCGGATAATTTCACGGCGCACAATTCCTTTCGCCAAATGCGGGTCCTCGACTTGCTCACAAATTGCAACTTTATAGCCCGCAGCAACAAGCTTGTTGAGATAATTCTCGACGGCATGATAAGGTACGCCACACATGGGTGTCCGCTCTCCCCCGCCCGTTTCTCGCCCGGTCAAGGCTATTTCCAGAATGGGAGCAGCTGTTAAGGCATCCTCCGCGAACATCTCATAAAAATCTCCGAGACGGAAAAAGAGAAGGGCATCGGGAACTTGTGCTTTAATGGATTTATATTGAACCATCATTGGAGTTGTCATCGTTCATAAGCCTCCAAAGAATTAAAAGTAGTGTACTGAAAATAGAACATATCAAAATGACAAAAATATTCTAAAGGGAAGAGCACTAAACTCTTCCCTTCTCTTTTAGGCTTAGGGTATTGAACGTTGGATTACTAGAGTATAGTCTTAACAGCCTTCACAACTACATCCACCCTCGCTATCACCACACCCTGACCCGCAGGTAGAACAACCTGAAGCCTGATCTTGATCTGCAGCAATGGCACTCGCTAAAATCGAGTTTATGCTATCAAGCATTTGCGTAAAGTGATCTTGGGTTTGCAAATAGGCAGAGATTAAAGGGTGACTTTCAACAGTCTTTTCCATTTCGTCAATTGCCTTTTGGTCCTTTTCCGAGAGCTCCTGACCTCCAGATTGAAGATCGAAGAACCGTTGCTGTTCCTGATTGAAATCAGCAATAATTTTTTGAGCCTGCTCATCTGCCAGCATTGCTTGTTCGGCTGTTCTTAAATCTTCAAGTTCAGAACTTTGACCAATTGCTGCTGCTAGGGCTTCGGCTTTTGCCAAGATATCCGCCGTCATTAAAACACCTCCATGGAGTTCATTCTACACTATTTAAGAGATTCCTGCTATCTAGGTTAAATCTCTTAACGCTTTAATGTTCGCTTAAAATTTCGCCTAAGAGTGTCCATGAACGTGCTTCCCGCATACGTACCTTAACGAGTGTACCTTTAAGCTTGGGATCACCTGGGAAGACCACAAGTTCGTTGCCCCGCGTACGACCTGTTAAACGGTCAGGATTCGATTTGCTGGGGCCTTCCACGAGAACTTCGTAGATTTTACCGACCATCGCTTTCCGCCATTCCAAGCTTTGGGCATTCTGGTGATTCATGAGGTACTGCAGACGACGTTTTTTGACATCTAGGGGAATTTGATCCGTCATCACTGCGGCCGGTGTCCCGGAACGTTTGGAGTAAATAAAAGTGAAGGCTTGGCTATAATGGACTCGACTAATAATATCCAAAGTTTGCTCGAAATCTACCTCTGTTTCTCCAGGGAAGCCGACAATTAAATCGGTGGTTAAGCTGGCATCGGGGATAATCTCGCGGATCTTGGCGATCCGATCGAGATAGTATTCCCGTGTATACTTACGATTCATGTGCCTAAGAATTTCATTACTTCCTGCCTGGATAGGAAGATGAAAATGTTCACAGAGATGTTGTCCCGCAGCAACAGTTTCAATCAATTGATCCGAAAGATCCTTGGGGTGGGATGTTAAAAAGCGGACGCGGAGCAAACCTGGAATCTCGTCAACCTGCTTGAGTAAATTGGCAAAATCATAGGAAATATTCAAGTCATGGCCATATGAATTGACGTTCTGCCCCAGTAACGTGATTTCCTTGCAACCAGACGCTACGAGCTCTTGAATTTCGCGGATAATATCTTCAGGTTTCCGGCTTCGTTCCCTCCCCCGAACATGGGGAACAATACAATACGTGCAAAAGTTATTGCAGCCATAGCTGATATTGACATTTGCTTTTAACTTCCCCTTCTCAGCCAACGGAGTAGCCTCGAAGGCCGGTCCGGGTTCTTTCCAGACTTCAGCTACTTTCTGATTATCTTCGGCCAGCCGGATGAGACGGCCAAATTCCGGAAGATTGTGTGTCCCTGCCCAGATATCCACATGAGGGGCTCGGTGTTGTAGACGCTCTAGGGCACCTGGTTGTTGCACCATGCATCCTGAAACGGCAATTTTTAAGTGGGGATTTCTTTCTTTAAGCTTTTTCAATTCTCCAATTTTACCAAGAATCTTATTTTCAGCGCTTTCACGAACGCAACAGGTATTGATAATCACGAGATCAGCGTTTTCTAGATCGTCGGTACGCGTATATCCTTCTTGAGCGGAAATTTCAGTTAACGTATCGGCATCACGTTCAGACATTTGACACCCATAGGCTAAAGTAACGACTTTTTTATTATTAGTGGACATTCCTTTTATTCAGCTCCTGACCTATCGTTGGATTCATCTATAATTATGACGAAGAAAATGGGGTTTGGCAAGAGGATACATATCCTTCCTTCGTTTGGGTTATTCTTAAACACGGAGGTGATATGAATGCCAAATACTAATCCTGAGGTTTCTTGCAATGTAGTTGAATGCAAATACAATGAGTCAGCAAAATTATGTCATGCCGGTCAAATTCAAGTCACAAAGCATCATGCAGAGGTTCGGACGACAGAAGCTACCGATTGTGGAACCTTTGAACTGGGTGATGGAGGAGAAAAAGTTTGAGTGCTATCCATTCAGACTTTAGATTCCGTTAAACATGAAGTTAAATACGAGCAGAAAAAAAGGAACCGGGGCTCCCGATTCCTTTTTTTATTTTGGCGTAATCTCGTCAAAATTTAAGAAATATCATGGTCATTGGATTCATGGGTTTTGGTTTTTTCATCTGGCAAACATATACTGCGAAGCGGCCGGGCAGCACGTCGCTTATTCCGAACAAGGATAAAAATTACGCCTAGAATAACGAAGATAAGAAGATAAGTAACCCACGGGGGGCTCTTAAGTAAGGCTGGTTTAGGTATGACACTCCGATCTGAAGTGAGTAGTATCTCGTTAATCTTCTCCTTACCATCCCAGACTTCGACAGTTCCTAACGTTTGTCCTTGATCGACTTTCGTTAAATTTTTTGCTGAAGGAAAGATTTTTAGTGTAGGTTCTGAGCTGGCTTCGTTAATTTTATGGGTAATAAGGATGGGTTTTGCCAGGAGAAGATTAATCTCATCTGTTCCTATTGAAGTCTGGGTAATTGCACTACCTGCAGGTTTATAAACTGTAGTTTGAAATTGAGAAAAGCCATAGTTAAGAAGATTCTCCATATCGGTATAGATCTCTCGACCCGGTGATTTAAGGATAACCGCGATAAGATCTCGGCCGTTTTGCGAGGCTGAGGTCACTAAGCAATTCTCAGCGACAGCAGTATAACCCGTTTTCATACCGTTGACGGAAGGATTTTGTCCTAAAAGCTTATTTTCGTTAATCATTTCCCTAGGTACATTTGGGTTAGTGCGGGTTATCGTATGTTTTTTCGTTTGCACATAATCTCGAAATATCGGGTTTGCATAGGCTGCCTGGGCAATGCGGGCGAGATCATGGGCTGTCGTCAAATGTCCGGCTTCAGTCAGTCCGGTGGGATTTTTAAAGGTCGTATTCGTTAGCCCCAGAGACTTTGCCTTATCATTCATCATTGATACAAAATGAGGGAGATCACCCCCGATATGTTCAGCGACACCCACGGCAGCATCATTCGCCGAGTTGAGCAATAAGGCATAAAGAAGATCACGCAGGGACATTTTTTCTCCCGGTTCAAGATAGATCCGCGTACCATAAACAATTTGGTAATCGAGGATGCTTGAGCTTAAAGTAACGACATCATCGAGATTACCATTTTCGATTGCCAACAATCCGGTCATAATCTTAGTGGTACTTGCAGGCGCCAGCAGTTCATCTCCATTTTTGCTATATAACGTTTGCCCAGATTGAACATCAATTAGGTAAGCCCCTTCGCCATGAATTTGTGGAGGAGCAGAACTCGACAGCGCATAGACAGGAGAAACACTATTAAGCAGGATGAAGATTATGCTGACTAGAGCAGTGACGATTTTCAAGACTGATCCCCCTAGTTGAAGTAAGTATTATTTACGAGCTCGTTTGTAGAATAAGGCAACGGTACCTGGACCAGTGTGGCTGCCAACGACACAACCGATTTCACTGATCATGATACCCTTGACAGTGATATGTTTGCGGATTTCTTCAGCAAAAGCTTGGGTATCCTCCAAGCAGTTGGCATGAGAAATCCCAATAATTTGTTCTTCAGGCTGATCGATTTCCTGAAGCATAATCTCAAGGAGTTTACGAAAAGCGGCTTTACGCGAACGGACTTTAGCAAAAGGTTCAATGTGTCCATCAGGGGTTATATGTAAAACAGGTTTTACATCAAGTAGTCCCCCGATGAAGCCAGTCGTTTTGCTAACTCGGCCACCTTTGACCAAGTACTCCAGAGTATCAAGGGTGAAAATATAACGCATTTGATTCCGAAGCTGAAGAATGCGTACTTCAGCTTCTTCCCAAGAAGAGGCTGCTTTGAGCAGATGATTAACCTGAATTGCCAATAAACCATAACCAAAGGAAGCGCCTAGGCTGTCAATAATATGGATTTTTTCTGGGGCAGAACACATATCACGAACCATCAGGGCAGTTGCATAAGTCGAACTTAAACCTGAGGAAAGATGAATTGCCACAATTTCATGCCCGTTAGTTAGGATTTCTTCGTATTTTTCCTTAAGTATTCCGGGGTTAGGCTGGGAGGTCTTCGGTAATTCTTGAAAGGTGCCAAATCTCGAATAAAAGTTTTCAGAGAAAATATCTACTCCCTCGAGAAAGGTTTGTCCGTCAATATTCACGGCCATAGGAATAACAACAATTCCTTCTTCTTGGGCAACCTCTGGGAGAATATCCGCGGAACTGTCAACAACAACAACAAAAGCCATACAAAGCCCTCCTTAATGAGAGTAAAATTAATTCGGATGGTATCAAGGCATCCGTACTTTATTCGGGAAATTATTCTTTTTTCCTGCTACCTTAACAGTTTGGCTTAAAGATTAATATTTTAGGCGGCAAATAAGAACATATTTTCAGGGCATTAAAAAGCCCACCGTTTAGGTGAGCTTAAAAAGTCATTAAATCCTATACGTTTCCAACGTCAAGATGTCAATTTCTGGACAATGACGTGTTGTCCGATGGTGGTCATTAATGCAGGGAGATCTTGCTTCTTCACAAGTCGGTAGTTCACTTCTTCACCCTCGATCCAGGTTACAAGAAACATCGGAACACCTCCCATGGTATTTTGTATACATAATACCATGGGAAAATAGCAAATTCAAGCTTAGTATTTATTTAAATAGTGTTGAAAATAAATATCCATTTATGACGGGATTTTGGCGAGGACTTGCTCCCAGACTGGATACTTTCGAACATTAGCCACCCTACCCTCTTGGTCAAGAAAAACATGGGATGTTTTTCCTTCTGTTAAGAGAATAGTACCTTTCAGAACTTTGTAAGAAAAGATGATTATGCGCGAGGAAAGATTCTCCATGTGCGTATAGACTACTAGTTCATCGTCATATTTTGCTGGCCGACGATAGCGGCACGATGCTTCAACAACTGCAAGCGACAGACCTTGTTCTTCAAAAATAGTATAAGGTAAACCCAAATTGCGAAATAGCTCCGTTCTTCCAACCTCAAACCAAATCAAATAGTTGGAGTGATAAACGACACCCATTTGATCGGTCTCGGCATAACGGACTCTCAATTTAGTTTCGGAAGATAAAGACATCATAAACTCTCCTTCACCTTATGAGTAATTGGTGGAATCGCGAACTCAATAAAATCTATTATATCATTCAAGAATTGTGAGACCAACTTAAGATTCATCGAATTTGAAAGCTAGCGGGAAACTGTCTTCGCATCAGGTTTATGTTATAATGAAACAATGCATATCATCACAATGAAAAGGAGATTATCGAGTGGAGATCAATGCCCTAATCGAGAGAATTAACGAATTATCCCGCAAGCAGAGAAGCGTAGGCCTTGAAGAATGGGAGCAGGATGAACAGGAAGCTCTACGCCAGGAATATTTAGGCTTTATTCGTGGGCAGGTTCAGGAGTCGTTAAGCCAAGTTAAAGGTACAAACTAATAAAATTCAGGGTTTTAGTGAGGTTTATTTCATCGGTGAAGTAGGTCTCATTTTTTTTGCATGAATTCGAAAAACTAAAGCATACTATTTTTACGGAACGATTTAACGATTGTGTGAGCTAGAGTTTAAGGAGGGATCTTTTTGCCTGAACGTGTGATGAAATATGGTGGAGTTAAATTTCGAAACCTTGTACCCCCTGTCAAGATTAACCGATTCGTTAATAAATTGCCACACCATAAAAAGGATTCCCTGTTTGAAGTCGCTAGTGAGCTCAGTGAAGCTGGCTTGATAAAAATTCTGAATGAGCGCGAGCATAGTACAATTGATCAGGATTTAGTCGATGATCTCTCAAGCGAATCCTAGAAAATTAGGGAGATTTTGAGCATGTAAACGAGGCAGGATCAAACGTATCTTTCTGATCCTGCCTCGTTTTATTCTAGTTATATCAAGTAATGGGTATCACGATAATTTCTTAAAGAATTGTCACTGTTCCTTCATAGACAACCCCACCAAGGGCATCAACTGTGAGAAGTTGTCCGTCGGTAAATTTATCCATTACCCCTTGAACGCCTACAATTGCAGGAATACCGTAATTAAGAGCGGCTATGGCAGCATGCGACGTTAATCCACCTTCCTCGATCACCAAAGCCCCCGCTCGGGAAATCAAGGAAATATATTCAGCATCCGTAAACCTTGAGACGAGAATATCTCCGTCTTCAAAGGGTGTCGTCTTCGGATCATGAATAAGACGTGCTGGACCGTAAGCGGATTTACGACCGATACCCGTCCCTTTGGCGACAACAGTACCCATAATTTGGACCTTGATCATATTAGTTGTTCCCACTTTTCCAACTGGTACCCCTGCAGTAATTACAACGATATCTCCAGTCTTAATCAAGTCATGGGTTAACGCTTCATTGACAGCGCTCGCTATAAGTTGATCGGTGCCAGAACGTTCGGAGATAATCAAGGGAGTGATACCCCATTGCAATGTAAGCTGCCGTGCTACCGAATCAAAGGGAGTAGCAGCAATAATTAAGGATTTGGGTCGATATTTAGAAATCATCCGGGCGGTTAAACCAGAATGTGTGGGAGTCAAAATAGCCGAAGCGTCCAAGTCATGGGCAATGGTATAACTCGCATAACTAATCGCTTCAGCTACGTTCAGATGAGGATGACGTGAAGTCTGCCCGTCAAAATAACCAGTTTCCGTATGACGCGCAATTTTATCCATCATTTCCACGGCTTCAACCGGATACTGTCCCGCGGCAGTTTCACCGGAAAGCATGATCGCATCTGTTCCATCTAAAATTGCATTAGCCACATCACTCGCTTCGGCTCGCGTTGGGCGGGGTTGGCGGATCATCGAATCGAGCATTTGCGTCGCGACAATGACCGGTTTACCTAAGAGATTACATTTGCGGATCATTTCTTTTTGAGCCATGGGCACTTCTTCTACTGGAATCTCAACTCCTAGGTCTCCCCTAGCGATCATCAAGCCATCTGCGACTTCGAGGATGGTATCAAGATTGTCTAGACCCTCGCGGCTTTCAATTTTGGCGATGATTTTTACACTCGCTTTTGCCTGTTCGACAATTCTGCGAACAGCAAGAATGTCTGATGCTTTGCGGGTAAAGGACGCTGCAATAAAATCAATGCCTTGGTCAATTCCAAAACGAATATCGCTAATGTCCTTCTCGGTGACAGCAGGAAGCTGAATCGGAATTCCTGGGACATTAACTCCCTTTTTAGATTTGAGAATGCCTTCGTTACAAATACGAGTGTGAATCTTTCCGTTTTGGGTAGACTCGACCTCTAAGTCGATTAAACCGTCATCTAAAAGAATATGCGTTCCGGGGATCACTTCCTGCCAAAGGTTAGGATAGGTAATTCCCACTCTTTCAGAAGAACCTAGGCCTTCAAGCTCGGTATCAAGAATGAAAGGCGCCCCATTCTTTAATTCAACACCCGTTTCCGGCACCATGACTGTCCTAATCTCCGGACCTTTGGTGTCTAATAAAATGCCGAGATGTTTTCCTAATTTCTTGGCTTCTTCTTTTAAAATTCGAAACCGTTGACCATGTTCCTCATGATTACCATGAGAAAAATTAAGCCGAGCAACATTCATACCGGCCAAGAGAAGTTTTTTAACTTTTTCAGGAGAGTCACTGGCCGGGCCTATCGTACAGACGATTTTTGTCCTTCTCATCTTATCCTCCCTATATTTTAAGTATTTTCGTTATAGGTTATAATCCCTTATGAGAGATAAAGCTGACGAGGTCAATAACTCGGTTTGAATAGCCCCATTCATTATCATACCAGGCAAGAACTTTGACCATTCGATCCCCGAGCATCATTGTCGAAAGGCCATCTACGGTTGAGCTGTTCGGATTTCCATTAAAATCATGCGAGACTAGGGGTAAATCCGTATAGGCTAAATACCCTTTGAGCTTTCCTTCCGCTGCTTCCTTCAATTTAGCATTGACCTCTTCTTTGGTCGTGGGTTTCGTTAAGTTAGCGACAAAATCAACGAGGGAGACATTCGGAGTAGGAACTCGCACTGCCAATCCTGTTAATTTTCCCTTTAATTCCGGTAATACAAGAGCAACTGCTTTAGCAGCACCTGTGGTTGTGGGAATCATCGATTGGAAGGCGGCTCGAGCTCTCCGCCAATCCTTATGCTCCAAGTCAAGAATTCGTTGATCGTTGGTTACGGAATGGGTCGTAGTCATCATCCCTTGCTCGATCCCAAACGCGTCAAGTAAGACCTTAGCGACAGGGGCCAAACAGTTCGTGGTACAGGAGGCATTGGAGAGGACATGATGTTGGCGAGGATCATATTGCGCCTCGTTAACGCCCATGACAACAGTAAGGTCGTCATTCTTACCTGGCGCGGAAATGACAACCTTTTTGGCACCTGCTTGTAAATGAAGAGCAGCTTTATCTCGTTCTGTGAAATGTCCAGTTGATTCAATAACAATCTCCACACCGAGATCTTTCCAAGGAAGATTCTCAGGGTTCTTTTCAGCGAGAAATTGGATAGAATGTCCATTCACGCTCATTATATCCTTTTTCACTTCGACTTCATAGGGAAGAATTCCGTGAACAGAATCATATTTAAATAGGTGTCCTAGTAGATCCGTACTTCCTAAATCATTGACGGCAACAATCTCAAGCTGAGTTTTGCTTTCAAGGGCTGCTCTTAAGGATAATCTACCAATTCGTCCAAAACCATTGATGGCAACACGTGCTGTCATAATAATTGCCTCCTTTTATTCATTCAATCATTAAATCAAAAAATTTATTTCTCATATAGATTTTCCAAGAGGGATAAAAAAAATGCAAAGTTTATACTTTGCATTTTTATCTTACGTGCTTCACAGGTTTAAATATTTGCGTTTGCAGGAGGAGTGGTTGAGGTCACGGCAATGGCTTGCTCCCCTGCTATATCTAAAATTTTCTCTAAAGTTTCGAAACGACTCACCTGACGGTTACAGGCCATTATTTCGGTCTTCGATTTTAGCATTTGGGCCTCATCCCAGTATTCACCAAGATTAATGATTTCATCGACAGTGCCTGGATTTTTGGGGTCGACGATATGCGGAGCGGTTCCGTCTAAGAGAGCAATATTGAGTTCGGGAATGACTAAGCCGTCAATGGAATTATTATCTGAAACCGGGACCGCCTTTAATCACGAAGATATGCGAGCGTCTGGTTCAATCATATAATTATAGAAGGAGTAAAAACCTTGATAAGTAATTGCCCCAGAAAACATTATTTTGATCTTAGCTTTATTTGCTATCGTGATGCTCCCTTTCGCGTAATTCCTCTGCAAGATTATAGTTATGCGGAATTTATTCTAAGATTGCCAGTGGACAAAAGATAAAAAAAATTCTTTTTCCTTTTCAGGGGGACTGTAACATTTCTGAATTTTCAAGTATAATCTAATTAGAGCCTTAGAGGTGAGAGTTAGTTTGTCGGACACGTTGGACCAAACACAAGGTGATTTGTGCTGCTACTTCCACTCAGGAGGCCGTGATTCTTGAGTAAAGGGAGGTAGTTTTTTTATGGCATTTGTAGACAAGGTTTTGGTTTGCCGCGACTGTGGTAACGAATTCGTTTTCTCAGTAGGTGAACAAGAATTCTTTGCCGAAAAAGGATTTGAGAATGAGCCTTCGCGCTGTCCGGCTTGTCGTGCTGTTCGTCGTCAAAGCACTGCAGGAGGTGAACGGCCTAAACGTGAGCTGTTCCCGGCTATATGTAGCGAATGCGGGGTTGAGACTCAAGTTCCTTTTCGCCCCTCTGGAGATAAACCTGTTTATTGTCGGGATTGTTATCAAAGATTAAGAGGTTTCTAAGCGTTGGGGATTAAGGTATCATAAGCATAAAAAGGGGCTGTCTCAAAATGATGTCAAATGACGTCCTTGAAGACAGCTCCTTTTCACTTTCTACAAGAATAAGAGTGTAAAATCAACCGAGATATCGCTGATTTTACACTCTTAAATTATTTTAGGAACACCAAAAAAGAGGATCCGTTTGAATCTCTCTAAAATCTTCCCTATTGAGGGCCCACTCAGAATTAAGCAACCTCTATTTCATGCAATAAGCAGCCGCATCTGTCTTTTTGGATTTTGTGGTGTAACTTATCTCCAAATGCTCCTTCAACTTGGATGGAGCGATTCATTCTGAGTATCGGCAGGCTTATCTTCCGCTAGGACAGTTTGCTCTTTTCATAATGCTCAATTAAAAGCGCCTCATCCTTACATCTCTTCCCATTCCAATGCGTACAATTAAGGCAGTTGACTTTCTCTCGCTTATTCTTAGTATCATAATGCCAGCACTTAGCCATCCTGCCTCAACACCTCTAAACAAATATACAGAGCCTTTAAACAAATATACAGAGCCTTTCGTCAATGTTCTTCACACTTGTCAACCTTGTCTCATAAACTATACCAACAACGATATAATTTTTTTTAGGAGGTAGTATCATGTTTGAATTAGGAAATAGTACGTTGCCTGAATTAGAAAAGCCTCAAGAACGTCAACATGTGATCGGTAGAATAGTCGTAGTAGAATTGGCAGTTATTATTACGATTCTATTAGCAATTCTTCACGAAGTTGAAGAACTAGAGCGTAAAGATGAGAATAAGGGTTGAATAAAAAAATGTTTTAATCAACTAAGGCGCCCCGTTTTGGGACGCCTTTTTGTATATTTCTAAAATTTTGGACTTCATTTACGCAACTGGCAAATATTTGCTCATATTCAACAATATATTCTATTAGAAATAAATTTCTACCCCTATGCCCTTTTTGCGGGTTGCAACCAATTTCTTTCTCTTGAGAGGAGGAATTGGAATATGCTGAAACCGTATCAAACAATTATGGTTATTCTAGGTTCCTGTTCGCTTCTAATAAGTTTGCTAGCATTCGTCGTGCAATTAATTAAACTAAGTTCGAATTAGCATCCTTTTACCTGATTTACGTTTGACAGCAGAGCCAATTTATCTGCGAAAAATAGCTAACCTACCAAGCCGAGCTACTTTTCGCACCGAACAATATGGTTGCTTTGCCCGCATCGATAAGGACCAATATCCTTATCGAATTTTTGTTTCATACAATTTAAAGAATATGAAGCGTGTTTGAGTTCTATTCCAATAATATTTATATTCTCCATCTTCTGCGTTGTTCAGTTTATTAAAAAAGCCGTCTTTTCGGACGGCTCTACCTACTATCATCTTAACATTATTTTCTGTAATGAGACTGCCAACGTTCTACCAAAAAATTGCCCAAAAATAATCAAGACCTATCACGCCGATGAGCGCTATACTTGACTTCCATAATGTAAGGTCTAAACTCCGATTCCTTATGCGCACCATTCCACCATTTCCAAAACTCTTTACTATCCGAGTTAATAAGTTCCTGTAATCCCATGACTTTTCACCTCGAAGTTAATTTCTGTAGGTAACCTTCTAAAAATACTGGTAATTAGTAGCATCAAATTCCCGATGGCGCAATATCGCGATCGATGATGAGGACTACATGCAGGATGAGCAAAATTAAAGCCAAAGCCAAAGCCATAGCTGGATGCTTTACCCAAGGTGAATTTGACTTACTTCGCGATATCGGAAATTCGATTCGTTAAGCGAGTACTGAAGAAATTGTCGATCACGCTAATACTTTTAGGCGCGAAAGAAACCTGAATCGGAAGCACATTGTCCTGTGTCAAGCGGAACATTCGCCGCATTTTTCCCTTGCAGGCCTTTCCTCTGCCTTCTTTGCCTGATCCCCAAGCATTCTGCGGACACTCAGCACAGTGACGGAGAAACGACCAAAGCGGTTTATCTACATGTTACAAAAAACAATGAAGAAAGAGGCTTCCCAAAAGTTCAGTGAACTAATGAGAAACCACTTCTAAAAAATTCTCAATGTGAGCATTGAGAACTATCCTTTCGGTGGATGCTTTGCTGGAAACGTATCACGTCCTTTCTGAACATCATACTCCGTGTAATGTGGGTCCCTTACACTAATCGGGGATTTGGCACGTGAGACCTTTTTATGTGCTCCCATTCCATCTCCATCCTTTCCACGGAATTTGGATTTAAAGAAAACTCATTATATTTTCTGCGAGAGAGGAATTCCTTATACCTTAATTTTATTGATTAGTAATTAATGTTGGTGGTGTTCATGGTCACATACGGCATCTGTCCCTTTAAACGTTCCCTTAGCGAAAGATTGGGCGACATCTCGAATCGGACCACCGGCTCCTCTGAGAACTTCTAGCCCTGCGCTTTCTAAGCCTTGAATCGCTCCCGATCCAATTCCACCACAAATAATCGTCTCAGCACCCTTTGATTTTAAAAGTTGAGCAATTCCAGCGTGCTGATGCTCAAAACCTTGAGTATCGATTAACTCTTGGTTAAGAACCTGGCCATTTTCAATTTCAAAAATGGTAAAGGCCTGAGTACGGCCAAAGTGACCATTGACAATTTCTCCATCAGTAGGTATGGCAATTTTCTTACTCACGTTTAATTCGCTTCCTTTCACTTCATTGATGGTGTTCATCATATTATTTGATAAATATAATCTATGAGTGAAGTGGTGTCAAATGACGTTTTTAACATAGAAACTCTTGTTTTCTGTGTTAAAATCTATGTAATAAGGGGGTAGTTGGAGAATGAGATGGAATTCTCCGGTTGAGATGATCCAATCCTTGGAACAGGAAGATTACATTCTTGATGAGCAAAAAGGAACCACTTTATTTCTAGCTTTAGCATTAGAAAAACCCTGTCTGATTGAAGGGCCTGCGGGAGTGGGGAAAACTCAACTCGCTTTGGCCTTAGCAAGAGTTAGTAAGCGCCCTTTAATTCGGTTACAATGTTATGAAGGACTCGATGTTCAAAAAGCACTCTATGATTGGAATTACCGCAAACAGCTTTTACGTCTGCAAAGTGTAGATTCTGGTTGGGATGAGATTAAAGATGATCTTTACAATGAAGAATTTTTACTCGCTCGTCCCCTGCTTCAGGCGATTTTATCGCCTGAACCTGTGGTCTTACTGATTGATGAATTAGATAAGAGTGATGAAGAATTCGAAAGTTTTTTACTCGAACTCTTAGGCGAATTTCAAGTCACGATTCCTGAGCAAGGGACTTTCCGCGCTGTAACGCGCCCGATCGTGATTTTAACGAGCAATAACACTCGGGAGTTAAGTGACGCACTACGGAGACGATGTGTCCTGCTTGAACTAGACTATCCTTCGTTGTTGCGGGAAATTACGATTCTTAAAAGGAAAAATCCCGAAATAGGATCAGAATTGATTGAGGACGTTTGTCGTTTTGTGGCTCGAGTACGTAAACTTCCGTTGCGCAAATTACCAAGTGTATCCGAAAGTATTGACTTTGTTCAGGCTTTACAGGTTCTCAGACAAGAGCGCGTAGAGTTTGATCAATTATCTGGGGCGTTAAACCTTCTGCTCAAATATCCAGGTGACTTAAGAAAATTGGAAGAGCGTCTTAAAACTTGGCAACTCGAAGAATCTCGGGGAAAAGAGAGTCTGGAGTGAGAGCTATGAATTCAAAAGGGACAAAGGTGAACGGTTGGTCCCTTCTTCAGCTGATCTACGCGTTGCGGGAAGCTGGATTTGCGATATCTCTCTCTGATCTGAAAAATGTTTTAGCTTGCTTGAAACGATTTCCCGATCTTGATCTAAAGACAGTGCTGAGAGTAAATTTTATTCATCGTTCTGCGGAGAATGAACTTTTTGAGGCGATTTGGTCCATGCTGAGGCGAGAGTCCCTCGATGACTCAGATCCGAAGGAAGATGGGGTTATACCCGTACAGAGTCAGATCTCACTTGGTGGTCAAGGATTAGGACGAGGATTTGGGGGAATTAGTGTATTCCCTAATCCTACAGGTTCGGAGAGTGAGCTCGTTTCACCGCAAAACGTTCAAGCATTTCTTCAGGCTATGCCTAAGGAAATAGAAGAATTGGCCACGGAAGATCAAGTTCAGTGGGTCTTAGGGCAGATGAACCTACATCAAGTTCTTAACTCCAAAGAGCTGTCTTATCAGAGGGGCGAAATCACTGAAGAGGAATTAGACCATTTCATCACTATAAAAGCTCAATGGCAAAAGAAAATCCGTAACGAATTGCTTTGGAACCATATTCAGAAGGAAAATCAGTGGGGAATTCTCAAAACGGAGCATTGGCTTTATCGGCCTTTAGAATCTTTTAGTCAGGAAGAAAAAAATACTGTCCAACAGGCCCTTAAATTATTGGGTAAACGCTTAGCTCAACGGCCAGGATTCAGAAAAAAAGCCTCTGTTCGCGGTGAAATCAATATGCAAAGAGCCATTCAGGAGCTTATTCGGGGGCAAGGCTGTATTTTTCGCTTGGAATATCAGAAGCGTGTACCGCGAAGGCCGGAGCTTGTTGTTCTTTGCGATATTTCCAACTCAGTTCTCCCCTATTCAGAGTTTTTACTTTTCTTAGTCTCACATCTTAAGTTGCGGTTTCGCAAAGTTAGAATTTTCCTTTTTATTGATTCTCTTTGGGATGTTACGAATGAGGAGGAGTTTAGTCAAGGGGGATCCCAGAAGATTCAAGCCTGGAGTCGGCGTAACTCCTCAGGTTATTCAGATTACGGAAAAGTGTTTGCAGAGTTTCAAACCGACTGGTTGGCTGTCATCTCTTCCCAGGCTACACTCTTAATTCTTGGTGATGGGCGAAATAATTATCGTCCTGCACAAGCGGAATATTTGCAAGAAATTAATGCGAAGGTCAATCGGGTATACTGGCTGAATCCTTTGGATGAAAAAGATTGGTTCACCTCAGATAATGTTTTAAAGGAATATAAACCGTATTGCTCTGAGATTTTCCGATGCAGAACAGTTAAAGACCTTCAACTTGTAAGTCGAAAGGTTTTTTAGTGATTTAAAGTTATTTAATTAGGGTTTGCTGAACAACCCTCACTTTTGGAAAATACTTTGTTTCCGTGGCATCCTGAAAGGCCCTAAGCAGCCACGAGAAAAATGGGTTTAAAAAGACTCTTAGCCTTTTCCATAAATTCATAGACAGAAATACCATGTGAATCTGTGTTTCACATGTCTCCTGTAATCTCATCATGATACGATCCAAGGTGTATCGCCGCTTCCCGTTTCCCAATTCACCTTCCACATCGTTTCGTTCACCCGCCTCCATTCTTTCCTGACAGCACTGCTCGCGATAGATTTCCTTATCTTTGGGTGGACGACCAAGCTTCGGACCGCTTAGGTTTTATTTCGCAGTAATCCAAATTCTTTCGGATGCAATAGATCTTGTCGGCTAAGATTCTCTGGGGATAACGCCTGTCTGCGCTTTGAACCTCTCTATGCAGTCTATCAGTGTCGTACTTTCGTTGGTTAAATCAACTATTATACTAATTTATTAGAACGTAATAAAATATAAAGACCAGGTTTTATCCTGATCCTTATATCTCTTGATTTATTCTCCTGATTTATTCTATAGTCTTCCAGTAGAATCTGTTACAGTAAGTTGCCCGTTTACGATTCTATATAACCATAATAGTTGATTTAACATTCTTAATTTTAGGAGGGTACAAATATGTTAAAAAATAAATTTTCTTATATACTTATAGCAATAATCCCAGTAGCTATTATTATTTGCGTTTTTGCGCTTATTTCCTATTCATCAAGAGGTATCACTCTTTCTATTAATAATAAAACCGATGAAACTATATCAGGATTAAAAATCATATATTCAAGTTCTAATAATAATACAGAAGTTCCGGAAATACTACCAAAGAAAATGTATAAAACCAAATTGTTATTACCAAATAACTTTACTGAAGGGTCAATAAAGATATTTTATTTAGATAAACTAGGAAATGATCACGAAGAATACCTTGTAGATTATATTGAGAAAGGTTACAAAGAGCAAATAAATGTTACGGTTAATTCAGTTGATGAAAATAACGTTTTGTCCTTACAAGTTAATAAGTGATATGTTGATTCCAGTGACTATAACAGCTACAGCCTTATCTGAGGACTCTAATTTTAGGATTAATTAGGGTTTGCTGAACAGCTTCCAAGTTTTAAAACATTTAATAATCAGCCTGTCTAATAACGTTCTGAACCCATCTTAATACGAAAATGTAAAAAGGGTAAAAAAGAACCCTGAGACGATGCTCCAAGTTCATCACAATAAATTGCAGCACAATTACACTCTCCGCCGTCTCTTTTAAATGAGCCATGATTCGGGCTAAACCGTACTTTCGCTTGCCTACTCCGAATCCGCCTTCAACTGCGTTGTGTTCTCCCATGTCTTGATATTCAATACGTTCTTTGATCCTTGTTTCGCCCGCTTTCGGTCGTCCCAAACACGGACCACTCAAGCAAATACCCTCTTTCTTGCAAAAAGCTCGGTTATCTGGGTTTATCTGGGTTCCGATAGATTTGGTCTGCTAAAACGGCTTCAGGATAATAGCCAAAGCGCTTTTTGTAGTCTTCGACGGCTTGCTGCAAGTTAACACTTTCGTTAAAGGGATCCCAACTCAGCTCATCCACATAGATGTATCCGTTAACCATGCTGATCGCTACTTTGGCTCCAAATTCTGTTGCTGCCTTAGCTTTACCTCTCACGATCGGGCGAATATGAGGCTGACTGATGCTTACAATCCGGTCATCCACCTGGTGTGTTTTTAAGGTGTACATGGTTTTCTGCTGTTGATAAAGGACGCGGATGGTCTCCAAGTTTTGGGATTGGCGACGACTTAAGACCCCATGGCCTTCTAGACTCAGCAGTTGATCCATGGTTTTTGAGTTTCTTCCCACATATCCAAGTTGTTTACCGATGGCTTTGCGAATGACTTTCGTATGGGTTTTTCGACCAAATACTGCTTGCGAGCCTTTTTGCGATAAGTGCGAGGTTTCTTCTTGAGCCCGAGATTAACATGGTACAAGGTATCGATCATCGTTTCTGTTTTTTCTCTCGCTTCATTCAGCAAAGAGAGATCCGTTGGATAACGAACATCTGCTGGCGCACACGTTGCATCGAGAAGCAGTTTTCCTTTGTGAGTTGGCTTTCTCGTGGTTTCCGGGCTTTCATCTTGACTGCCGCCTGAAACGAGCAATTCTCCAGGATCTTGAGGATCTTGGAGAATTGCTCGTTTCAGGCTTTCCAGGTTCTTGAAAATTCTTGTTTCCGTTTTCAGGTTCAGTTTCAGTTTCAGTTTCAGCTTGTGTATCCGGCTGATAAATCATTTCGTTGATGGCGATCAGGTTAAGCGCTTGCGAAAATGAACCATCAGAGACGGGTCAAAAGGATCTTTACGATCTTAATAGCGTTCTAAACCGATAAAAAACTGCAAATACGGGTTCTCCTTGATTTGTTCAACCGTTTCTCGATCGGAAAAGCCACATTTTTCTTTGATAAGAAGCGATCCCAGCGCCATCCGAAGGGGTTTCGCTTCGGTTCCTGTATCGGACGGAAAAAGTTGAGCATAGGTCTTTTCGATCTCTTCCCAAGGAATAAGCTGTGACAACTTAACCCAGCGATTGTCCGGATTGAGTTTTCCCTCAAAAGGTAAGACGAAATCTTCTATTCTCATTTGACCATTCGGTAGACGGTACATGGTGATCCTCCTAACCTGAATTGCGATATTTCCTTGCATTAGAATTCGACATAAGGCCCTAGAAACCTTGTTAATTTAGGATTCATCAGCTGTTCATCAAGCCTAATTATTTTCCAAAGGCGCAATGAGGATAGGTACATTCTGGACATTCTAAACATAATCCCCCATGCCCATATTGAGCAATATCCTTACGAGTTAACCGTTCGCCCGTTAAGATTCGGGTTGCGACTAAATCAAAGACTGTAGTCCGGGAATACATCACACAGCCAGGCAACCCCATAACTGGGATCCCGTCAAAATAAGCTAACAGAAACATAGCTCCAGGTAAAACTGGGGCACCATAGGTTACGATTTCAGCACCCAGGCCACGGATGGCTGTCGGGGTAACATCGTCTGGATCAACAGACATACCGCCCGTAACGAAAATCATTTCTGCCCCTTGGCGAAGATGTTCGTGAATCTGGCCCTGAATCATGGATATATCATCATCGGCAAAGCTTTGTCCGATGATAACTGAACCCCACTTCTCCGCTTTTGAACGGAGTACGGGACCGAATTTGTCCTGAATTCGACCGTGGTAGACCTCGCTCCCAGTAGTTACAATTCCAATTTTATGAGATTTCAGGGGACGAATCTGTAAAATAGGTTCTGAATACTCACGCGCAATGCGTTCCGCTTCCAGAATGATTTTTTCATCGACCATGAGGGGAACGACTCGAGTACCAGCGATTTTCTCTCCTTTTTTGACAGGACGGAAATTATGGAGCGTAGCCAAAACGACATATTCAAGAGAGTTCAGAGCCAAAATCGTTTCTTCGGAAACGTAGAGTAACCCATCTTTCTCGGCAACCATATTGATTTTTCCCTCTTTGGTTTCCGATAAGGAGAGCCCGGAACCGGTTACTGCTTTAGCCAATCGTTCAGCAGCCTCATCTTCATGAATAAGTCCTAGAGTGTGATCCCATACATAAATATGCTCTTTTCCCATGCTTAAAAGGATTGGGATATCTTCTTCCTGAACAATATGACCTTTGCGAAAGCGGGGACCTTTGCTTTTCCCAGGAATAATTTGAGTCATATCATGCATGAGCACGGTTCCAACAGCATCCTCGACGCGAATCTTTTCCACGCTAAAAAACCTCCTTTTCGTTATGGAAGGCTTATTCATTTCTAAATAAACCCCGGTTTCAGAAATTCTGAAACGGCCTAGCACCATGGAAAAACTTTAGGTCTCTAGGCTCGGCTTTAATATTATAACATGAATTTAGGTATTAATTATAGTGATAAAAACAAGAGGGGTTCTTCCCCTCTTGTTTGCTCGTCTATGGTTTATGGTTTTCTCAATAAGGCCAGGGATAGGTTTCAATTCCGTTATTAACCACGCAGTTCCGAGCAGCAAAACCTCCAAGGAATAAAGCGATAGTTAGAGCTAGCATAGCCCAAGTCAAAGTAGCACCTGTAAAAAATAAGTAAGCACTTAGAACCAAAGGAAATAAAACACCTACCACAGGATAGAGTAAAATGAAACGGGGAGTCTTTAACATACGGTGCATACCCTCTTTAGCTTCGATGGGGCCATTATGGGTATGTTCGAGATAGGCTAAGGAAATAGCAAAGGTTAAAGCAGTTAAGGCAAATATTCCGCCGAGAAAAGTCGTGTAAAGTGTACCTACTGGGCTAAAAAGCGCTCCCAGATAAGCGATGGCTAAAGAGAAAGAAGTTATGAGATAAAGAAGTGGAAGGGCCGGTGTATGCCAAAGCGGAATTGCAGCCGGAGCAGCAAGTAAGCCAGCGGAGATGATGGGGAACAAGAATCCGGAAATAGCAGCTATTAAGCCAAAAAAGACTTGATAAGGTGCCAGCAAACTAGCTAAACCACTGAATATACTATAGTTGGAGAATTCGGGAATCACGAAGAGAATTCCAAATACGAAGTTGAGAATAATTAACACAACGTCCCAAGAGATTCCGGACTTGGTTACGTTATTCAAGGAGTAAATCGCATTGAGCGGGCGTTCTAAATCAAAAAAGATCAGGAAAACACCGGCAATGGCGAATAATACGAGCCCACTCAGAGTTGCCAATCGGATCATCGGAACAGTTGCTGCAAAGAAATGAAATATATAGGATAAAGTGATTAATGCGCCGCCCAAGCCGCCGAAAAACAGATAGACGCCTACCGGCCATTCATAGCCTTCTTGGCGTTCAGGATGCATCGGATTTGCCATGGATTATTCCCCCCTTAATAAATATAATAAACACGCGGTTCAGTACCGAGATCAGGACGGAGTGGTTTGGCCAAACCAGAAGAGACTGCTTTGGCTACTGCGCTCGTTGGATCGTCCAAATCGCCAACCATTCGGGAAGTGGTGGGACAGGTGCTGACACAGGCGGGTTCCATCCCACGGGCTATCCGGTCTTGGCAAAAAGTACACTTGTCAATATGCACTTTTGTATGTTGAGCATTATCACCATAGATTTCTTTATCTTGCTGCACGTCCTCTTTGCTATAAACATAGCGCGCACCATACGGGCAAGCTGCTATACATGCTTTACACCCAAGACAGGTATCATAATTGACCAAGATGAAGCCATCATCAGTTTTAAAGGTTGCTTTGGTTGGGCAGACCGTCATGCAGGCCGGTTCTTTACAATGCATACATATGGTTGGGACAAAGTGCCGACCAGTATTAGGGTACTGGCCGACTTGAATATCTTTGACAGTAGTCCGCCATTTATTGGACCAATACGGGGTTTGATTTTCTAAGGCGCATGCTGCACTACAGGCCTGACAGCCCACACAGGAACGCAGATCGATGACCATGCCATAGCGTGTCATGTTTTTTCCTCCTTACTTTGTTACGCGAACAGTGAACTCTTGGCTCCGAAATGCACTCACAATGGGCTCAACTTGATAGGGAATCAGCTTATTGATAGCTGTTCCGACTCCAGCAGCGGTTTTCAATAGTGGGTTTTCAGTTCCGAAGGATGAAGACATAAACACGGTATCGGGACGGACCATCTCGGTAACAAAGGCTTTGATTTGAGCTTTTTGTCCACTCACCAAGTTTTCAACCGTGACGGTATCGCCTGTTTTAATATTCAACAGGGTTGCTTTTTGGGGGTTTATCCATAAGCCCATAAACTCGTCTTCTTTAACCTTGGATAGAGCCATGAGGATGGGGTTATTTGCATTCGTGGATGCATATGATATCGTTGGCGTTTTTCCATAAACGAAATTGAATTCATCCGGCTTTTTCGCTTGGTTAACTTGCGGAGGAATGTAAACGAGCCCCGGATCCCAGTTCGGGTGATAGCCTTGTTGCATAGTGAAGCCAGCAAGCATCAAGGAATAGATTTCAATCCGTCCAGAAGGAGTAGGTACCGGTAAATCTTTAGCTATTGTTGCATGCTCCCTCATTTTACTGGCGGACTCGATGACAAGCACTCCTTTTTCGCGAAGGGTTTGTTCGAGCTTATCCGCTGTCATTCCCAAGTTCTTGGCATGTTCCTCAAAGGAGACATTCCGCAGGGCTTGAGTATAAGTTTGCTGACCTTTAACTGCTTTGCCAATCTCTTCTTGGAGAGCCTTAAGATTCATACCATTGAGTTCGCTAATCGTTTGAACTAAACGATCAGTCATTCCGAAGCCTTGGGCGAACCCAAAAAGAATGTCCGCAGTCCCTTTTGTATTTGGGTTAGGCTCAACTGCACTAAACCGAGTGGTAAGGGTATGGTCCGTGGAGGGGCCTGCTCCAGAAAGAATATAGCGTTTCTTGGGGTTTTTCGCGAACGACAAAAATGGCCATTTTTTGTTGATTATATTCACTAATCACTTTAATGGTCGGCATAGGGATCATTTTCTTGGGTTTACCCCTATACCCCGGGCAGGTAACATAATATCATCTCATTACGCATTCCAGTCATAACTCTTATAGAGTGCTTGTACCAGGGCTTCCGAAGATCGAAATTACACATAACATTCATCCTCAGAATGATACCCTTTAATAACGGGAAAAAACATTAATGTTTAAAGAGGTTTTAGATAATCTTAGACGAACTTTACTTTAAAGCAAGTATAAAGATAAAAGGAGATAATATTAGAATATGTCGAATAACGGAAATCAGTTCGATCAGCTCATTACTAATTCTACATGGGATCAGCTTCCTCCAAGCTTTTGGGAACTCTGCCAATCCCAAGGACGTATTCGTCGTTATACTTCAAAACAGTACTTATTTTTTTCGGGGGAAGAAGCCAGTTCAGCTTTCTTTCTTCTTAAAGGGAGAATTGAGTTCCTTTTAACGAGTGAATTTACGGAAAAAATCTTCCGGGTTGTTCAAACTCCTACTTTCTTTCCAGAAGTCATTCTCGATGGGAAAACATATCCCTATGCCGCTTTAGCTGTTGAAAATTCGGAGGTCTTGGTCCTGAATAAGAAAATCCTGCTCCATTATCTTAAAGAAAATCCTCAGGCTCTGATGGCGTTTTATCAGAGTATGGCTTTGGATTTAAGGCGTGCTTATCGTCAAATCAAGAATGTGGCACTTGGCGATGCGCGTTCACGTCTTGGCGCTAAACTTTTTTCCTTAGCCCATGTTCATGGTCAGGTTGTTGAAGATGGAATTTTAATTGCTATTCCTCTTTCAACGACTGAACTTGCAGGAATGTGTAGTTTAGCTCGCGAATCTGTGAGTAGAATCCTTAGTGAATTGAAGGAACTCGGGATTATCGAAGTGGAGCATAAGAAAATTAAGATCTTAAACCTAGAGGAACTAAGAAAATGGGTTCATGAACGGTTGGGTTCATGAACCCATTTTCTTCGACCAAGAAAGTGGCTAAATCGCTCTTCGGTTAACCCTTCAGTACAATAATCGTTCAGAATTTGCACTAGCCAATCCTTTGCTTCCTTGTCAGTTGTGACTCGACTCACAAATTTCGCCAATTGGGGATGCCTTCCTAAGCGCCCACCCAAACTGAGAATCCAACCTGATTCTTGCGGAACGATCTTTTCAGTTAGACAGTTACGAATGCATTCTCCACACGATACGCAAAGATCAGTGTCGATAACGATTACGTCATTTTCCCAGGTAATCGCTTTTTCCAGACAAACGGATACGCACGTTTGACATCCAGAGCAAGAATTATCGGAAAGTTGAGGAGTTACGAAACCAGTTAGGCTGATATCTTTAATTTGGGGTCGAGAACATGCATTGGGACATCCCGCTAGCCCAATCTTAAGGATATGGTGAAAAAGAAAGGGCTTAAAACGTTTTTTAAGTATTGCATCCAGGTTAAGATTCTGGAGAGCTAATTCAAGATCTTGAGCTAAATCTGCCCAATCCATGGCAGCTTTTGGGCAATGTTCACGACATTGCTCAAAAGAATAAGCCTGATGTGTATCCATGTATACCTCCGTATCTTTTACTCTATCAAAATTTTAACAAGAATAATTGAAAGAGTATGTGTTTTAGGTCACACCTTCCCTGAAAACTTATAAATAAATAATAAGCACTTCAAAACCTTGATATATCTGCTAGCCCTCAACAAACTTTCAGATAATCCTCAGGTATCTTTCAGTTTCTAGCTATATAATAGCATAGTAGAAAACGTTATCATGCATCTGGAAAGGAGTAAACATAGTATTAATAAATTAAGAAAAGGAGATTTGGGTATAACTAGTGGAGCAACGTTCATGGCAATTTATACTTCTTTGGCAATGAAATCATAATTTAAAATTTAACCTGTTTTTTGAGAAAGGAAATAAAATCATATGAAACTTAAAAGAAAAGAAAGTTCCAAACATCCTATCAGTTCAATTGTATTATATATTGTAGCTATATTAGTAACTCTTATCGCAATTGCGTTTTTGGTAAATAATGTTTTATTATTCAAAAATAGTGTTGCTCAATATGTAGCTCAAGGCTATCCTTCAGCTGAAGTTGTTAAGCAATTAATACCAAATCAACTGCTCCCAGGAATATTTGAGCCAATCGCGGTTTATGGTGGTATTGCTTTTATTTTATTTGCAACGGGCATAATAAATCAAAAGGTCTCAAAATGCTTAACGGTGTTAGCTAAGCCTGAAGTTAGCGCTTTGGGTACTGATGCTACTGAACAAGTAGAAGCTGTTGAAGAAATTAGTAAAGTTCCTAACGAAACCGAACAGTCACCAGAAAATAAGTAGACAACGCTCTTCAGCTATCTCCTGAAACCCTTGCAAGTCAAGGGTTTCATTTTTTAGTGTTAAGCAATGTTAATATGGAATTATTAGCAAGCAGATAGAAAATGCCCTCCTTCCGACTAGAAAATTTTCCTTCAAAAATCGTAACCCTGAAAATATAAAATCAGGCATCTCAGATTAACTGATATGCCTGATTTAGCATGTTTCAAAAATTAATGGTGCGCCACCACGGGTTCGAACCGTGGACCTGCCGATTAAGAGTCGGATGCTCTACCAGCTGAGCTAGTGGCGCTCGTTGAGACAACGTTATTAGTATACAAGTTTCTTTATCAAAATTCAAGCATTTTCGACAATTTATTTTGGGCCAGCAGAAGCATCAAAGATTACAAGTTAATAGGTCCTTCAAGCAAAGCGACGAGAAGATTAACGGCTGCTTCAACATCTTTACTATCAATCATTTCTGAAGGGCTATGGACATAACGCGTTGGAATGGAAAGTACTCCAGCTGGAATTCCACCTTTGGTCAGATGGATAGCTCCTGAGTCTGTGCCCCCAAATTCGAGAACTTCAAATTGATAAGGAATTTTATACTTTTCAGCCGTAGTAGTCATCCACTGTTTGATCTGTGGGGGAGTAATCATGGAATGATCAAATACTTTGATGGCCACACCATTTCCAAGTTTAACCTCCATGGGATGGGCTTTAGGCGTATCGCCGGTTAGGGTTACATCAACGGCAATGGCGACATCGGGATCAAGGGCAAAGGCTGCAGTTTGAGCTCCTCTAAGCCCTACTTCCTCTTGAACAGTAAAAGCGAAGGAGAGTTCATGTTCTGTCTGAACCCGTTTCAGGGCTTCAATTGCAACAAAACAACCGACCCGATTATCTAAGGCTTTCGAGAGAATACGTGAGCCAGAGTGGACCAATTCTCCGGTAAAAACTGCACTGTCACCGATCTGGACGATTTGCTCAGCTTCTTCTTGATTAGCCGCACCAATATCGAGATAGAGTCTGGAGAGCTTTAAATCGGAAGGCTTATCAAGTTTCTCCATGCTGATGATGCCGGTACGTCCGTTTTGAAATTGGACACGGCGATGCGGAAGTTCAGCAACATGAACTCCACCCACGGTTGTAAATCGCAAGAACCCGTTTTCATCGATATGAGTAATCATGACCCCGATTTCATCCATGTGGGTGGCAATCATGATTTTTTTTCCGCTTCCCTTGCGAATGGCAATGAGGTTACCGAGTTTATCCTGAGTGAGCGAATCACAATAAGGCTGAATGACTGCTGCAATCTTCTCGGAAATCCCCTTCTCAGCCCCAGAAGGACCATAGGCTTGACTTAGACGTTCTAATAAGGTGTAATCCGGCAAATTTTGTGCGTTGGACATTTTTAAAGTCCTCCTTCATCCTGCTAAAATTTAAAATGATCAGGAATGGCTTGAAGAATTTCTTCAACAAGTTGAATTGTATGGTCGATATCTTCTTGTTTGACCAAGGAAACACTTGAATGAATATAACGACAGGGAACACTAATCGACAAGGTCGGAATTCCTTCCCGGCTAGAATGGATCTTCCCCGCGTCATTATCGCCTCTACTATCCCGCCGAAACTGAAACGGAATCCCCTTCTCCTTGGCTAAGTTCACAACTTGTCGAATAAGCTGGGGATTGTAAAGCGTGGTGCGGTCCTGGATGGAGATGGCCGGACCCTTACCGAGTTCTGTAACCCAGTCCTCTTCCTCGAGATGGGCCATATCTGCTGAAATTGTTCCTTCTAAGACAAGAGCAAAGTCAGGTTTTAGATGATAAGCGGCAACCTTCGCACCCCGAAGGCCAACTTCTTCTTGAACGGTAAACGCGGCAACTAGGGCAAGATTAAAGTTCTTCTTTAGAATTTCAGTAATAATATAACAGCCTACGCGATCATCAAAAGCCTTACCTTTGAAAAACCCACTACCTAGGGATTCAAACTTAGTCATAAAATAAGCATAATCTCCTAACTTTACATGCTTATTGGCTTCTTCTTGGGATTTTGCCCCAATATCGATGTAAAGCTGTTCAAGTTTCAGTGCATGTTGACGCTCTTTCGGCTTTTGTAAATGAATTGCTTTAGCCCCAATAACCCCGTTGATACCTGAAATTTGAACAGGTTTGGAAACAAGAATCCGAGGATCGATTAGGCCAACCGAACGAAATTTCAGAAATCCATCTGGGGTAATTTCGGTAATCATCAGCGCCACTTCATCCATATGGGCCGTAAGAAGAATTTCTGGGGCAGGCTCCGAACCTTTCTTAGTGGCGATGAGATTTCCTATTTTATCAACAGAAATAGAATCAACCCAAGGTGCGATTTCTTCACGCAGTGTATCGCGAACTGCTTTTTCAGCTCCAGAAGTACCTTTTAATTCACTCAGCTTTTTTAATAACATAAGCTTCCCTCCAAGTCCTCTGGCAGGCTGGCGATGAAGTGAGCGAGCAAGAGACCAGAATTAATGACATCTTGCATATCAATGGTTTCCACTGAGGTGTGCATATACCTCAGTGGAATCGAGAGCAGACCTGTAGGAACACCTGCTTGAGCGACCTGGATCGCCCAAGCGTCTGTACCCGTCATTCCTGCAATGGGTTCAATTTGAAATGGGATACGAGCATTCTGAGCGGCCTCCGAAAGACTTTCGTAAACGCGAGGGTGGATATTTGGGCCAAGAGCTATGGCCGGCCCTTTTCCGAGTTCAATACTAACCTGCCCCATTGTGTCTGGGGTTGCTGCATGGGTAACGTCAATAGCAATGGCAAGGTCTGGATTCAAAGTATAAGCACTGGTTAAAGCCCCTCGAAGACCAATCTCCTCTTGGGTGGTAGTGACGGCAATAACATCATGGGCATGGTAAAGGCGGTGAAGTTCCTGAAGACAGATCTGCATTACGACTACACCTGCTCTGTCATCTAGGGATTTTCCGGCGATTAGCCCTCCCAATAATTCCAAGGGGCTCCGCTTGAAAGTAATGATGTCTCCAACTTGGATGACCTTTTGAATTTCTTCGTGTGTCAGACCGACATCAATGCCCATGTCCTCAATTTTTACTGCTTCATTTCCATCTTCTCCATCGCCCTGAACCAAATGAGGAGGCATCGAACCTATGACTCCGGTAATAGGCTGACGGCCATGGATGATGACCTCCTGTGAAAGAAGTGTTCGTTGATCGACGCCACCAATTGTGGTAAAGCAAAGAAACCCCCGAGGGTCGATTTTTTTAACCATTAATCCGATTTCGTCCATATGAGCTGCGAGCATTATTTTATAACGTCCTGTTTCTCCTTTTTTTAGCGCATAAATATTCCCAAATCGATCGGTCTTAACCTCTTCAGCGCTGGATTGAAATTCTTGAATAACTAAGGGAGCGATCAAACTCTCATACCCAGAGACGCCATGATGTCCAGATAGTAGCTTAAGAAACTCTTTCGCGTGCTTAACACGTTCATTTTCCATGGTATATCACCTTCCTGTCCCTCGATCTTGAAACCAGATCTATTTAAAACGTTCTTTCTCGTTGTCCTAATTCCTGCATCTCATTAATTTATGAAGCTAGAGTTATTAATAGAATATAGCCCTTCTACTTTGTAAAAGGGCTATAAATCTTGGTTCAGCACTCAAATTGTCATCAGAATTGGCACTTTGCGCGAAGTTAGTCTTTATATTTCGGGTCTAAGGCAAGATTTAAAATGGCTTGGGTATAGATTTTCGTGGTCAATACTAAATTATCAATGGAAATATATTCATCTGGGCAGTGAATTATTTCGGGTTCACCTGGTAGTGTGGGACCAAAGGCAACCCCTTGAGGCAGTACCTTAGCATAGGTCCCTCCACCGATAGCAAAAGCGTACCCCTCTCGGCCGGTGATTTCAGTATAGGCGCTTAAGAGAGATGTGACTAAAGGACTATCTTTAGGAACATAGTGAGCAGCTTGGTGCTCGTTGATTTTCACGGTAAAATTTTGAGCTGAAGCAATTTGTTGAATCGGCTGGAGTACATCCACATCTTTAAAGGTGACAGGATAACGAATATCAATGACGAAGGTTGATTTTTGAGAGGTAAGATTCATAATCCCTAAGTTTAGGGAAAGTTTGCCAGAATGTTCATCACTTAACGTGATGCCAAAGCCTTCGCCGTAAAAGCCTGTCCCTGGATGTTGGTTCAGCCAGGTGATAAGTTGACGTTCTTCAGAATTCAAGGATAAGGTTTGGAGAAAGCGTAAGGCATAAAGTACCGCGTTTTTTCCATTTTGCGGCATACTACCATGTGCACCTACGCCCTGGAAGACGAGCTCAATATTCGATGCGGTAGACTGCGGTTCAAGTCGAGCGGTTACTCCGTCGGGAAAATCGAAAGCGTTTAATTCAGCGGTGACTTCTTGAAGGTTCAAATCTTTTAAAGTGACATGGCAAAGATCAGGGACAACGTTGGCTCGTTCTCCGCCTTGGAGGAGAAGCAAGTGTGGAAATGGTGCATGCTCCTTTGACAGTTCAAGGTGTAAGATCCCTTTTTCAGCGTGGATAAGTGGAAACTCCGCATCTGGTGCAAAACCGATTTTGGGTAGATCAACCTGTCGTTTGTAATAGTCCATATCCGCCCAACCCGATTCTTCATCTGTTCCTAAGATTAGGCGCACCCGTTTATTCAAAGGAAGTCCGGCATCTTGAATTGCTTTCATGGCGAATAAGGCAGCTAAAGTTGGACCCTTGTCATCGGTAGCCCCTCGACCGTAAATTTTCCCATCGACAATTTGACCGCTAAAGGGGGGTACAGACCACCCATCTCCCTCAGGAACAACATCTAAATGTCCGAGAATTCCTAGAAGCTCCCCTTCTCCCATTTCAATTTGGCCGGCATAACCCGCAAAGTTTTGAGCCGTAAATCCTAGTTTTTCTCCAAGCGAAAGAGTCCACTCCAGGCAGTGTTGAATTCCAGGTCCGAAGGGTGCACCTGGACCGGCCTTTCCTAAATCTTTTACACTATCCAGTTGGATACAGCCTTGAACAGCAGCTATCAATTCTTCTTTTAGTTTTTCAATTGCTTGATCCAGACGCATTCTGATTCCTCCATTTTCTTTGAGCTTGTTTCAATGATTCCGCTGATGCTTCAATTATTATCCTAGCATACCCTATTCAAGCGTTGAAGTTGTATTTTTAAGGTGAACTCTCGCCTTGCATGGGATTTGTTAAATCGTTAAGTGGAGAAAACTTAATCTCCACAGTTGAGCCTTTGTTAACAACTTGGCCAGGAGCAGGAGTTTGTGATTGGGCCAGACCAGTTCCCGAGAAGTTAAAATGAAGTTCAGACTTGGCGAGGGTATCTCCGGCTTGACGGAGAGTTAAGCCAGTTAAGTCAGGAACGATTGTCTCCCCTTCCAGTGGTTGACGAACAGGAGTAACTGGTTGGGGGGCAGGGCGGGTAAACGACCCTGCCGGTAAAGTAGAGACAGCACTTTGAGTCTCTTTAGCGACAGGAATGCCATAATGCTGTAAAGCACCTTCAATGATAGCTCTAGCTATTGGACCGCCGAGAGTACCTCCTTGATGGCTATCCCCGCGTGGTGTATCGATGGTTATAAGTACGGCAATTTTGGGGTCGTCAGCTGGTGCAAAGGCAGTAAATGAGGCAATGAAATCTGTTGTTGAATATTGACCCGTTTTGGAATCCACTTTCTGGGCGGTTCCGGTTTTCCCCGCAACGCGAATGCCGGGAATCTGGGCTAGATGCCCGGTCCCTTGATTCACTACTTTTTCCAGAATCCCAGTCATTTGGTCTGCGGTTGTTTTCGAAATGACTTTCCTAATGGGTACAGGTTTATTTTGCTGAACCGTGCCATCCGGGTATACTATTTTATCGACAACGTAAGGTTTATTGAGGGTTCCCCCATTGGCAACTGCAGAAATGGCAGATAATAGTTGAATAGGAGTAACTAGGTTCGCTTGTCCGAAGGACATGGTGGCAAGATCGATCGTTCTTGCTTGATTCTGGGGCACGAGTAAGCCGCTTTCTTCCCCAGCAATATCAATTCCTGTTTTGCTCCCGAATCCAAAAGCCTTAAGATATGTATAAAAAGGGGGGATACCTAATTTCGTTCCGACTTGTGAAAGAACTACGTTATCCGAGAGTTCCATGCCTTGTGTAAAATCCAACCAACCATGGACCGTTTGATCTGAGTCCCAGTTGGTGATGACACGTGTACCCACTTTGTAATACCCTGGATCCTCAAATTTTGAATCGGGGGTTATCGCTCCTTCTTCCAAGGCAGCGGAACCAGTAATAATTTTGAAGGTGGATCCGGGTTCATAAGACATACTAATATTTAGATTCTTGCGGTTTTCTGGGTCTGTTTTGTTATAGTCATTCGGATTAAAGTTAGGGCGAGAACCCATTGCTAAGACTTTGCCAGTCATGGGATCCATAGCGAGGATCGAGATTCGATTCGCGTGTGTAGTTTTGGCTAAATCGTCAAGTTGTTGTTCAACTAAATACTGAATTGTCGAGTCTAGGGTCAACGTTAAGTCGGCTCCTTTTTGAGGTGTTTGAGTATTATGGAGGGTTTCCAACACGGACGATAATCCGGAATCTTGTTGCTGCGAGGCGTAGCCGGGAGTTCCGTATAGTTCTTTATCATAGTAATATTCAAGCCCTTCGGCTCCATGCCCGGAGAGATTGACAATTCCCAAGACAGCAGATGCAAGGGTATCCATGGGATAAGCACGTTTCTGTTCATCGTTAAAGCCGACTCCAGGAATCTTTAAGGCCTGAATTTGATCGACTTTAGTTAATTCAACCTGATGGGCAAGGCTGACACTAGCGAGATCTTGATTCAGCTTGTTGAGGATATCTGCGCTTTTTAAGCCAAGAATATCTCCGAGTTTAATGGAAATGTCTTCTTTATTATAATTCTTACCATCGGAGATTAAAGTATTTAGAGTCCTTGGGTCCGCATAGACTTCTTTGACAGGTACACTTTGGGCAAGCACATGCCCTTGAGCATCCAAGATTTGTCCTCGTTCCGGCTGGAGGCTTTGATCTTGTGTACGTCGTTCAATTCCGACAGCCTTAAGGTTTGATGCCTGAACAACTTGCAGACTGAACAGTTTTCCGACAACGACTAGGATTAGTACAACTAAAAATAAGTAAACAACTTTTTCGCGTCTAAAGTATCCCTTAAATCGTGAGCGTTTTTTGGGGGTCTTCACAGTTTGTCCCACTCTCTCTCAAATACCATTTAATCTAGCAACTAGAAGCCACTATCCAACTCAATTATAGCATGTTCTGAAGGAAGGAAGAAAGAAGAAAAATAAGAAGCTCAGTTTTCTTAACTATCGATGATACCAAGAATACTACCTCGATAACACCTCGCTAAGAAAACGTGAGCTTCGATTCTATTTTTTCCCTGAATGGTAAAAGCATGCAGTTTCTAAAGATGTATTTTATGGAAATAAAAATCCAATGATTAAACCGAAGAGGAGTCCACCTAAATGAGCATAGATGTCAATCTGCGGTTGAAGTATCCCTAGTCCAAGGTTAATGACAATAATAACAATAAGATTTTTCCCTAACCCAGACTTCCATAAGCGGGGTTGTTTCCAGGCATACGGAATCAGGGCACCGAGAAGACCAAAAATGGCACCTGAAGCTCCAGCTGAAAGTGCATCTGTAAAAAGGAAGCTGAACAGCGAACCGCCTAATCCGCTAATTAAATAAAGGAGGAGAAAGCGTCGATGCCCGAAGCGTTCCTCACAAAAGGTACCTAATACCCATAGCGCATAGAGGTTGAATGCGAGATGAAAAAAACCAATATGAATAAACATACTTGTAAAAAGACGCCAGAGCTGTCCTTGGAGAATTAGATCATTAACCTTTGCTCCAAATAAAACGAGAATACGTTGGTTCTCCCCAAATAAGACTTGTATACGCTGGACGGGTGAATCACCTGCTAGGATCATCAGGATGAAAACAATAATATTAAGGGCAATCAAAATAGACGTAACATAAGGCGTAAATTTTTTCGATTGTGGAGTATCTAAGTTTTCATTTTCCCAAGAGCTCTCACTATTTCTAGGAAGAGATTGATTGTTGAGATTCACGTAAGTTAGCAGCCAATCCATGGTTTTTTCCTTCGGATTCGGCGGATAAGGAAAGACTAGCCCTGTTTGGAGATCTATGAACCAGGATTGAATGTTTTGGAGAACGGGTTGATTGAGATCCTGGGATCTTAATCCTTCCGGGCAGAAAATAAAGGCTTCCCACTTTTTAATTTCGGGATTGGTAGGTGGGGGTAACATAGGTTGACGGGGTTGGTAAACCCAAAAAAGAAGCCCCTGGTTATCTTTAATTGCGGTGTGCCAACCTGAGCTTAAGGTTTCAATTCTCCAGCCATCATAGCTAAGATTTGATAAAATCTGCCGATAGATAAGTGACGCCTCCTCTCATCCGGTCTTAACTAAAGTATACTTCAGATGGTATTTTAAATATCAAAGAATGCTAAGTTGAACGTATAGTTAACATTCTAAAGGGCTAGACGTATCCTGTCAAAACAAATCATAAAAAAGAAGGCAATGATAATCACTGCCTTCTTTTTTATGATTTAAATAACATCATCCGTTTTTCCAGGATACTCCGAAGCCACCACGCGGATACTGCCATGCAATATTGCCAGAAGGACAACCGATACGGCAGGTACCACACTCTAAGCACCCTTCATATCCCACAGAAATCCGGTTCTCTTCTTCATCCCAGTCATACACATGAGCTGGACAGATACGCGTACAAGGCTTATCTTGACATTTAAGACAAACTTCAGAATCTTTTATTTTAATATGATTCTGGATGTCAGTATTAAAGCGCACTAAATACAATTTATCATCTAATTTCATTTCAGTGCCCTCCATGCTCCAAAGATATCTGAGAACATAGCGCCTTTAGAACGCCGCTCAAACATCATTTTGCCAATTTGCTTGAACCCCTCACTCTTTGGTGTTTCGTTTGCACTAAAGAACGTCCGAGCAGCATTTGAGACTATTTCCGGATAAACTTTAAAGAAGTGTGGATTCTTTTCAAAGAAGTGATTGATATTGCGATATTTGTAGAGGTCCTTGACCACAAACGAGTCGCGAAGTCGAGTTTCATATACACTCATTCCATGGGCACTGATATCACCAGATTTAATAGCTTCAGCTGCTACCTGTCCGGCAATGAGACCTGAAGTCATTGCTAAATTCGAACCTTCGCGGTTTAATCCATTGACGAGCATAGCCGTGTCTCCGGCAACGAGAACGCCTTGACGGTACAGTTTCGGCATGGCCTTATAGCCACCTTCAGGAAGTAAATGCGCAAGGTATTCTTTGGTTTCTCCCCCTTGCAACAATCGTTTAACATACGGTTTCGCTTTCAGGTTTTCTAAAAGGTCATTAGGAGTCCATTTTTTATCAATCATTTGTTTAAGAATAACGCCAACTCCAATGGAAAGCGAATCTTGATTGGTGTAAATAAAAGCGGTGCCCAACATGCTGTCTGTGGAGTCTCCAAATAATTCAATCGTAGCTCCTTGTCCAGGTTCGAGACAGAAACGGTCTTCTATCTTTTCCTGAGGAAGCGCAATTATTTCCTTGACAGCAACAGCGACCGTATCTGGTTGCAGATCCTGAGCTAACCCCGCTTTGTGCGCCACGAAATTGTTAGCACCTTCAGCCAAGATTACAACTTTAGCCCCCAGATCGCCTTCAGCACGTCCTGTGCGTACTCCGACAACAAGATCTCCCTTATAAAGCAGATCTTCGACAACTGTTTCAGGGATAATCATAACTCCTGCTTGTTCTGCTTTTTTAGCAAGCCAGCCATCAAATTTTACCCGTAGAACGGTATGGGCATTATAGGGAGGTTCAGCCCAAAGAGGATCACGATAGGCTGCGGTAATAATCTCGTTCCCGGTTAATAGGCCATAACGTTGTTCAATAACTGGTCTTTCAAGGGGTGCTTCTTTCCAGAATTCAGGAATAACAGCTTCTGTTGCTCGGGAATAGAGAACACCACCCATTACATTTTTCGTACCAGGATAATCGCCACGTTCGATGACTACAGTTTTCATGCCTGCTCTGGCAGCACTAATCGCGGCAGACAGGCCGGCAGGACCGCCGCCAACGACGATCACATCAAAGTTTTCCATGTATGCCCCTCCTTATTTCGCCACGCTGTGCTGTAGGCGGTTTTTGAATTCAGCTGTTAAGGCAGGAACCACTTGGAAAAGGTCTCCAACGATTCCGTAGTTTGCAACATTAAATATCGATGCTTCTGGATCACTATTAACAGCTATGATATAATCTGAGGTTTGCATCCCAACCAAGTGTTGGATCGCACCGGATATCCCGATCGCAATATAGAGTTTAGGGCGGACAGTTACCCCGGTTTGCCCAACTTGCTGATCATGCGAAATCCAACCCGCTTCAACTGCACCACGGGAGCCCGCAATTGTACCACCAACAGCATCAGCGAGTTCTTCAACGATCACCATATTTTTCTTCGAACCTAAGCCAAGACCAACCGCAACTATGATTTCTGCTTTATCGAGGAAAGCACTTTTCGCGGTAGACGCGATGAACTCAATTACTTTCGAACGGTAATCATTATCATTGAGCTCCAATTTCTCACGGATAATAGTCCCTTCACGTCCTTCAACGCGTTCAGGCATTGCCATAACCCGCGGACGAACCGTAGACATCTGTGGACGATGTGTACGACAAAGAATTGTCGCCATAATATTTCCACCAAAGGCAGGACGAGTCATTTTTAAGAATTTAGTTTCAGGGTCAATTTCCAAAACCGTGCAGTCAGCCGTTAATCCCGTCTTCATTTTGGTCGCTACTGCCGGGAAGACATCACGTCCCATTGAGGTTGCGCCCATAAGAATAATTTCCGGTTGATATTTTTGGACGAGGTCGACAATGGCATCTGCGTATGCCTCAGTCCGGTAGTCTTTGAGTATTTCGGTATCTACAGCATAGACTTTCTCAGCTCCATAGGCAAACGCCTCGGAAATAACATGATCGACTTGATAACCAGTAACAACAGCGCAAAGTTCACAGCCAATGGCATCAGCGAGCTTTCGACCCTCACCGAGTAATTCCCAAGATACTTGGGCAATATTGCCATTCATATATTCAGCGATGACCCAGACGCCACTCCAAACATCGCCACCGGCGACCGGAGCAATATGCGCTTTTTGAACTTTTATCTCGTTTTCCGGTGAAGAAGCTTGAACTGCTTGGGTAGCTTCGGTTTCTGCGCCCTTTTCTAGAGGTTTGGCAGCTTGTTCTGGTAAACTAAGGGCATCGGCTGGACAAACTTTGACACAGCTTCCACAATTAGTACACTTTTCTGCGTTGACTTCAACGATTCCATCCACGAGTTCGAGTGCTTCAACTGGACATTCGACAGTACAGGCACCACACCCAATACATTTTGATTTGTCAATATTAACGGCCATTAATGTTGTCCTCCCTTCGCTAGGGGGTGTATAATATTTTGCTGAAAAAGTGTCTCTACGAGAGACTTGGCAGTACCAGTTGGGTCTTTTGTGCCATCAATTGTTTCTCCGCCAGAGCGAGCAGGAGGAGCGAAAATACGTGATACACTTGTGGGAGATCCTTTGAGCCCCATCTGAGTTGCATCAAATTCTAAGGACTTGGCAGACCAGATTTCTGGTTCATATTTCGCAGCGTTCATCATGTTTGGCAAAGAAGCATAACGTAGATCGTTAAGCTCTTTTTCAACAGTTATTAGTGCGGGTAATTGGGCTTGGACTACCTGACGACCGCCTTCTGTTTTTCGTTCAACGGTAATTGTTGTCTCCGTGAGCTCACGAACCGTAATTGAATACGTTAATTGGGGGAAACCTAAACGTTGAGCGATTCCAGGACCTGTTTGTGCGGTATCTCCATCAATAGCCTCTTTACCTGCAAAAATGAGATCAATGGGATCCTCTTCGTGAATTTTACGAATCGCTGATGAAAGGATATAAGCCGTTGCTAGCGAATCAGAGCCACCAAAGGCTCTGTCACTGAGTAGAATTGCTCTATCCGCACCAAAGGACATGCCTTTTTTCAAAGCTTCCAGGGCTTGTGGTGGTCCCATGCTAACGAGGGTAACCCTTCCACCTACTTTTTCCTTGAGCCGGATTGCTTCTTCTAATGCATGTGCATCATAAGGATTAATAATTGACGGTACCCCTTGACGCATAAGCGTATTCGTCTCAGGATCAATCCGGACTTCGGAAGTATCCGGTACTTGCTTTAAACAGACTACGAAATGCAAATTAGCTCCCTCCTCTATCCTTTATCTTGTGAACTTCTTCCTAATACACATGTAAATGATAGTATAAAGTTATGAAAAATACAAGCATTTCTAGCAGGTTGTACAAAGATTTTGAAATATCTGAATGATACGCACGAAATTGGTATGGAAATTATGCTTTTTAAAGAATGCATTCAAGCATAAGGCGCTGTTTGAAAACAGCGCCTTTTATTAGCTATTTTTGAAGTCGGGTCAAGTATTTTTCTACTGCTACAGCTGCAAGGGCACCATCTCCGACGGCAGTGGCAACTTGACGCAAGGGAGTGTCGCGGATATCACCCGCAGCAAAGATACCGGCGATGTTTGTCTGGAGAAGATTATCTGTTTTAATATAACCCCGCTCCTCAACTTCAAGTTCCCCATGGAGAAACTTATCGTTCGGTTCAGTTCCAATATAGATAAAGACTCCACTTGCAGGTAAGATCTTCGTTTCTTGCGCTTGAAGATCACGAAGCCTTATTCCTTCGACATGCTCAGAGCCTAAGACTTCCTCGACAACGGCATTATAAATAAAACTGATTTTGGGATTATTCTTAGCTCGTTCGATGGCAATTTGCGTGGCTCGGAAATTCGCACGGCGATGAATAATAGTTACCTCATTGGCAAATTTAGTGAGGTAGGCTCCTTCTTCTAAGGCTGCATCTCCCCCGCCAACAACGATGATTTTTTTACCTTTGAAGAAAGCACCGTCACAGGTCGCACAGTAGGAAACGCCTCGACCATGAAAGGTCTTTTCCCCAGGAACATTTAAGAGACGTGGTTTTGAACCTGCAGCTAGGATTACCGCTTTGGCCTCCAAAATTTTTGTGTCCGTGGCGATTCTTTTTACTGGTCCTTGGAGTTCAAGCGTTTGAGTCTCTTCAAAAATGAATTCAGCTCCATAGGCTTCGGCTTGAAGATGAAAGTTATTCATGAGCTCATATCCGCCGATACCTTCTGGAAACCCTGGATAGTTCTCAATTTTCTCTGTTGAGGCAGCCTGCCCTCCAGGCATTCCCATTTCAATAATACCGGTCTTTAATCCACCACGGGCAGCATAGATTCCAGCAGTCAGTCCTGCTGGGCCAGCTCCAATAATGAGGACATCATACATCAAAATAAATCCTCCCACTTGATAATTTATACCCCTTGTAGGTATCTATAGTATAGCATAAAATAAAAGATAATAAAGAACTCAGATTAATCATCTTCTACCTTTGTTGAAGGTATTTTCAAACGTTAGTTAGAATATATATGCTAATTATGTTAAAAAGGTTGGCATTGGGCATAATAAAAAGTCAAAGGAGGTCTGGCTTTGAGCCGTATTGTAAGGATAATCGTAGGAATTACTTTAATTATTATTTTTTTAACTACGTCGAGTGGCTTATATGAAGATTGGGTATGGTTTAAAGATTTAGGGTATGAACAATTATTTTGGACTCCACTTTTAAGTAAAGGGCTTATCCAAGCTGTCAATGGAACGATCCTCTTCCTCTTTATAGCCGGGACGCTTTTCTCGATTCGGCATGCCATTTTGACCTTTGTTAACGAAAAACTGAGGAACCGTCTTCGCGTAGTCCATGAAATGGATCGTCCAATTTATCATTTAAGCCAAAAAAGAGTCACGGTTTGGTTGTTAGTCATTTCAGCCTTGGTCAGCTTTGGAGTTAGTTTTGTCGCAGGATTTACAGGTTGGTTGGAAGTCCTTTCCTTTATGAAATATACTCCCTTTGGGCAGGGAGATCCTGTCTATGGCAAGGATTTAGGTTTTTATTTTTTTCAGTTGCCCTTCTTACAAACGATTTATAATGCTTTCTATGGTCCCCTCTTTATTCTTACCTTTTTTACAGCACTTTTCTACACCGTTACAGGTGTTTTGCGTTTCCACACTTTTAAATTCTGGAAGAAGAATGCGGTTGAGCTTAATACTGCAGCACGGCGTCATCTGGCTTTATTACTCGCGGTAGTGTTTGCGTTCAGAGCCTTCGGTTACTTTTTAGATAAGTATCAACTCCTCTATTCTCAGCACGGTCATGTGGTCGGGGCAGGTTACGCCGATTTAATGGCAAGTTTGCCTGCTTTAAATATTCTCGTTAGTTTAAGCATACTTGCCTTTGGGACTGCTTTTCTCACCCTTTTTATACGGGAGGAAAGACTCTTGACGGTTCCCCTTGTTGCACTCGTTGTCGTAGGCACACTCCTCTATGGAGTGTATCCTACTCTGATCCAATCCTTTGTCGTTATACCCAATGAATTAGCGAAGGAAACGCCATATATTCAGAATGAAATCGCTATGACCCGTTTTGGCTATGGCCTAGATTTAATTAAGGAGCAAGATTATCAGGGAAATATTCCCTTAACAGCCCAAAGCTTAAGCGCGGAACGATCAACCCTTAACAATATCCGTTTAAATGATCCACGTCCCTTACTCCAAACGTTTAATCAGAAACAAGGGATCAGACTTTACTATAAATTTAATGATATTGACATTGACCGCTACAAAATCCAGGGCGAAAATCGCCAGGTTATGCTTGCCAGCCGAGAACTGTCAACGACTGATTTAGATAGCAATGCGAAGACCTTTGTCAATCTTCGTTTTAAGTATACTCATGGTTATGGAGTTGCTGCATCTTTTGCCAATGCTGTTACCCCAGAAGGCCTTCCAAGTTTTGCGATTAAGGATGTTCCCTCTGTCACAGAGTTCTCGGAATTTAATCTCCGGGAGCCTCGTATTTATTATGGCGAATTGGCGAGTGATTGGGTGGTAGTAAATACTAAAATCAAGGAATTCGATTATCCCCAAGGGGTTGTGAATGCCGAAAGCAGCTACGAGGGCAAAACGGGGATCTATATGAGTCCTCTTAATAAGCTGATGCTTTCACTCAAGCATGGAACAGCTCGCTTCTATTTAGCCAATGAAGTGAATTCCCAAAGCCGGATCTTATTACATCGAAACATAATGGAACGCGTTAAGAAACTAGCCCCATTTTTAGAATATGATCAAGATCCCTACCTAGTTATTGATCAAGGACATCTTCAATGGATCATTGATGGTTATACGACGTCTAATGCTCTTCCCTACTCAAGTATCTATCCCGATCGAAATATCAATTATATCCGTAATTCGATAAAAGTCGTTGTTGATGCTTATGATGGAACGGTCAATTTTTACGTTGTTGATCCCCAAGAACCGATTGTTCAAACCTATATGAAGATATTCCCAGGAGTATTTAAGGATCTATCCCAGATGTCCCCGAGCTTAAAAGCTCATTTGCGTTATCCAGAAACCCTCTTTACCATCCAAAGTAATATGGTTAAGAACTTTCATATGACAGATCCTACCGCATTTTATAATAAGGAGGATGCCTGGGATATCGCCAAAGAGCTTTTTGGGGCAGAACCCCAGAATGTGGATCCTTATTATACGATAATGCAAATCCCTGGTACCGAGCAGTCTGAGTTTGTTTTAATGTTACCCTTTACCCCAGCTTCGAGTAGTACGAACACACGAAATAATATGATTGCTTGGATGGCCGCTAGAATGGATGGAGCTCATTATGGAGAACTCCTTTTATATAAATTACCCAAGAATACAGAAATTGATGGGCCTCTACAGATCGAGTCAAGGATCGACCAAGATCCTGAAATTTCCAAGCAACTCTCACTTTGGAATCAAGAAGGTTCGAGTGTCGTCCGGGGTAATCTTCTGGTTTTACCGATGCATGGGAACTTCATTTATATCGAACCTATTTACTTACAATCGACTAAAGCGGGAAGTATCCCTGAAATGAAACGGGTGATCATGGCCTATCAGGATAAGCTTGTAATGACCGAAACCTTAGGAGAAGCGCTAAAGCAGATTTTTGGTTCAGATGCTCCCCAAACAATGATACCAGGCAAGAGTGTTTCTTCTCCCACTGGGACGCAAACTCCGAATCAAAAAGTTAATCCACCAACAATGAGTACGGATGATATTACCAAGATCTTGGATCAGATGAGCCAACTTCGCTCTATGTTAGATCAATTGGAAACCAAATTAAAGTCTTTACAGCCTGCACCAGCTACCTATCCCTAAGATGAGAAAGATATAGTTAAAGAAAACCCGGCTTTCGCCGAGCTTGGCGATAAAGAAGACTTGGCCAGCGCCAAAGCGATGGCCGTAGTCGCCTTATCCTGCCGGACTTAACCACTTGCATCGTAGGATAAAGAAGACTTGGCCAGCGCCAAAGCGATGGCCGTAGTCGCCTTATCCTGCCGGACTTAACCACGTGCATCGTAGGAAAGCGAAAACCGCTGGTTGCACTTATGCTACCTGCCCCCAATTTATACTTTCTGTTAGTACCAAAAAGAACCAAGCACAACTTCGATGAAGCAGTGCTTGGTTCTTCTTACTTTGATTCACTGTGAAAGGTAAGCAAAGCGAAATCTAGTTTGGAATAGTTAGCTTTTAGGATCAGTGAAGAATGAAGGTTAGTCGTCTTGGAATTACTGAAGAGGTTTAAGTTCAATATCAGTTGAATTGCCATTGGGGGTAAGTTCAATAAGTTCAGCCCCATCTTGAGAAACAAAGTTATCTTTTCCAGTTAAGGTTACTTGTTTTTGTTGACCGTCACTTTGAATGATATAGGCCATTTGATTGGAAGAAATTACAATTTGATTATTTGTGCCGATGACTACCTTGACATCCTTGAAGGGAATTGAACCTTGCCAGACTGTCTTGAATTCTATTTTCGAGGAATCAGAAGTATCAGCAGCTGAACGTACTTGGACCAGATTATTCCCTTCAATCTGCCCTAGATAAAGGGTACCTGCCCTATTTCCAAGAATCGTTTCCGTCTCATCCTTCGATATCGTTTGACGTTTAGTTCCTTCGAGTGCTTGAATGATCTTTGAATTTCCTGTTTTACTCTCAATGTAGAGTGTACCAAATTTATCCGAAGCAGCCATTTCGGTTATTACCTCTCCAGACTGATTTAAGGTTCTTACATTTTTCATGACATCGATCTCCATGAGTTGAAGATTCGTCCCATTTTTGATGGTTAGGTACATTAGATTGGTAAAAGTCGAGACGACCATATTGGTTATCTGTCCGCTTGCAGGAAAACCATTAATGCTCTCATTGAATCGATCATCAGGGGCAGTTGTTTCGTCACTATCCGGTAATTCGAGAGTATAGAGATCTGTTATTTGAGGGTTATTGTAGTGCGTGATAATCCGTTGTTTAGGGGCAGGAGTAGAGTTCGTAGCAGGGGCTTGCTGCGGATCCTCAGTCTTAATAGAATCGGGATTTGTGGCTTGTGTTGATGGAGTGGATTGAGTAAGGGCAGTGTTTCCTTTGGATGTTTGAGAGGTTTGAGGTTGATTTATAGAAGTTGAAGATTTCTTTGTAGACGTATTTGAGCTCGAAGATTGAGTTGAATTAGTGGAACTTGGGGTGGGTGTCACTGGGACTACTTCAGTAGTCATAGGATTGGGGTTCTTGCGGGCATAAAAATAGATTAAAGTATTCCGATCTGGCAACCATTGAAAATAGAGAACACCCAGATTTTTATCATTGCTCGGGGCTGTTTTTGAAAAAACCTGTTTCTCTTGTATGAGGTTATAAACTTTTAAAACGCCATTTTCCTTATAGGCGATATAATCTTTAGCGTAAGAAATCTGCATACTTTCAAGAGCAGATCCTGGAATAGTAGTTTTTAGAGTGCGGACAGTAACAGCTGTTACGGGTGGTGCCATTACTTTTTCGATCAGGTGATTTAAATAATAGTAAGTTGGAATTTGAAGCATTAAGGACACTAGGGTCCAGCTCACGATCATTCGTAACTTTTTTTTCAAAAGTGTTACCCCTTTTCAATTCCTTCTTTAACTCTGAATATTATTTTGGCAGAACAACAAAAGCTGTTGGGATATACCGCTCGCCAAAAACATTCCAAAGCTTATTGATAACTTTTCCATCATAAACTAACTCAGAGGAAGAGCCACCATCTAAGTTAACAGCATTAACTGCATGGTAGTCGATAAAGACATTCATCATATCACGTAAAGTTGCACCTATGCTCCAGGTAGGTTGACGGCCATCTATGACAACAAAGATAATGGTTCCATCCGCTGTCTGACCGATACCAGTCCGAGGGGCTATCCCCCATCCTCCATCCCCGGAAACCGCGGGCTGGCCATTAACAACAAGATTAGGCTCGAAGGTCACAGCTTCTTGAATATGGTTTTGAGAAAGTTGATCGGCTGACATGTTCCCAATCGTAAGCTTACCGTTATTATCAAGAGCAATCAGATTTACCTCTTTATTACCAACATTGTTGTGAACAAGTTCTCCATTATGAACGGTTAACCCATCAGGGAAGGCTCCATTTCCTTTCCCATTGAGGTCGTAGAATCCTCCTGCGTTAATTGCGGCAACCGCTCCGGTATCTTTAACAAAATCACTCACGCGTTCACCTGCTACCCCGATTTCTTTGGTCACAGCAACCTTGACACGCTTCGGATCTTTAATCAACATTACTTTTCCTTTAAAATTCTGACCTTTGATATCCTCAATGGTAATGCCTGAGGACGGATCGGTCACGACTTTACCGCGTTCGACATTTGATCCAGATGCCGCGCCTGAGGCATCATACGTATGCATGATTTCACTAATTTTAGCTTCAGAAAGAAAGAGCTCAACAACTTGCGGATGACGGGAGGTTGCTATGGAGCCTACAGCCATGACCTTTATCGCCTCAAAGGGTCCCCAAAAAACAATAAATGGAGCGAGAATGGCAGCTAAAGCAAGATTAAAGGTTATAAAGCCAATAATCATCTTCCAACGAATTTTCGTAGTTCTCTTTTTCATATAAATTATTCCTTTTCATATCTTTTTCGCGATTAAAATGGTTTATTTGTAAGTCTAAGCTCAAAAAAACAAGCCGCATTGAAGAGTGCGGCATTCGTTTTTTATCTTTGACAAACATAGTATAGCAAATGAGTTATATTCATTCAATAGCCCGAAAGAACCATTTTAACATCACATAGGATCATACTGGGTTGATTTCCAACTTATAGGTCAAATTGGCAACTTTATCAATCATATTAGCGACGCTACAGTATTTTTCCATGGATAAAGCGAGGGCTCGCTTAATTTTATCTTGAATGTGTTCTTCCTCGAGTCCTTCTCCCCAAAAAAAATAAATTACTTCAATATCTGTAAAAACTCGGGGATGCTCAGCAGCCCTTTCGCCCTGGACGCTAATCTCAAAACGTTGATAGGAAACACGCATTTTTTCAAGAATGGATACGACATCCATTCCGCTACAACCGGCGATGGCCATGAGGACCATTTCCATTGGGCTTGATCCTATCCCAGTTCCACCAGCTGTCACACTTGAATCGAATTGGGTACGAATTTTGGATTGTCCTTCTCCTTCAAAATGCATTCCCTTAATATGTCTAACTTTAACTTGCATTTCCAATCCTCCTTGAAGCTTAATATCATTATTGTACCTCATTCAGGCTCAGATAAAAAGTTTGTATAATGGTTATTTCTTGATTTAAAGTATGTCACAATAAAATTACTTAAGGAATAAAGTAATGCATAAAAAGTAATTGTGTCATACTTAAAAAAATGCTAAGATAATTATGCATGAAATACCATTAAAGAAAAGGGGTGCGGTAATTGGCAATACGTGTGGGTATTAATGGATTTGGCCGAATTGGAAGAAATGTTCTAAGAGCAGCTTATGGCCGCGAGAATTTAGAAATCGTGGCAGTTAATAACCGAACAACAGGGGAAATCCTACCCCACTTACTCAAATATGATTCTGTTCATGGAGTTTTCCCTGGAAAGGTTGAATATACGGAGGGCGGGTTTCGGATTGACAATCAGATGATTAACGTTGTTTCTCATACTGACCCCGCTGATATTCCTTGGGGAGACCTAGGCGTTGATGTAGTCATTGAATCCAGTGGAAAATTTAATAACGGCCCTGCTTGTCGCAAACATATTCTAAATGGGGCCAAAAAAGTAGTTATAACTGCTCCCGGTAAAGAGGAAGATGTCACCATTGTGATGGGAGTTAATGAACAGAGTTATGATCCCTCGATTCATCATGTGATTTCCAATGCCTCCTGTACTACGAATTGTTTGGCTCCTGTCGCTAAAGTTTTAAATGAGGCCTTTCATATTAAACGTGGATTCATGACGACAGTTCATTCTTATACTAATGATCAAAAAATATTAGATGTATCTCATAAAGATTTTCGCAGAGCGCGGGCTGCAGGCCTAAATATTATTCCAACGACAACGGGTGCGGCCAAAGCGGTGGCCTTAGTTTTACCGGAATTGGCGGGTAAACTTAATGGATTTTCGATGCGAGTTCCTACGCCGAATGTTTCAGTGGTGGATTTAGTGCTTGAAGTTGAGAAAGCGACCACTCGGGAAGAAGTTAATGCCGCTTTTAGAGACGCAAGTCGAGGTTCACTTGAGGGTATTTTGGATTACACTGAGCTTCCACTTGTCTCTAGTGATTTTAATGGCAGTTCCGCCTCTTCGATCGTCGACGGGCTATCGACGATGGTAATGAAGGATAATCTATTAAAAGTCTTAGCGTGGTATGACAATGAATGGGGATATTCCTGCCGAGTCCTCGACTTAGTTGAATGGGTTGGACGCCAACTTTAGTAAAGAAAACTTGGCTAGCACCAAACCCTAGCGAAGGTGGTATGCCTAGTTGCCTTATCCTGCCGGACTTAACCACTTGCATCGTAGGAGAACGAAAGCCGCTGGTTGCACTTATACTATCTGCCTCCAAACTTATACTTTCTGTTAGTAAAATAAAAGAGCCTTCGGGCTCTTTTTTAGTCAGGTAACCAATTTCCTTTGAGTATCTCCATCGAGACAGAAGATAAAGTCTTTCTCTTCGACATTGCATATTGTTGGATCTTTCGATAGGCAGTTTTTTCGTCGAGCCCTGTTTTTTGAATGACCGTGAGTAGCGCTTGGTAGTGAATCTTGCGTATTTTCAAGTCATCCTCTAAACGGGTTATTTTTTTCTGGGCCTCTTGTTCTTGCAAAAAATGATGTTCAGTATAGAGTACGGCAGTTATTAAATCAAAGGCGCGAAGGGGTTGCACAAGCACATAATGCGCATTTGACTTAATAATTTCAGGTAAAGCATTAATATCTTCTTGGGAAATGGCGACGATGACTGGACAAAGCTGCTGGGTTAGAATGCTTTGCAACAAATCAAAGGCACTTAGACCAAGAATATTCCAGGTCATAATCACTAATTCGGGTTCAAAACGATGAAGTAGACGTAAAGCCTCAATCCCGCTGGAGGTCGTAGCGATAGCCTGGTAATTTGCTAAGGGAATTACTGTTCTAAGTTCTGAAATTTGCCGGGAATTGCCGATTAATAATGCGCGTTTCATAAATTTTATTTGGCAACCGCACTCAGCTGTTCCTCAGCACAATAGTCTTGGTCATGAGGTTGGCTGGGGCGTTTACCCGTTTTCTCTTCCTTCGATTCTTTCCAATGAAATGGGAAAACTAGAATTGCAAGTGTTATTCCTCCAATGCTTAGCATGAAATATTGTAAAGATAGCAGGAAAAATAACCAGGGTATCTTTTGCTCAGGCGTCCCAATTGCAAAAGCATAAGGTTGTACCGACTGCCAGGTTGTATTCTCACGCTCCCACGTCGGTAAACCATCGAAGTCAACTGAGTTCATTAATTGACTTATATTTTCGTGATAGGAATCAATCGAAGAAGCGTAAATAAAACCTTTAGTGGTATAGATTTTATCAAGTTCTACAGATGTACCCGTAATAGCTGCCTTAGTATATGTTCGTTCAATTCTTAAAACGTCATTAGGTTCCACATTTACGGGTCCCTTTTGTGTTATCACGGTATAGAGTCCGCGATCAACCCCTTCAACATTAATAACCTTTACATCCAAAACTTGAATACCGATCATCGAAAGAATGATCAGAGCTAAGCAGCAGAAGATTATTAACCCGGCGAAGTGCTCCCTATAAAAAGATTTTTCTTGTTGCATGAAACGTTGCACGTCCTTTTACTTTTCTTGATAATCTTTATATTAGTTTAACACATTGCTCATTGTACTATAAATCTTTATTAGGAACAAATTAATGAGAGCTAAAAAATTTACCAAAACGGCTGAGAAAGCGCAACAATTCTTCAGGGCTAATATTGAGGAACGAATTTGGCAGTTCTTCCTGTTTTTGCACTGGTTTTGCCCCAGTTGCTTGTGGAGACACAACTGTACGAACAAAAATCGTGGCCAGCAGGCTTAAAATTAATAAAGGTAAAGCTCCTCGCAAGCCGGGTAAAGCAATAATGGGGATAATGATCCAAACACTTGGAGAATAAAAGTTATTTGAGAAATCTGAGGTTACATACAAAGAAATGACGAAAGGTGCCTCTGGGGGCAATGGAGAAATAAAGCCTCTACTTCCTGCCGAACTTGTTGAAGGTTGAGTAGAAAAGGATGAACCTGTTGTATTCCGGGTAAAGGTCTTTAAAAACTCCTGAAAATCCTGAACAGGCATTTGAATAATTTGCTGATTCGGGAGGTCTAAAATGGGAATAGATTCAAGTTTAAAAAGAAACTGTGCAATAATAAGGAATAGTTCGGCGCCAATTAATACTCCAGCTGAGGAAAAAATATGTCCGGAAATAAAAGGTTGTAGATATGATAAACTTGGGCTGCCAGTTGTAGCGCTAATTGGGACGGACAAGAACAACCCCATTTTAAAGGGGGTAAATGTTTCTTGAGTTACGGAAGGATCATTGAGGTTCATAAGCTTCCCTCCGTTCCGTTATCTGATAAATACTTAATTAAACTTCAGAAGAAGTAAGTTTCTTTATCTATGACAATATATGGATGGAGAAAGAACGTTGTGTTCAGCTATTACATATCAATCAAAGATCTTTGTTCTCTCCGCTGGGTAAGATAATCCAGAATCCGGTCTGGTGAATAATTGAGAATTTGCTCCTCTTTTATTCCAGCCTCCTCGGTTATTTCAAGTGCAAGATTAAACACTCCCACCCGGTCCCAGAAATGGGCATCACTGCCTAGAACAACAGGCCCGCCATACTTTGCTGCGTTGCGGGCGAAATAGCTACAATTGCCCCAGGCTCCACCCTTTTCCTGACCCAAAGAACTGTTATTAATTTCAACAGGAATCCTTAATTGTGCTGAAGTGTACGCAATTTTCTCTAAATCCATCTCAAAATCGGGACGGCCTGGATGCACCATGATATCGATATACGGGTTGGACATCGCTTTAAGGTAAGCCTGTGTGTTCTGCTCGGAGTTGCCACCAGGGTAACAAATCACGTGTAAACCGACTAAAACAATACTCATTTGCTTTAAATATCGTAAAGGAATATCTAATTCTCCTTCATGGCTGGTGATGTTAGCTTCGACACCAGGCAGAATTCGAACTCCAGATAACGTCTGAGGAAGAATCGAAAAATTCCCAAAGTAATAGAGATTAGGTGCCCCAGGCATACTCGGGCCATGGTCAGTCATGCCAAGAAGCCTTAACCCTTTACGGGCTGCCGCCGCAGCATTTTCCGAGAGCGTGCTATAAGCGTGCCCACTTGCCATTGTATGCGTATGTAGATCGACGAGAATTTTCACGGCAAATACCTCCCCTCGAATATTATAACCCTAGAGTGAATAGTACTATGCTCTTTTCTGAAAAGTAAAGAAAACTTGGCTTGCGCCAAGCCTCTGGCGTAGGCGGAAGCCTTAGTTGCACTTATGCTATCTGCCCCTAAATTTATACTTTCTGTTAGTATAAAATAACCCCGTACCCAGAATAACTGGTACGAGGTTACAGGTCGTGCTTGCTAGGTGTGAAATTAATTGTTTTGGGGTACAGGAGTCGCTACTTTAGGAGATTTTACAGTAGTATCGACATTGAAGTAGAACGTGGCCTCTGTGGCTTGATTTACTCCCCCAGCTGCATTGGGTTTAACTCTTAAGGTGATTTTATGTTGCCCTGTGGTTGCACTCTTCCCTTGAGCGTCTCCCAGTGCGTTTACTTGTCTAAAAGCAACCCGAGCCGTTGCTCCGGGATCAAGAGAAGGTAGATTTCCTAGTTTGCTGACCTTTTTGCTATCATCTCCGATAAGAGAAGCCTCTAATTCAATAGGAATATTGGACATCTTTTGTCCGGTTGTATTTTGCACGGTCACGATGAGATCAAAGTTTTTACTGGATATAACTTGGCTCCCTTTCAGCGTTACGGAGCCATACGTTAAATCACGAGTAAAGGAAGCCGGTTCTACAGCCAGGCCCAACATTTTTACTTCAGGAACCATGTCTGTCTTAGTCGCGCTAGCGTTTGCTGTTTTCCAGAGCGTTACTCCAGCAATCCCAAGAAAACAAATTAAGAGTACACTTAGGGTTAGGGTAAAATATTTACGATTGATCGCAATAATTCTGGCCATGACTAGCCACCTCCATAAATTATTCTCTTAGAAAAAAGTATGCATGTCCTTGTCAGACATGCATACTTTTATAAAATTATTTATTTTATCTTTTTTCTCGTTCTTGGTATTTGCTTAGGCGGATGTCCTGATCAACATTGAGTCTAAAAATACGACAGGCTTGAATTAAACGTGAAGTCGTACGAGCTCCAAGATGCTCTTCCATTTCCTCGAGGGACAGATTGCTCGTAATTACGGTTGGTAATTCTTCATTTAAACGGGAGTTAATAATGGAATACAGGCGATTCCGAGTCCATTCCGTATAGTTATGAGCTCCAAGATCATCAAGAATCAGAATAGGAATTTCTCGAGCTGTGTCTAAAAGGTCAAGTTCGTTGGCCTCAGATTTATACGTTGCTCTCAATTCATCTAAAAGATCTGGAACCACTAGGAATAAGACTTGTTTGTCTTTTTCCATTAAAGCATTGGCGATAGCAGCAGCAAGAAAAGTCTTTCCAGAACCGACTGGACCAGTGAAAAGGAGTCCTAATCCATGGGACTCTAGTATACACTGCCGAACAAATTCTTGTGAAGCAGTGTATGCTTTTAGTGCATATTCAAGATAGGTTCGATCCTGGGAGTTTAAAGAGTGGTAGAAGTCCTGACGAAAGTTTTCAAATCGGCAATTGAGCAATCCCCTAGCCATGCGTGCATGCCGAAATTGGTTTTCCATTTTCTTTTGCTGCATGCAAGAACAAGGATAAGCAACGTCGTCTTTCACAATAATTCCACGGTCAAAGCAGATCGGGCATTGGTTCTGGATTTCAGTTGGGGATGATGACCCGGAAGTTGGAACTAAATCCCTGCGCTTTTTGAGTTCATCAAGGTAATCGGCTTGAATGAGTTCTTTAAGGCTTTTCATATTTTTCCTCCTCTCTTAGAGATAAAAGTTCTCATATTTATCGGGTTGAACTTTACGAGCGGGTTTCGCTTTGGCTTTCCCTTTGTTTTCTTGACGCGTTTGGAAGTAGGCATCATCAGTTTCTACTTCAGCCCGAGTACGAAGCCCCTTTTTTTCCCATTCTCTTAAGATGGAATCGAGATAGCGGAAATTACGAATTCCAGCACTGACTCCCCGCTTTAATGCTTCTAAGATCATTTCTTCGGTGAAATGCGCCGTAAGCCAATCACGAATGAAGTTACATTCGATTTCTGTTAAAGGACGTGCAAGCTCTTGTTCAAAAGCACCCATTATACGTTCTAAGGAGGGGTCTGATTGAGATTGAGTTTGGTGAGCCTGATTTTGTTCTTCTTCAAATTGTTTAACCTGTTCAATGGCCCAACGTTCTGCTAATTCATCGATTAACCCTACAAAATTATATCCATTATACCAAACCTTGTCAGCAGAGTTCCAGCGTTTTTCAACGGTCAATAGGTTTCGTTTGGCTAGATTGGCGAGAATTTTCTCTACTTGAGATAAATCAAGATTCATCCGTTGAGCTAAGCTCTTGGGATTCAAAGCATTCGCATTATTGACTTCTCCGAAAATATGAATAATGAGCATTGCTTCTTCATTGCTCAGTCCTAGCTCAGAATAATGTATAAGAAAATAACTTGGTACGGAGACCGTGTTCGAAAAGAAAAGAGCTTGCATAAAGCTCCCATAAACATTGACTTTAGACATCCAATTCACTCCTCAATAGTAGGGATTATGAAGAAATGCAAAAATTCAGCTATTATTTATTCGATATTAATTACACTAATCCTTCCGAATCTAAGCGTTAAATGACGAGATTCATGGTGAGTATAAAAAAATGAGCTCGTTATACAAGATAATAGAGATAATTTACCCAATATATGGAAGGTATAACTCACTGTTCTGGAGTATACCTTTAGAGGAGTTTAACAAGGAGGTTAGTCGCATGAGCGAAAGAGAAGATGTGTTACGTATCTTTGATAAATCAGGGGCACATTCTGCATGGGGCATCAAACATTGTACCAGGGTCTATCATTTGAGTAAAGAGCTTTCCCCAAATTTGTGCCTGGATGAGGAAATCCTTTATATCGCTTCGATGCTCCATGATACGGGAAGATATCCAGCCTATGCACGGCCCAATATCGATCATACTCTCCGTTCTAAGGGAGTGGCGAGTAATATCTTGCAACGTATGGCCTTTTCTCCTCAAAAGATTCCGATTGTCCTTGAAGCGATCGAAGCGCATATGTATTATTCCGAACCAGGCCGGAGCGATGTCGCAGTCTATCTAAGAGATGCGGATATCTTAGATAATTTGGGAAACATCGGCTTAATGAGGTTATTTAGCCTGATCGGTCAGGATGATTTAATCCAAACACCTGAAGATGCACTCGAACGGGCTCGGACCTTTGCTGAAGCCTTACCCAATAAAGTCTCGACAAAAGCTGGACGACGTCTAGCTGTAAAACGGCGAGAGGAAATGTTACGTTTCCTCTCAGGAATAAAACGGCAAGCAGCTGAATTCGCTGCGGTACTATAACTGAAAAAGGAAGCGGTGTAATTTTACACCGCGAGGATCTAAAGGCTAATGTTTCTTTCGATGTTGCAGTTCATCTAACCAACGTGAGATGGTATCGAGTTGATTAAGGACTTGATCTAATTGATACGTTCTTTGCCCCTGAGAAATTAATGCTTTTAACTTATGCTGTAAACGGAGGTAAGACTTGTTAACCTGAGATTGCGAGATATGACGTTCTGAGCGATTGGGAGAAATGGGTTGGAAATGAATCTGCGTTGACGGTGGATCTAACTCCAATTCTTGGGCCTTCGAGGCTGTAGGAAATGTAAGTTCAGGGCGTAACCAAGTATGGTCAGGTAAAATGCGATCGAGCGTTTGATCTGTAAATTCGAAGGTTTCTCCTAGTTGCGGAATCAACGGCTTGATGCTAAATGTTTTCTCGACAAGCTCAGCAAATACGTGCTGAGCATCGGGTTCGCCATGTACCAAAATGATATTTCCGGCTTGGGTACTTAAGCTGGATAACCAGTTCATCAGTTCGGATTGATCCGCGTGGGCTGAAAAACCCTCAATCCTCATAATCCGTGCCCGAACAGCCACTTTTTCGCCATGAATCGTAACTTCCTTAGCGCCTTCAACAATGCGTCGTCCTAAAGTTCCTTCGGCCTGATAACCGGCGAATACTACTGTGGCATTTTCCCGCCAAAGATTATGTTTTAAATGATGTTTGATTCGTCCAGCATCGGCCATACCACTGGCTGCAATAATAATCGCGCCTCCTTCAATCTTATTCAGGGCCATTGATTCTTCAGTCGATTGACTAAAATGGAGGTTTGACATCATGAGCGGGTTTTCGCCCTGGTTAAGGAGAGCCCGTGTTTCATCATCAAAATGAGCGGTATTCGTAAGAAATATCTTCGTCGCTGAAATTGCGAGAGGACTATCAATATAGATTGGTAAGACAGGGATTCGCTTGGATGCTTGTAGTTCGTGAATATAATATAAGAGATCTTGAGTTCTCTCAATGGCAAAAGCAGGAATAATTAGATTTCCCCCTGCTTCATGGGCAGAACGGATAACTTCAGCCAACTGTTCACTTCGGTTGGTTTTTTGGTTATGTAAGCGATCACCATAGGTTGTTTCCATAAGAACGACATCTGCACCGCTAAGAATTTGAGGATTCTGAATAAACGGTTGATCCTGATTTCCAATGTCCCCAGAAAAGACAATTTTTTTGTGGAAGTTGGGTTCTGCAATATCAAGAAAAATATGAGCTGAACCAAGGATATGGCCCGCATCATAAAGTGTGAAAGTTAGACCTGGAGCCAATTCAATTTTCTCAAGATAATTGACGGGTTGAAAAAATGGGAGTGATTCGAGTGCTTCTTCCGCCGTATAAATAGGTACTAACAACTCTAAGTTGGCACGCGTACGTTTGCGATTGAGACGTTCTACTTCCATTTCCTGAATATGTCCACTGTCAGGAAGCATGACAGTGCAAAGTTCAATCGTCTCAGCGGTTGCCCAGATTTTTCCTTGGTAACCTTTTTTAATAAGCTTAGGAATAAGTCCGGAGTGATCGGTGTGGGCGTGGGTTAAAATCATAGCGTCGATATCGCCTGGATTATAAGGAAAATCATTGTAATTCAGTTTTTTAAGTGCTTTTGTCCCTTGAAATAACCCACAATCAATCAGGAGTCGGAACCCATCAACTTCAATTAGATATGAAGAACCTGTGACAACCTGGGCAGCGCCGAAAAAACTAATTTTCATCAATAGACAATCCTCCATTAATAGAAATTGCTAATCCAGACTTACCAACTTGAGCTTAATTGCCTTTAAGGCGGCTTGGGTGCGATCTTCTACCTCGAGTTTTCGGAAAATACTGGAGAGGTGGTTTTTCACTGTTTTCTCGCTAATAAAGAGAGCTTGTCCCGTCTCTCTGTTCGAAGCGCCTTTTACGACATAGGTGAGGATTTCCAATTCTCGATCACTAAGTCCATGATTTTCTTTATGCAAGGCGGGGTTAGCTAATTGTCCTAGTAGTTTACCCGTGACAGCTGGAGAAAGAATGGGTTCACCGGAATAGACTTTATGAATGGATTCAACTAAGGTCTTCGGTTCCACATCTTTGAGTAAATATCCTGCAACTCCGAGTTGAAGAACTTGAAAGATTTTATCATCTGAGTCATCAACCGTGAGTACGAGAATACCAATTTCTTGGTGTTCTCGTCGGATAACGCGACACGCTTCCAAACCATTGACTCTTGGCATATTTAAATCCATAAGTAAAACATCAAATTTTTGAGTTCTCGCGATATTAATGGCTCCTTGACCATCACCGACTTCTGTAATAACTTGAATACCATCTTCAAATTCGAGAATTCGTCTTAAACCTTCACGGAGGAGCGGATGATCGTCCGCAATTACGACACGTATCATTCAATGTCCTCCTCTTTCTTAGATGGGATTGTCATTTCAACTGTTGTTCCAACACCCGAGGGTGATATAATCGAAAACTGTCCAGAAAACATCTCTACCCTTTCTTTCATTCCAATGAGCCCAAAATGATCACCAGGGTTATCCAAAGCCTGATCAACGTTGAATCCTTGCCCAAAATCAATGATTCGGGCAAGGGTTATATCATCTTTGAAGATAAGCTCGATTTTCACGTGTTCACTATGGGCATGCTTGGCAACATTAGTCATCGCTTCTTGGATCAGTCGAAAGACAGCTACTTCCATTGCTGGCAGTAAACGCTTTTCCCGTCCCGTTATTTGAAATTCACATTGAATGTTGTAGGTTGCTTGAAAATTATCCATAAACCTTCGTAAGGCTGGAACAATTCCAAGGTCATCGAGTGCCATTGGACGAAGATCAAAAATTATTCGACGAATATCTTGCAAGTTAGCGCGGACGAGGACTTTTAAATCTTGGAGTTCGTTTTTGGCCTGCTTTGGGTCAAGCTCTAATAGTTTCTCCGCAATTTCCAAACGTAAAACAATATTCGCCAAGTTTTGGGCGGGACCGTCATGAATTTCGCGGGCAACCCTCCGACGCTCTTCTTCCTGGGCCATGCTGATCCGAAGGGCGATTTCCTGACGCTTTTCAAAATTCTGGTCTTGGGTCATTTCGCTGATTCCACTATGGAGGAGATTGATAGCTAGAGTGACCTGGCTTATTAAATTTTCTGCACGTTCGATGGTATCCATCATTCGCCGAAGAGAACGCTCAATTTCATTACGGCGGGTTCGTAGCTGAGACTCTTTGGCTTCAGCAAGTTGCAATTGAACCTGAGTATCTTTGGCTTTGGCATATGTTTCTATCATAATTTTTTCATTATATTTTGTATAGTCTCTACTAACTTCCATAAGGTGTTGACGCATCTTTCGATCTTCTTTTTGCAATTGGTCAACTTTTTTGATGGTTTCAGAGATTTCTACACGAAGATGAGAAAGTTCTTGGGTTAGGCGTTGGGTCTCGGTTCGTGATGTTTCAGCGATATGGAAGATTTCTTCTTTTCCTGTCTCGATCGCCAGCAATGTTTTACTTATGATATTACCCAAGCGGTCTGTCAACTGTAGTCCCTCATTTCAACCTAAACGTCTATATTATGTAATAATGATGTATTCGACAGTAATCGAAGGATTCCTACTTCTTATTTTAAAAAGGATGAGGAAGTATTAGAATATGTTGGTTCGCGAAGTGCTTGTCGGATGAAACGTTCTAAACGCCTTGGGTAAGCTAAGTCTTCGTGTTGACAAAGGGCGACCTGATAGCCTTGTTTTTGTAAGTATTTTTTCGCTTCTGTCTTTGTGGTTTCCGAGAGAGTTTCATTGGGAATATAAATAATAAGATTGCAAACTTGAGCAAAAATAGAATATTGTCCTATCATAACGTTCCAACGGGGTTGTTCTTCTGGATAATGCTGCTGAAGAACTTTGGATAATCTATCTCCCTCAATCGGGATTTGGTTGGTTCGTACAACTTTGTTCTTGAGGGAGTGGTCTGTTTCGAGGAGAGATTGTTTCGATGAAATAGTCAATCCAGTTTTCAAGGAAGTCTCTGGTGGAGATGAAGGTTTTTCAGGTTCCAGACTCTCTTCAAATGCGAGACTTGTGAGAGAAGGTTCAGGCGGTTTTGGAAATGTTTCTTCAAAGGATTCAGGTTTTAAGAGATGTGTTTCTGCTTCGGAAGGGTTATGGAGTGTGAAAGGAACGAGTGGTATAAATGGAGCAAAAACATTTATGGAAACATTATCCTCATCAGCGGGAACGGCTACCTCGGGAAGATATACGCGAGGCAAGTTTTCAGCAGTTTTAGGTCTACGAGTGAGTACAAACGTCGAGCTTGGCAATTCTGGCAAGAGTTTTGATTGGGATTGGTTGGAGACTGATTCAGTGGGATGATCATTCGGTATCCCTGATTTAATCATTTCCTCCATAAAACTATAAAACTGAGGAAAGTTATCGATCACTCGTGGATCAGGAAGACGTTGCTCAATCAATTGTCGGATACCTTCCTTCACAGTATCTTCTGGTAAATCTGCGATTCCCTGAAGGATGCTGGAAATCTTTTCAGCAGCTTGTCGTCCCCTAAAAAATTCAGAATCAGCCTCAGAACCGCTAAGTAAGCAAACGGTAAAAAGTTTTTCAATTAATAAGTCGACCCACTCTTGAACTTCTGTATTTTTCTGGAAAAATGTCTCCATGTTTGTCCACCTCCACTATCTTCTCTTGATTTGATTGCTATGCGGTTTGTCACGGTTGTATGATAAAAAAGTTGAAGACCAAAGAAAGACTCACCCCGGAATTCAGGGTGAGTCTTTCTTTGGTCTTGATCATACGAGCGCAGCCAAGTTTACTTTAGATGGGCTTCTTTCTTCAAGATATTAGCGCTGGCGGAAAACTTTAAGATAAGAATCCGCATATATGCTCTTGTTTAACAGAATTTCAGCTGTAGCTGCTACATCGACGAGATCGTCATCATTGGCATCCATGATCGCAGCGTCAAGCCCAGAAGCCATAGCCATTGCCAGGTAGGTTCGATTGATTAAATGACGGTCAGGAGATTTCTGGGATACATTTGAAAGGCCCAATACTGTACGAGGCGCTGGATTCGCCAAATTCTTGATTTGACGAAGGGTCTCGAGGACTTCTGGCGCATGCTCTTGGGCAACATTAACAGGTAAAATCAAAGGATCAATGAAAAGATCTTCCATTGGTAAGCCGAACTCATCAGCAGCTGCCACAAGTTCCATGGCGAACGCCAGACGATTTTCGGAATCCTTGGGAATACCTTTTTTATCCATGGTGAGGGCAATAAGAGATGCGTTATATTGAACTGCCATAGGGAATACCCGTTCGAGTTTAGGCCGTTCTGCGGGGACTGAATTAATCATCGCTGGACGTTTGCAAAGTTTCAAGCCCGCTTCGATCGCATTATAATTGGTTGAGTCTAAACATAGAGGTAATTCGGATACTTCTTGGATGATTTTTACCATCCATTCATAGGCTTCGGGTCTTTCTTCTGTGGGAACCGCCGGCCCTGAGTTGACATCAAGGTAATGGGCTCCTCCTTCTTGTTGCTTTAAAGCCCATTCTTGTAAAGGTTTTGGATCTTTATTACGAAGGCCATCCCCGATATCCTTAAACATTCCATTAATCCGTTCACCGATTATGATCAACTAGCACACACCCTTTCATTTTTTGGGGTCAGTTATTTTTGCTGATTAAGCATTGGCTTCCATTAAATCCGCTATATTTTGCTGTACAAGACGTACGGCTGCAGGATTACGCATCAGAAGAATGCTGGCACCGACCTGAATAAGAGCCGTTGCTGTCAAGGTTTCCCAGAGAATAGCTCGATCTTGGAGTTCTCCCCAAGCTGGAAATTCTTCAGCAAGAGCATTAGCTTCTTTGGCTCGGTTGGCTTCATAGCCTACCGTACAAATCATGGGCATGGAGAGCATTTTATCGTTAGCGAGGGCACCTAAACGGGCACGTTCCATAATTGAGTAAGCATATTCAATCCCATAGCCTAAGCCACCGATCATTGGGTCAATCACGATGTGGTTTAGAGGTAAACCCATCTCGCTAATGAGAATGTTTAATTGCTTACAGATATTAATGTCGAGTGGCGAGCGAGCAATAACATTATGCTTATGCACCATTGCCGCAGCTGTAATGGATTTGTAATTATCCTGCTCGGCTAAACCAATAAGGAGGTTTTCCCCTGCAGCTGCTTCGGCGACTGCAGCCATGACCTCATTGTCCTTTTCTATATCTTCACAACCTACGACAATTAAAGGAACTCCCACTGCTCCCAGAACGTCTTTGACGATCCGAGCGCAATCCTCTGGACTTCTATTCTCCCCGTCCGGGGCAGCACTAATCAGTTTTAAATAAATCATGTCTGCGTTATACTCTTCGACACACTTTTTGGCCCAAGCGACAGGATTATCTAAAACATCACCAAATTGTTCCTTGATCACATCGTTCCAGGGTGGAACAATGTCGGTAACTTCCATAGCTATGACAGCACGATTTTCAACTTTCCCTTCGAAGTGGAGAAAAGGTAAAGTACCATCTCCCCCCACGGTGACCACCTTCGTACGGGTGCCTCCTTGTTCTGGAGTTGCACCGAGAACAACTTGACCTACTTTACTCTGATATCTTTCTTTAACGCGTACTACGGGCATTACATTTCTCTCCTCTCTAGACTATTGGTATTTTTTGAGTTTAATAATCGGATAGGATTAAAAAATTCGAGATCTCTCAACAATTTTTTGTACAGCCTGAACGGCCACAGATTCATCTGGCAGAACGTAGAGTGCTTCTCCCGCTAAATCTTGTTTCGTGACTAAGGGATCAAGCGGAATATCCCCAATTAAATTGAGTCCTGTTTTCGCGATTTCTTCAGAAAGTGAATTTAAGCTGTCCTCTGTCGTTTTCGTAACGACGAGATAGACTTCCCCTACTGCAGAATGCAATCCTTTGATTAAATCATGAACGCGTCCAGCGGAACGAATTCCCCGAGCCGAAGAATCACTGATGACGAACATTGTATCAATGTGGGGAATCGTCCTTCGACTGATATGCTCTAAACCGGCTTCTGTGTCGACAGCAACTAAGTCATAACTGCCTCCCAAGTCCTCTAAGTACTTGCGGAGAAGATCATTAGGATAGCAGTAACATCCTGGGCCTTGCGGTCCTCCCATGACCAGTAAATCGATATCTTGGGATTCAACCAGAGTTTGTTGAAGTTTGTACTCAACAAATACATTCTTTGGCATTCCCTCAGGAATGGATTTAGGATTTTTTGTTTCTTCCAATAGTTCGGAAATTGTCGTTGTAACTTCGAGCCCAAGCGCTTCATTGAGATTGGCATTTGGATCAGCATCCACAGCTAAGATGGAAATATCCTTGTGATTTCGCAACACTTGTCTTAGCAAGAGGGCTGTAAAGGTTGTCTTTCCTACCCCACCTTTTCCTGCAACAGCTACATATTTTGCCATAATATCGCACCTCCAAACTTATTAGGATAAATGATTGTCAGGATGAAATTATCCTTCAACCGTAGGGAATAAGGATAAGTCCGTATGAGGCAAGAAAAGTGCAGATACAAACTCATCCATAAATGTCGTCCCAATGGAGAGCTCTACATACGTTATTTTCCGACCTAAGTCAGCTGCTTCGTGCCAAGCTTTTTGCGATAATAAGGCTAAGCAAGCTCCTTTGACCGAGGAATTGCCAATAAACTCATACTTTTCGGGTGGCAAGTCCGGCAATAAGCCGATTTGAACTGAATCGTGAACATTTAGGTAGTTGCCGAACCCACCGGCGATAGCGATCCGGTCAATCATGTCAATGTCCACGGCTACCATTTGCAATAAAGAGCGAATACCCGCATAAATAGCGCCTTTAGCCCGAATTAAATTTTTTACGTCGTTCTCGGTGATGACAACATCCTTTTCCCCTCCGGCTTGATGAGCCCAGGCAAGGACAAATTCCTTGTCATCTTGGGTTTGACGCAAGCGCGCTGAATGTGAGACATGCTCAAGTTGAAAATTACCTGCTCGATCGATAATTCCTGCTTCACGTATTTTGGAAAGGCAATCGACAAGTCCAGATCCACAAATTCCAACGGGTGGAATTCGTCCAACCACGGCTATATTCACATCTAACGTTACGGGATCAATATTAACCCGCTCAATTGCACCTGGCATGGCACGCATCCCAAAAGTAATTCCTCCACCTTCAAAACACGGACCTGCGGAACAAGCACAAGAAACGAGCCAATCTTGATTACCAAGTACAATCTCACCATTCGTACCAATATCAATAAAAAGTGTGATTTCCTCATTATTGGCCATGTCGGTAATGAGAGCACCGGAGACAATATCTCCACCTACGTAACTTGCCACCGAAGGATAACAATGAACTAAAGCCTCAGGTAGGATATGGAGACCGACTTCTCTTGCTGCAACAGAGGGTGTAAGACTGACGGTGGGAATATAGGGTTCGAGACGAAGGTAGCGAGGGTTGATACCCAGGAAAAGTTGAGTCATTGTGGTATTACCAGCGACAACAGCTGTGCAAAGATCATCCTGGGTTAGGTTTTGGCGCGCCAGGAGTTTGTCCGTTAATTCATTAATCGTGTCAATGACGGCTTGTTGAATTTCTTGCAAACTCTCGGGTGTCTCTACGGCATAGACAATCCTGGAAATTACATCATCTCCAAATTTAGCCTGCTTATTATACGTTCCTTGTTTATCCTCAATTGCTCCAGTTTCAAGATTCACGAGGTAAACAACAACCGTAGTGGTACCGATATCAATGGCTAAACCACGTGGTGGTAGATCGTTTCCAGGCTCGATTCTGATTATGGTGTACTTATCTTCCATATCTGTCAAAGTCAGAGAAACATCCCAGTTTGATTGGCGCAGTATTTCGGGTAAGTCCCGTAAGACAGATAAGGGTATTTCGATGTTTTTTTCATAGGGCAAAGTACGTTTGAGTTCAACTGATAATCTGGCCCAATCACTCGCATTATCTGTTAAGGTCGGTTCAGAAAGTTGAACTCTGATTTTACTGGCTAACGGTTGAAGCCCGTATTTGATAAGAAGATCGTTCGCAGATTCCTGTAAAATTCCTTTATGGACATCCCCCATCAGAACTTGATGTTCTTGAAGGCGGGATTCCGGTGGGACCTCAACCGTTAAGTTCCCTTGCACAAAGGTTTGACAACCCAGTCGTACTCCGTGAGCGATTTGATCTGGGTTCAAATTCCCCGTTCCTACAGTTTCGACGTTGCCAGAAACAACTGTAACTTTGCAGGCCCCACAGGTACCCTTGCCCCCACAACCTGACTTGATATAGATTCCAGCTTTGGAAGCCGCTTTAAGTAGGGAGGTACCTTGCTCAACCTCAATAATCTTATTTTCTGGCATAAATCTAACTTGATATTGGGCCATGACAGTCTCACCATCCCCTATACTAATCCCTCTTTTTATCTTAGCAGATTCTGCTTTCTCTCTGAGTTACGCTGGAATTTATAATTGATTAGGCTTGAAGTGCACGAACAAAGGAGATAATTCCACTTGCTTCGCGAGGCCCAACAATAACCTTCCAACCGGATTTTTCCTGAAGCTTACCAGAGATAACCGCAACTGCCCCCGGAATAATCAAATTACGATGACTGACTTTATCTGCTACCCCACACGCAGCTAAGGCATCAGCAATTTTTTCTGGTTCAAATTTACCAGCGGCATAAGAGGTCAGAACTGACGTTCCATCCGTATCAATCGGAAGGATATAGCTTGGGATTTTACTAGAATCAACTTCCCCTTCAACGCTGTAGTAGGTTAAAGAGAAGTTAGTTGTGATATAAACCGGAGAATTCTCATTAACCTCCCCAATAACGTGAAGTGTGGGCTCCACTTGAATCGGTTTTTGTGGATCAGTGTAGAGATTTTGTCGTAGTGCCATGAGCGGGAGGATATGAGCTTTGCCCGAGGTCTTCAAAACTACGGCGCTTGCATATTTGGAAACATACACAGAAGCTTCAGCAATCTCATCTAAAGGTTCATTCTTGGTTGTAAAGGCAACAACAGGATATCCGAACGGACGGAATTTCTTCTTGATCGCTAAACGCCGAAGATGGGTTAAATTGGCTAAGGTTTGGCTGATGGTACGAGAACCTGGGTCAAGAACGAATTCTTTATAGCCCAATTTTTGTGCGCTTTCGACCAGTTCATTGAGAGCGTCTAAGCCATCTGCTTTGAGGATGACGGGAACATTTTGCTCCTTCGCCAAGTTCACTACAGCTTCGTAGTTTTCGGAAGTTGCTGAACCGATTAAGGGTTTCCGTGAAGCAATTCCCGGTACTGCGGCCGTCAAAGAAGCAGGATTTTCGCTAAGAAGTAACAAGGAACGTTGAGTTGCTGAAGCAACTTTAGCAACGACTTGGTTAAAGCGAGCAGGGTCTCCAGATTCGTTGACAATAGCTATCCCATCGACACTGTAGTGTAAACCAACACGGTCAAACTCTAAACCTTCAATTTCTTGCAGCTTAGAATCAATTTCCGAATCGGTAAGCGAATCGGCGACTTGAATCAATAAGGTCGTGGGATGATAAAAGGTCTTATCATGGCGGAATAATACGGTTTCATCACCAAGAATGGATTCATTACCAAATTTAATCGCTTTAATCGGCGGAGCAGAGGCTGAAGCAAGATTCTCACGTGCTTCATCGGTTACATACGGGCAAGTTTCTAAAGCGCCTTTGCCTGCGGCTAAAGCCATTGCAAAAGCAAGACAAGTTGGAGTTCCGCACTCTCCGCAGTTTTTCTTAGGAAGTTGTTTATAGATTTCTAGTCCAGTTAATCCCATGTGATGGTTAACCCCTTTCTTCTAAGTTTGTTAGTCCCCTCTGCTTTTTTGTAAGGCATAAAAGCAGAGGGGCACAATACAGGAAACTTACTGCAAGTGAAGTTCTAAACTCTATCTATGGTTTATTGAACTTTACATCAAGGGTTCAAGTGAGTAGCACGGATGTCCATTCTCCTCAAGGAAGGGAATAATCTCTTCAATGGTTGTACCAACGCTTTCATCGGCAATCTTATCGATGAAATCTTCACCAAGTCCTTCTTCGACAGAACGTTTAACAAAGTCTTCACGCAGAAACTCTTTAAGTTCTTTAGGCATCCAGACAATGCGGGCGATACCTCCATCGGCTGGAATGAATTTCCGGCTGACTACATAAGAACGTCCTATACCCATGAATCCAGGGGTTTGTAAGCCGCCGCCAACGGTGCCGGCGAGAGTTGAGAAGGTCATCCCACAAGGTGTCATGCCACTATGTTCACGTGTAGTGATCATGAGCCCGTTTACCTCAGGAACAATTGCCATAATCGCCTCAAAACAACCGCAAGACGTCATCGGTCGATCCATCAACGTATAGAGATTGACTTCCTCCAAAGTATTATTGGAAGCAGGACGCAGATAATCGTTGCAACTTTGCCACATCCCTTTGACTTCATCGATAGCCGGACCTTTCGGAATTGGTTGGTTTGGTCCTGTAGGCGTGATCTCATAGGCAGCTTTAGCATCTAACCAGCTCACTGCACCGCAAAGCCCAACTCGCTCTGGGGTTGTAATACAGACATGGTTTGGCGCGAAGGACTGACAAAGAAGACAGGAGTAAAATGTATCGACGCTTTCGTCAGTCAGACTCTTCATTCGAGCATCCCGTGCACGATACCGTTCCCGGGCCTTGATAATATTTTCATCAATAGCCGCTTGATCGGTTAAAATTGTTACTTCGACACGGTCCACGATTGCTGGAAATTCTTGTTTAAATTTCGCAAGGAGGATTTCTCCGATGTGCCTTATTAAGAAGCCTTTAGCGCGGGCATCTTTGGAGATTCGAACCCAACAGAGGTCACGTTGAGCAACGTGCCAAATTCCTTCACCATAGTTTGTAAAGTAGTGAATGCGGCGTTCGAGAACTCCTTCAAAGTCCTCCTGCATCTTCCGACCATAGATTTTAACCATGATACCAAGGGGTAAGCGAGTTCCTTCCGGTATAGAATCAATTTCCGGTCCGATAACTGTGATTTTCCCATCCTCAACTTCATCAGGTCCGACCATACGAACAAGTTCAAAGGCAGTAGTTTTGCCGCCTCCGAATTCGACATAGGTATCTCCTTTACGGATGGTTTCCCCTTCAAAGGCAGGTCCGAAGTTAACCGGAATGGGGACTTCAATATTGGTCAGCTTAATTCCACGAACTTCTAAAGCAAGAGGAACCATTTTTTCATAATCTGGTTCGGAAATATACCAATCCGGAATCTGCATGTCATCTCCGAGTTCTTGATCAGTGAGAACTGGGAAGCCCATGAAGATAGCTCCCATTTCGGCAGCAACCTTAACATCGTCTAATTCGCCGAGATGGAGGACGAAAGCCCGGACACGACGGCGTTGGTAGTCACGGTGTTGCTCCCGTTCGCCTGCCGGAATTCCGCCGAAAGCGAGGCCTGCACGGAAGGCGTAGTTGACAGCATGGATTATGGAAGTAAAGTTTCCTATGGGGAAGGCAATGTAATCTAAGCCAATTTTGACGTTTTCTTCGAGAAGTTGCTCAATGATTTCATCACAGAGGAAGAGCATAAACCCTTTTCCCATGAGGTTATCAACGATCTTTTTAGCTGCTTTGGAATCTTTGGCCCGACCAAGGATAACAGCAACACCAGGAATTGTCCAGTCCACCATCTTGATGCCATGTTTACGAACGACTGGGTCACCTAAGAAACCCGTCCAGGGTGCGACTTTAGGTTCATCGCCCTGTAAATAATGAATGACTTCGATAATTTCTGCAGCATAAAGGACAGATTCTCCCCAGAGACGCGCATTCTCAAAAGTTAGTCCCGTTTTCACTTGATTTCTCATCCGGTTAAGAATTGGCACGAGCTGATTTAAGGTTGTAACTTTCTCCCCAGACAGGCAAGTGATAACTGGTAGGTAGTAAGCTGTATCCGGATAACCAATAGTTTGCCCTTTGCCATAGTCTTTGATGGCACGGTTGAGCAGAATCTCGGCATAGGTCAAGGCGATAATCGTACCATCATACGTCTTACGTAATAGTTTTTTGGGCTCTTGTGAAGGGTCTTTAATGGCATTTTCATAAATTTGTTCCATAGACATTGGGTCGTTCCTCCTTCCTTTACCAAACTTGGGCGATTTGAGTATCAAATTTTTCAGCTGTTTGTTTATGAATTCTCAGTTTCCAACTTCTATACTCCAGTGCGTCGAGTATCTTTTTAGAAGCTTCTTGCGGGTCCACTTCAAAGATGAAGTTACCACCAAAGACGTCATGCGCAATTTGGGTTGTAACTCCGTAGACGAGATCGCTTCCTTCCAAGAATGGCAGGGTTCCGACATGGACGGGTACACCCATGGCAACGCCAAAGGTACCGATCGCCACTGCCTTTTCATGCATGGCTTCAGGGGCAGATGCAGCAAAGGGTACTTTTGGTGAATCAACCCCAAGCTCTTCGGCCATCGCCATAAGGAGATTCATGCCGCGGCTATTGTCAACACAGGCGCCAATATGGAAGACGAGTGGTAGACCTGTTGTGAGCTGCGGGTTGGCTTCTTCGAGCGTCCGTAGAAAGCTCTTGAGTCCATCTCCGGCGTAAGCATCAACAGCAGCTGGACTCATTAAACCAAACTTGGCGAAGGCTCCAGCTGAACAACCAGTGGCAATAACGAAGACATCGTTTTTAACCAGTTCCTTAAGAATAGCAATATGGGACTCGTCTTGAGGACGTTTAAGGTTGTTGCACCCAGCCATCTGAACGACCCCTTTGATTTGACCACTCAGGATAGCATCAGTGAGAACGGAAATTGGATGATCAGGGTTGATTTTAGCGAAGATTTCAGTTAAAGCTTCGAGACTAAAGCCAGCAACGAGTTTGTGCCGTTCACTGGGAATCGAAATTTTCTTGGGATCACGGTTCGTATAGGCTTCAATTGCGATTCGAATCAATTTTTCGGCGTCTCCCATGGCTGTTTCGGCATTAAAGGCTATATGTTGGGCACCCGGAATTTTCATGATGCCTTCAGTCGTAACGACCTTAGTATGGAAGCATTCTGCTACTTGCTGGACAGCAGGATAAATACATTGAATATCGACCACCATCGCATCAAGTGCGCCTGTCATGATTGCCATCTCTTGGGAGGCAGAAGAGGTCGCTAAGTATACGCCTTCACGCATCAAGAGCTCATTACCGGTACAGCAGATGCCAACAATGTTGACACCTTCGGCTCCAACCTTTTTGGCTTCATCTTTCATTTTACGAGCAGCGGCAACGACCATTTCACTGAGAACCGGATTATGACCATGAACGGCAATATTAACCATCTTAGGATTAATGACTCCAAGATTAGATTCAGAGACAATGGGCTTTGGCACGCCGAAGAGAATGTCACTAAAGGTAGTTCCGATATATTCTCCGCCTAAATCGGCTAGAGAGCCTTTTATACCACCGAAGATAAGATTAACTGGGTCACTGTCCACGCCCATTGCCGTTTGAGCTGTAAGCTCGGTTACGGTGCCGTCGATTGAGCGCGGCATAACATTTGTATGTTGGAATTTTTGGCGGCGTTGCTCACTGAGTTGGCTATCTAAGAAAGCTAAAGGTCGGTCTTGATAACGACCAAAATCTTCATAAGCAATTTCAGTCACGTCTTTAAATATCTCACGAACTTCACGATTTAGGGTGAGAACCCCCAGATCAGATGCTAATTTATGAAGCTTTTCCGGTGATTTAATTTCGTAATCTGGGGCATTGCCTTCTAGCATTGCGTGAGCGGTGTGTAAAACGTGTCGAGCATGTTCAGAATGGGATGCAGCCCCTCCGGCGATCATTCGGACTAAGTTACGAGAAACGATCGTGTAGGCGGTAGCTCCACAGATTCCTTTGCTACCCGGGCCTTCTTGAGTTTTAACGCGACAGGGACCGGCTAGACAAATCCGACAACAAACACCTTTATACCCGAAACCGCATTGGGGTTGTTGAGCAACAAAACGGTCAAAAACGGTTTCAATATGTTGTTCTTGTGCTACTTTGAGCATTTCCAGGGCACCTGGATCAGTGGTGCGCAAGGGATTTTTTGGCTCGATCACACGTGATGCATCTGAGGGTCGGGCAGTGTGTGTCAAATCCCGATATCTGGGCATAAATCAAACCTCCTCCTTTTTACTCGCTCAGAATAAACTCTGTATGCTGAATCTAGAATACGGAATCCATCATCTCCCCTCTGCAATAATATGTTGGTAGATGTCTTCAAGTTGAAAACCTGGGGCACCTGAAGGAAAAGCGGCCGAGCCAGTGTTGACAGACATATCAAGCAATTCCTCACTAAAAGGAATAAGACCCAACAATGTCTCCGCCGAAAATTGACTTTGTAAAAATTGCTCTTCTTTAACACTACGGATTTTGTTGCCAACGACGACAACCTTTGGTATACCTAATTCTAGAGCGAGTTTCTGAATGACCTTCACTGTATGAACACTAACAGTGCTGGCTTCGGTTATAATGACGAGAATATCTACCCCTTGGGCCGTACCTCGGGTTAATTGCTCGATACCTGCTCCCATATCCAAGATGACGGTGTCCTCTTCACCGAGGATCAACGAATTCACAAGCGCATGGAGAAAACTATTTTCTTTACAATAGCAGGAGGTTCCGCCTCCTTTGATATTTCCCATCCTGAAAAAACGAATCGATCCTAAGGGATCCCCTAACGAAATCGAATAATCATCGAGAATATCATCAACCTGAGGATTGAGCGGATAAAAGGCGCCACTCCCTCCCATCCGTTCTTCAATAAGCTCTTTCATGTCGACGATTGGTTTCAAGTCTGCCAAAACTTCATCGGAGATGCCTAAGACCGTACCCAAACTCGCATCGGGATCGGCATCCACAGCCAAAACCTGAACGCCACGTGTCGCCAACCAAAAGGCTAAATTTGCTGCAAAGGTCGTCTTCCCGACCCCACCTTTTCCTGAAATAGCAATCTTCAATTTGGGTCATCTCCTATTCTTATGAACATGAAAGCCTGTATATTTTCATGTTCTGATATCGATCGGCAATATTACACAAAATACCTTTTAATTCTAATTCGATATTAAAAGAATAAATCCTACTAACATTGCACGTTATATCACAATTTCTTTATAACTTTTGATTGTCCTTTTTTTCAAAAAAATTAATCTTTTTAAGTTATTCTCCTGAAGTTCACTAAATCCTGCAAAGATTCAGAAAATTATGTTGTTGCCTCTAAACGGTATCTTTTTTAGGGGGAACAGTAGTATTTTATTGTTCAATAGTTTCGTCGGTTGTTTTAATTATTCCTTCTTTGTGAAACTATACTCAACTATTCAAAATATAAATATAAATCAAAATATAAATATAAATCAAAATATTACAAACCTATGTAGTTTAAAGGCGAATTTTTATGAAAACACCTTTTTAAAAACAATTCTGTCTTTAAAAAGGTGTTCAGAGTCAAGAATTAATGTGTCTCGGAAGGACCATCCTGGGAATCCGTAATTTTTAAATAATAGAGAATGCTCGATTTCCCCTCCTGGAAGTTCCCATTTACCTACAAAGCGATCGTACTTAGGATGTTGAGCAACGAGGACTTTGGCATCTTGGATTTCAAGGAGTGCAAGAACGTCGAGAAGACTATTTTGTAACAGCATAAGACTTATTGTCTGGATATTTCGTGGTGAGCTTTAAAATTAGTGGGGCCAAGGATGGAAGGCTAAACCTGTAGCTCCTGGTCCAACATGAGTTGCAATCACGGGTCCGGCCTCAAATACGCGGATTTCGTGAGCAAAATATTTCTCCTGGAGTTCTTTGGCAATTTTGTTCCCCTCTTCAGGTAAGCCAACGTGGATTACGGCAATCCGGTAAGAGATTCCAGAGGAAAGTGCACGATCTAGCTCAGTTATAACTCTTTGCCAGGCTTTACCTTTAGTTCGAACCTTTTCAAAAACGTCAATTATTCCCGAAGAATTAAAGTAGAGGATGGGTTTAATTTGAAGTAAAGTTCCCATTAAAGCTGCCGTTCCTCCGATGCGCCCGCCCCTTTGGAGATATTCTAGAGTATCAACTATAAAATACAGCTCAGTTTGTTCTTTTAATTTAGGTAATCTATTAATGATTTCGGGTGCGTTAAAACCCGCTTCAGCCCATTCTGCAGCGGCCCATGCGAGAAGTCCTAGCCCTAAAAGAGCCTGAATCGAAAATCTGGATGGGAACATCAGGAAGCAGTGCTCGTGCCATTTGCGCAGTATTAATCGTACCACTGATTTTCTGGGATAAATGTAAGCTCACAATTTCTTGATACCCTGCCATAATCAAGGATTCATAAACTTGAAGGAATGCACCAACAGAAGGTTGTGAGGTTGTTGAAGTGCCTTTTCCTAATTTAGTAAAAAAGTTCTCGATAGAGAGCTCATTTTCAGCAAAAGTTTCATCCTTAATTGTTACGGTTAAAGCGACAATTCTAATATCGTATTTTCTGAGGATATCTGGAGTCAGATACCCAGTCGAATCCATGACTATTGCGGTTCTTCGCAAAAATATTCTCCCCCACTCATTTATTCAATAATTTCAGACGCATGTATTATAATTTCTCTTTTTTGCTTACAAAAAAAGGTTATTTAATTGGGGTAAATTAATTACTTATAGTAGTATATCTAATATATTGTAGAACTGCAATATATTAGAAGGTAGAGAAAGGGCTGAAGGCAAAACCTGATAAAAAAGTTATAAGCAATTTAGAAAGAAAAAAGTATGCTTGACAGTCCGTCTGGCGTTTGTTAATATAATACTCGTTCGGTAAACGGGGCGTAGCGCAGTTTGGTAGCGTGCTTGGTTCGGGACCAAGAGGCCGCAGGTTCGAATCCTGTCGCCCCGACCATTGTTATTTCAGGGTTTTCTCAAGATGAGAAAACCCTTTGTTCTTATATTTGAGCTTTTTTGACCCTCTTTTGGCATTATTCTTTGGCAAATTCACTTTTCGCGAGTATGATTATCTAAAGTGATTAGAATTTGGGTGATTTTATGTTAGAAGGTCATAAAACAGTAATCAGGCCTCTTGAAATCGAGGATATTGAGGCGTTTTATCAGTGGTATAATGACCAAGAAGTCAATCTGTGGTCTAGTGGAGCCTGGCCACTGAATACGCTGCTAAGCAAAAATGAAATTGAAGGACGCTTCTTTGATCCGGATTCGGATGAACGGCGCTATGCGATTCTCAATCTGCAGCAAGAACTTATTGGCACGATTGGTTTTCGGGAGGTGAATATCCCAGCCCAATCGGCGACCCTTTTTATTGTCATCGGCGATAAGAAACATTGGGGACAAGGGTTTGGGACAGATGCACTTGAGACTTTCCTTCTATATATATTTAGTCAATGGAATTTTCATCGCCTCAGTCTGGATACTTGGGATGGCAATCTACGCGCGATCAAAGCATATGAGAAACTCGGATTTAAGTTAGAAGGAAAACTGAGAGAAGCCCGTTTTGTTCAAGGGCAATATCATGATGCTTTGATTTTTGGTTTGCTCCGCCCTGAGTTTTTCAAGAAAAGTTGAAATTCGACAAGATATAGAGTATGATATATTCAATTTCAAACAAATAAATTGTCTACCCTCTGGGGATAGGTGAAATTCCTTACCGGCGGTAAAGCCCGCGAGCCGAAAGGCTGATCTGGTGTATGTCCAGAGCCGACAGTATAGTCTGGATGGAAAGAGGAGCTTGCGCAGATGTTCTATGTTCGCATGTTCTTTTTAGTGTGCCCTAAGCACCCGGAGGTTTTTCGGGTGCTTTTTTATTTATTTAACCCAAACGGGGAAACTAGTTAAATTAGAAGATTTAGAGGGAAGTTCTATGATTGATGATTCAACGATTAATAATAATAATAATATTGATGGTAATGATGAAAAATATATGCGTCGTGCTTTGCAACTGGCTACTCAAGCGGTCGGGCGCACAAGTCCAAACCCCTTAGTCGGTTGTTTGATTGTTAAAAACAATATGGTTATGGGGGAAGGATTTCATCATCAGGCAGGTACCCCCCATGCTGAAGTACATGCCTTGGAACAAGCAGGAGAAAATGCTCGGGGTGCGACCGCTTATGTTACCCTGGAGCCTTGCTCGCATTTCGGCAGAACTCCACCCTGCGCGGATGCTCTAATTAAAGCAGGAATTCAAAGAGCTGTTGTGGCAATGCAAGATCCTAATCCTCGCGTTAGCGGTGAAGGAATCAAGCGTTTACGGGGAGCAGGAATCCAAATCGAAGTAGGTTTATGCGCAGACGAGGCCGGAAAACTGAATTTGCCCTTTCTGAAAGCAGTTCAAACCGGTCTCCCCTATCTCGTTTATAAGGCGGCTTCAACTTTAGATGGGAAAATTGCAACTGAGACGGGAGATTCCCGCTGGATTAGCAATGAATCTTCACGACGCTATGCGCATGAATTAAGAAATCAATTGGATGTTATTCTCGTAGGAAGCGAAACAGTACTTAAGGATAATCCGGCTCTCACGTGTCGGCTGTCCGGGGGGCGTGATCCGGTCAGGGTTATTGTTGATGGGGCCTTGAGGCTTCCACTGGAAGCAAAAATCCTTTCCCCTCTTTCTTCAGCACCCTGCATAATCGCGACTTCACAATCAGCTTCTCAGGAAAAACTTGAGGTCTTGAAAGAATTTCCCCAAGTTGAAGTCTGGCAATATCCAGTACCTCGGCACGTACCTTTACAGAATTTAATGCGCGATCTTGTGGCTCGAGGCTGGAACAGTGTGTTACTCGAAGGTGGCGGGGGATTAGCTGGAGCCTTATTTCAGTCAGAATTAGTGGATGAAGTGGTATTTTTCTTCGCCCCCAAATTAATCGGCGGAAATGGCCCTTCTCCTTTAACTGGCCTGAAAATCGCTAAGATGGCTGAAGCGATCCCGTTAGAAATTGAGGAAGTTAGCCTGGAAACTGGAGATCTCCGAGTACGGGCACGCGTAAAGAAGTTGAGTTAAATGAAGGATTAAGGAGGTGCTCTTTTGTTTACAGGGATTATTGAAGAATTAGGAACAATTGCTGATCTACAGATTCTTCCTAATGCCGCCTACTTGACAATTGGGGCCCAAAAGGTATTGAAAAATACGCAGATTGGAGACAGTATTTCAGTCAATGGGGTTTGTTTAACGGTTGTGAAACTTCAGGATACTCGCTTTACTGTAGATGTAATGGCTGAAACTCTACAGAAAACAAATTTAGAAGAATTAGCTCGGGGTAGTAAAGTTAATCTCGAACGAGCACTGCAGCTTTCAACGCGCTTGGGTGGCCATCTAGTGAGTGGACATGTGGATGGAGTTGGGACTATCCAAAAAAAGATGAAAGTCGGAATTGCTGAGGTTTTTGAGATTACAACCTCACCTTCCTTAACTCATTACATTTTGCCAAAGGGTTCGATTTCCATTGACGGAATTTCCTTAACGGTGGTTAAGGTTAATCAACAAGGATTTTCGGTTTCCTTGATTCCCCATACACGACAGGAAACGACCTTGGGAATTAAAGGTGTGGGATCAAAAGTTAATCTTGAAACTGATTTAATTGGTAAATATGTCGCACGTTTTTTAGAAAATCAGTCTGATCCACAAGAACGTAAGGATTTATCAATGGAGTTTTTAGCCCAACATGGGTTTCTCTAAAATAAGCATTTAATGAGGAGTGATAGTCATGGGATTTAGCACGATAGAAGAAGCCATTGAAGAGATTCGTCAAGGTCATATGATTGTTGTGGTGGATGATGAAGACCGGGAAAACGAAGGAGACCTAGTGATGGCGGCGGAAAAAGTAACGCCCGAAGCGATTAATTTTATGGTTACGAATGCCCGCGGGCTAGTGTGCGTGCCAATGATTGCTGAACGACTGAGCGCTTTGAATTTGGATCAAATGGTTGAGCATAATACCGATCCAAAGGGAACGGCGTTTACTGTTAGTGTGGATAGTGATGACAGCACTACCGGGATATCTGCCTTTGAGCGCGCAGCAACAGTGGCAGTTTTAGCGAATCCGCACAGTAAACCCGAAAACCTCCACCAGCCGGGGCACATCTTCCCCTTGCGGGCTCGCGATGGAGGAGTTCTGGTACGCGCTGGTCATACGGAAGGTTCAGTCGATCTCGCCCGTCTAGCGGGTTTGGAACCGGCAGGAGTTATTTGCGAGATTATGAATGCTGATGGGACTATGGCCAGAGTACCTGAGTTGATGAAGTTTGTCGACAAGCATGGCCTAAAAATTGTGACGATTGAGGAGTTGATTCGTTATCGCCGAAAGACGGAGCTCCTAGTTGAGCGGGTTCAAAGTGTCCATCTGCCTACAGATTATGGGGATTTTGAAGCGGTGGGTTACCGCAGCTTATTGGATGGCCAAGAGCATATAGCTTTAGTTAAAGGCAAAGTCGACGATGGAGAACCAGTGTTGGTTCGTGTCCATTCTGAATGTTTGACCGGAGATGTCTTCCATTCTCGTCGTTGTGATTGTGGAGATCAGTTAACGGCAGCGATGGAAGAGATTGAAGCTGAAGGTCGCGGAGTTTTTCTTTATATGCGCCAGGAGGGCCGGGGAATCGGCTTACTCAATAAATTACGAGCTTATAAGCTTCAGGAAGAAGGGAAAGATACAGTCGAAGCTAACATTGCCTTAGGTTTTCCTCCTGACCTCAGAGATTATGGGGTTGGAGCCCAGATCCTCGCAGATTTAGGAATTAAAGAATTACGGTTACTCACGAACAATCCGCGTAAAATTGTGGGTCTAGAAGCCTACGGCTTAGAAGTTGTTGAACGCGTACCGATAGAAATGCCAGTTAAGCCTGAGAATAAACGTTATATGACAACAAAGAAATCAAAAATGGGTCATCTTTTGAATGAGGTTCTTTAAATTATCAAATTAAAGATTAGAAGTTTACGAGTTTATGAGTGGAAGGATGATTGAATCATGAAAACCTATGAAGGAAATTTGATGGCTAAAGGATTGAAATTTGGTATTGTCGTTGCGCGCTTTAACGAGTTTATCACGGGTAAGCTTGTTAGTGGAGCGTTAGATGCGTTAACCCGACATGGAGCTGAAGAAGAAGATGTAGAACTCGTTTGGGTGCCAGGAGCCTTTGAACTCCCATTAGTTGCTCAAAGACTAGCAGAAAGCAAGCGTTACGATGCTGTGATTTGTTTAGGGGCTGTTATTCGTGGAGCTACCCCTCATTTTGAGTATGTAAGCTCTGAAGTCAGTAAAGGCGTTGCCAACGTCGGCTTGGCGACTCATATGCCGGTGATTTTTGGCGTATTGACGACAGACTCAATTGAACAGGCGATTGAACGCGCGGGTACTAAAGGCGGAAATAAAGGCTATGATGCTGCCGTGACCGCAATTGAAACCGCAAACGTACTGAAACAACTTTGAAGGTAAATTCAGGAATAAATGACATTATGAGAGTAAATCTCCACTAAAAGATACCTTGCCAAAAGAGTGCTAGTTTCTTAGACTCTTAAGGTAAGGTATTTTTTTTAACAAGGAGATGAGCGTTATGGCTTCACAAAAGGGACAGACGGGCCAGGATAATCAAAAGCTTGAAGCTGCGCGCTTTGGAGATCAGCTGGCGATGAATCAGCTGATTGAGTATTATGAGCCCGAGATTCGGAAGATTGCCTGTAAGTATTTTTTACCGCGAGCAGATTACGAAGACTTGCTTCAAGAAGGACGCATTGCTATCTATAAAGCGATTATATCGTATAACCCGAATGCTGAGATTCCTTTCTTACATTTTGTACGCATGGTGATTAAACGCAAGCTAATTGATAGTTTACGGGCCTATAACCGGCAAAAACACCTTAATTTAAATAAGGCCTTCTCCCTGAATAATACCCTGGCTGAGGAGCAGGATGAAAGTTTCCTTAATATTATTCCTAATATTGAGGATCCGGAGTCCATAATCATAGCGGTTGATGAAGCACAATCCTTTATTCGTGAATTGACGCGTGAATTTTCCAACTTGGAGCTAACCGTATTTCGCTATCATTTCGTCGTAGGGATGAAACAGTGCGAAGTGACGCAACAGTTTGGTATGAGCACTAAGTCCTTAGACAACGCAATCCAGAGAATTCGTCGTAAAACGATAGCTTACCGTTCACGTCAAGCTGTGAGTTAAAGACAGCTAAAGGCGGTAAGGAAACTTAACCGAAAAAGGAGAGCATCGAAACTAAAGATTCGATGCTCTCCCCTTTTTGTATTTTTTAGGAAGATAATGAAAACAATTAAGCGATGCCCCCAGCTTTCGTAATCAATTTACTAACTTTTGAATGAGCATTTGTTGCTTCATTGGCTAACCGTAGATAGTTGTCTCTCAGTTCGTTATGATGGGCGCGTGTTGCTAAAGTCATATACCCTGTTGCAGCACTGGCAGCATCTTTTTCATAATCGTAGAGCATATCAAGATCAGTAAACATATTCATACCATTCTCTCCTTTCCAGCCCTTATTTCAAATCAGCCATACTATTTTTGAAGATATTCATGACATCTTCAAGCCCCTTAGCTTGTTCTTTGAAAAAAGATTTGATCGCAGGATCGGTAGCCATTTCGTTGTAAAGATGGCATTTTTTCATGGCGGTCTCAGTTTCAATTAGGCTACGTGTCACCATTCCTTCATCTAAGATAGTTTTCAGTTCCGCTTCATTATATTGCATTGCCCTATCCCCCTTTTAAGGTTTAAACTTCATATACAGGGTGTGTAGATGCACTTTAATTTATGCATACAAAGTTTTAGTCGCAAAATTTTATGCTATCCTGAAAAAGTCGAACATGATAAAATAATAAAGGAAATATAAAAAATTAAAAGAATATTAATCTTGTTTTAAGAAATTTGTTAAAGGGCTGGTGAAATTAATGGAATCCTTTAGTTTTAAAAAAGTTATGCGTGGATATGACCCTGAAGAAGTGGATAAAGCTTATGCAGAAATTCAGCATAGTTTATCTGAGGCCAATGCCGCCAATAGCGAACTCCGCTTACAAATCAATAGTTTGCGCGAACAAAATAAAGAATGGGGAAATCGTTTAAAGTCTTATGAAGAAGTGGATAGAGACCTGCGAGATGCCTTACTCAGTACCCAACGCGTGGCCAGTCAAGTTAAAGAAAATGCTGAACAAGATGCTCAGTTGCTTTTAGAAAACGCTAAAACTGAGGCGGAAACTATTTTTAGTGAGACCACACAACGAGCTGAACAAAGGGTAGCTGAACTCAAGGAAGAAGAGGTACATGCTCAGGAATCCCTGATGCGTTTAGAGGAACGAGTTTCAGAACTTACTCTAGAAAAAGAAGAGTTGGGGCAACGGATGGAAAAGGCCTCCGCTCAACTTGAAGTTCTTCGCCTGACCTTGAAGTTTTAAAAAAGTAATATTAATCAAATCCCTTAATTAGCCAATAAAGAAGGATCAATATGATTAGTATGAAGCTTATTGAGGCGGGTTTAGCAAAAAGCCCTTTAGGGCTTAGCTCGTCTAAATCAGGAGGATAAAGTTCGGGTTTGAACTCTTCGGAGAAATCGGTCGAACTTTCGAAGCTACTCTCTGAGTCTTGGGGAAGTGTTGTAAGTAATTCTCGAGCCTCCTCCAAATCTTCGCTAGGAACCCAGAGTTCGACCCCATTGATGATTCCGTAAGAAGCCCTTAAATTGCCGGAACCTGGGTATTTTTTTTGGATCTGTATTTGGGCTTCCTCAAGAAGTCCATTGATAATATCAGCTTCGATATCGCTGTTGACAGTAATAAGATAAGACCACATTGTTCCTCTCCCCTATCTTAACTGGACAAAAGGCTTGGCAAATTTCTGCTAAGCCTTAGTTGTCTTTACCACTTAATATTATATTCTTGCCAACGCCGATTGACGAGGTCTACTGTTTCTTGGGCTGGAATAACTTCACCTGGGTAGTCGGGTTTCATCCGAGCGTCGATTAAAATGGGACCATGATAAGTCACTCGATGATGATTGAGTTCAGTCCGAGCATAAATATCATGAGCTGGGTCGAAACGCGTAAAGACTTGCCATAGAAATCCGGAAGAGCTAGAAGCCAAATTGAGATCATCAAGTAAAACAATCAGAGGCCATTCTTTTAAGTTCTCAGCACTTTCATGTTGAAGAATTTCTTCAGCCCACTGCTGATTATCCGTAAATCCAGGACCACTAAGCATTAGGCAACCTGGACAGAAGGCTTGAGCACGAATCGTACCGAAGGGAAGTTCCTCGGTATAAGCGGCAGGTAGGTCTCGCTTTGGCTCACCTAATCCCAGCATAATGGCCTTACTCCCATGATTTAACTTGCGTCCAGTATAGTCGAGCGTATCCATTGAAGTTTCGGGGATAATCAAGAGATCGTTTTCCGGTTCAAAACGTTTAAGAACAGTCTCAAGCAGTTGAGGGAAATTCCGGAGATCTACCGGTATATCGGTAAGAATCAAAAATTTAGTTAAGGTCAGTAGACCCTCCCCTAAGATCCGGAAGGCATGGCCTAAAGCTTCACGGTGATAACTTTCCCGAACAACAGCTGCTGCCAAGGAGTGAAATCCTGTTTCAGCATAATCCCACAAGGATTTAACCCCTGGCATGACTAAGGGATACATTGGAGATAAGAGGTCTTGAAAGTATTCTCCAATGAAATAATCCTCTTGACGGGGCTTACCGACAATGGTGGCTGGATAGATCGCATCTTTACGGTGATACATGGTATGGATATTAAAAACCGGAAAATCATGCTGCAAGGAATAATACCCGTAGTGATCACCGAAAGGTCCCTCAGGTTTACGTAGGTGCGCTGGGACTGTGCCACAAAAAGCAAACTCTGCCTCGGAAATTAACGGATGAGGATGATTAGGGACTTGAACTTGAGAAAGTTTTTCCCCCATCATAAAAGATGTCAGCAAAAGCTCAGGCAGCATTTCTGGAAGAGGGGCAACTGCAGATAAAATCAAAGCGGGTGGTCCCCCTAAGAATAACGTGGTCGGAAGATCTCGTCCCAATTGTTCCGCTTCGTAATAATGAAAGCCGCCGCCCTTATGGATCTGCCAGTGTATTCCTGTTTGCTGAGGCCCATGAATTTGAATACGATACATCCCTAAATTATGTTCATGCGTTATAGGATGCTCGGTGTAGACAAGGGGTAAGGTTACAAAAGGACCACCATCCTTCGGCCAACTGGTCAGAACCGGAAGCTTATTAAGGTTCACATCCTTCTCCTGCACCTCTAGGAGAGGTGCACGTGAAGGTAGTACTTTGGTCATCCCTATTTTAGCTAACGGTAAAATCCAATCCTTTTCTTGCCAGAGCGTTTGAACTTTTGGGGGCATTAAACGATTTAAAGCCTGAACAGCTCGATTCACCGTTGCTTCGGGTTTAGGGCCAACGGCTAAGTCAACCCTGTGCCGAGTACCGAAAAGGTTCGTCACGACAGGAAAAGGGCTACCCTTGACCTTTTTAAAAAAGAGAGCAGGTCCTTCCTCTTCAATAACTCGACGGTGAATTTCAGCAAGCTCTAAATAAGGGTCAACTTCAGTTTCGATCTCGATTAGTTGTTTTTCCTGGCGTAAGGTATCCAGAAAACTGCGTAAATTTGCATGCATCGGCGTTATGTAACCTCACAGTCTTTATTTTACTAACAGGAAGTATAAGTTTTGGGCAGATAGCATAAGTGCAACTAAGGCTTCCGCCTAGGCCAGAGGCTTGGCGCAAGCCAAGTTTTCTTTATTTGTTGGCATTTGAGGAGAAATAGTCTTCAAGCTCTTGTAGAGCCTGCTGCATCAGCATTGTAAAATCCGTCTTAAGGTGCTTGATTTCTTCTGGGGTAAAAGAATCGGAATGAACGCCTGCAGTCATAACGACGGGAAAGTGACTTAACCTGGCTAAGGAATCCGCGAGTGGACTGGCGAAATCAATATCTTTATGGTTTGGTACCGGCGTGAGATAGAGATCAGCACTCCACCCTTCCCCGCTTAAGCTTGGACGCGGTACCGCAAGCACGACGCCACCAATATGAGGTTTTTCACCCCCAGTCAGCAACCCCTGAAGACCGTTCCCGGTATCCCATAATTCTAGAGCCAGGTAAAAGCGTCCTGTCCCAGATTGAAAAGTCCAGGACGGGAAAGGCTTGGAACTTTGCGTTTGGGGCATCTTAGTTCCTTTCTTCATTTCTTATTTTTATTGGAGCGAGCGCGATAAACAAAGATTAGGACCAGTAAGATTCCAGTAATGGTCAGGTTAATTGTTGGATTAAGGTGGCTAGAGAAAAAGATAAAGATAATAACAAGGAGAAAAAAGAGCATTTCAAATTTATTTCTCTGCATAAACCATACTCCTCACTTAAGCAAGTGATATTTGATCCTAGAAAGAGTTTCAATTATTAGTTTATACTGAGAAACAAGCAACTGCAAGTTTCTTTACTGCGGAGGTAATACTAAGACCGCATTATTTTAGAGATAATGCGGTCTTAGTACTACCTATTTTGGCGAGTAATTAATCTTAATTCGCGGTAAACGTGAAACCTTCAGCGTTTACATCCACTTGGATAGACTGTCCTTCCTTGAATTCTCCTTGGAGGATTTTCAGCGCCAGAGGGTTTTGAAGGCGTTGTTGAATCACGCGTTTCAGAGGCCGTGCTCCATAGATAGGATCATAGCCTTCTTGAGCAAGTTGCTGGAGAGCATTCTCACTCAACTCTAGCGTTAACTTGCGAACAGCCAGTCGCTCATAAAGTTGTTGAAGTTGAATCTTGACAATCTGTCCAATATGCTCGAGACTGAGTGGGTGGAAAACAATAATATCATCAAGTCGATTAAGAAACTCAGGTCGGAAGTAGTTTTTGAGTTCCTCCGAAACTCGTGTTCTTATTTCTTCTTGCGAAGCGGCCGAACGGGTCATTTCTTGGATTGCAGGGCTGGCGATATTGCTCGTCAGAATGACAACCGTATTCTTAAAATTGACGACTCGCCCTTGACCATCGGTTAAACGACCATCGTCGAGAAGTTGCAGAAGAACGTTGAAGACATCCCCGTGAGCCTTTTCAATTTCATCGAATAAGACAACACTGTAAGGTTTACGACGAACTGCTTCAGTCAGCTGCCCTCCTTCTTCATACCCAACGTAACCGGGAGGCGCACCGATCAAACGTGAGACTGTATGCTTTTCCATATACTCAGACATATCAATCCGAATCATCGCTTGTTCGTCATCAAAAAGGAATTCAGCTAAAGCTTTCGCAAGTTCAGTTTTACCGACCCCGGTTGGTCCGAGAAAAAGAAATGATCCTAAAGGACGGTCAGGGTCTTGTAAGCCTGCACGTGCGCGTCTAACGGCGTCAGAAACAGCTCGGACGGCCTCGCTCTGTCCGATGACACGCTGATGAAGTCGATCTTCCATGTGCACGAGCTTATCCATTTCACTTTCCAGAAGTTTGGTAACAGGAACGTGCGTCCATTTAGCCACAACTTCGGCGATATCTTGTTCGTCAACTTCCTGTTTAAGCAAAGAATTTTTACGCCCGGTTAACTGCTCATCTAATTCCTTCAGCTCTTTTTCCAGACGAGGGATAACACCATATTGAAGCTCTGCTGCTTTATTGTAATCATAGACTTGTTGGGCCTGTTCCATGTTGGTGCGTGCTTGATCAAGTTCGTCCTTATGTTGTTTAATTTGGGTTAAAACTTCCCGTTCACCTTGAAGTTGGGCTTCAAGTGCATTTTTTTCTTCTTTCAGGTTGGCTAACTCTTCTTCAATTTTAGCAAGCCGTTCCTTACTCGCCTCATCTTTTTCCTTTTTCAGGGCTTCACGCTCAATTTCCAACTGCAGAGCTCGGCGTTTAATTTGATCCAGCTCGAAAGGGTCACTCGTTATTTCCATCCGCAAGCGGGCAGCAGATTCGTCGATTAGATCAATGGCCTTATCCGGGAGAAAACGATCACTGATATAACGGTCAGAGAGAACCGCAGCGGCGATGACCGCCCCATCTGTGATGCGTACACCATGGTGCCTTTCATAGCGTTCTTTCAGACCGCGGAGGATGGATATTGTATCTTCGACACTGGGCGCATCGACAATGACAGGTTGAAAACGGCGTTCTAAAGCAGCATCTTTTTCGATATACTTGCGATACTCATCCAGTGTCGTGGCTCCGACCAGGCGAAGTTCGCCACGGGCCAGCATTGGTTTAAGCATATTACTGGCATCCATCGCTCCTTCAGCAGCACCAGCGCCGACCACGGTGTGTAATTCATCAATGAAGAGAATAACATCATCGCGATCCTGAATTTCCTTGAGTACGGCTTTAAGACGTTCCTCAAATTCCCCTCGGTATTTGGCTCCGGCAATTAGTGAGCCCATATCTAGAGCAATAAGCTTCTTATCTTTCACTGTTTCGGGAACGTCTCCCCGCACAATACGCTGGGCAAGACCTTCAACAATTGCGGTTTTGCCGACACCAGGTTCGCCAATAAGAACTGGATTGTTTTTCGTTCGACGCGAAAGAATCTGAATCACCCGACGAATTTCTTCATCCCGTCCGATCACAGGATCGAGCTTACCCCTGCGGGCTTGTTCCACCAGATCACGTCCGTATTGCTCCAGGGCACGGTAAGTGTTTTCCGGATTTTGACTGGTTACACGTTGACTGCCACGAACTTCGCGGAGGGCTTGGAGGAGTTTTTCTCGGTTGAGACCAGCTTGCTTCAGAATCTGCTCAACTGTACCACCCGCTCGACTCAGAAGGGCCAGTAAAAGATGTTCAGTACTGACGTACTCATCATTAAAGGTTTCCATTTCATCATGGGCTGAGACGAGGACGGTTCTTAAACGAGACGATATCGTGAGTTGCACATTCCCTCCACTCATCCGAGGAAAGTTGTTGATAGCCTCACGGGTTTTTTGTTGCAAAGCTCCGACCGCAAGGTTGAGTTTCGTGAGGACTTGGGGTACGACTCCATCTTCTTGTTCCAATAAAGCAAGCAGAAGATGCTCTGGCTCAACTTCGCTATTACCGTTGTGTTCTGCTATGTTCTGGGAGTTAATTATTGCTTCTTGGGATTTTTGAGTAAAACGGTTGGTATCAAAAGCCATAAATATTTCACAACCTTTCATGTAAATAATGGGAGAGTAACGTAGGTACTAATTGCTAAGTGGGGATTTATAGATGTTGATATTTTGTCGCTAAATCTTGGAGAGCTGAGCGTTCTTCACCTCCGAGGTTAGAAGGTAAGGTGAGCTGAATATGGACATAAAGGTCACCAAACTGATTGGGGCTCTCGAGGTGAGGCATTCCTTTGCCCTTGAGGCGGAATTTGGTATTTCCCTGGGTATGTGGAGGGATCTTAAACGTGATTTCTCCGCCCAATGTGCTAACCTTTATTTCGCCGCCGAGAACAGCCTTGTAAAAATTCACGGAAATATCAGTTGTTAGATCATCCCCTTCCCTTGTATACACAGCGTGGGGTTCGAGGGTAATGAGGAGGAAAATTCCTTGTCCAGCAAGGCGCACTTTTGACCCTGAACGTACTCCTTTCGGAATCTTAGCCTGAAGGCGTTTTTCACCGGTATCAATTACACGGGTTGTTCCGTGATATGCTTCTTCAAGCGAAATATTGACTTTAAGTTCACGATCTTGCCTCGTTTGAGTACGTGCTGCTTGATGGCCACGATGATGTGGGCCTTGCTCTATATCTCCCATCCCAAAGAGGGTTGAAAAAAAATCTGAGAAACCTCCGCCTGAACCGGAAAAGCTTCCCTCCCATCCTGAGTCGCCAAACATTGCGGCAAATTCTTCGGGAGTCATTGTCCGAGTATGGCTTCCTTCACCGGGCTGTGCTTGCCAACGACTCCAGTCATAATCCCCTTGTCCACCATGCTTTTGCCAAGCTTCATAGTTTTGTCGTACTTCTTCATATTTACGACGTTTTTCCGGGTCGCTAATTGCTTGGTAAGCTTCCGTAACTTCCTTGAATTTTTCTTCTGCTTCTTTATTACCAGGGTTGACATCTGGATGGTATTTTTTAGCCAGCTTTTGATAGACTTTTTTTATGGAAGTATCATCAGCATCTTTCGAGACACCGAGAATAGAATAATAATCTTTAAAATCCATAAGTCATCCCTCCTTCATTCGTAAAATTCTATTCGTTAAGTTAATTATAGTATTTTAAAATATAAAGGTCAATGATGGTCAGATAGTTATCTGACATTTGATTTAGGTTAAGAATATAAAAGCATTTTTATTCTCTTTTCAAGGATAGGCAAAAAAGCTCCCTTAAGGGAGCTTTAAATGATGAGTTGCTGAAACTAGGTATTTTAATTGGGTTAATTGAGAGGTTTCCCCAGAATCTGACTTACCTTTGTTAATAAATCGTCCTTGACTTCATTAAGGGTTATCCGAACTGTTTCAGGTTGAGTTCCGCGGATCGAAAAGTAGAATTTAATTTTGGGTTCAGTTCCAGAGGGACGAACCATTACAAAGCCACCACCACTAAAGGCATAGCGGAGAACTTCAGACTGAGGTAAAGTTAAGGGATAGGTATCGTCTGTCACGTCCCCACTCAGGTGTTTACCGATACGTAGTTCATAATCATCGATCCGTACAAGGGGAACTCCAGCAAAGGATCGGATCTCGGAGTGCCGTAAGCCTGCCATAATTTGTTCCATTTCGGCCTTGCCTTCTTTACCTTTTAGGGTAATGGAAGTTTGGTCTTCAACATAATAGCCGTACTCCTGATAAATTTTATCGAGAACTTGGAGCAAAGTTTGTTGTTCCTTTTGCTTATAGTAAAGAGCAGCTTCGGCAACCAGCATGGCTGCGATGACCCCATCCTTATCGCGGACGAAATGCCCGGCTAAATAGCCGTAGCTTTCCTCAAAACCAAATTGAAAATCGCCTCGTCCTTCTTCTTCCAGTTCTTTTTCCTTTTCGGCAATGAATTTGAAGCCGGTTAGAACATTCTCTACTTGGACGCCAAGATCCAAAGCTAAGGCATCCGCCAAGTCGGTTGAGGCGATCGTTTTTATAAGGGTTGCTTGAGGTGGGAGAATTCCTAAAGCTTTCTTCTGGGAAATGAGATAATAGGCTAAAATAACACCGACTTGGTTACCGGTTAATTGAACATACTGCCCCTCTTGATTGCGAATAACGACTCCTAATCGATCTGAATCGGGGTCAGTTGCCAGAAGTAGATCAGCCTGTTTCAGTTCACCGTAGCGTCGTGCTAGATCGAAGGTTGACGGGATCTCTGGGTTAGGATAGGGTACTGTGGAAAAGTTCGGGTCCGGTTTTTCCTGCTCGGGAACTACGAAAACTGAGGTATAGCCGAGTTCCTGCAAAACTCTGCGAACGAGTAAATTACCGGCTCCATGTAAGGGTGAGTAGACAATTTTGAGTGTAGAACCTTCATTACGAGCAAGATTAGGGTAAAGTGCTAAATTCTTAACCTGAGATAGATAGGCTTGATCGATCTCTTCCCCGATCGAAATTAACAAACCTCGGGATCGCGCTTCTTGTTCTGTTAAAGGTTCTAAACCAACAAAGCTTGCATGAGCTAAAATATGCTCCGAGATTCGGTCCGCTTGAGTTGGGGGAACCTGTCCTCCATCCTCCCAGTAGACCTTGTAACCGTTATATTCTTTGGGATTGTGGCTGGCCGTAATCACAATTCCCGCTTGAGCTTTCAGATAGCGAACGGCAAAAGATAACTCCGGGGTCGGCCGTAAGTTATCAAAGAGATAGACTCTTATACCATTTTTAGCGAGAATTAAGGCAGCTTCTTGGGCAAAGCGTAAGGAAAAACGCCTAGAATCATAGGCAATGACGACTCCCTTGGCCATCCCTGTCTTGCCATATTCGCGAATTGTATCAGCAAGACCCTGAGTTGCTTTGCGAATGACATAAATATTCATCCGATTCGTACCCGCAGCGAGAATCCCGCGTAAGCCGCCTGTCCCAAACTCGAGATCCATATAGAAACGGTCTTCAATTTCTGAAGGATCCGTTAAAGTTTTCAACTCTTGACGCGTTTCGAGATCAAAATAGGGATGCTCAGACCAAAGTTTATAGAGTTCCTGAATCATACTGTTGACGACTCCTTCATGATGAATCTAGCGCTGGCGAACTGGATATACCAATAATCCTACTAAACCAGGTCCAGTGTGTACTCCCATTGCCGGACTGATCTGACCAAAGAAAACTTCTTTAATATTGGGAAGTTCATGTGCTAACTTTTCGAGATTTCTCGCTTCTTGTTCCGCACCGCCATGAACAATGGCTACATTCGAAAGGGTGTCACGGACATGCTCTTTGAGTATACCAGCTAACTTGTGGAGGGACTGTTCTCGCCCTCGGACTTTGGTAACGGTAATATATTTACCTTCCTGATTGATCGAGATTATGGGCTTAATATGAAGTAATTCGCCAAGCGTACCGGCAACATAACCAATACGTCCTCCCTTTTTCAAGTATTCTAAGGTTGAAACGACATAGTAGGCTTTAATATGCTCAACGACTTCTTTGGCAGTACCCACAACCTTTTCAAAGTTAAAGGAGCGCTGATACTCTCGGACAGCTTCGAGAACTGAAAAGCCAAGACCGAAAGAAAGGGTTTTAGAGTCGACAACTTCAATCACCATATCTTTAAATTCTTGAGCAATCGTCGCTACCGTTTGGTAGGTTCCACTGAGTCCACTGGAAATGTGGATGGCTAAGACATGCGTAAATTCTTGGTCGTGCAAGCGGTTAAAAAGTTCATAAATCTCCGCTGGAGAAGGTAAGGAAGTTTTGGGGATTTCCTCTTCTAAGTGATCATAAACTTCTTGTGGAGTGATATCTACACGATCGCGATATTCTCGGTCTTTATAAATAATATGCAAAGGTAAGACATGTATTCCATATTGACTGATAATCTCAGGTTCAAGATCACAGGTGCTATCCGTGACTATGGCAATCTTATTTCTTGGGGCTGGCTTATTATCTTGACTGAACATCACGTCATCCCTTTCGTACGAAGAAAAATAACTAAGCGTAGTATATCATATATATACTTCTACGGTAATATTTCCCCTTTAATTTGGATCTAATCGTTACATAATTCAAGATCTTTATGACGTACTCCAATGAGTACCCGCTGTGGATAAAAATACACCTCGCCTGGGCAGGCGACCTGGAAATATATATAAATAAAAACGAGCTCCATAACTCATAGTTAGGAACTCGTTTTACTCTCTGAAGAATCGTTTAATTGGATTGGCCTGGGTTAATGGCACTTTACCAGATCCTTTCTAGGAGATTTTTTTGGTGGCTTTTCCTGATTCGTGAACTCTTAATGGCTCAAGACCAACCGAAGCAAGAATTGCTTCAATCATAACCTTTTCATTTTCGCTCATGTAATGCCTCCTCTCAAAATGTAAATAATTGTCTTCTTGTAGACTAAAAAATAGTATAGCATTTTATTACGCATAAATCAATACCCTTATATTCTTTTTGTCTTATATTATTATTATAATTCTGTTTCATTTTCATCTTCTAATCATTAATTTCGCAGACCATCTCACATAAAATGGCACTGGGACGAATTCCCGCGAAAGTCAAGATACGCGTTATAGGATCCTGGGGCTGATTCGTTAGAGAGAATTTCCCCGAATCACGCTCGTTAAGCGAGGAGAGCAGTTCTTGGGCTGAATCATCATAGGCAGCCCAGGCATCAAGAAGGATTCTTCCCTCCGCCCCAGCGTAAAGCATACCAGCGGTTTCTTGCGAGTTAAGCCAGGCGTTAATTGAGGTATAGCGTTTAAGGTAGTGGGCGCGTCTTTGCCAGGAGGGAACGAAATTTGCCTTTTTCCGGGCTAGAAAATAAATAGATAGGTCTTCACGGTGAAAATCAGTGAATGGACTGCGGGCACGATCTAAGTTCAAAACTCCAGGAGTTAAACGAAAAAGGTGGAGATCACGAACATATCTAAACCCTAGGGCTTGATAAGTGCGTTGGGCATAATTATCGGAGAGCACCTCTAGATAAATTCGTTTCAATCCCAGAGTATGAGCCAACTTAATTTGTGCTTGAAGCATAGGAGCAAAAAGTTTTCGCCCACGATAATGCGGATCTATAGCAGTTCCAGCAATCCAGCCATCTGATCCAGTTTGACTGAGAAAGGTGAACCCTACAATTTTACCTTGCTCTTTCAGGGCGATAGAATGTTTTAACTCTATCTCTCCGTGACCAATCCAAATTCGCAGATTCTCCTCGGTAAAAAACATTTCGTAAAAATAACCTTGCCAGCATCGATTCCAAGCTTCCGTCAAAAGCGAGGAGTTAGTGCCTTCAAGGGTAGTTAGCTCAACCATCTTAGGATTCCCCTTAAAGATTTCATTTCAACCTAATATATTTTCTTCGCCTTCGGTAGCAGTTTTTCCTGCTCAGAAGGTAGGAATTTTGACTCTAAGCCAAAAGAGAATTATGATGAATCGTGGAGCGTTAGAGATTAAAAAGGAGTGCAATGTTAATGCTTAACTCATCATTTCAAGCTTCACAAGAGGAAATTAAACATGCTGAAGACCTTTTGCAGTTTATCAAGACTAGCCCTTCTCCTTTCCATGCTGTTCAAAGTGTTAAAGAGCATCTAGGACCTTTGGGTTTCAAGGAATTAAAATTCGAAGATAAGTGGGTAATTCTTCCAAAGGGAAAATATATTGTCAGCCGGAATGGGTCAGCATTAATTGCCATCGTGCTTGGTGAGTCTTCACCAGAAAAGGCAGGGTTTCATATCCTCGGTACCCATACAGACAGCCCCACGTTTCGTTTGAAGCCTTCTCCGATTATTCCGGTTGAAGGAAAATACGTAAAGCTAAATGTTGAGACTTACGGAGGTCCGATCTTAAATACCTGGCTCGATCGTCCCCTCGCTTTGGCTGGGCGTGTCGTTCTTAAAGGAAGATCTCCTTATCATCCGCAAAGCGTTCTTTTCCAAAGTCCTAGTCCCCTGCTCACCATTCCTAATCTTGCTATTCATTTAAATCATAAAGTGAATGAGGGATTTGAGCTTAATAAACAGAAAGACCTTCTTCCGCTTTTGGGTATGCTAGGAGAAGGCTTGGAGAAGGAGAACGTTTTAGTCAATCACTTCTCAGAGCTACTGCAGGTTGCTCCCGAGGAAATTATCGATTTTGATATGGTTCTTTTTGAATATGAGAACGGAAGTATAATCGGTCTGAACCAGGATTTTATTTCGAGTAGTCGCCTTGACGATTTAGCCATGGTTCAGGCCGGAACCTGGGCACTTGCGCAAACGGAGAGTAATCAAGTGACATCAATACTTGCCTGTTTTGATAATGAAGAAGTCGGTAGCACCTCGAAACAAGGAGCTGCATCTCCTTTGCTGGCCTCTGTCTTAGAACGAATAATGCTGGCCTTGGGTAAAAATCGTGAAGAATACTATCAGGCCCTGGCCCAGTCTTTTATGATTTCCGCAGATATGGCCCATGCTCTCCATCCGAATGCAGTGGAAAAGCATGACCCGGTGAATAAGCCAGTGTTAAACGGAGGCCCAGTGATTAAACTGAGTGCGAATCAGAGCTATACCTCAGATGCTGAGAGTACTGCCATTTTTCGAGGAATCTGTGAAGAAGCCCAGGTTCCTGTGCAAATCTTTGTTAATCGCTCGGACGAACGAGGAGGCTCAACAATCGGACCAATTTCGACGACCCACCTAGATATTCGTTCGGTTGATGTCGGAAATTCGCTTTTGGGCATGCATTCAATTCGAGAACTAGGTGGAGTCAAGGATCACTTGGCTATGAGTAAGGTATTCAAACAATTTTTCATGGATTAACAGAACGCAGAAGAGTATCTCCAATTTGCGTCCCCGTTTTCTCTGCCCATCCAGCTGGTAATTCGATAATTGAGGAAGATTCCTGGATCCGAGGAGAAATCTTACCCGGGTCCAACTGATCGATAATCTGACAGACTTCTCCTTGGGGGTTAATGAACCAGACAGATAAAGAATAGTACATCCCCAGCATGTGCACTTGCTGACAGGGTATCAGCCATAATCCTTCATAGGGCTTTAGGGGTGGACGACCCAGCAATCCCCGCAGGCGGAGCCAGAAAGAATTGGCAAGGATAACCGAAGTGGCGATTCTCTCACCTGTACGGTAATTTAAGAGACTAATCGATGTCATAAGCTTACCTCTCCTTCTTTCCTTTCGAGTATTCGCCTCTTCTCTGTTCAACTTAGTTTTTCGTTAACGGATTATTGTTGTTTTGCAAACATATCGATAATTTGAATTACAGCTGGTCCAAGGATGATGATGAAAATACTTGGAAAAACGAAGAAAACGAGAGGAATCATCATTTTAACGGGAGCTTTTTGGGCTTTTTCCTCGGCTCTTTGCCGCTGTTTCTGGCGAATCTGTTTGGACTGATTACGGAGAACCCCAGCTATAGGTATTCCGAGCTGATCGGCTTGAACCAGGGATGCTACTACACTCCTCAAATCTTCAATTGAGTTGCGTTGACCTAAATCTCGAAGGGCGTCCCGGCGTGGACGTCCCATTTTTATTTCCTGGAGAACTTTAAGAAATTCTTCAGCTAAGGCCCCTTTTTGCTTTTCGACTACCTTTAATAAGGCAGCATCAAAGCCTAGCCCAGCTTCCACACTAACAGTTAAAAGATCTAAAACATCGGGTAAAGTCTTTTCAATCTCGGTCTGCCTTTTTTTAGTTTGAGCTTTTAACCAACTCTGGGGAAATAAATAGCCAATCAAGAAACCAAAAACTAAAGCCCCTAGACGCAGACTTGAAGCGGTCTGAAGGAGAATAGCCAGCGTTAAGAGGACTAAGCCTAACAAAAGGCCCAAGCCCAGTTGCACTCCCTTTACTTCTCCTTCCCTATCTTCCTTCTCAGGTAAGCCGCCACTGGTTAAATCCCGATTTGCTCGTTTTTTTAGACGAAGATGAGCAAAGACCGAGGCCAGCTTCTGAAGCCCTGGACGGAGAAGCCGTTCTTTTAGGGGCGGTAGATCTTCGTTGATAACTTCTCCTCGGCCAAGTGCTCGCATAATTCGTTCTTGAGGTTTTTTCACTCTCTTTCCGGCAAAAATTGCGAGCATTGTAAAAACAACAAAACCAAAGGTCCCGAGGATGATGAAAGGCTCAAACATGGCGCTCACTCCCTTTGATTCAAGTGTTTGGGGCAGACGTTTACACCTCGACGGCGATAATCTTACGGATAATGAGAAAACCAATGATTTGGGAGAAAACTCCCACACCTAGAAGGATTAAACCCAGAGGAGTCGTAAAAAGGAGCTTCAAATAGCTCGGATTCAACACACTGAGTATCCCTGCAATGCCAAAGGGTAGGGCACCGATAATATATCCAGACATTCTCCCCTGGGCAGTTAGGGTTTTAATTTCTTGCTGGATGCGGATCCGGTCCTCGATAGTTGAGTGAATATTGGTAAGAACCTCAGCAAGATTTCCACCAACCTGTCGTTGAATCAGGATAGCAGTCACCAGAAGATCCAAGTCTTCACTCCCAACCCGTTCGGCAAGATTCGACAGTGCTGTTTCGGTTGAAGTACCGTAGGTCATTTCGCGAAGTGTGATCTTGAATTCACCGGCTATCGGATTGGGCATTTCCTGACTGACCATTTCCATGGACTGAAGTAAGCTAAATCCAGCACGCAGGGAGTTGGCCAGGATAAGTAAAGAATCGGCAAGCTGATTATTAAATTGTTTTCTTTTTTTCTTTTGCGCGCGCTTTAAAAATAAACGAGGAATAAATCCGCCAATGCCTAGAAAGAGAAGGCTTAAACCCAGCGAACGGGTCAGTAACAGTCCGACTAGAAAAAATAGGAAGGCGATGAAGTCCTGGAGAACAAGGAATTCCCCACCGCGAAGAGGAATATCCCCTTGCATGAGTTCGTGGTCAAGTTTTGCTCGCCAGCGCTGGGGGGTAAATTGCCCTAGATGGGAAAGTATATTTTTGAACGTCTTTTGCTCTGGAACTGAAGGGTTAGTCGGGCGTAAAGCGGTGAAACGTTTTAGCCGTTCATCGAGCGTTTCGTTACGGCGGGTAAAAGCTAAGATGCCAAGGTAAGTCGTTAAAAAGACTGAAATTACTACGATCCAGAGGGATACATTAAACAAAAAAGTAATCATGGAGCTCCCTCCTCAAGGCTTATCCTTCATTACTAAAAAGATTTTCCGGTAGAGACTGTCCAGCTGATAATAATTTTTCCATGAAATGTGGGCGAATGCCCGTTGCTCGGAAATACCCAAGAACCTTCCCTTGTTTGTCGATACCGGTCTGCTCAAAACGGAAAATGTCCTGGAGAACGATGACATCTCCCTCCATTCCCAGAACCTCGGTAATATGGGTCACACGGCGGGTGCCATCACGCAGACGGCTTTGCTGGACGATAACGTCAAGGGCACTGGATATCTGTTCCCTGATTGCGCGCACGGGAAGGTCCATACCTGCCATCAGGACCATCGTTTCAAGACGAGAAAGCATGTCCCGAGGGGTATTAGCATGTCCAGTGGTGAGTGAGCCATCATGCCCCGTATTCATGGCCTGAAGCATATCTAGAGCTTCCCCGCTTCTTACCTCGCCAACGATGATCCGCTCTGGTCTCATCCGCAAGGAATTGCGGACAAGGTCACGAATGGTTATGGCCCCTTTGCCTTCAATATTGGGCGGACGAGTTTCCAAGGTGACGACATGGGCTTGGCGGAGCTGCAATTCAGCAGCATCTTCGATGGTAATAATCCGTTCATCTTCGGGAATATAACTAGAGAGCACACCGAGGGTGGTCGTTTTACCGGAGCCGGTTCCTCCTGAGACGATAATATTAAGACGTGAATTAACACAGACTTCGAGAAATAGAGCCATTTCCGCAGTTAAGGTGCCGAAACGGATCAGGTCTTCTACCTTAAAGGGGTCTTTGGCAAATTTACGGATCGTTAGCGTCGGGCCATTCAGAGCGAGTGGTGGAATAATTGCATTAACCCGTGAACCATCAGGAAGACGAGCATCAACCATTGGTTGGCTTTCATCAATTCTTCGTCCGAGTGGCGCTACGATTTTTTCGATAATATGCAAAACGTGTTGATCATCATAAAAAGTGATTGGCACCAATTCTAATTTTCCTTTACGCTCAACATAGATCTGGTGCGGACCGTTGACCATAATTTCATTGATATCCGGATCATTCAATAGTGGAGTAATCGGTCCAAATCCGAGAATTTCGTCCAAAATCTGCTGAATGAGTCGTTGGCGGTCAGTCCGAGGGATTGTAATTCCCTGAACTTCTATTTTCTTTTCAAAGATTTCTTCAACCTTTGGACGAAGGGTTTCAACCTCTAGATTCTCCGTTTCTGAAGTATCCAAGGTTTGAATAACTTCATGATGAACTTGATTTTTGAAATCTTTCCAGGGATCAAGAAGCTGTATAGGTCGATTGGTACGCAATTCCTGAACAGGTTCTTCCGAAATATTTTTTTCCTTTTCTAAACGTTTAAGTAAGGACATGTCTAATCCTCCTACAAGCCAAACAACTGGCGAAATCGGTGAAAACTCTTACGACCAGTATCGTGAGCGGAGGGCGCTTCCTTCGGTTGAACGGATTGCTTGGTTAAGGTTTGGGCGATAATGTGGATGCCCTCACTTGCTTTGCTTTGCGGATGATAAATAACAAAAGGAATACCTTGGTTAAGCGCAGGAAGCAGGGTATTACCATCGCTCGGTATATCAAAGTCAACTTTGATATTCAGCGCTTTCTCCACATCCTGACGTTCGAGTCCCATTTCTTTGCCTGACCGATTTAAAATGAGGCTTATTTTATCGAGATAATTGAGACCTTCCATGGTCTCCAAGCTGAGCTTCGTATTTTTAAGGGCTGGGACATCCATACCGGCAATCAGAAAGATTTTTTCTGCTAAGTCGAGGCTAAGCAGGCTAATTTCTTCAAACCGGCTCACGGTATCACAGATAATAAAATCAAAATATGGTTGAACTTCTTTAAGAATTTGTTCTATTTGTTCGACGCTGACTAAATCAGCATATTCAGGGCGAGTGGGTGCAGCAAGCACTTGGAGGCCTGAAGAGTGGGTTAAGAGAAAGGACTTGATGTCACTGTACTGAAGAGAGCCAGATTGGGCTAAATCGGCAATACTGCGTTTAGGTGCTAGATTTAAAAAGACGCACACATCGCCAAATTGTAAGTTCAAATCGATCAGGAGCACTCGATACTTTCCAGAACGAGCTAACTCTACGGCTAAATTTGTGGCTAAGCTGGTTTTGCCTACTCCACCCTTCGTGCTGAAGAAGGAAATAATCTGACCCATTCGGGTTTTGTCAGTGGCTGCCGGTAGTTCAGGTTGCTCCCCTAAGGCCTCGCGTTTACGGCTTTCAATCTCATAGACTCTGGCAATAGTGCTTGTCAATTCACTCCCAGTGAAAGGTTTGACGATATATTCTCGGGCTCCCGCCATCATAGCACTTCGGAGATAGTCTTGTTCCCCTTGAACCGACATCATGATGACCGAACAGTTCGGAACCCGAAGAGCGAGAAGTTCAGTTGCCCGAATTCCATTCATATCTGGCATATTGATATCCATGAGTACGATATCGGGATGTAAGCTTTCCGAGAGACGCAAGGCCTCAGAGCCGGTACCTGCTTCTCCGATTACTTCGATATCAGTTTCAAATTCCAGGAGGCGTCTGACGCTTTCACGGGTTTCGTTGATATCATCGACGATGAGAACGCTTATGCGTTTCATTTCCTAGTCCTCCTTTATTTATAACGATTGAAGTAATTGGGATCCAGAAACTGGCTCGCTGTAAATGGCGCATCCACTTGCTGATCGGTATTGGCTGGATTTCTTAATAATAAACGGAGACTTCCCTTTTCGCTCCCTAAGGTTATGACCATCGCTTGAGGTACAGTGAGGGCAAGAGTATAGGATTTCGCTTCAACCTTCGTTTTATCAGAAACTGAGCTCTCACCGTTGCTCAAGACCAGAGCATCTTGGGCGGCTAAAGTGGTAACGGTTTGGGAGTTCCCAGAGGAGTCTTTAACCTCCATCGTCACGAGAATATCCACATGGTCTCCGGGTTTAACCATAAACCCTACCCCGCTGACAAGCCCAATGGGGATGGCTACCGCACGCTTTCCGTCAGGTACTGTGAGCGCACTGGAAGCGGCGGAATTATTATCATTACTTGTGGGGTGCTCAATGACAGAATTAACGATGGAATCACCTGACGTTAAATTGACCAAGGCAACAGAGCCAACCACACTTTGGATGGAAGAAGCACCACCAACGGGATAAGCTTCATTTGGAATATCTTTGGTCGTGAGTTGTTCTGCTTTTATGACCGAACGTGCTGGAATATTGCCTTTGGCGATGACCAGCGGCTTTAGGCTTATCTGAGGGCTGCGTTGCGTACCGCTTAAGAAAATATAAGTTGAGCCAGCTGCGATCAGGCCACAAATTAAGGCGAGAATCAAGAAGCCTTTTCTTTGCATCAATTATTCACTCCAAACCAGTTTCGATTGCCCGTAGAGGCTTACTCATTGTGCGACGAGCTTAGGGGTATAGAGACCGAAAGCATCAGTTGATATCCCAGCGCTTATATCATTTTCTTTTTTTAAAAGATCCGTTAGACTCCACTCTGTTTTGTTGCCGGGAATTAGAGTTTTGATAAAGCGGCCTGTAATAATAGAATCATTGCCGTTACCCGGAATTCCTTCCAGGAAAAAGGCTGCAAATCCAACGATTTGCACTTGCTTGTTGGCATCAAGAAGGTGGACAATCGGAACATAGATGATCTCTGGAGCATTACGGCCATAGTCAGCAAACGTATTCCGGGGGACTCTTTGATCCTGAGCAAATCGTGTTTCAATGCCCTTCTGAGTTGGCCCGCTCATATTACCAGGTTCTACATCGACAATCTGGCCGAAGCTCAAGGTTCCCTGATAACCATAAGCCAGATCAGTTTCGTACGTTTTGGCGCCACTACCACTGAGCCTTAATGCTCCGAACCAACCGCTGTACGGACCGGGTTGGTCACTTGATCCAGACTTTAAGGTATAGAGAGCCCCGTACTCAAAGTTCTGCTCCTGAACGCTCAAGGGAACAGCCCCAGACATTGAGGTCGGGGGTAGCATCATTGCTCGGGCGGTAGCGGATATTTGCTCGGAGTTGATTCCCCAGATTTTAGCGAAATAAGTAGGTACAGTCTTTTGAGCTGAAATAATTATTTTAAAATTATTGGCTTCGAAGCGAGTTGTTATATTTTCAGTACCGTTTTGCAAGGCATAGGCTTTGGCGACATCAGTAGCTTTACTTGTGTCACCCGGGAGTTCCTGAACCCCAGCTAAAGCAGCAGAATCAACCGTATTTTGGAGTTTGGCTTTTTGAACATAGAGCAACCCAATGTCGACCACTATAGCACAGCTTCCTAATAAGACGACCATCGCTAAAGCGAATATAACTGCAATACTTCCTCGCTCAGATGGGTTGATCTTACGCTCTGGAGTTTGCGATCCCGGAGTTTTAAGTAACGTCTTTGCCCTCTTGATAAATTTCAGATCAAAAAACTTTATTCTTGTCCATATAGCCATGCGTTTCTCCTCCGTTCTATTCAACACGCATGCTTAGAATCGAACTAACCACGAAAGGATTAGGAAGAATGTTGCTAATCAAGGGGACAATGAGGTGTACAGGATATGTGACTTGAACTTGGACACTTTGCCCCGATTGTCGGTCAATCTGAGTCGGGGTAATTATAATTGTTAGTTCAGCCTGATTTAAGGTGGGGGCGCCTAAGATTACAGCGTTTTGAATGTCCTGATCCATTCCTCCGGTGGTAGCGACTCGAACCCCGGAACGAGCGGCATTACTGACCGTAACATAGGCGTAGCCTACCCGCCCCATTTCAATCATCCCAAAGAGGAGAAGTAAAAAGAGAGGAAGGATCAGGGCCATTTCGACCATGGCCTGTCCTCGTTCCTCTTGATGAAGTTTCATTTCAAAATCCTCCTTGAAAAGGTACGAACATAGCAAGAACGGTACCCAAAGCTATGGCGATTCCATACGGAAAATTTTCCTTCTGAGCATTCCGCATATCCTCACTTAAGTTTTCCGGTTTAGTTAGGAAAGGAAGTAAGAGGAGGAAACGTTTGAGGGTTACCCAAAGTGCCCCACGGTGAACGAGCAGGATTGTCGAAATGAAACCACCAATAATCGCTCCGTAAAGAAAGCTGATGATGACAAAGCGGGCTCCGCCGAAGGCACCGATGACGGCAAGTAACTTAACATCCCCCGCTCCCATCCCCCCTAGAAAATAGGGAATCAGCAAGATGGCAAACCCAATTAGGGCTCCAATCAGACTTTCTCTCAATCCTGCCCAGCCCTTAAAATAGGTTTGCAGGAATAGAGCCACCAGGAAGGAAGGTCCGAGAAGCTTATTATAAATTCGGCGTTCCCGCCAGTCTGTGAAAGCAGCGATACTTAGAGTGAAACCTAAGGCAACTTCAGTAGGGCCCATCACATTGTCCTCCTTGAGGGAAACGACCCTACTGTAGGACAGTAGGGTCGTTCAAGGTATTTAGTGAATATACTCATGTAGCAAAGAAAATTTAAAAGTTAAGCTTTAGGGAGTAGTAGTAAGTTTAGCCAGTAGCGTTGCATAAAAGTATTAGGAAAAAAGTCAAACACCAGTAATAACAAATCGAGTAAAAATGTGGAAAAGGACTACCTCTTGGGTCAATGCTCCTTTGGACCTGGCGGGATGAATAATCTGGGTGTATAAACCAATAAAGTAAATTTGAGTAACATTGGAAAGACTAGATTTTTCAATGACAAATTTAAATGGAGTTTTAAAGCAACTCTACTGAAGTTTTTCGGAAACTTTACCAAATATGCCGTTAAGGTTGGTACCAATAAGTGCAACTGCAGCAATCACTACCACAGCAACCAACGCGATAATTAACCCATATTCAGTCATGGCTTGACCTGCATCGTCTTTCAAAAGCCCCATCAATTTATTTTTCATAGAAAACACCAATCCCTTCATTTTTGATTTATTATGTATAAATTAATCTCAATTAAGTCTTCTTCTGATTTAATTATATATCTTTCAACTTTTTTAAACATGAAGCATAGGTCACGTTTGGAAGTAGAAGAAGACCTAAATATTTCGTGATGAAGTCCTTGATTGCAAGGGACTTAAGCTCTAGTCAAGCCCTACGAAGGACTAGGTATAAAGGGAAAAAAGAAATGGATTAGAGAGCTGAAATGTGAAAATACGGGAATGGAGATGTATAATGGAGATAACATTCGAATATTGAGATTAAGAACGAAAATAAGACGTATTTTCGCCTGATAGGTGTAACTCAAAAACAATAGTCTAACTTCCTTCTTTTTCAATATTGAACATAAACGGTCTTTTGTAAGACCGCAACATAGAAATTAAGATTAAAAGAGAGCGCCCCGTAAATCAGGACGCCCTCTTGTTTAATTTAAGCTCAACTTTTTTAGAAGATTACGCCGAGGGCAATCAGGATGAGAATCGCTATGGCAATAATCCCAACTCCTACAAATCCTCCAAGCGGTGCGCCACATCCATATCCGTACATAATGATCCTCCCTCCGTTTTTTAGCAAACCTATGCGAAATTAGAAGACGATTCCCATTGCGATGAGCAAAAGGATAATCACAACAACTACTGCAATTCCTGGTAAGAAGTTTGGTCCACATCCGTCAACAACTGCTCCACCAAGTGCCATAATATTTCCCTCCCGTGATTTAATTCTTAGTATGGGGTTTTACCTAGTTTAAATTATGTTAAAGAGGGATTAATTGTTACTAAAAAATTCCTGTAATGGTTTATTGCTACCAAATTCGATTTTCGACTTTTTCCAGAACCTTTTTGACGTTTGGAACAGATCGTTCTAAAATATGAATAAGCATGAGATGGTTTGATGAGTCAGATAAATTAAGCTGGATCAGCTGAGATCTTAAAGGTAATAAAATATTAAAGATAATGGAGGAATTTTGATGAGAGCACAAATTACACTTACTTCGAGTGAATCTAAACGTTTAATCGCAAAGGGGGTTAAAGCTCTACCTGTTATGCAAAAGGCATTAGCAGAACATACAATTGTCCTAGCCGGAGGAACGACTAATGCCTTTCTGGCGGAGGAAATCCTAGGGATTACAATCGAGGTTAAAAGTGCTTATACGGTAGGTATTATTACCGAAGGAAAAACTGGGGTTAGCGTAGAGAATACCCGCATTCATCCTTTTATCATTACCAAAGGTAAAGCTCTTGGAGCAGAAGTTCATTGGAAAGATTATCTCGCCAAATTAGAACCGGGAGATGTTTTCGTCAAAGGTGGAAATGCTGTGGATCATACAGGCTTGGCAGCTGTCGCAGCTTCTAATCTCACGGGTGGAACAATAGGTGCTGCAGCGGGTCCACTCAATGTTCGCGGAATTGAGCTAATCGTACCGATAGGCTTAGAAAAGCTCGTTCCGGATGTCCGTGAAGCTGTCGAGTTTATGGCGGGACATCGTCCTGACGAAGCTATTGGCGATAAGGTGGGACTAGTGCCCATGCTTGGCGCGACCGTGGTTACGGAAATAACAGCCTTAGAGACCCTCTTCCCTGTTCAGGCCAAGTGCATTGCTGCAGGCGGAGTCAATGGGTCTGAAGGTGCTATAACCCTTGTGCTGGAGGGTGAGGAAGCGACTATAAAAGACGCTTTAGACCTGATCAAATCTCTCAAAGGTGAGCCGGCCGTAAAATAAAAGGGTAAAAGAAGTTCAATAACCGAGTAATAGTAGCAAAGGCAGTTTCTTAGACGAAGCTGCCTTTAGTTTATAAGTACACATTATTCAAATTTTTCTAAAAGACACAACAAACTTCAGTTCCAGACATGCTCAGAACTCGCGCCTCTCATAAAAGCGAAGAGAAAGGACAAGAGATATACCTATGAAGATCATCGTCAGAAAGAGAAAGATGAGGCTGAGTTGAGTTGAGGAAAGGCTATTGATAGTTTCCAACAGGCTTCGAAGCAAGGGATTTTTGGGCTTGCTTTGTAGATACCCGCTCAAAAACAGGGGTGCAAAGAAGAACAGCATAAAAACTAAAGTCCTAATAAGATTGGATTTCAGATAGCCTATTTTAAAATAGAGAGGATAATATACTCCAGACATCAGGCCGAGGGTAAAAAGCGCGTTGATCACGCCCAGCGGCGTTAAAGGTGATACATAAATCGCTAAATGGAAGATTTGAATGATGAAAGCAGCCAGTAGATAGGATACAATCGCCAAAGCTGTGTAGAGCAAAATACTTAAATATTTCGCATAGACTATTTTGGATCGAGAAATGGGGAGACTGTTTAAGATAATTTCGAAATTGTTCTTATCATCATAAGCTGTAGCGTTAATCATTAATATATAGCCGATGCCTACAGTGATAGCAATAAATTGTCCTCCTGGTAAAGCTTGAAAGGCGATTAACAAGAAAATTCCATAAACAAGCACATATCCAAGGTACTTCTTATTGAGAATCAGATCTTTCAGGATGAGATTAAGCATGGTCTTCCCCCTTTACTGTGTAGAGCATAATTTCTTCGAGGGTGGGTCTCTCGACGAGAATGTGTTCTTTTAACTCCGGGGGGAGTAAGCCAGGATTGCGAAGTAACCCTTCGAAACCAAAGTGATTTTCGCGGATGCCGATAAAGAATGCACGTACAGCTGAGGTGAGTAACTCCTTCTCGCCTTTAACCAGCTTGAATTCTTCGAGAACCTGATCTTTGTTTTCACTGAAGATTATATTACCTTGATTAATCAAGGTAATATAATCGGCGATTTTTTCGAGGTCGGAGACAATGTGTGTGGAAAAGAAAATGCCCATATTTTCATCTTGAAGAAGACCTGTTAAGATGTCTAACAGGTCTCTGCGCACGATGGGGTCAAGTCCTGCAGTGGGTTCATCCATGATCAGCAATTCGGCGTGATGGGATAGGGCGATGGCTAGGGAAAGCTTCAGCTTCATCCCTTTGGACATTTCATTGATTTTTTGACGCGTGTGAATCTGGAACGTTTTCATCCAGCGTTTAAAGGCCTGGGCATCCCACCTTTGGTAATGGGGACTGATCACTCGAATGATTTCGTCAATGCTCAAATTTTCATAATAAAAGCTTTCATCGAAAACAAAGCCGATTCTATTTTTAATAGCCAGTTGGTCTCGGACAGAATCCAGCCCAAAGATTTTGATCTCTCCTCCATCCTTTTTGAGCAAATTAAGAAGGAGTTTAAGCGTGGTGCTTTTCCCTGCTCCGTTTGGCCCGATGAAGCCCATAATATAGCCTTTGGGCAGTGAAAAGCTGATCTTATTTAAGGAAAAGCCTGAGAAATGTTTTGTTAGGTTATTAACTTCTAAAATGTTTTCCATTTTTAATCCTCCTCGTAAAGCAGGGTCAGCATGTTCTGGAGTTCGTCAAGATTTAGCCGCAGAAGTTTAGCAGTATGAATTCCTTCGGTGAGTTGATCCTCGAGAATCCGAAGATGTTTTTCACGCATAAGTTCCTTGTTCTGAACGGCGATAAAAGAGCCTTTGCCGGGAACGGTTTCAATATATCGCTCATGTTCCAAGTCATCGTAAGCTCGTTTTGTCGTAATTACGCTGATCTGCAGATCTTTAGCAAGGTTGCGAATTGAGGGTAGAGCTTCGCCTTCTTTTAATTCACCTTGAAAAATGGCTTCCTGAATTTGATTGAAAATTTGCTGATAAATGGGGTCAGATGAAGAATTGGAAATGACGATTTTCAATTCCTTATCCTCCTTCCTATTAAAGAGTTGGTTTATAATGTTAACTGAAGTTAAAAGAGCAAAAGACAAATTAACCATATATAATGTCGATACTGTCCATATACAATATATACATACTAACCCAATATGCATTTTTTGTAAAGCCCAAAAATCGCCTCATCGATGCGGTTTTTGGGCTGAAATAAAGAACGAACGGCCGAACCCAAGGGTTCAGCCGTTCGTTCTTTATTTGATGCTCCCCCGGGGAAGAATCAAAGCGTTAGAATTAGACACCGGGGATATATAAGAGCTGGCCGGGATAAATAAGCTCAGGATTTCTGAGATTATTTGCGAGGATGATCGCTCTCATGGTCGTGCCATAGCGCTTAGCAATTTTGTAGACACTATCTCCCTTTTTGACAACATAGACTTCGGGTGCAGGAGTCGGCAGCGGTTCAGGTGTACGATGATGCATTTCCATACCCATACCCATACCATACTGTGGATAGCAGCAGGGATTACCTACATCAAGAGTTACAGCACCTGGAGCGCAATCAGGGTCAAGATTGACGAGGCCAGCGTGGGGAAAAGCAGGGTTATACATTCCAGGAGCGGCTCCCATAGTACCAGGCGCCATTCCCATTCCTTGGGTTCCCATCATACCTGCAGGACCAGCCATTGGTTGCATTGGGTAATTCATAATATTTCCTCCTTTACGTCCTGTTATCTTAAGGTTCTCAAAGCTTCAATGAAATATTGATTAGAGGGGCTGTTTGATAACAATATATGGATATGAAGGAAATATGAGTATGTACCAAGCATAAATAAGAAAAAATATTTAAGCAAAGGTTATTGACAATCGTTTCCCAAAACTATAACATAAAATAAACTAAATGATTGTAGTATGGTAGTACAGTAGGAATGGGACTGGAGAGGTGCACTTCCTGCGGAGGTGTATTTTTTATACCCTTTTTCAAGTATTGCCAAATATGAGGAGGCATTTGTAGGATGAAGAAGATTGTAGCATTAGGACTCTCGCTCATGATGGCGTTGAGCTTAGCAGGATGTGGTACATCCCCGACAAATCAAAACACGCAAGCCGGAAATACGACAGGACCAAAGGCAATTAAGGTTGGTATTGTGCAGATTGTGGAGCATCCGGCCTTGGATGCAGCTAGAGAAGGATTTTTAGAAACCTTAAAGGCCAATGGGTATGAAGAAGGAAAAAATTTAACCGTCGAATATCAAAGTGCGCAAAATGATCAGTCTATACTTCAATCAATTACGCAAAAGTTTGCCTCGGAAAAGCTTGACCTTATTCTTGCGATTGCAACTCCCGCCGCTCAATCCATGGCTCGTGCAAGCCAGGATACTCCCATTCTTATCACAGCCGTTACCGATCCAGTTAAGGCAGGCTTAGCGGATAGCCTGGAGAAACCCGGCAAGAACGTAACCGGGACCACAGATATGAATCCTTTGAGGGAACAGTTTGATCTTCTCAAAACAGTTGTTCCAAACGCCAAGAAGGTTGGAGTTATTTATAATGCGGGTGAAGATAACTCCCAAGTTCAAGTTGCAATGGCAGAAACTATTGCCAATCAAGCAGGGCTAGAACTTGTTAAAGTAACCGTAGCTACTACTGCTGATGTCTTACAAGCTGCTCAATCTCTTGTTGGAAAAGTGGATGCGATCTATGTTCCCACAGATAATACCGTGGTATCAGCCTCGGATTCCGTGATTCAAGTTACCAATAAGAATAAGATCCCCTTGATCCCTGGGGAAAGTAGTATCGTCGATAAGGGCGGTTTGGGAACAATTGGTATCAATTATAAAAAATTAGGGGCACAAACGGGTGATATGGCTCTTAAGATATTAAAAGGCCAAAAACCTCAGGATATGCCGATTGAGAGCCAAAAAGAGTTTGATACTGTCTTTAATAAAGCAACCTTAGAACTTTTGGGAATTAAGCTACCAGCCGATTTACAACAAAAAGCAATTTTAAAATAAACCTAACAGAATTATTGTAAAAAACGTAAGAAACTTCAAGTGGAAAAGATAAAGAGATATAGAAGATAAACGTATCAAAAAAGATACGAAAAAAATATTTGTGTTAACCCATACACGAATATCGAGACTTCTTCCAAAAGAAGAAATTGAGGTGTGTAAAGATGTTTCCCCAAATTGCTGTTGGTACACTCGAACAAGGTTTGATGTACGCCATCATGGTTCTGGGAGTTTATCTAACGTTTCGAATTCTCGATTATGCTGATCTTACTGTTGAAGGTAGCTTTACTCTTGGTGGAGCGACTGCGGCAATTTTAATATACAATGGCACAAACCCGTGGTTGGCAACTGCGATCGCTTTTGCTGCTGGGTGTTTAGGCGGAACTTTTACCGGTTTTCTCCATACCCGGTTTAAGATTTCTCCTTTACTTTCTGGGATTTTGACGATGACTGCGCTCTATTCTGTTAATCTGCGGGTTATGGGTCGGGCGAACGTCTCCCTGCTTAAAGCACGGACGATTTTTACCGACTTCAAGAACCTTCCCGGTATGCACACTTATGGAGTGCTTGTCTTAGCCTTCCTTACGATCTTCGTGCTCGGCGTTCTTCTCTATTTATTCTTAAAGACGGAGTTAGGTTTGGCTATGCGAGCAACCGGGGATAATGAGTTGATGATTCGGAGCTTAGGGGTTAATACAAATGGTATGAAATTGTTGGGATTGGCCTTATCGAATGGTCTTGTTGCCCTCTCTGGAAGTTTTGTGGCACAAAATCAGCAATTCGCTGATGCCGGGATGGGTATCGGGATGATCGTGGCTGGATTAGCCTCCTTGATTATCGGAGAAGTTCTTATAGGTACTTCTAACCTCGGACGCACGCTGATTGCTGTGATTTGCGGTGGTATAATCTATCGGATCATCATTGCAATTGCCTTGCAAATGGGGCTTGGACCGACCGACTTAAAGATGATCACGGCTTTTATCGTCATTATTGCTTTAGCCGCACCCAATATGAAATTTAAGGTTTCGGCCTTGAGCAGTGCTGCACGTGGAAAGGAGACCAATTATGCTAACAGTAAATAATCTTACCAAAGTGTTTAACCAAGGGACAATTAATGAGAAAATAGCGTTGGACCGTGTACAATTGCACTTGGATCCCGGAGATTTTGTTACTGTGATTGGTTCCAATGGAGCGGGTAAGTCAACGCTGATGAATGCCATTGCCGGCACCTTTCTTCCCGATCAGGGCCATATTATTCTGGATGGTAAAGACATTACAAAATTGCCGTCGTTTAAAAGGGCTGAACTCATCAGCCGTGTCTTTCAGGATCCCATGTCTGGAACAGCTGCTTCCATGACCATCGAGGAAAACCTGATTATGGCTTTGAAACGCGGCGAGCCCCGCCGTTTACGATGGGCGCTTAAGGGCAAAGAACGAGAGTCTTTTCGGGAGGAACTAACGAAGCTCGGTTTGGGCTTGGAAGGACGGTTAACTACGAAAGTTCGTCTTCTTTCAGGTGGTCAACGTCAGGCCCTGACCTTGTTAATGGCAACACTCAAAAAACCTCGGCTTTTGCTTCTGGATGAACACACAGCTGCTCTCGATCCAAAAACTGCTGAAAAAGTGTTGAATTTAACATGCTCAGTTACGGAAAAGTCACATTTAACCACCCTAATGATTACGCATAATCTAGAACAGGCCTTAGCAGTGGGTAATCGTACACTTATGATGCACGATGGCAGGATTATCCTCGATCTTAAGGGCACAGACCGTAATAATATGAGCATGAACCGCTTACTGGAGATGTTTGAAAAAGCGAGTGGCGTGCATATGAATAATGACCGAATGATTTTAGCGAGTACTTTTTAATTTACTCACACCTCCCCCACGGGTTTATTGTGATAAACCTATGGGGGCTTTTTTATATCCTACGATGAAAGTGTACTTAGTCGCTTTCTTTGTTTCCTTTTTAGATGACTAGGGGTTAAGCTTTGCTTGTTTTGCTCGGAGCTCCTCTGCGGGTATCGGTATTTCACAGCTTAGATCGACCGAGTAGAGAGTAGCTTGTTCGACTTGTACATGAAGAAGTTTTTCCACAGCCAAGGAATATAGGGAAAGCTGTAAGCTATAGCGTTCAATCAGTGTTCTTTCAGGTGTTCCCATAAATTTGACCTGATCGGTTTTATAATCTAAGATTTCGGCGCTCTTTCGATCGGGGGAAAGAATGAGTACGTCAATGACCCCTTGAACCAGTATTCCTTCACGACTACTTCTTTCCCTTTCCCCCTCCCCTTCTTCTTGAAAATCTTTCACCAGTCCATTTGGATAGAGGGTCAAGGTAAACGGTAATTCACGCCGTACTTCCTTGGCCTTAAGAAGTCGGGTGCCCAACGGAGAATTGAGAAAGTTAACGATCTGTTTCGCTGAAAGCGTTGCTGCTTGCGCAGAAGTAATAATTTCCTGGTGAACCAGAGATTGAAAAAGTGATTCAACTTGGAATTCTTGCTGTTCGCTTGAAAGATCAGACCAAGTTTCAGCCCAGTCCTGCAAGGGCAAGTGTTCCATGACAGCATGGAAGGCTATCCCTCGTTCTGCCGGGGTTAGTTTCTGGTTCGCTTGAAGGAATTTTGGCCGCGTATATTCTTTGGCTTGGAGGGGTTTGACTGGTGTAGCTGTCAACTCCTCTTGATGCCAGGCAAACCGACGTTTAAGTTCGCTCACACTGGTTTTGGCTACTTGATGAACATCTTCAGGGTAGGGGTAGGCCCAACTCAAGCGTTCGTCAATTGTCTGATACCATTCGTCAAGTGAACTTTCCGGTGAGAGTTTAGCTTCGCCTTCGGAGGGACAGGCTTCCTCTTCCTCCCCCTCCTCCTTATTGGCTGAGAAGGTCTCAAGCGTATCATGGATTAGAACCAACCACTGAGAGGAAGTGTTGTCAGCAAGTACAGGCTTATTTGGCTCCTGAGCAAGATCAGGCTCACTAACTAAAGCATTAAGGGAATCACTAAATAGGGCTTGAGGATGTCGAGCGAGAGCAGGGCCTATCCAATCAAGAAAGGTTCGAGCGCTGCGTAGTTGCCCATCAGGGAAAGCAGGTTCGATATAGGTGGCTAAACTTTGCCATTGCTTAATAACATCGTGTAATTTAGGGAGGGCTCCATAAAGGAACAACCTCTCTTTCGCTCGGGTCAGCGCGACATAGAGAATTCGCAGCTCTTCGGCCAAAGATTCTTGCCAAAGCCGTTCTTTAACGCCCGTTTGAATAAAAGAAGGATAACGAACTCGATTTTCAATATCGATCAAGGGAACTCCTACACCAAGACTGGAATGAAGCAAGAGATTACCCCTTAGACTATGGGTATTGAACTTTTTCCCGAGTCCCACGACGAAAACGACAGGAAACTCCAGGCCTTTACTGGCGTGAACCGTAATAAGGCGCACCACATCTTCGTTTTCCCCAAGTGCCCGGGCATTTCCTAAGTCTTTCCCCTGCCCTTGAAAGCGGTCAAGGAAGCGCAAAAAACGAAAGAGGCCACGGTAATTGGTTGCTTCAAAGCGGCAAGCCCGGTCATAAAGTACTCGGAGATTCGCCTGACGTTGGGGGCCACTGGGTAAGGTCCCGACATATGCCAGATATCCTGTTTCCTCATAAAGATTCCATAATAAGTCTGCTAGGGAAGTCTGGCGGGCAAGCTGACGCCAGGCTTGGAGTTTGGGATAAAAGTAAAGCACTTTTTTCTTAAGGGAAGGTGTCTCTTTAAGAGTCTCACAGGCCTTAGCCAAGAGTTGTGGCCAAGACTTTGTATACACTTCAAGTACGTCAGAGATCTCGGGAAGACTGGGTTTTTCTGATCGTTCGGGCTCCTGCAGTTCGAGCTCCAGAGCAGCCCAATAGACCAGCACAAGGGCCTCATAAAAATCACCCTGGGGCAATAAGGAACGCATCTTCCCCAGTTCCGTACCATTCAAGCCTACAAAGGGGGAACGAAGCACAGCAGCCAAAGGAATATCTAAGCGGGGATTATCGATAACTTTGAGGAGTGAAAGCATCGTTTCAACTTCACTTGCACCGAAGTAGCCGCTGCTCGTTTCGGCATAAACCGGAATTCCCAAAGATTGGAATTCTTCAACATAGAGTGGGGCAATTGAGGAGAAGGAACGCATCAGAATGACAATATCAGAATATTGGGTGGCTCGAAAATCTTGAAGATGTTTGTCGTAAACCTGAAATTCCTGACCTTGAACAAGGTGTTGAATCCGGTTAGCAACTAAGCGAGCTTCGAGACGCGCTGTTTCAAGATCTTCCAGCGTCAATTCTTCCTGCAGAATCCCCTCTTCAGCTGTACTTCCACTTGCCTCATCCACTCCACACTCTCTCTGGATTATGTCTTCGTTCAGCTCTGGGGGCGAGCTGGCATCCCTGTTCTGATTCGCAGGCTCAACTGTGGAAGTGGGAGAAGATTTGAGAACTTTGGGATCAAACAAATGAACTTCAATCGGACCTTCAGCAGTTTTAAGCTCAGGCTGTCCGCTGACGAAGCTGGCACCATAGCGTAAGGCAGCTTGATCATCATAAGAAATCTCCCCTGCTCCTGCCGTCATTATTTGGCGAAACAAAAAGTTGACTCCCTCGATCACTTCCTTGCGGCTGCGAAAATTACGATTTAGGTCGATGACAAGTTTTTGAGACGAGGAAGGGGTCTGCGCAGGGTCCCAATGCGGTAAATTTATATATTTGGTGAGAAATAAGCTGGGATCGGCCATGCGGAAGCGATAAATGCTCTGCTTGACATCCCCCACCATAAATAGATTGGGAGCTGGTCCGTCGTGACGGGAGACGGACTGGAGAATTTTTTCTTGGACAGGATTGATATCCTGGTACTCATCGACCATGACCTCAGCAAACCGTTCTTGGAGCGTTTGAGCAACTGGAGTTGGGTTTCCCTCCCTATCCTCCACTAATAACCTTAGCGCAAAATGCTCCAAATCAGAAAAATCAACGATATTCCGTTGCCGTTTTGCACGGGAATATTCTTGAGAGAATTCCTGAACAACTGTTGCTAGGGTTTTGACGAGCTCTCCCATCTGTTGAAGTCTGGGGAGTTGTTCCCCAAGGGGAAACTGAAAAAGATCCTTACTGAGCTTTTCAAGTTTCTTCTTCGCCTCATCACGTGCTTTTTTAGATTCTTCGCGGATAGCTTTTTGGAGCTCTTCCGGGAACTGGAGCTCTTCAGATACAATGGAAGTTTCTTCAGCATTTTTGCGGGCTGAGCCGGCCTTCCCTTTGCGAGGACCTGAGGGAAGCTTAGAAAATTTCGACGCCTCCTGGAATTGTGCTTCTACCTCTCCCCAGCTTCCTTCCTGCAGGATTTTGCTGAGATGTTGTAAACGAACAATGTCTTCCTGAAGGCAGCTCGAATAGTGCTTCGGTCCCCTAGGTTGCATACTGAGTTGATATGCTCGTTCTAATAACCCTATACTTTCTTCGGCTTTGTCTTTAACGCCTTGGCGGACAGACTCTCCCCAGGGGCTTTGGGCTAGCTCCTCCGTATTTTGCCAATTATAAGCGTTGTCCAGGTTCTCTAACCAGTTTTCAGGATCGACTTGACTGGTGGCAAATTCATAGAGCCTTAAGACATTTTCCATTAAGGGTTGATCGTCGCGATCTGAGCCGAAGGCTTCAACCAAAGCTTCAAAGGACGCATTCTCTTGTTCATAAAATGCATCAAAAAGGTCTTCAACGATATCTTGACGCAAGAGATCAGCTTCCGCTTGATCGGCGACTCTGAAGGCTGGATCGAGTTCAAGCCGATAAAAGTTCTGGCGAATGAGTTCCATGCAAAAGGAATGGATGGTTGTAATACTGGCTTGGTTGAGGAGTGCCCGCTGATGGAGAAGATGTTCAACTTCAGCCGAATCGGTCTCCTTGAATAGAGCATCATCTAAAGCCTTGCCGATCCTTTCACGCATCTCATTGGCGGACGCTTTGGTAAATGTAAGGACGAGAAACCGGTCTACATCCACCCGGACTCCATGATCCGTGATGCGTCGAATGAGACGTTCCACGAGGACTGCTGTTTTTCCGGAACCAGCAGCTGCGGCAACAAGGAGTTGTCCCTGGAGCTCAATGGCGGCCTGCTGTTCAACCGTCCATTTAGGTTCATTCATGTTTCTCACCTTCCTTTGCGTCGACATCGTCACCCAACCAGATCATATCTGAGGAGTGGGATGGTGCAGAGAGGTCTGGATCTGGATCTGAATTCGAGCCGATTAGATCCCAGACTTCGGAGTCTTTGAGGGGGGATAAATCGCGAAATCGATTTTCGGGTAAAATAGGATCGAATTGACAAACTGTTTTAAACTCACAATACTGGCAGGCATTCTCTTGTCCTTGGCGATAAGGTGAAATGGAGATATTGCCTGCCAGGATGCCCTCCCCAGAACTCTGGAGGTAAGTATGCAAATGTTCGCGAAGAAGGGAAAATTGGCTATCAGTTAAGACATTCGTATTCTTACGAAATTCCATCGTTTTGGTCAGTTTAATTCCGAGTAAATCTGACTGCCCAGTACTTAGAGTCTGGTCCATGGCCTCTAAAACCTGGCGGTTAGCTAAGAGAAATCCTTTAACTTTGACCGCTGTGATTCGTTTTGCTTCGAGCTCTTCCGCGCTTAGGAGTGTTTTCGATTCGAGCTGAGGCTCAACGACAGGAAAGTAAAGAAAACCAGCAGGCCAAATCGGTAAGGGTCCGGAAGCTTGAAGCTGGAAAGAGTCAGCTTGTTCGGAGTCAATCGTTTCGAGTAAGACTTCGGCTCCTTGTAAGGCCGCATCAAGATACGCTAGAAGCTGTAAGTCTAACCCATAGTAGATATGATTCAAGCTCACGTGCTGTTGACGGGATTTATAATCCAAAATTCGTAAGTAGACTTGTCCTTCTAAAACTGCGGCGTCGATGCGGTCAATCTGCCCCCGCAGTAGAAGAGAATTCCCTTCCTGAAGGGGGATCTCAATACCCGGAAGAGGTTTACCCGGTCCAAAGGGGACTTCGAGCTGGATGGGGATAAAGATTCCCTTCCGGGCGTGTTCTCCTAAGACACGGACGGCATGATGTACTGTTCGTTTGAGCTTGTTCTTCAGATAACGATAGCGCGCGTTACTGAGGAGAATTTCATTTTGTAGTCTTGGAGCAATAATTTCAGCAAGTTCGCTAACTATCTCCCAGGAGTCCTCCTTCGACATATTTCCCCAGTCTAAATTTTCTTGACGAACCTTTTTAGCAAAGTCGCGGAGAACAGCATGAAAAAATTGCCCCATGTCTGGGCTGGCCAGTTGATAGATCGGGCGCTCTTTAAGTTTCAAGCCATATTTCGAATAATGGGCAAACGGGCAACGGGCAAACTCTTCCAGTCGCGAAACACTAGCCATGAGACGCTTGCCGTAAAGCCTGCGCGCTAAGTGTTTAGGGATCTTTTCCTCACGGTTCTCAGCTAAAACGCCATCTTCCAGAAGTTTAACCTGCCAGCGGCGTTCAGGCGTATTTTGGTACCAGGATTGAACAGCCTGCCACATCGGGGAAAGCTCTTTATGTTGGCGCAACTGCATGAGTTGACTGGCATAAGAAGGCAATAAAGGCTGAGGATGGCTGATCTGTTGCAAATCATCGTCTGAATTGTCGAGGTACTGTTCATGGAGTTCAGGAAATAGAGCCTTTAAACGGGTGATAACGGGTGAAATGGTAAGCCCTTTTCCTTCTTCATCGGTTAAGGGATAAGTTATATATAGGCGGTCTCTGGCCTGAGTTAAGCCTGTATAAATGAAAAATTGCTCTTCATAGAGTTGAGCCTTCCCTTTAGGTGCAAGGGTCAGCCCTAAATGTTCAAGTTGTTCTCGTTCTTCCCTGTCGAGAACTCCATCTGGGGCAGGGCGAGCCGGAAGAGTCCCCTCGTTCGCACCTAAGAGAAAAAGAATCCGAAGCTCGGGATTACGGGAGCGATCTAAGGAGCCAACCAAAATCTGGTCCAGTCCAGGGGGGATTAAACCAAGTTTTAGATTTTCCAGACCTGAGGCTAGAATTAAGGCGTAGTCCTGAAGTTCCAGTGATTCTTCGCCCAGACCTGTGATCATTTCGTCGAGAACTTCAAGAACAGCATCCCAAATTTGTTCCTGCAGGCGTGCTTCAACGAGGTCACCAGAGTCGCGGGCCGAAGTGGCCCAGTGCTCAAGCGAATCTGGAACATTAAGGCTAAGGAGAAGATTATAAAGGGCCTCAGTTACTGTTCGAACTTTGATCAGTCGGGGATTATTGGAAGGAAGCGTAGTTGGAGGAACCGAGTTAGCGGTAGTATCTTGCGGCTCTTCGAAAGAAGTAATCGCTGTCACAAAGGGCTGGAGAGAAGATAACACCGTTTGCCGGGCTTGGTTAATACGTGCTTCTTGCTCTTTATCTACCTGTAATTGAGCTTCTTGATCCCCGGCTAGCCAACGGAACTGATAATGCCATTCCTTACCGGTGGTCCAGGCCCCTCCCCTGATTCCATGAGCTAAACAATAGTTTTCCAGACGATCCAGGGAATCTTGAGACAACGGGAAAAAACCCGTTTTAAGGGCCCGAAAGAGGGGTTCATAGGACCAATCTTGCTGAGCGACTTCGAGCACAGACATAAGAAGTTCAAGAAGTGGGTGATGAAGAATGGGACGTTTGTTATCCAGAAAAAAAGGCAAATCATAAGCACTAAAAACGTGCTGAATGGTTTCCTGATAAGCCGGGAGATCTCGGGTTACGACGGCCATGTCTGACCAACGAAGCCCTTCTTCACGGGCGAGACGACGCAATTCACGAGCAACGCCGTGTACTTCTGCCCGTCTGTTCACTGCTGAGAATAAGCGAATTCCCTGGAGATCCTTAACTACCTGCCTTTCTCCTCCCTCGGGGTAAGGTTGCGTTGGATAAGTAGCGAAATATTTTTCAAGATAACCCAGCTCAGAATTCCGGAAACGGCGGGCTTCCTCGAGAAGAATGGGGGGTAAAATTGGTGTCCCTGTCTCTCGTGCACTGCGAATAAGGCTTTGGTAAGTCCGCCACGGTCCAGCGAAGAGTTCCTCACCAGGCCGGAAAAACTCTTCTTTATGCTCACTTGGAGAAAGGGCAGAAAAGGAAGCTTGACGGCGAATAAACTCGGGATCGAGCGGTAAAGTCAAAATGACTTCTTGTGCTGTTCGCAGAATAAATTCGATAACATAGAGTTCTTGCGGTGTAAAACCTTTGAATCCGTCAATCCATACGGTTGAATTCTGAAGGCTGGATGAAAAAGGAATTCTTTCAGCGACAATCCCTAATTCATCATCGGGGTCAAGGATATTGTGGCCTAAGGCCTGGTTAAATTCATCATAAAGAAAAGCGAGTTCCTGTAATTTTTGCGTAAGAATTGAATCCGAATCCTGAATACTGCGCAGAATTTCGGGTGTAATACGGTAGATCTTAAATTCGCCGATAATTTGGGCGAGTAAATCGGCCATTCCTGGTCGAGTCGCTGAACGGGCAAAGATTTGCAATTGAGGTTTAAACTGTAAAAGCAAGCGCCTTAAAAGCATGCGCTTACCCATTTCACCGAGGACCGCTTTTTGTCCACCACCTGTTTCCGAAAAAACGCGCCAACCTAAGCGGTGAAAACTCAAAACTTGAGCACGCAGAATTCCTCCCAATTCAGGAGTTCGAGCCAAGCGCATTTCCATCTGATGGGTCGCTTGTTCTGGCACAAGAAGAATGAGCGGGGTCCCTAACGGATCCTTTTTAATCTCCTGGACGATTTGCTCCAAGCAGTAGGTACTTTTGCCGGTACCTGCCCGGCCAAAAATAAATCGTATACTCACAAGGCGCTCTCCTTCCCTCTTGGTTTCATTATATAGTCAATTCCTCTATCGAATAAGAGGTAGCCGCAATCATCACGAGTCATGAACCACAAGTTGCGCGTGTGGGGTGAAATAACGGGTATAACCTAATAACACGACGATTAAACTCGTGAGGGCTGATGCCCCGGAAATCATAAACATGACCATGATCTGGTAGCGTACAGCTTGGATAGGGTCTGCACCCGCTAAAATCTGGCCTGTCATCATTCCAGGAAGTTGAACCAGACCCACCGTTTTCATCGAGTCAACCGTGGGGATCATGCCCGCTTTAACAGCAGATTGAATAACAGGCAAGGCGGCCTTTTTCGGTGGTGCTCCTAAGGAAAGTGCTAATTCAACTTCTCCCCTGCGCAACTTGAACTCTGAGGTTAAGCGGTTCATCGTTACACCTGCTGCTATCATACTATTCCCGACGATCATACCACTGAGAGGAATGATATATTGCGCTGTAGCTGGAATAATTCTCAAAGCCAGAAGAAGAAGAAGCGTAATTCCTTCACTAAAGGCAATTCCGATCAGGACAATCGATTGAGCCTGGGGGACTCCCTTGCCACGCTTAGCAGCGTTATGAGCTGCGACTCCGATCATTAGTGAAATCATTAAAACGATAAATATCTGGTTATGAGAAGCAAAAACATACGAGAGGATATAGCCGACGATCGTCAGTTGAATAAAAGCACGAATGACGCCGATAGCCAGATCCTTTTCTAACCCTAATTCCTGATAGCGAGAGACAATTGCGGCTAATCCTACAAAGCCTAAAGCCAGACCTAACGATAAATAACTCATTCCACTCCCCCCAATCGTCCATCCAAGTACGCCCGGCCTTCGACGGTTATGGGCTGAGCAAAAAAGTCGGCGGCCTCCCCTTGTTCAAGCATCTGGCCACGATAGAGAAGGGTGACATCTTGGGCCACTCGCCGAGCCTGGTGGAGGTCGTGAGTGACCCAAACTACGGTTAATTGGCACTCTTGACAGAGTTGCATTACCACTTCTTCCAAGTGTTCACTGGCTTGGGCATCAAGGGCAGAAGTGGGTTCATCAAGCAAAAGAACTTCTGGGTCGTTGGCCAGCGCGCGCGCAATGGAAACCCGCTGTTGTTGACCCCCAGATAAGGTATTCGGGTCGCGGTTCGTAAAATCAGGATTTAGGCCGACTAACTCAAGATAATGGAACGGGTCTGGAAGTTCTTTATCTTGGATACGAGGACCATAGAGAATATTATCGCTAACCGTCCCCGAGAAAAAGATTGCTTTTTGCATGACTAAACCCACGCGTCGGCGTAGATCAAGAATGTTGAGTGAACGTGTTTCGGTGTTATCTAGATAAATCTCGCCTTCACTAATTTGGCGTAAACGGTTAAGAGTATAAAGTAAGGTGCTTTTTCCACTTCCCGACGGTCCTAATAAGGCATGGATACGGCCTTGCCGAATTTTTAGACTCACATGGTCTAAGAGTGTCAAGAACCGTCCTCTTTCCTGAAGAATAAGTGATATATTTTCAACGTTTAGTTTAATACTGTCGTTCATCGTTGCTTCCTTTCGATTAAAACCTTTTTCAAATCAAAGTTCCAACTTTTTATATTATACCATTGAATAAATACCAAAAAACAGAAAAAGCCCCAAAGGGCCCTTAAAATCAAATCGAGATTAAATCTATCTGTACGCTAAATGAAACTTACTAGATATAAGCGTTATTGAAAGTTCTTAGTTTGCTGATACTACCCCTTTACCCGAAATTGCAAGCTGATCTTTGCCATTCCGTTTAACTTCATAAAGAGCATCATCGGCGAGCTTGATCAGTTCTTCTGCCGAATGAGCATGATCGGGATAGACCGCAAGGCCGACACTGACCGTTGTATTTAAAGTAGAAATATTACCCATATGTTGGTTGCGGATATCCTCCATTAAACGTTGCGCAACTTTTTCTGCTTCAGGTAAATCAGTATTGGGGAGAAGAATAACGAATTCATCTCCGGCATAACGAATGATCACGTCCTCTTCTCGAACAACATTCCTAAGTACTTGAGCTAAGAAACGCAAGAATTTATCCCCCATTGGATGACCAAACTGATCGTTTATTCCTTTAAAATTATCGCAATCAATAAACAAAAGTGAAGCTGAGGTTCCTGTCGAAGCAGCTTGGGCAATTACGTGTTCGGCGATTTGGGAGAGAGAACGAGAATTAAGAAGCCCGGTTAAACTGTCCGTTTCGGAGAGACGGCGAACATTTTCATAGAGTTGAGCATTCGTAAGGGCAATGCTGACTTGGTTGGCGAAGATATTGGCAAGCTGCAAATCTTCATCTGTGAAGGCATTCAATTTCAGTTTATAAATAAAAAGTACGCCAAAGACTTGATTATCTCGTTGCAAGGGAATTCCAATTACGGATTGGTCCTCATTAGGAGTCCCTTGAATATGCATTGCTCTGGGATCATGTTCGGCATCGCCAGAAAGAACGGATTCTCCAGCCGCAGCAACCCACCCCACTAGGCCGAAGCCCACTCTAACCTTGTTCTTCATCAGTTGTTGAATGACTTCCGGGTTATTATCAAATTCGCGACAGGCCATAGGATGAAGTTCTTTGGTTTCTTCATTGAGAAGATAGACTGTACAGCCAGCTGCTGAGAAAAGTTCAATAATATGATTGACGACTCGATCCAAGAGTTCGCGCAAGTCCAAAGTATTTGTTAAGGAGTAGGAAACATTTGAGATTGCACTACGTTCTTCGCAAAGATGTTGAATTTTGCGCATCCTAGCCGCTTCATAATTAATCGCTAGACCAGCGATGATAAAAGCGAAGGGATGAATTCCCCAAGTCCAGAACGGATTAATCGAGGAAGTCCAAATTTCAATAGCTAAGGAAAAAAGAGAGGCAAGTATAACGATTAGGAGGGTAAGCCACCATGAAGAGTGAATTGCCACTAGGACAACAAGAAGGAAGAGAACGGGTGAGACAAAAGAAATGTCAATACTCTTCAGAAAAACAACCGAAAGCAGAGATATTCCCATAAAAATCAAAAGGAAGAATTGGCTATACCTATGTATCTTTTGATTTCTATCTTCCATTCGGGATTCACCTTCACTTTACGAAAAAACATATCATTAATTTAGCTATAATTAAGTTATTATTCGCTATTAATGTTGAGATTCCTGCTATAGAGTTACAAAATTAGACAAGAATGTCATAAGATTCTACATAAAATAATAAAAACTAAAGCGTTTATTCATTAGCCCATCTTTGCCCAATCACTTCACTAGCGTTTTGAATGATCAAAAAAGCATGCGAATCTTCCTCCCGGATAATGCGTTTTAAATGACCGATTTCCGACATACTGACAACACAAATAATGACGTTTTTTTCTTGTTCAGAAAAACTGCCGCGACCTTTTAGAAAAGTTGCCCCTCTACCGACTTCATTGTGAATACGGTTGACTAACGTATCTGAATGGTTCGAAATAATCGTGACTGCTTTAGCAGGAATTCCGCCTTGAATGACATCGACCGTGCGGCTGAAGGTAAATATTGAAACCAAAGTGTATAATGCGATTTTAGGGCCAAGAATAGCCCAAGAAATTAATATAATAAAGGCATTGATTAAAAGCATCGTCGTCCCCATAGCCCAACCTAAACGGCGTTGAATTACCTTAGCGATAATATCAAGTCCTCCCAGGCTACCACCAAGACGGAAAACAAGACCTGAGCCGATACCTCCTAATACGCCACCGTAGAGAGCACCTAAAAAAATATCATCAAAGGGCAAGGGACGAGTCCCTTTGAAAAGATCAAGAGCTAAAGAATAAATGACTAAACCGATGATTGTTTTTAGCACAAACTCGCGGCTCACTTCCCTCCAGCCCAGAAAAAAAAGAGGAATATTGAGGAGAAGTGTTATTAAGCCGATGGGTAGGCCAAGGGTATAGAATAAAAGCAAAGCAATTCCGCCCAATCCTCCTCCCCCCAAGCCGGCATGGACGATAAACCCTTGAACACTATAAGCTGAAAGGATTCCACCGAGAGCAATCCCTAGAAAATTTCCGCCATATTTCAGACTACGCCATATTTTCATAGTTCTCCCCCTAATCCTTCGAATTTTGTTTGCCCTTATTTAACTTTCCACGATGGAAATAAGTACTCTGTTGCTGTTTTATCTATTATAGGCGTGAGGGGGAATATTTACAATCTTTGTACTGATAGATGAGAACGTGAAAAAGTACCTGTTTCTGCTCAGAAGCTGAGGAAACAGATACTTTTTCTTCCTTTCACTTTGTGAATACTACATACCACGTCTTGCGCGAAGAAAACGGTATATCCCATATAGAATAGACCCAAGTGCAAGGAAAGGAAGTGCATAAGCGAAACCTACAACAAGATAATTTAAAGTATTCCAAAGAAAACTGATCGTTTTTAGTGTCGCATCTTTGGCAGCCTGCCAGGTCTTTGCCCAGGATATCAGTTGCCAGGGATCCTCGCTATTCACAGCAAGAGAGTTGGTTTGGAGATTCAGCTGAACCGTGGAATAGATCACTTCATGATCCCAAAGTTTAAGCTGTCCTTTGAGTTGCTCGATCTGGGCTCGAATGTTGCCTAAGGCGTTTTCAACTTTCAAGATATCGTCTAAATTCTTCGCATCCTTGAAGAGCTCAAGGTAGCGCTGCTCTTGAGCTTCCCAATTCCGTAAGCGAGTTTCGGCATCATAATATTGAGAAGTGATATCGTTGGCAGTTGTTTGTTGGTTGAGGATTTTTCCTAGTCCCGGAAGTAAGGTCTGAAATCCTTCTAGTTGGTTCGCGGGGACTTTGAGCGCGATATGAGCGCTATCATTAGCGGTTGAACTATCCAACTGAGACTCGGCGACATATCCCCCCATTTTCTTGATGTCTTGAGTTATGCTAGCCATTACTTCATTTACATCTTCAACTTGTAAGGAAATATTGATGTCATACGTGATTTTATGTGCTAAATCAGGATTTGCCACTGAAGGTTCTGGAGGTGAAGAGATATTCTGCTCTGGGGCCCCCGCTGCGTGGTTATAAGCTGCATCAGCTGTTGAGCTAAGCGATTCATTAGATTTAGCTAATTCCCTCTGCCCTGACGATTGTACTGGAGCTGATTGAGTCATAGTTTCAGTGGCATTCTTTTGTTGTGGTAAAGTTCCGAAGAAAGAAGGAAGACCTCCTTTGCCAATCCATACCAGTAGGATTACAACCACTAAGGGCAATGCAATTTGCCAAGCCCGCTGCTTCCAAAGTAATTTAAAAAATCGGCTGTCTTCGAGTAGAGAGCTATCCCTCGCCCTTTTTGAAAAGGAAAGTTCAGTATCGGCAAAAGGCTCGTTAGGCGATTTCTCTCCCTGCTCTTGAATTCGGTTTAACGTGAGTTGTTTAATTCGTTCTTTTTGGTCAAGACTAGGATTGATTTTTTGGAAGAAGAGCTTCATTCGTTCTGAGTCACCCTCCTCACCCCAGAGAGCAATTACATCTATTTTCTTCATTAGCGTTTACCCCCTGCATGATCCATTCGGTAATGTTTGCAAAAACTCTTTTTGGCTCGATACAGGAGGCTGTCAACGGCTTGCTGCGTAATACCGAGTGTTTGTGATACTTCAGCGGCACTGAATCCTTCGATGAGACGCAGCTGAATGACAGCAACCTGAGGTTCAGACATTTTTGCTAGGGTTTCACTGATACTGAGCAGGGTTGTTAGTAGTTCGCTTTGATCTTCTGCGACTGGGCTGTTCATGAGATCGTGACTCAGGGAAATTACGGGCAGCCCTTTTCCTCGGTTCATCCGATAATAATCAGCAATTTGATGGTAAGCGATGCGCAAAGCCCAGGATTTAAGTGAAGCATTTCCTTTGAAGCCGGGTAAGGCACACCAGACTTTGGTCAAAATTTCAGCGGTAACATCTTCAACGTCATGAGTTGGGACGCGTAAGCGTACGAAACGGTAAACTAAGGGTAAAAGGTTTTCATAAATCTGATCAAAGGAGTCTGTATCCACGTTTGCGCTTATCCTCCTCTCCCTCTTCGACACACCTAAGTGTATTGACGGATTAACTATTGAAAAACTGACGGAATAAAGGATCATGGAGTAATTAAACAGTAGATCCATCAATTAAGACTTATTCAGGAAGTTTTGTGGAAAATCCTTTAAAAAGAAAAATACCCGGGCTTGGGCTCGGATATTTTCATTTAACTTTGGAGGTTTAGATGTGATGTTACTTTAGAGTAAAGGCGAAAGAAGACTCGCGTTTGATTCTTTCATTTTTAACCAAAGGCTGCGTTGGCTAAATTCTTCATAATGGATGAGTACGCTTTCTTGTAAATCTTGATGAAAATCAAAATTTAAACGCTCAGCAATTTCTGAACTATATATCAGAGCACTAAGCTCAAAGTCAATTTGAAAACTTCGAATGTCAAAGTTTGCAGATCCGACGATGCTTACTTGTCGGTCAACGATCAGAATTTTGCAGTGGAGAATTCCTTTTTGATAACGATAAATTTGAACACCTACTTTCAATAGTTCTTCAAAATAAGAAGCTGAAGCCAGGTACGAAAGTTGATGATCAGGTTTGCCCTGAACTAGAAGGATAACCTTCAAACCGCTGAGGGCAGCCGATTTAAGGGCCATCGTCATACTCTCATCGGGAATAAAATAAGGAGTTGCGAGGAAGATCTCTTTCTTAGCGGTCGCCAGAATTGTAAAAAAGAGCTCTTTCATGGGTTCTTGTTGGGAGTCTGGACCTCCAGCGAGAATTTGCGTCAGAATTCCCTCCTTAACTTCTAAGCGGGGATAAAAACTCTGACCTTGTAACTCCTGTTGGGTTAAAAAGTACCAATCATTTAAGAAAGTTGCTTGCATCGTTTGCACGCTTTCTCCTTCAATACGCAAATGGGTATCCCGCCAAAAACCGAGCTTGGGATCTCTAGATAAATATTCATCTCCAATGTTCAGACCACCGAGGTAGCCAATCTTTCCGTCAATCACGACACATTTGCGATGATTTCGGTAATTTAGCGTTCCAAAGAGACGAGGAAATTTTAACGGGAAAAACAAGCTAACCATAATACTCGCGCACCGCATTTTCTCGATAAAGGAAGCAGGTAAGGTATGGCTGCCGAGTCCATCAAGAATAACGCGAACCTCAACTCCTGCCTTAGCTTTGCGAATCAGTAGATTTTGAAGTTGCGTACCGATGTCGTCATCACGGAAAATATAATATTCCAGATTAATATGATCCTGAGCGTTCTCTAAGTCCTCAAACAGAGCTGCAAATTTCTCCTCCCCATTGGTCAAAACGCGGATATCATTGTTTCGAGATAAGGGGGCCCTACCACTTTTTAAAGTTAGGCGAGCTAGGCGCTTACTTCCTTCAGCGTGTTCTTTAAAAAAAACATCGTGATCAGTGAACAATAATTCTTGTTTTTGCGTAATTTCCTTTAAAGAACTAGACGGGAGATGTTTTCGTTTAAACAATTTTCGTCGATGCCCAGAATAGCCCAGGATGAAATAGAGTACCCCACCGAAAAAGGGCCAAAGAGCAAAAATAGCTAGCCATGAAACTATTTTCTTTGGATTACTGTTTTCCATCAGGATAATGATTTGTGCGCATAAGTTACCTAGAGCTACTAGTAATACAACAATTAAAATCCAAATCAACAGTCTCAACTCCTGCTTTTTCGAAGATTGGATATGGTGATGATTAGTATACGCAAAAGGCGATAGCTTCATTGCGAAGCTATCGCCTTTTGCGTTAATTTGTATTAATTAACTTATTTATTAATGGAATCTTGTGTCTTTTTCCGCCCCCAGGTAAAATACCCCACAATCATGGCGGTTAAGATCAAGAATCCCGGGTGAATCGGTGTTAAGAACATTAAAGCGAGCGCTCCAACCGCAATTCCCCAGGCAACATGAGAATTTTTGGGGAACGCTTTTTTGCCGAGATCATAGGCCGATTGAGCGATCAGAACCACAACAACTGGACGAACTGCTGTGAGCGCTGCATTCAATATAGGGTTATTTGAGTACCGGATGAGCAAATCTCCCAGTAGAATCGTAATGAGCAAGGTCGGGAGAATCGTTCCTGTTAGAGTAGCTAAAACCCCTAGCCAGCCTGCGACCCGATAGCCGATATAGCTGGCCATTTTGGTAGCGATCGGTCCCGGGAGCGAGTTCCCAACGGCTAAAGCATCAGCAAATTCTTCATCCGTCATCCATTGATAACGGCTAACGACTTCTTTTTGAATTAATGGGATAACGGCTGGTCCGCCCCCGAAGCTAAGGTTTGACGCCCTTGTAAAGGCGATGAATAGATTCCAGACGTCTTTTGACATGCTTAATCCCTCCTATCTCGATTAAGGAATAGATCCAATTAACGAAATACCAAAATGCCGAAAAGCATAGACAGAACAATAATAATTCCCGGATGAAGTTTTAATCTAAAAAGTGCAAATAACGTAAAGAGTGCGATCAATAAGCTATAGACATTAAGAGAGACATTCATCCCCATATCAAAGGCAGTTTTAGCGACGAGCACTACAACAACAGGACGTACCCCTTTGAGCATCCCTTTGAGTACGGGAGAATTCATATGTTTCATTAAGAAGCTTGTTAATAAAATAACGGCGAACGTAGTTAACCCGATCGTCCCCAGTAAAGCGACGAGTACGCCTAACCATCCGGAAACATGATAGCCGACATAGCCGGCTAAAAGTGTTGCGATTGGGCCCGGCAATGAGGTTGAGATGGCTAGTCCATCTGAAAATTGAGAAGGTGTCATCCAATGATAGCGGGATAATGTTTCCGCTTGAACAAGGGGGATAATTGCAGGCCCGCCTCCAAAAGCGAGGTTGCTCGCTCGGAAAAAACCAATGAATAAATCCCATAGTTGCGTCAAGTTCCTCAACTCCTGTCTTGATCTCGATCGTGTTGTGCATTATGAAACGAAGTTTTGCATAGTGAATATTATAGCAGAGAGTCTTAGGGTTGAGAATACTGAAAATTAAAGTTCGCGATTAGAAAGGACAGAATAAAACGGTCGGGAGAATTCTCCTAACCGTTTCAGGCGTGATACTTATGGATTTGATGTCAGGCTGTTAAGATTATGGTTGTAATTTAGGCTTGCGTGTTATACATGCCATGGGCTTGCATGTAATTGTATAGGTCTTCCCCATGTTGTTGTTCTTCCTTCTGAATATGGTTTAAGGCCTGACGGATGTTAGAATCGCGGCACTCAAAAATCGAGGTATCATAGGTCCCTGAAATGTATTTTTCCGTGGTGAGCATGTCGTTGGCCATGGTAGCATCATCCTGATTATAGCCTTTACTACTGGTTGGGGATTGGAGGCCGCTCATTTGATTTTGTTGAACTTGCCCCTGCGCTTGTTGACCTTGATTTATGCTGGGGGCCTGTCCACTTAAGATTTGACCGAGGGTGTCATAATGTTGTTGTTCATGGGAAGCATGGGTTTGAAACAACTGTTTGAGTTGAGGACATTGCGTTTCATTGGCATACTTGTTGTATTTCTGAATACATAACTGTTCATGATTCTGTTGATCCTGGAGCAACATTCTTTCTTTTTGATTGAGTTGTACTGGCATAAGAGCACCTCCTTGTATAATATTTATAGTGTTGTGCGAAGGTAGAAAGTTTATTCATCGAATTAAGATAGGATGAAACATTTTATGGTACCTTACGTAGTTATAGGTAAAGGAGGCGAAGACGTATGAAACGATTGTATCGGTCAAGCCAAAATAAAATGTTAGGTGGAGTGTGTTCAGGATTAGGCGAATACTTTGATTTAGATCCTACGTTGATTCGCTTAGCGATGATTATTGCAGTTTTTGGAGCGGGTGTCGGTTTATTGGCTTATCTAGTGGCCTGGGTGCTTATACCAATTGAACCGTAATACATGAGTAATAAATCTCTCTTTCGTCTAAACTAACAAGGCAAGATTACAACGCAAAGCGGAAGTGATTCACCACTCTGGAGGGATTCTATGTTTAATTTATCGGAGGAGGATCAGAATAAAGTCCTCCAGAATTTTAAAAAAGTAGTAGATAAAGAGAATGCAGCGCTCATTAATAAAAATTTGTATTATCATTTAAATCTAAATTGCAATTTTATCGCTAATTTCAACTTAGAAGGCTTCCGAGAAGCCTATAGCGGTGAGAATTTTAAGGACTTTAGCGATCAGTTTAACCGGGATTCACCAGCAAGCCAATGGCTTTATGCACCGGAAATTAGTGAGCAGTATGATGGTCTGAATCAGGCTATGGCGGATTATGTGAGTGTTAAATTAGCGCAAACTACAGAACCGCAGAAACTCCATTGAAGATATTATAAGAACCTCACTTTTCTTTTGAAGTGAGGCTCTTATTTCTAGAGCTCTTTAAATTTTACCCGAAAATCATTGACGACTTCTTCGAAATTTGTAATTCCTTCATTTTGGAGCATTCGTCCGTAATTTGCATGTTTAGCATTGGCATCGATGACGGTGTTCCAAAAATATTGAATCATTTTTTGAGCATCTCGTTGTTTGAGGCGTAGCCGCAGACCGCGTGTCGCCTTTTTTAAACGCTCAGAGGTGGTTGATGAATTAAGAATAGGCGCAAACATTCGCGCTTCCAAAAAGTCTAGAATCTCGTCTTCTTTAGTCATCGTAACCCTCCCACTTTCGAGAAGTATTTTACTAAAGCGTATGAGACAAGATTTCTGACTATGAATGGAAATTCGTGGATTCTAAAAAGCTACTATGAGCCCAGCTTTTCCAGCATATGTTGCAATCGTGGACCCCATTTCATTAATCAAGATATCTTTAGGATGGTAGCGCTTTTGAATTTCTGAAGCAAGAAAGGAAGCATCTTCAATATTATTTACATGCGTGATGCCGACGACCCGATCAGAGAAATCAGTACAGCGCTCCCCGACTAAATCCAACAGATGCTGTAGTGAATGCCGATGACCATGGATTTTTTCGAGAAATTCAGCACTTCCGTCTACATTGTGGAGCATGACTTTAATATTCAATAATTTGGCCAGGGAGCCTTGAAAACGGCTAAGACGCCCACCCTTCACGATGTTTTCTAAGGAGTCGAGCCGAATCAGGAATTTCATTTCCTGGCGATATTTTTCCAGTTTACTCAAAATATTTTCCAGACTTGCTCCGTTTATTCCCATTTCAGCGGCCATTAAAACTTGTAAGCCATGCCCTAGAGAACCAGCTAAGGAATCGAAAACGGTAACATGGCTATTCCTTGAGAGCTCTTTACCTAGGCAAGCGGATTGGAAAGAACCACTTAACTTCGAAGAGATAGTTAAACATAAGGTTTCACCCGCATCAATAAATTGTTCGAATAGCTCAGAAAAACGATTTGGAGCAGGCTGGGAAGTCTTGGGAAGTTCCGGAGAAGAAAACATTTTTTGATAAAATTCTTGAGGGGCTAGATCGATCCCTTCTTCATATTCTTGGCCATCAATTTGTACAGTCATGGGTACAACTCGAATCATATATTTCTCGATTAAGGAGTTTGGAATATCAGAAGAACTATCCGTAATGATATGGATCATGGAAGCTTCGCTCTCTTTCTCTTGAGAATAAACTAATCTAATGCTAACACCTTCAATTAGAACTGGCAAATCAGGTGTTCTTACTTCTGCAGTAAGAACATTTTATAATAAAGTCCTTGTTGTCTCAGAAGCTCAGTATGATTACCTCGTTCAACGATTTGTCCACGATGAAGGACGAGGATTAAGTCTGCATCTTGAATTGTCGAGAGGCGATGAGCGATCGCAATCGTGCTCCGTCCCTGACGCATTTTGTTTAAAGTCGTTTGGATTCCCGCTTCAGTTTCGGTATCAACACTTGCTGTTGCTTCATCAAGAATTAAGACTTTAGGTTTGCCCGCCATGGTACGAGCGAAGCAAAGAAGCTGGCGTTGTCCACTGGAGAATGTGGCTCCCCGTTCACCGACGTGTTCTTCATATCCTAGTGGGAGTTTTTCGATAAATATATCTGCTTGGACAAAGCGTGCTGCTTCACGGATATCTTCTGGAGTAATCTCTGGCCGATCGAGACGGATATTTTGGGCGACATCACCGACGAAAAGGAACGGATCCTGGGCGACAAGTCCAATTTTGGAACGAAGCTCTTCCTCCGAGTAGGCCATCAGCGGTATACCATCAATCAGAATTTCTCCCTGGTTGAGAGGATAAAAACGCATTAAGAGATTGGAGATCGTACTCTTCCCGCTACCGGTATGTCCAACGAGTGCGACTGTCTGCCCCGGCTCGACGGTAAAGGAGATATTTCTGAGGACTTCTGTCACACCGTCATAGGAGAAGCTAACGTTACGAAATTCTATTTTGCCTTCTTCAATTATCGGTATATCACCTCCCTGCCCTGGCGCAAGCCGCTCCTCGTCAATTAATCCAAAGACCCGCTCAGCAGCAACTACCGCCTGTTGCAACTGGGAGAGTCGCATCATCATCGTATTGACAGGCTCAAAAAAACGGTCCAAATAATTGATGAAGGCGTAGACAATCCCGATTTCAACTGGACCAGTCAAGGACTGAAGTCCAAAGAAGCTTAGGACGAGAACAAAGGCCAGTGTATAGAGGACGTCAACCGCGGGCCGCATTAAGACAGAGTCGAGTTTTATATTCGAGAGCGCGGACTGATAGTAACCGTCATTGATTTGTCCGAACTCCTGACGAAAGCGTCTTTCCTGATTTATCGCTTGAATGATGCTCATCCCTTGCAAGGTTTCATTAAGTTTTGTATTGAGACGGCTGAGTTCTTTACGAAGCACGCGGTAGACTTGAGAACTGAAGCTACGATAGGTTTGCATCAGAAGTAAAATAAGTGGGAGGAAAATCAGGCAGAGCGTGGCCAAGCGGACATCAAGGACAAACATCGCGATGAAAATACCCAATAGGAAAACGATATTTTGTACATAGGTTGACAGCACACCCAGGTAAAGCTCTTTAATCGCTTCAGTGTCATTGGTGATACGAGAAACAAGTGCTCCCCCTGGTGTCAGGTCAAAGAAACGAAGACCCAGGTACTGAATTTTGCTGAATACTTCAATGCGAATGGATTGAATAATGCTTAGTGCAATCTGGTTAAAAGAGATGAGCTGACAGTAATGAAGCATTGCGGAGAGTAAGACAAGAGCTAGATATCCCCCTCCTAATAGATAAAGCGCAGTGGAATCAAAGATACGAGGCGTTAAATAGTGGTCGATAAATATTCTTACAAGGACGGGCCCGGTTACATCGGCAGTTGTAGCGAGCAAAAGAATACTGAAGGCGTAGATCAAGGGCTTAATATGGGGTCTCAAGTAACGGAGTAAACGGATAATTACAGCTCGCTGGTTTTTGAGAGGCCGAGTCGTGAAGTCTTCCTCTGGATCAGGAAAGGTATCCATTCCCATTCAGACTCCCCCCTTCCTCAATTTGATTTTCTAATTGCTGGGCGCGATAAGTTTGAGCATACCAGCCATCGTGTTGAAGAAGTTCACTGTGCGTTCCCTGTTCAAGAATTTTTCCATCCTGCAATATAATAATTTGATCCGCATGTTCAATCGCACTTAAACGATGGGCAGAAATAAGGGTGGTTTTACGCGCACGATTCACACGCAAAGCATCAAGGATCGCCTTTTCGGTTCGAGCATCGACAGCAGACAAAGAATCATCGAGAATCAGGATCTCGGGGTCCAGCAAGAGTGCGCGGGCGATCGATATTCTTTGTTTTTGTCCGCCGGAGAGAGTTACCCCGCGATCGCCAACGAGAGTAGCATATCCTTGCTTGAAGCGTTCGATGTCTTCATGGATAGAAGCGAGACGTGATGCTTCTTTAATTTCTTCTAGGCTAGCCTTGGGTCTCCCGAGTGCGATATTTTCCGCTAGCGTTGTCGAGAAGAGGAAATGCTCCTGCGGAACATACCCGATTGCGGAACGTAGGAATAAAAGCGGGATTTGAGTTATCCGCTCTTCGCCGATTTGAAGGGTACCATCAATCCCATCAAATTCACGCATGAGCAGGCGGAAAAGTGTAGTTTTTCCGCTTCCAGTTTTCCCTGCTATGCCAAGGGTCTGCCCCTTCTGAAGCGTAAAATGGATATCTTGAAGGGCAGGTTGAGTTTGTTCTGGATAATAAAATGAGTTAATTGAGTAGGTTAGATTCCCACTGGGAACAGGATAGCTGCCGGAAGCTTCTGAAACCTCGATATCTTTAACCGCAGGTTCAATTTCGAGCAAAGACCTTACTCGGTCATAAGAGGCCCTTCCTCTTTCGACGATGTTGAAAAGCCAGCCGAAGGCCAGCATTGGCCAAATAAACTGCCCGAGGTATAAAGTGAACTGAGTGAGTTGTCCGATAGTAAGTCGATTGTGAATCACATCCTGGGCACCAAAAGCGATGGCCAAAAAATAGGAAAAACCCACAATTAACATGATAGTTGGATCAAATAAAGAATCAACTTTGGCAACAGACATGTTCTTAGCAACAACCTCTGCGGAAAGTTTGACGAAGGAATGGATTTCTGCTTTTTCTTGGCCAAACGCTTTAATTACACGAACCCCAGAGATGTTTTCCTGAACTTTATCATTTAAAGTGCTGAAGGCTTCCTGAGCCTTGAAAAAACGATTATGTAGGAGTGTCCCATAATGACTGGTAGCCCAAGCCATTATAGGCATCGGAGCAAGCGTAATCAAGGTGAGTTTCCAACTCAAAAAATAGGCCATTGAAAAAATGACCAGACCTCCAGTTATTAAAGAATCCACTAACGTTAGAACGCCCTGACCTGCCGTCATCTCGATCGCTTGGATGTCATTGGTGGCATGAGCCATTAAATCCCCAGTGCGATGTTTGTGGTAGAAGGTAGGTGACATACGGGTAAAATGTTCAAATAGCTGATTGCGCAGCAAGCGGCTCAGACGGATAGAAGCCCCGAAGATCATGAGGCGCCATAAATAGCGTAGGACATATATGAGCACCCCACTGATTAAAAGGGAGATCATCCAGGGCCAGAGCAAGCCCAGTGTGAGAGTTTTTGAACTAATTTCATCCACAATTTTACGTACCACATACGGAGGGTAAAGGTTGATGATAGCAACCAGGATCAGTAGGAAAATCCCCGTAAAGTAGCTTTTTTTTTCAAGTTTAAAGAACCAGAGCAAATCTAAAAACAAACGCATATAAATCCTTTCGTCAGTTCAGGGACTAGACCCCCTAAAAGGAGGAATTTAAGCGGTTGCAGCTATCTATGGGGTCCGAACTGAATTTGAAGGTCGACAATTTCGGGTTGATTACCAATTCTGATAGGTGGTCCCCAGGTTCCATACCCATCTGAGACGATCAAATGAAAGGAATCTTTTTCTAAGAGTCCCCAGTCCTTCTCGAAAATTCGTTGAGTGATCCATTGAACGGGCCAGAGTTGACCGTGGTGAGTATGCCCCGATAGCTGAAGATCCACTCCGGCCTGTTCGGGTTCCTCTAAGTGGGAAGGCTGATGATCGAGTACTACGATTGGAAGTTGAGAATTGGAATCTTTAAGAAGGGCCTGCAAATCCGCCCGTTTCTGACCGTTAATACTTGATTTACTGAGGTCATCTCGACCGACTAGGTTAAAGCTACCAGCGATCTCGATCGTTTGATCACGAAGCACCTTAATACCCGCTTCTTCTAAATAATGAATCACTTCCTCCGCGTGCCCGCCGATATATTCATGATTTCCGAGAACGGCATAAATCCCGTAGGGAGCCTTCAAAGATTGAAACGGTACGGCCATTTTCTGCTCGACAAAGACTTCGCCATTCTCATCAAAGACATCACCCGCAAACACGATTATATCCGGTTTGAGGGCATTAACCCGTGTAATTAGGCCGTTTAGCGTTTTATTCTGATTAATTGTTCCTAGATGAATATCAGAAACCATCACCATATGAAGGTTTTCTAAGTTCCCGGCTGTTTTATTAATCCGAAGATCATAATGTTGAATTCGCGGATTTTGCGCATTCCAAGTTCCATAAGCCAAGAGGCTGGTAAGGGCGACGAGAACGACTAGACTAAGGGCAACCTGAAAGGTTGGGCGCATTTCTAAGGTAGTAGGAATAATATGAACGAATTGGTTAACCCTCTTTAAAGTTTCCCAAAAAAGGAGAAACAAAATTAGATAAAACATGGCGGCCAGCCAATAGGCCCCAATATAAGCAATGACACGGTTTAAATTGGCGGGAAGATACTTTTGAATAAGGCGTCCGAGTATGTAGAAAAATGCAATTAAAAAGAAGAAAATCCAGTAATATGGACGCCAACTAGCGGCATGTGGTAGATATTTAAACAACCCCTGCCAGGCGCGAAGCCCAATCCAATAGTTTACTCCCCCATAAAGGAGGACAACGATCAGGATAGCGATAACAAACAATATGGTTCTCTTCCCTTTCTCCAACTAGCTACTTATTTATTTATTTATGGTAGCGTAGTGTCAATTTTAACTGATCTTATCCATCATATTATCATATTTCAGCTAAAACAAGCTGTAATTCTGGTTAACGAATCTAAATAGGCCTTGAGTTATGCTCAAAGCCTATCTAGAGATTTTTTTACTGATAAGATTAATGATTTAAGTACGCTCCTTAGAATCCGTCTGTCCAATCTTATCATTATCGGGGGTATCAAAGGGTGGAGTTTTATCATAATGTTCTACCGTTTTTTTCTTTTGAACGTCAACGATTCTATTTTTTTCTTTCGGCTTAGACATATAAAACCTCCCCTTTCATGGTCTTCTTAGAATTCCCTGGATCTAAGTATTTATCCCATAATGGAGGGTGACATTATGTATTTCTCTTTCCCTTTGACTATCTGTGCGGAGCTTGCTATCTTTAATGGAGGAACTTGTGGAAACGTGATTTGCCAAAATCTTAGTAAAACGACAGGAGGAGTTTAATTATGGCCTTACCCCCCTTTCTGAAAGCACTGGAACAAAATGATCCCGAATTTGCCCAAGCCATTGAAAAAATTGTAGGACTATCCATGAGTGAAGGAGCGCTTGATCCGAAAACAAAAATGCTCATTGCCTTGGCTCTTGACGCCGCTCATGGAGCAGACCAAGGTGTTGCTTCCCTAGCGCTTCAGGCACGGCAAATGGGTGTATCTGATCAGGAAATCGCCGAGGCTTTACGCCTGGTCTATTTCGCCTCTGGCAATTCTATTCTGATCTCTTCTTTTGCTGCCTTTTCTCAAGAAGGTTAGAAAATGCTAGTTGTCAACATAGTACTCCTTGTGTGGAACCTGGTTACATGCTTGTTAATGGGAATAGATAAGCACCGCGCCAAGAATAACAGTTGGCGAATTCCCGAAGTGCGACTTTTGAGTGTAGCATTGCTTGGAGGAGCCCTAGGAATTTTCGTAGGGATGCAAATTTTTCATCATAAAACGAAGCATCCCAAATTTACGGTTGGTATACCCCTGCTACTCCTTATCAACGTACTTCTGTATTACGGTCTTTGGAAGTTCTTTCGATAGAAGCACTCGTGATAAAATCCCTGGAAGTATTATTTACCCAGGGATTTTGCTATGTCAAGCTTTCTTAAGGCTTCCCAGATTATAGATCCGTTTTAAGCGTCGAGCAGCCCACCGCATTTCAGTAGCGACGACTGCAACCTCCATCATCGCACGTAAGTAGAAAACACCGCTGACTTCACGTTGCCAGGCATCCATAGCTTCATCGAATTGAGCCCAGTATTCGAGGTTATCCGCTTTCGAAATCGTGGAAGAATGGGGTTTATAAATATTATCGCAAATCATCTTGGTTAAAGTCTCCAAATGTTCGTCACCTAAAAGAAGAACATCTAGCAGGTGCTGAAAGGTTGGGCTGATTTCTTCTTCAAACAACAGGGGTGAGTCTGGTGAGAGCCGCCGTTTGACGCGCTGATACGTCATCTCTTCGATATTTTGCCCACGTTCTACGAAGCCCTGGCATATCTCAATAAGCTTTTCGACAAGACGCTCATTTTCTCCGGGTAAAAATTCATCCCGTGCATGTTCATGAATTTCAATAATTTCTTCTATCCGCGTTTCCAGTTTCTGAATATCGGTTTTTTCATAGTTTTTCATATAAGTAGCTTGGACAAAAACACGCATGCTTTGGATAAAGTAAGTAGCGGAATCTAGAAATAGAGTCGGAAGCTTTTCAAAGAGAGAATCTTTATACCGCGGTGGCGCTAACACACGGTTCGTAATTAACGCCACACCGAGTCCAATAAAAATGCTCAGGGAGCGAGTCCCCGCATGCATCAAAAATTGCTCTGGTGGGGCATCGAGAATAAAAATGATCGAAACGATCCCAGGGGTTATCCCTCCCTCCCAACCAAGCTGGTTAGCAATCATGATAATGAAAATAACCGCTAAACCAATTCCTAAGGGGTTGTTCCACTGAAAGAGACCCAGAAACGTAGCTAGAATGACACCTACAATGTGAATTCGGATTTGTTCCCAAGCGTTAGATAAAGCTTTATTAACCGAAGGTAACATATTCACGACAACTGTAATCGCCGCAAAAGCGGCGGGTACGATATTGAAAATTTGACAGATAACTAAGGCAATAGTAACCCCTAGCCCCGTTTTAAAGACTCTTGCCCCAATCGGAATCGCCATAAAAACTCTCCCATATCCTTATTAATTCCCTATTAGAATTAATATTATATCACAATTAAGGCTTAATCTGAACGATTTCGCGGGGTGCCTGACAAAGGTAGCGAGCTCCTTTCTTCCCTTCGACGACTACGGTATCTTCAACTCCGATAGCCCCTTTGCCAGGAAAGACAAATTTGGGCTCAATCGCAATCGTCATACCGGGCTGAAGAACTTCTTTAGCTCCCTTGCTTATGGTCGGTAGTTCATCAAGCTCAAGTCCGATACCATGACCCACAAATTTAACCTGTGTTGGACCAAAACCCATGAAGTTTTCTGCGTAAGGAGTTTCATTTTGAACCCATAGAAGTATTTCCTCATAGACTTCTTCTGCGGTTCGCCCTGGGACGAGGGCCTGACGGGTCTTTTCTTCAACTAGAAGCGAGCTTTCATAGGCTGTCCGGAATGCCCCTGAAAGTTCACCTATAACTAAAATTCGGGTCGTATCAATCTGATAACCTTCCTTAACCATGACCAAATCCATAATAATCGGTTCCCCGGTTACGATTTGAGTGTGCGAAGAACCTAGGGGATGCGTATATGAAGCACCTAACCCTCCGAGTGGCCCGTCAAAATAACTGGGGAGCGCTGCTCGAGGGCCGGAGCTGACTTGACCATAATGGAACTCTGAACCAAAGCCTCGGACCCTGACCATTGTCTCATGACCTAGCGTTCGGGCTTTAAGTTCAAGTAAACCATCTAACTCAACTTCACTCATACCAGGATGCAAAATAGTGGACACGTAATCATAAAGAGCAGTGTAGATTTTGCCCGTTTCTGCGATTCGGGCAATTTCCCAATTAGACTTAATAGCTCTGAACAGACGCAATGGATAAGCAATATCAACAAATTGGGTCTCGACAAAGGCCTTACCATAACGCTGATAGTTTGCTACGGGTAGAACGTCAAACTCCAGACCGAGAACTTTGGGATACTTTCGATTCGAAGCAGCAAGCAATTGCGGGATTTTTGAAATCCCGGTTAAAGGAACGATCTCCCAAGGGCATTCCTCTTGCGCGCGCTGGATATCGCGATAGGCCATAACCAAAGGTTCGCCTATCGCGGGAATATACACATGTACATTTTGAGCGGTTCCGCTAAAATATAAGGTATCCGCGCGTTGAACAAGTAAGGTACCTTCAATGTTTTTGCTTTGGAGAATTCTCTGAAAGCCAAGCCATCTTCTTTTTAATTCTTCAATTGGAACCATGCTCATATCCTCCTCATTAACATATAGATACATTTACCTTATTTAGTTTAGATAGAGAATAGAGAGAATAAAAGACATCCTTCACTCATTAATCGAATAAAAGAGGGAGTTTAAACTCCCTCTTACAAGAAGCAGGTCTAAAATTCTGGCCGAGAGAGTTTCCTTATTCCCCGCGGAAATTCGCTTGACGTTTTTCAAGAAAAGCTGAACACCCTTCTTTTTGATCCTGAGTACTAAAGAGTTGTCCGAAGACTTCAGCTTCATAATCTTGACCTGTTACAATATCCATGTTTTGACCTTTCTGAATTGCGCTCTTCGTAAGCTGAACACCGCTAGGAGCACGGGAGGATATTTTTTGAGCGAGTGTGAGTGCTTGGCTCATTAAATCCTCTTGCGTATAAACACGATTCACAAGGCCAATTCGATACGCTTCTTGAGCGTCCAGTATATCCCCTGTGAACAGAATTTCACTAGCTCTCCCACTACCAACTAAACGCGCTAAACGTTGTGTTCCCCCGAAGCCTGCCAAGAGTCCTAAGGTGACTTCAGGTTGACCAAATTTAGCCTTTTCACCGGCAAGACGTAAATCACAGGCCATTGTTAACTCAGTGCCTCCCCCAAGCGCAAATCCATTAATGACGGCGATGACGGGTTGAGGTAAATTCTCGATTTGATTCATGACGCGATGACCTAATTGACTAAATCGTCTTGCTTGCTGAGTATTCATATCGCGCATTTCAGCGATATCTGCTCCTGCCACGAAGGCTTTTTCTCCACCACCAGTAAGAAGTACAACCCGAACACTCGCATCCTGAGCGATCTGGGAAAAAGCCTCGGAAAGCTCATGTAAGGTTGCGGTATTTAAAGCATTTAAAGCCTTAGGCCGGTTGATTTTCAAAATTGCGATATGATCTTGATACTCGAGGATAAGATTTTCATACTCCATTTTGGAATGCCTCCTTTTACAAAAAGCTTTGTGCTTATCGCTCCACGATCATGGCAATTCCTTGGCCACCGCCAATACAGAGAGTGGCGAGACCACGATGAGCGTCGCGTTTTCCCATCTCATGGATTAAAGTCACCAGAATACGTGCACCAGATGCTCCAATGGGGTGACCAAGTGCAACTGCTCCTCCATTGACATTCGTCTTCTCAATATCAAGATGCAATTCGTTAGTCACTTCTTGTGCTTGAGCAGCGAAGGCTTCATTGGCTTCGACAAGATCGATATCTTCAATCTTAAGGCCTGCTTTGGCCATCGCTTTGCGAGAAGCCGGAATTGGACCTGTCCCCATGATTAAAGGATCAACGCCAGCGGAAGCCCAGGAAGTGATCTTGGCAAGTACTGGTAAGCCGAGTTCCTCAGCTTTATCTTTGGACATTACGACAAATGCAGCTGCACCATCATTGATACCGGAAGCATTACCTGCTGTAACTGTTCCGTCTTTTTTAAAAGCAGGGCGCAATTGAGCGAGTGATTGAGGAGTTGTGCCAAACCGCGGGAATTCATCTTGACTGATAACGATGGGGTCACCTTTTCTTTGGGGAACCGAAACAGGAACAATTTCATTAGTAAATCTGCCCGATTTAATAGCTGCTTCAGCCCGGTTCTGACTGCGAGCAGAAAGCGCATCTTGTTGCTCACGGGTAATCCCAAATTTTTCGGAGATATTTTCAGCTGTTATACCCATATGAATATTGTGGAACGCATCAGTTAATCCATCATTGATCATGGTGTCCACCAAAGTATCATTGCCCATACGATAGCCAGTGCGGGCTTTAGGTAGCGCAAAAGCTGCTGCAGACATACTTTCCATTCCGCCAGCGACTATAACCTCAGCATCCCCTGAGATAATAGCTTGAGCGGCGCAAACGACAGCTTTTAGTCCAGATCCGCAAACTTTACTCACGGTCCAAGCTGGAACTTCGATCGGTAGACCTGCATTAACAGCAGCCTGGCGAGCAGGATTTTGTCCCATAGCTGCGCTTAATACATTTCCCATGATTACTTCCTCAACTTGCTCCGGTTTTATACCTGCCCTTTGAACGGCTTCTTTAATAACAATAGAGCCAAGCTGTGCACCCGTAAGTTGGCCCATCTTGCCACCAAATGCACCGACAGGTGTTCTCACTGCACTAACGATTACTACATCTTTCATGACTATTACCTCACTTTGTATAACTTTTTTATGAAAATTAACGAGTCTACTCTTAAATCCTTTGAACGAGAATTTCCGCAATATCGAGAGCCTTGACCTTATCTCCAGCTTCCCGAGCTGCCACCCCATCATTGATCATAGTTAGACAGAACGGACAAGCTGTTCCTACGAGATCTGTATTGAGAGCCAGCGCTTCATCTGTCCGCATGAGGTTAATTCGCTCTCCCTCATTCTCTTCGAGCCACATCCGTCCGCCACCCGCTCCGCAGCAAAAACTTTTCTCATGGTTACGAGGCATTTCTAGCGTTGTCAGTCCTGCAGCCTTGAGAAGTTCGCGAGGCTCGTTATAGATTTGATGATAGCGCCCAAGATAACAGGAATCGTGATAGGTAACGGTTTGTTGGGTTTCTGGCTGATTTAATTGAAGGCGTCCTGATTGAATTAACTCATTCAAGTACTGGGTATGATGAATGACTTCATAATTACCACCGAACTCAGGGTAATCTTGTTTTAAGACATTAAAGCAGTGAGGGCATGGTGTGACAATCTTTTTAACGCCATAACCATTCATAACTTCGATATTCTCAGAAGCAAGCGAGAAGAACAAATACTCATTTCCTAAACGGCGAGCGGAGTCACCACAGCATTTTTCTTCATTTCCAATTATTGAGAAGTTGACATTCGCTTTCTGCAGGAGTTTAACGAAAGCTGCTGCAACTTTTTGGTTCCGTGCATCGAAAGCTCCAGAACAACCCGGCCAATAGAGAATTTCGGGATCTGGATTTTGTTCCAGTGTTTTAACGCCAAGACCGGTCAAAAAGTCGGCACGGGTACTCCAACCAATACCCCAGGGATTACCATTGTTCTCCATATTCTTGAAGGCAAGCTGGGCTTCACTGGGGAACCGGCTTTCCATCAGAACCAAATTTCGACGCATATCAATCGTCTTATCCACATGCTCGACAAAAATTGGGCACTGCTGTTCACAAGAACGACAGGTTGTGCAAGCCCAAAGATCTTCTTCAGGGATAACATCTCCAATGAGATTTCGTAACCCTAGTTCTTCTTCCGAAGGAGCTTCAACGCTAGCTGTAGCTTCTTCCGTACCTTGAGCTGCTCCAGCTTTAGCGAGTGCTGGTCTGGCTTTAGCATAGTCATCGTAGGCTTTCCCTACTTCTTCCATATAGACACGCATATCTTGAATGACCTTCTTGGGATTAAGATGTTTACCGCTTAAATAGGTCGGACAGTTATCCTGGCATCTTCCACAGCGTAAACATGCATCCGAATTAAAGAGCGTCTTCCAGGAAAATTCGCGTAGTTTGCTTTTGCCATAGGTTTCAAGACTTTCATCTTCAAAATCAATTTTTTCTGGAATTCCAATGGGTCCACGTTTTCTTAAGAATTGGTTAGCTGGTCCAAGCAGAATATGAAAAAGCTTTGAATAGGGTAAATAAGCGATGAAGAACATAGCGAGGATGAGATGGGACCACCACAAAACGCGATGGAGGATACTTAAACTATCCGCACTAAGGCCTGCAAAGAGAGGGGCTAGCCAATATCCGACAAATCCATAAGCTACATACGGATCAGGAGTAGCAGCAATTCGCACGCCTTCAATCACAAATCCAGTTAGGAGGATGACCAAAATGAGTCCAAGAATTATTCCGTCATCAGTCTTATTATCCAAGCGATCTGGACGAGTCACATAACGCCGCCATAGGGCCATTAAAAGACCGACAATAGCCAATAAACCGAAGAGGTTGGCTGAGAGTTTAATGAAGACGTAAAGCCCTCCATGAAAAAGATTAAGTCCAAAATCCGCTTGTAGAGCAACGATGGTTGTGGCAAAGCCTAAAAGGATAAACCCCCAAAACATAAAGAGGTGCATCGTTCCCGGATAGCGATCTTTGATAATTCGTTTATGGAATAAACCATAGACCAGTAGATCTTTGATTCCCGCTCCAATATCTTGCCAGCGATTTTCAGGTTGTCCTAGCTTCCAGAGATGTAAGCGTTTATAAAAACCATAAGCAAAAAAGCCAACGGCAATTAAAAACAGGGGATAAATTAGCCAATGCCCCTGAATGTTCCAATAGAGAACGCGAGTAGGCATATCTTTTCCTCCTTTCTAATTACGGACCAGATAAAGACTCAGATTCAGATTGATCGAGAAAAAGTCCTTAAATTAAAGGATCTCGCGCGGAGAAGAAAGGTAAGCTCCCGTTTGATCTTACCGTAAAGACCTAGCTTTAATGGTGAGCTCCCCATAGTCCCCGTGCGAGTTGAGTTGAATGACTTAGCCGTTTACTAATTTCTTAAATTCTTGAGTCAGTAGAGGTACGACTTCAAAAAGGTCTCCGACAATCCCATAGTCAGCTACAGTAAAAATGTTAGCCTCTGGGTCTTTATTGATCGCGACAATGAATTTTGAAGCTCCCATACCCGCCAAATGCTGAATCGCTCCGCTAATTCCACAGGCGATATAAAGGGTAGGAGCAACGATACTTCCAGTCTGTCCGACTTGGAATTGGTTATCTATCCACCCTGAATCGACCGCCGCTCTGGAGGCCCCCACTGCTGCGCCAACGACATCTGCCAATTCTTCAAGAAGGGCAAAGTTCTCAGGTCCTTTCATCCCGCGACCGCCTGATACGACAATATCAGCTTCAGTGAGTGCAGGACGACTAGAGGCTAAAATAGCCACTTCTTTCAAAATAACCTTTAAGTCTGCTGGGTCGATAGTGACTGTCGCTTCCAGTACTTCAGCTTGATGAGAAGCATCCGGCTCAGCCGCAATGAAAGATTTCGCACGAATGGTCGCGAGAACGGGGCGACTTGTCGTTTCAACAAAGCTGAACGCATTGCCGGTATAAACTGGGCGTTTAAATATGAGGAACCGTTCGGGGTCGACTTCAATATCTATTGCATCTGAAGCAAGACCGACACCTAAACGTTGTGCTAAACGCGGAGCTAGGTCTTTTGCGACAGCTGTATGACCAAGCAAGAACGCTTGAGGTTCTTTTTCCTGAATCAGCTTAGCTAATGCAGAGGTATACGAACCCGTCGTATACTGAGCTAATTGAGGGGAATCAAGAAGGTAAACTTGATCTGCTCCATAGCCTGCAACTTGACCTGCAAGATCACGGATACCCTCGCCAGCAATGACGGCAACGAGCGGTTCTCCCGTTTGATCCGCGATTTTACGACCTTGACTCAAAATCTCTAGAGACACTTTGCGAATTTTTCCATTCGATTGTTCAACAAAAATCCATATCCCTTTTGGCATAATACTCACTCGCTCCTTTTGCCTTGTTCATCTCATTTTAGAGGACTTTTGCTTCCTCACGCAGTAAGCGCGCTAATTCTTGGGTAGCTTGGGCTGCATCGCCAGGAAGTATTTTTCCACCTTTACGCGGGACGGGCAAAGTAAATTTAGTGACCTTCATGTGAGGAGCCAGATCGGAAACGTTAAGTCCCAAGTCGCTCAGTTTGATCGTGGAGAGTGGTTTCTTCTTCGCTTTCATGATTCCCGCTACCGAAGGGTAACGCACTTCGTTAATTCCTTGTACCACAGTAATGACCGCAGGAAGTGTTACTTCAAGGGTCGCCGTGCCTCCGTCAATTACACGAACGGCTACCGCTTTATCCCCGTCGACTTCGAGTTTCGTAACACTGCTTATCGAAGGAACGCCTATTTTTTCAGCGAGTCGAACGGCAACTTGAGCTGAGCCATTATCAGTATCCATCACCCCTGCTAAGAGAATGTCGTAGGGAATTGTTTTTACAGCTTGGGATAGGATTTCAGCAGCACCCCCCTCATCCACTTCGACAAGTGCGGGGTCATTGATGAGAATCGCTTTATCTGCGCCCATAGCTAAGGCAGTACGAATAGCTGCTTGTGCCTGATCTCCACCTAATGTGAGAATCGTGACTTCACCGCCGAATTTTTCCTTCAAACGAAGTGCCTCTTCGATTGCATATTCGTCTAAAGGATTGATGATCAGAGTAACCCCATTAGAATCTATTTTTCCTTCGGCGTTCAGCACGATTTTGGCTTCCGTATCAAAAGTTTGTTTCATGCATACCACAATGTTCACAGGCTTACCTCCCCCAGTAATAAATGAGTTAACACCCTTAGACAGTGTCTTTCAACCTTTTAGAATTCTTTAAGAATTTTGCTGGCAACAACTACCCGTTGAATTTCACTTGTACCTTCATAAATTTCTGTAATCTTGGCATCTCTCATCATGCGCTCCACAGGATAGTCACGGGTATAACCATAACCACCATGAAGTTGAACCGCTTGGGTCGTAACCGCCATAGCAGTTTCAGAAGCAAAGAGTTTTGCCATTGCAGCAACTTTGGAAACAGGTTTGTGTTGAGAAGCGACATAGGCAGCTTGGTAAATAAGCAGGCGAGCAGCTTCAATTTGAGTGGCCATATCAGCAAGTTTGAACTGCGTGTTTTGTAAGGCGGAAATCGGTTGGCCAAACTGAACTCTTTCTTTGGTATATTTTACGGCTGCTTCATAAGCACCTTGTGCAATTCCTAAAGCTTGGGAACCAATCCCGATCCGGCCAAAATCCAGCGTTTGCATTGCAATTTTGAAACCTTGACCTTCGCCACCCAGGAGGTTTTCAGCAGGAATTCGGCAATCTTCAAAGACAAGTTCATAGGTAGCAGAAGAGCGAATTCCCATTTTCCTCTCTTTTTTACCAAACGAGAAACCTGGGGTGCCTTTTTCTAAGATAAAGGCAGCAATCCCATGATTGCCTTTGCTTTTATCCATTTGAGCAAACACGACGTAGGTATCGGCTTCCTTACCATTGGTAATAAAGATTTTCGAACCGTTGAGGATATATTCATCGCCATCACGAACTGCAGTGGTACGGGTGCCCGAAGCGTCCGAACCAGCCATAGGTTCAGTTAGTCCAAAGGCACCCAATTTTTCACCTGTAGCAAGTGGAGTCAAGAATTTCTTCTTTTGTTCGTCAGTACCAAACATATTGATTGGATTGGCCCCTAAGCTTGCATGAGCTGAAAGCGTGACACCCACTGAAGCATCGACACGAGAAAGTTCCTCAACCGCAATCGCATAAGAAATATAGTCAGCACCTACACCGCCGAATTCTTCTGGGAAAGTAATTCCTGCTAAGCCGAGTCCGCAAAGTTTGGTCCAGATCTCGCGAGGGAATTCTTCTTTTTCATCCCGTTCTTCAGCACCAGGTGCACACTCTTTCTCGGCAAAATCGCGTACCATTTTGCGCATCATAATGTGGTCTTCGGTTAAATCAAAATTCATCATTCATTCCTCCATTGATTTTTTAATTTATATTTAATTATATTGGGGTAACTTAGTAATTGGGGTAACCTAGTAGTTAAAAAATGGGACTTAATAGGTATAGAACCCTCGCCCAGTTTTACGTCCTAACCAACCGGCATTTACATACTTACGGAGTAGTGGGCAAGGACGATATTTATCTCCCAAACCTTCGTGCAAGACATTACAGATTGCGAGAACGGTATCCAAACCAATGAGGTCAGCTAAGGCTAACGGTCCCATTGGATGATTAGCTCCAAGTTTCATAACTTCATCAATTGCTTCTGGTTTGGCAATCCCTTCACTCAATATCCAGATGGCTTCGTTGATCATCGGAACCAGAATCCGGTTTGCGACAAAACCAGGTGCATCATTGACTTCGACAGGAGTTTTCCCCAGTTTGCGAGCTAATTCTTCGATTTGTGCATAGACTTCATCACTAGTCGCCAGACCACGGATGACTTCGACGAGTTTCATAGCTGGAACTGGATTGAAAAAGTGCATTCCTATTACTTTATCGGGGCGTTTGGTTGCTGCTGCAACTTCGGTAATCGGCAAAGAAGAAGTATTCGTAGCCAGAATGGTATGCTCAGGACAGACAGAATCCAATGTTTTAAAGATTTCGCCTTTAATCGACATTTTTTCAATGGCAGCCTCAATGACGAGATCAACCTCGGCTGCATCTTGATATGAAGTACTACTTCTGAAACGACCTAATGTTGCGGTTTTCTCCTCAGCACTAAGTCTTCCTTTTTCAACGCTTCGCGTTAGGTTTTTTTCAATTCCTTGAAGTCCTCGGCTAACAAATTCCTCTTTGATATCGTTTAAAATAACATTAAACCCGGCTTGAGCTGCAACTTGAGCGATTCCGGAACCCATTTGGCCGGCTCCGATTACCATAATAGTTTTCAACTTTGTACCTCCTTCATTTTCTCAGATGTTTTGCAATAAGGATTCTTTGTATTTGATTGGTTCCTTCGTAGATTTGCGTGATCTTTGCGTCACGGAGATAACGCTCGACTTTATATTCACGGGTATACCCGTACACGCCAAGAATCTGAACTGCATCAGTTGTAACTTTCATAGCAGCGTCACTGGCAAACAACTTAGCCATTGAGGCTTCTTTACTATAAGGTAATCCTAAACTTTGAAGAGTAGCTGCATGATAGATAAGAAAGCGAGCGGCTTCTAGTTGGGTTGCCATATCAGCAAGCATAAATTGAATCCCCTGAAAGTTACAAATAGCTTTCTTAAACTGAACACGTTCTTGAGAATAGGCTAGAGCTGCTTCAAAAGCAGCTTGAGCAATTCCTAAGGCCTGCGCGCCAACACCAATTCGCCCCCCATCCAAGAGAGACATCGCGATCTTAAAACCTTGACCTTCTTCGCCTAAACGATTTTCAACTGGTATAATGACATCTTCAAAAATAAGTTCGCAGGTCGATGAACCATGAAGCCCCATTTGTTCCTCTGCTTTGCCTATGCTGAGCCCAGAAGTATTGGCATCAAGTAAGAAGGCGGTGATTCCCTTGTTTCCGAGTGCCCGGTTTGTTGATGCTAAGACTGTATAGACCCCAGCATATCCAGCGTTGGTAATAAAACGTTTACCGCCATTTAAAATGTAGTGGTCTCCCCGCCGTTCAGCGGAAGTAACTATGCTGGAGGCATCTGAACCGGAATTCGATTCAGTTAGAGCGAACGCACCAATCATTTCACCACGTGCGAGTTTAGGAAGGTATTTACGTTTTTGCTCTTCTGTCCCGAAGTAGAGAATCGGGAGGGTTCCAATCGAGGTATGGGTTTCGAGAATAATAGCTGTTGTTGCACTACCTCGGGCGATTTCCTCAATGGCTAGGATATAAGATAAGAAATCTAAGCCTGAGCCACCGAATGCTTCAGGGATAGAAATTCCCATCAACCCGAGTTGACCCATTTTACGAATGAGTGTTAAAGGGAATTCTTGGGTTTTATCGATAATCATAGCTTGGGGAATTACTTCTTCTTCAACAAAGTCGAGAACCATTTTACGCATCATTAGTTGATCTTCATTCAAAGAGAAATCCAAGGAAAATTCTCCCTCCTTCTGTTAATGATTAAAGACCTTGATCAATTAAAGGGAACCCTCATTTACGCTTTCACTTCTTTAATCTATTATTGTGAAAAATTTCAATTATCCGATAATTATTGCAATTATCATGCCATGGTATCCGTTTCTAAGACGATTTACGAATATGAAGCAGGCAATTCAGATAAACAAAACCGTTAGATTGAAATTTAGATTACCTATTGATCGGAGGTGTGGTTTCTCCAAAACAGGAAACCATGCGGGATTAATCATGATTGTACTATTAATAACTAAAGATCTCTTTAGAAGGTAGCTACGTATCGAATATTCTGAAAACGTGTATAATTATTATTTTAAAGGATGAAATTCAGTATCAAAAGAGTTTTGTCCTTTGAGGAACCGTCGCGAATATGAGACAGTTCCTCAAAGGGTAGTTTCGTGAGAATTGGTATAAAGCAAGATAAGCTAGATGAGTTGAGCTTCTGTACCTATATGAAGACACTGTCCAGTTTCGAAGACAGTATCTTTTGAATACTTTCCTTGAAATTACGACTGGGCGAGACGATGTTTCGCCATTTTTTTATAAAGAGCAGAGCGATGAATACCCAGTAAACGCGCCGCTTGCATCTTATTACCATGAGACATCTGAAGCGCTGAATGAATCATATCCCGTTCCGCTTCCGCTAAGCCTTCCTCTAAAGTCGTGAATTGCCTTTTCTGAAAAATAATAGAATGAGGTTCGCCGTTTATCTGATCAACGGCATAAGGCGTATCTCCAGTGGTCTGAAGAGGTAAGGAAAGATGCCAAGACTGAATCCAAGGTTCATCACAGGTTATAATTGCCCGTTCCAAGACATTTTCTAATTCACGGATATTGCCGGGCCAGTCATAGGCCTGTAAATATTTGATGGCTTCAGGAGTTATTCCTTCAATAAAGGTCCCGAGACGATGGTTTAAACGTTCTAATATAGCAGTAGCGATAGGCTTAAGATCATCTCCCCTCTCACGCAACGGCGGAAGTTCAATGTTGATAACGTTGAGTCGATAGTAGAGGTCGAGTCGAAATTTATGTTCAATAACCATTTGGTGCAGATCTCGGTTCGTTGCGGCTATTACTCGTACGTCTATCTTTAAAGGCTGAGTTCCGCCCACACGTTCAACTTCGCGTTCCTGTATGGCCCGTAAAAGTTTAGCCTGCATAGCAAGCGGCATATCTCCGATTTCATCGAGAAATATTGTGCCTTTATCCGCAAGTTCGAATTTCCCTGGTTTTCCACCCTTGTGTGCTCCGGTAAATGCTCCATCAGCATACCCAAACAGCTCGGATTCCAAGAGACTTTCCGGTACGGCGGCGCAATTAATCTGGATGAGGGGGCCTTTCGCGCGGAGACTAGTCTCATGGATAGCGTGAGCGAAGATCTCTTTTCCTGTTCCACTCTCTCCCAAAAGTAAGATAGTAGAATTGGTTCGGGCTGCTCGTGCAGCCAATTCCTTTGCCGCTTGCATTTGCGGACTATCTCCAATAATATCGTTAAAGTTATACTGGGAAGAGTTAAAGCGACGTAATTCATCCTTATAATAGGCTAAGTCTCCTTCAAGACGCATAACCTTTTTGGCGAACAGCTTAGCAACTTCCATGTTTTTGAAAAGAGTTTTACCCAACGCACCCACGATTTTCCCGTCTCGTTCCACAGGTGCTCGCATAACTAAGAAATCCTTTCCTCCAATGTGCCATGTTTCTCCAAATTGTGCTTGTCCAGTTTTCAGAGTGTTTGGTAATTGGGATTCAGGGCTAATTTCATTAATATGCTTACCAATTACGTCCTCGGCTTTCAATCCCATTAGCTCTAAAAAGAAATGGTTAATGAGTTCTACCTTTTCTTGTTCGTCAATAACGATGATTCCCTCGTAGGAATTTTCAACGACTGCTTCCAAGGTTGCCATGAGTTTCTCATTAGTGCTTAAGCGGTCAGTCACGGTTTCAAGCTCGGTTACATCCTTAAAAATGGCTACTGCACCTAAAATCCTGCCTGAAGTAACGATTGGAATAAAATCGGTCTGAACGTTCATCGCCCCATACGTGAGAGGAACTCGAAGTTGGGCTTCGCCAGATTTCAAAACCTTATATGTGAGGGAATCGGGAAAGTATTGGAGAATCGGCTTACCAATCACCTCTTGAGCAGAAAAACCTAGGATGCGTTCAGCTGAATGATTGTAGAAAATAGCTGTTCCCTGAGAACTAATGGCGACAATTCCATTATGGGCGGAGCCGATGACATTCGTCACAAAGCATTCCAGATCATTAAACAGATTTTTTAAAGCTTGTACGATCAGGTTGAGCCTGATTTCCCCTTGAAGCTTTCTTTTGCGGTTAATGACTAAGGCTGAAACCTGGTGTTCAATAATAAACTGAAGGTTCTGTTCGAGGTCATCTTCTTCATAGATCAAAAATTCGGGTTCTTGAACAAAATCCAGTATCGGCAGGTCGTTAGGCGTAGGTCCTGAAGGATTAGAAGCTAAGGAGTTTAGGTTTTGGATTAGGGTTTGACTATCAAGAATACCGAGCAAAGAACCGTCCTCATCAACAATTGGAACTTGCGTAAGACGGTGAACAAGAAAGAAATCAACTGCATCCTTGAACGATGTTTTTCCAGATAAACTTAAGAGGTCGGTTGAAACGCACTTCTGATACTCGAGCAAGGATAAACCGATTGAGATTAATCCGTTCATTATATCTGCTCGAGGGTGAATTCCCAACCGCAAAAGAATTCTGAAGGATGAGCATCAGGTGGACAGGTCAGGCAGCGCGTTGTAATCCGAGAATCAATTGTGGAAGCGAACAAGCTATATTCGACTTCACCCACGTTTTTGCACGGAAAATCGTTCAATTGTTGTCGCTGACGAGCAGACTGGACTCGGCAAGCAGTCATATAGAAATTTAAGGTCTGCGAATTTGGACGTTCAATTTTTTGTTGATTCACGAAGGCATACAATCTAAAATTGAGGGCTCGTTCCAAAGCATCTAATCCACCATTGTCTGGAAGTTGGAGAAATTCTTTAATCCTTTTCGCTTCAACAACGGTAAATTTGCGCCAGGCCTCGACATCATGGTGGATCGCCTCATCCATTCCTCGTTCTTTTTCAATCGATTGGAACCACAACCCATCGTGAGCAATCCAACGTTTGGCAAAACTTTCGAGGAGCATTAAAGCTTGTTCACGGTTTAAATCTTCTTTGGAATTTAACATATTCATCCATCTCCTCTATAATAACCTCTGCATAGGCAAGTCAGAATCGTCTAAAACTTTGGATAATTCGAAGTAATTCTAAGAATAACTTCGAGATCTAGATGAAAAATCCTTCTCAAAAGGAAGAATTCTTCAAGAAGTTTAGCTAGTCTTGTGTAGGGTAAATTAGTGATATACTAAATTTACTTGGAATATTTAAGAAGAAGGAGTTTTACATATGAATCAGGACAGCCTTGAAAAATATGCCCGTTTAATTCTAAAGACTGGACTTAATCTGAGGAAGAACCAAACGCTATTGATCAATTCTCCGATCGAATGTGCACCGATCACTCGTCTCATCGCTGAGGTGGCTTTGCGAGAAGGTGCACGGGATGTGAAAATCGTCTGGAACGATGAACTTTTCGCCAAAATTCGTTTTACGTATGCTGCCGAGGAAGTATTCGACGAGTTCCCGGACTGGCAGAAAGACATGTATATGAGCTATCTCCGGAGAGGTGCAGCAATCTTAAGTATTGCTGCCAATGATCCGGAATTGATGAAAGATGTCGACCCAGTACGCATGATGAAAGCTCAGAAGGCCAGTAGTACAGGTATGAAAGAATATCGCGAGCAATTGATGAGCAATCGAAATGTCTGGTGTATCATTTCAATTCCAACCGCTTCCTGGGCTAAGAAGGTTTTCCCGCAGTTGACCGAAGTTGAGGGCATCGAAGAGCTGTGGAAAGCCATCTTAAAAACTGTTCGAGTGGATCAAGCAGACCCGATTGAAGCCTGGAAAATTCATAAAATAAACTTGAAGCAACGGATGGATTATTTGAATGCTCAGGGCTTAAAATCCCTGCATTATCAGAATTCCCTAGGGACTGATTTAACAATTGAGCTACCCGATGGTCATCTTTGGCTTGGAGGATCAGAGTTTACGCCAGACGGGATAGAGTTCGTTGCTAATATGCCGACTGAAGAGGTTTTTACTTTGCCGAAAAAGACGGGTGTTGTTGGCAAAGCGGTTAGCTCTATGCCCTTAAATTATAACGGTAGCTTAATTGAAGATTTTTCGTTAACCTTTAAAGAGGGCCGCATCATTGATTATAGCGCGGAAAAGGGCTATGAGTCTTTAAAAAGTCTAATTGAAACGGACGAAGGCTCTCATTATTTAGGCGAAGTTGCGCTCGTTCCCTACGATTCCCCGATCTCAAACTCGAAAATCATGTTTTATAATACCCTCTTCGATGAAAATGCATCCTGTCATTTGGCAATTGGCAAGGCGTACCCAGTCTGCCTTAAAGGCGGAGACGCCTTATGCAGTGAAGAACTTGAAAAAGAGGGAGTCAATGATTCCTTGCTCCATGAAGATTTTATGATTGGAACTGCTGATTTAGAGATTACAGGTGTGACCAAAGACGGACGAGAAATTAGTATTTTCGAAAAGGGCAACTTTGTTATTGCCTAGAATCGGAAGTTGCTTGTTTTTGTTGTTGTGGAAAGTAATCAATCCTTGCTTCGACCCGATGAACTACCCAATCCCCGAGTTTGACGCCGACATAACCTAAAAGCAAACCGCCGAGCACATCAATCACCCAGTGAATTCCCAAATACATTGTCGAGTAAATCACGGAGAAGCCAAAAACTGTCCATATGATCCGGAAAAGGCGGTCTTTTTCGCGCCAAGCCAGAAGCAGCATCGCAAAGGCCACCGAGGTATGCATCGAGGGAAAGCAATTCATGACGACGACAGCTGCATCAGAGGCTGATAAGTTTCGGTTCATGCCATCTGGGATGCCTAAGACCCACCAAACTTCATTGACTTTGATCGTTAAATAGAACGGAAAAATGAGAAGAAACTGAAGAACGTGCGCGGAGAGTTCATAGTGCAACATTTTAATCCAGTCTTTGGCAAAAAATGAACGAAGGACGGGAATAAGAACGGGTAAGGTAAAGCCATTGGCATAGATCCATTGAAAATAAGCGGTTAACCAAGGGGTCTTTATGACCCGAAATAGACTGCCATCATTTCCTGGAATGGATTGAAAGAGGGCGTTCCAGTCGAAGAGATGGGGTTTGAGTCCTAGTTGCCAGTAGACCACTTGGTTCCAAAGGGGCGGGAAATAGCGCCAAAGGAGAATTGGAAAAAGAAGAAGCGGAATTCCCAGGGGTAGAAAGCGTTTCCAAGACGTCCTTTGCCGGTCTTTGTCCAAGCCCCAGAAAGTGGCTGCGAGAAGTAAATACGCCCCATCTTCGGTGCGGTTCGGGTCATAGAGCAGGCAAATAAATATTCCAATTGCGATTAAGGTGTAAACATGGTCAGACACCCAAATAAAGAGGGTCGGATGTTTCAATTTTAAAGTGTAGATTGTGCTCATTAGAAATTCCTCATTACTCTCTTTGGTAGTATTTCTATAGTATTATTATTTATTGTCGAATGGGTATGAACAGGGACTTGGAGTCGTTTGGCTCCCGTTCGAGAATTGAGATACCCTTTGGAGAGTGGATAAAGTATACTTAGCCCTAAAATCCAGATGATCATCCCTAGTTCTAAGGAGAGGACATTGAATTTATTCAGAAGGAGTGGAATCAACGCATAAACCCACAAATGAAGCGAGTAGAAAAAGAGGGGGACTTGACCGAAGTCCTCAAGGATCAGCAAAAATTTGGGGACCCTTTTTAGATGAATAAAAGTGTAAAAAAGCAAAAACATGATTCCGGTATAGAAGAGAAAATAATCCAGACTTGGCGGGTATTTGGAGAGAATAAAGAGGCTTGAGAATGAGCCGTTATAGGGTAGATAATCCCCAAGATGATTCAGACGGAGTGCGAAAAAGGCGACGAGTAAACCGACTCCAAACGTGAGGAAACGCTTTCCTTCATCAATAACGCCCTTGGCTGACTTAAAGGTTTGTCCGAACAACCACCCTAAGCTGATTGGAACAAGCCAGGGTATTACCGGAAAATTTTGATTGAGAAAATATGAGGATTTGAATGGAATCGGCAAAAGCAAATAGCTTATCAAAGCCTTGCCTGTCAGAGTTAACGTGGGGAAAAGTTGGGTCAGGGTTGGGAGGAAAACTTGCTCTCCAGCATAGAGAATCAGAGCCGTGAGAAAGCCAACCCAGGGAGAAAACCGCTGCATAAGCGCTAGAAAAATAAATCCTGTGCCAATGGTTGAGAGCACGCTAAAGGAGAAAAAGGTGCCGACGGAAAAGAACGATAAAGATTTTGCTTCGATCATTGTGGGAAGATTAAAGGCTGGAGATATGACCAAGATTTGGAGGACGATTAAAATCAGTCCCCTCTGGAACAGGTGGCGGGTAATTTCTCCCGGGGTCATTCCCTTCTCACGTCGGTGTTTGAGAGAGCGCGAAAGAACATAGCCTGATAAAAATAAAAATCCGGGCGCGGCCAGACTGGAAAGAAGCATAACAAGATAACCTAAAGCACTAAACTGGTCGGGTTGATTGAATTGCCAAACTCCATTAATAATCAAAGGTAATCCTTCATTGCTGATCCGTCCCCCGTTGCTCCAAAAAAATAGCGCGTGGTCAAGGGCCATCAATACCATGATCAATCCGCGGTACTGATCAACAAACACTAAACGATTGGATTTGGACGTGTCAGACAATTCGATCCCTCTTTTCTTTTTGAATTACCTGTTCAAATTATAAAAATCGAAACTGAATCTACTCTGAAAATGAGGTGGAGATTTGGTTAAGAAACGTTTAGATTCTCTTAAGTTTAAAATTGATATTGACTGAGAGAAGGATATTCATGCTAAAGCATCCCATTATCAATAAAGACTATATTGATAAATTGCAAGAAATTCGTTATCTAGGAGAAGTCCAGGAGAATGAGTTGGCTCGGAATTCTGAGCAGGATAAATCCATGATCATTAATCATGGTCATTGCATGCAAATTTTGACTCTGAACGACTGTAATCTGAATTCCTTGTCTGCGGAATATGAAGTGATCGGCTGGATCGAGAGAACAGAAGAAATTCCGTATGATTTTATCCTCCATGATCCGGTACAGCAGAAACATTATATTGCCCTTTTGCACGGACGTACTGATGATTGGCCGCTTTTCAGTGTTCAGCCAGAGGGATATACCTGTGCTCGGTCAAAAATGGGTTCAGACTGGAATTGTCGATTATGTGTCAAGTATTTTGGGACGGTGTGTATAGGCCGATGATAGATGATAAAGAAAACTTGGCTTGCGCCAAGCCTCTAGCGTAGGCGGAAGCCTTAGTTGCACTTATGCTATCTGCCCAAAACTTATACTTTCTGTTAGTATAAAGAAAACCTGCTTTAGGAAGAGCTCAATTCTCAACCAAAAGCAGGTTTTATTGGACTTATTTTAAGAGCGTATCGCGTCTTTGTTCATACTCTTCGGTATCAATCTCTCCACGCGCGTATTTTTCACGCAATATGTTTAGAGCCTCATTGTGGTTAAATCCTAGGAAAGAGCCAGAATTGTGCTTTCTATAGCGATGGACTAGGACTAAAATAAGGAGAATAACCAAAATCCAGAAGATAGCATGAACTCCTATTCCTAAGAGTCCCATCCTGCCGAAGTCTCCACCATACCCGCTAAAGTAACCCAGTCCGCAGCCTCCACCATACCCTCCCCAATTACCGGCGTAATTACTAATCATAAGAATCAATCCTCCTATTTCGTTCAATATTCCTCTTGTGAGCTGTCCTCATGGGTTCATAGACTTTTAATAAGCTTTTACTTTGCTTTATCTTAAGCTTATCATACGCTAAAAAGCTTATAATCTCATGAATTAAATGTGAACTTTTCGTGAATTAAAGATTTGTATGGCCTGCATTGAGGTCTACTCCAGCCTTGTGTATAGGAATTTTTTTTAAAGCTTGCGGAATTATACCGAAGACATTGGGATGGTCGATCCCGTTTGGAAGTTAGAATTGGCGATAAGTGCGTCGAAGTTTGCTATTGGAATGATTAGACTTAAAAATTCATAAACATATTAGAAACATTGCGAATGAGGGAGAAGTATGGCTTCGAAGAAAGAACGGGATTGGTCGACGACTCTCGTCACTTATTCTACTGTGATTTTCGCGATCGTTTCCTTGATTACAGCCTACATAACGATTACTTCCTGGCGGGCACAGCGCCAAGCGGACCGTCCCTATTTCAGTGTGAAGGAATCTCCTACCGTTGAGATACAAAAAGAAATAACATTTGAATTTGAATTTACCAACGTGGGTAAACATTCGGCTTCAAATTTAATGAGCAATACCTATGTTTTTGATCAAAGCTTAAATGTTAAACCTGTTCATGTGGATGAGTACGCCTTGATTAACGATATTCCACGTGAAACAACGACTCGCCTAATGATCCAGCTTGCTTCCAAAGACATCTCACCTGCAGAGGGTAAGGTTCCTCCCCAGTACATTGTCATCCATCTAACCTACTCTGATCCTGTCCTAAATCAAACCTATCAACAAGCACTTTATATGAAATGGGCGGGAGTAGAGGGCGGGCTGGAACACCCCTTAGTCTATGCGCATACGAGCGAAAAGGATAAAATTCTCAATTACCTTAAGGCTTATCATTTAAAAGTGTAGTGTTATGGCTTGTGCTTAGCGAGCACGGCTTTAATCGTCAACCAATCGATTTCTTCAGGTAGGGCGTCCTTAATCGGACGTAATTTTTCCCTGCCAACTTGTTGAATAACTGTAAGAATGAGCTCTTCTTGTCCAGTCGGGATTAGCTTCTCCCAAGGAATGACGTCACCTTCATCCTGGCAGCGGATAAGGTGGTCTTGAATTGTAGGTAAGGATAAATTCCGTAAGGAGGCAATTTTCTCTAACGTTTTTCCCTCCTGAAAAAGTTCAAGGGTTTGAAGATGACTTGGGACTTTCGCGGAAGGATTTGTAGCGAAATCTGATTCGCGAGCAGGTTGCCGATCCTTTGCTTCTTGAGATTTTTGCTCTGAAGGGGTTAAAGTCTGTTGATTAATGGCCATTTCTTGCTTAAGGTCATCAGGTGTCTCCTGTTTTTCCATAAGAAAAGCTTGAATCTCCTCGATAAATTCCGCCCCATATTTTTCAAGTTTCTTTTCCCCTACCCCACCTAAGCGGATAAAACCAGCACGATCAGTTGGGCGAGTTTCAGCCATTTCCCGAAGTGTGCTATCAGCAAAGATCATATAAGGAGGCAGATTTTCCCGAGAAGCGAGGTTACGTCGAAGGAGGCGAAGTCGTTCAAACAAGGTTTGGAGGTCAGAACTGGATTTTATAATCTTACGGGACATCTTTTGAAAGACCTTCTCTTCCCCTTTCAGAACCGGTATACTTTTCGGTTCGAGCTTAACTATGGGATACTCTCCGGTCGATAAGCGCAAATAGTTTTCTGTCATCAAATAATTCATACGATCTTTGATTTCCTGAACAGACCTCTCGCTCATAATTCCGTATGTTGAGAGTCGGTCAAATTGGAGTTCAAGGACTTTTTTTTGGCGTGAGCCTTTAAGAACTTCAGCAACAAGATTCATTCCAAATCGTTCTCGCATCCGGATAATACAGGAAAAAATCTTTTGCGCATCAACCGTGATATCCACCGTTTCCCGATCATCTAGGCAATTACTGCATTGACCACATTCCTCAGGGACATTCATTTCTCCGAAATACACAAGAATTGTTTTACGTAAGCAGCGCGTGGTATGACAGTAATCCATCATTTCCTGAAGCTTATTAAGTTCATTTTCCCTGCGTTCAGGCTGTAATGTTGTTTGCTCGATCATATGACGTTGCAGTACGACATCTTGCGGGGAGAATAGAAGAATACATTCGGCAGGTTCGCCATCACGCCCTGCCCTACCGGCTTCCTGATAATACGCTTCCATAGTCTTCGGCATATTATAATGAATAACATAACGCACATTCGATTTATCGATGCCCATACCAAAAGCGTTGGTTGCCACGATAATAGGTGCTTTATCATAGAGAAAATCTTCCTGGTTTTTTTGACGGTCCACATCACTCATCCCAGCATGGTATTTTCCGACAGGTAGACCTTTCCCACGCAGAAATGTCTGCAGGGCATCGACTTCTTTACGTGTGGCAGCGTAGATGATTCCTGACTCATCGGAATGAGTTTTAACGTAATCTAATAGGTAAACTCTGCGGTTCTCCCCGCGGAGGGTTGAGAAGGTGAGGTTGGGCCGATCAAAACCTGTAACGAAAACTTTAGGATCTTGAAGTTTTAACAGGCGAAGGATATCCTCTTTGACTTCTTCAGTTGCCGTAGCGGTAAAGGCACCAATTAACGGGCGTGCTTGAAGTCGTTGTAGGAATTGCCCAATTCGGAGATAGCTTGGGCGGAAATCATGACCCCATTGGGAAACACAATGGGCCTCATCAATAGCAATAAAAGAAAGCTCAATGGTTTCAAGGAGGGCGAGGAAACTTTCCGTTTCCAAACGTTCGGGAGCGATATAGAGTAATTTAAATTCTCCGCGCTTTGTCTGTTCAATACGGGATAAGGTTTCACGGGGAGAAAGCGAACTATTAATAAATGTGGCTGGGACACCATATTCCTGGAGCGCATCCACTTGGTCCTTCATTAAAGAAATAAGCGGAGAAATAACGAGGGTTACCCCTTTAAATAAAAGTGCAGGGATCTGATAGGCTAATGATTTCCCTGCGCCAGTCGGCATAATTGCTAAGGTATCCTTTCCTGAAAGCAAACTTACGATGACTTCATTTTGTCCTAACCGAAACTGGGAGTAACCGAAATAATGCTGTAACGTTTGCAAGGCTTTATCCATCATAAAAAACAACTCCTTAGGAAGGGTTCTCTTTTAATTACGCGATAAAGGTTAAAGTTCTATTGGTAGCGAACTTCCTTTTTCATCTAGATCAAAAAGCTCCACAAGCTCTTTCTCGGTCAACTTAGAAATCATAGTTTCACCCGGCTGTATGACAGCTTGAATAAGTGCCTTCTTCTTTTCCTGTAGGACCAGGACTTTTTCTTCGATCGTTCCTTGCGTAACGAGTTTAATGACCTGCACGGCATTTTTCTGACCGATTCGGTGAGCTCGGTCTGTTGCCTGATCTTCGACGGCCGGGTTCCACCAGGGATCAAAATGGATCACCATATCCGCACCAGTCAGGTTGAGCCCAGTTCCGCCAGCTTTTAAAGAAATAAGAAAGATCTGACCTACCCCATTGTTGAATAACTGAACCATTTTCATCCGATCTGTTGATTTGGTTGAACCCCTCAAATAAAAATGTTCAATCTTCTTGGAGATCAGATGTTTTTGGATGATATCGAGCATGGTTGTGAATTGGGAAAAAACCAAAATACGATGACTGCTGTCTAGGGCATTGGCGATGACTTCCTCAAACAGTTGCATTTTGCCGCTTCCTCCCGTGTAATTTTCAACGAACATCGCGGGATGGCAACATATCTGACGAAGTCGGGTAAGTGCGGCGAGAATCTTAATCTGACTTCTTTCAAAACCGACAGAGGCGATCTCTCGGGCAATATTTTTTTGGGCTTCCTGGAGAAAGGCGAGATAAATCTTCGTCTGTTCTTCCGTCATCTGAGCGCTCATCCGGGTTTCAATCTTATCGGGAAGCTCTAAGAGAACATCCTTTTTGAGACGACGCAAGATAAAAGGAGTAACGTGCCGACTGAGCTCGATCAGAGGTTCAGAATCATCCCCTTTGACGATAGGAATTTCAAACTTCTTCCGAAAATCAGGGTGTGATAAAAGATACCCTGGCATGATAAATTGAAAGATGGACCAAAGTTCTGAGAGCGAATTTTCGATCGGAGTTCCGGTCAACGCAAAATATCCTTTAGCCTGGAGTTGTTGGACGGATCTGGCATTGATTGTTTGCGGGTTCTTAATGTGTTGTGCTTCATCCAAAAAACAATAGGAAAATTCGAGATGCGCATAAGTCTCCGTATCGCGCCGCAGGAGCGGATAAGAAGTCACCACAAGATCCCAACCGTCGAGATCAGCAAGTAGGTCTTGCCTTACCTGGGGAGGGCCATCGACAACGAGGACGTTCAATTCCGGAGCAAATTTGAGGGCTTCCTCCTGCCAGTTGTAAATCACGGAAGTTGGGGCGACAACGAGCGCAGGTTGGGAAGCAGTCGGTTTCTCAGAAAGAATGAAAGCAAGGACTTGTAAGGTTTTGCCGAGACCCATGTCATCAGCTAAGATTCCGCCTAGACCATAGGCAGCCAAAGTTTTTAACCATTGAAACCCTGTTTTCTGATAATCACGAAGCACATTTTGAAGGGAAGGTGGAATCTCAAAATCTCCGTCATGCGGTTCGAGGATACTCTGGACCAGTTGCTTAAACGCCTTGTTACGCTGGATTCCAGGTAAATTGGCCTGACGAAGATAGTTATCGATATAGAGAGCGCGATATTTCGGGAGTCTGAGAACGGTTTGCTCCAGGTCTTCTGCTTTGAGATCCAAATAATCAACGAGCCGAGCCACGGTTTCCAATTCGGGCTGGTGCAAATTGAGGAAGGAGCCATCTTTAAGGCGGTAGTACTTTTTCTTAAGGTTCAGTGCCTGGAAGATATCGGCTAATTCTGTCTCGTCAATATTGCTATATTGAAAGGATATCTCAAGTAAATCCAGCTTTTCATCCAAACGAACAGCCCCAGCAAATGAGACCGAGTTATGAATAGTTAGTTTAAAATCATCAGAGTAAAAGATTTCAGAGAGTTCTTGGAGTTGGGGAAGATAGGTTGTGGCAAATTCGAAGATCTTATGGTCATCTTCCAGATGAATTTTCCCTTGATTAACGCTGAATTCTGCGAGTTCGAGCAGAGTTAAGACTTTGCGCTCTTCTTCAACAGCACGGATTAAAATCACATCGTGGGAATCCTTGAAAGTATGGGTTCCTCCTACTGGCGCAAAGGGATTGATGGAGTTTTCCCCATAATGGAACTCAACCCGAGCAGCGATACCATCATCATTGCCCCGTTCAAAATAAATCTGGGTCACGAGGTTCTCTCGGCTGAACTTTTCGGCGAGTCCAGGGGCAATCGAAACCTTGCCCATTTTTTCGAGCGAGGGTAGTGCTTCGGAAATGAAAAATTCTTTGCTGTCAGAGGGTAAGATCAAGGTTGAAGAGTATTCTTGATGTATTGCCTTGAGCATTGAAGGAAGAATTTCTTGTTGAGCCGGAGTCGCTTGGTAAATTTTCTGCTGGTATAAGAAATAACTCGCATCCGGAAGTAATTGAAGGGGAAGCTCTTCTACGTCTAACGTCAAAGCAAGATTTTCCGCCTCGGAATTCAGAGTGAGTTCAAGGGGAAGCGCCTGACGGATAATTTGGGTTTGTAACAGAGGAGCAGATTCTTGATAAAGATTAAAAGGTTTATCCCCAAGAGCATCCAGAAATTTTCTGAAATAGACTCCTTTTAAAGGAATGAGTTTTTTGCTGTTAAAGACTGAGCCAGCATACGTGTTTAACATTTCCGTCCAGGCCATATTTTGTTCATACATTTCGAGCAGAAGGTCAATAATTGGACGGTCTTGGTCGTTAAAGGTTTGCCGATGAGGTTCAAAGGTAAATTGCTTGCCAAATTCCAACGTTTTTCCTTTATATAGGGAATTTAAAAACAGACCAACATCCTTAACGACATAGAGCCGTTGAAAGCCTACTTTTAAGGAAAACTGCGCTGATACTCGGTGTCTTGGAACGACGTAAAGCTCAAGTTCGACCTCAAGATTTAGCTCTTCCATAAAAGTGTCTTGGGCATGGTCTTTAAAAAAAGATAAGAATTCTCGGCTTGAGGAACTGTTAGCCTTCTTCTGGAAAATCAGCGGTAAGGTAACCTGCGTGCTTTTCAGGACGGCAATAATGTGTTTACACGCCCCGGAATGCTGGCTATAGGCGGGGCAACTACAATGATAGCTACTAAGACCGCCCTCTGGTGTAAGTTGAAGCTGGATGAGATATCGTGAAGTTCCGGCAACAAAGGCCTTCACTTTTCGTTCCGCTGCATTATATTCGAGGGGGCCAACCTTCCCTGCTTGATAATACGCAACACCCAGTTGATAAGCCATCGGATAGCTCGCTAGATTTCGTATTTGTCTATCCGTCATTTCTAGACGTAACATGAAAAGACTCCTTTGAATCGTTCCGAGAAAAATTAGGTATAAAATCTATTATAACATAATTCTCCGAAGTTTACCCTTGGACGGCTTATTGAGGGTTGTGGCGCAACGCACATTCGTTTACTTAGTCGCTCTGGGGCTGGCACACTCGCTTCCGTGGGAACTCTGCCAAACCTCAGGGTAGGTAATACCTGAAGTGCGTCTCTCCTGCAAATCCCGAACAGTCCAGTGAACTGTTCGCCCGAAGGTTGCACCCGCGACATCAGGCCCGTAAGCCGTGGTAAGGCTTACGCACTTGTTTCCATGGCCAAGCCCACTGGCGCCGCTAACCCACGGAAGCATCGTGCGCTATAGTCCCCTTCGAGGAGAAGCTACGCTCGTGGGTCCTTTAAGTCATTCTTCTAGACTTTTTCTGAGTAGTAAAGAAAACTTGGCTTGCGCCAAGCCTCTGGCGTAGGCGGAAGCCTTAGTTGCACTTATGCTATCTGCCCAAAACTTATACTTTCTGTTAGTAAAAAAAAGGCATGCTCCTCCTCTATTTTGGGGAGGAGCTGCCTTTTTTAGTTCGAGGTTTCCTTTACCCTTCTCTTTGAAGTTTATGGATTCCTTCCTCAGCCCATTTTGAATTACGCAAAAGAGCCCGGCCAACCCCAATAAGATCAGCCTTACCTTCGGCTAGGAGCTGTTCTGCTGCTTCTATCTCAGTGATGCCACCGGTCAGAATAACTGGAATTGATACCACTTTTTTTATTCCTTCGGTGAGGTCGGAAAAGTATCCTTGATCCGATCTTCCAGGTAAGCTAAAGCCACAGAAACCACCCGAAATGTCAAGCCCATTGATGCCTGCTTTTTCAAATTCTTGAGCTGCAATTAGGCTATCCTCGAGAGTCGTTCCCCCTTCCATAAAGTCGGAAGCTCCAAGTCTCAAGAAAATAGGATAATCAGGTCCAACTTCAGATCGAACAGCTTCAATCACTTGAAGATGAAGCCGAATTCGGTTTAAAAGTGTACCTCCATATTCATCGGTACGCTTATTCGTAAGTGGAGACAAGAACTGGTTCAATAGGTAACCGTGGGCAGAGTGAATTTCGACCCCGTCAAAACCAGCAGCCTTTGCTCGGCGAGCAGCCTCTTTGAAGGCCAAAACAAGCTCAATCATTTCTTCATGGGTCAATTCACGAGGAAGTTTATCTCCATTGCGCAGGTTAAGAACAGCCGAAGGAGCGACTGGTGAAAAACCGGTAATTTCTTCGGTGGTCTGACTTCCAGCATGATTGAGCTGCATCATTGTTTTGGAACCATTCTGATGAATAACTTGGGCTAGCTTCGCTAAGCCTTTAATCATCCGATCGTCGGCGACCGAAAGCTGATTCTGGCTAGCTTTGCCCTCGGGTCGAATATAGCTATGTTCAATGGTGATCAGTGAGAGATATCCTCCTGCTGATTTTTCGGTATAATAGTCAAGAATAGCTTGACTCACTTGGCCATCAGCTTCAGCTTTAGAAGTAGCCATCGGTGGCATGACTAAACGATTGGCCAAGGTTAGTGGACCTGCTTGCAAGGGCAGAAGTAATTTTATCATAAGGAATTCCTCCAATATTTAGGTTAAATTTAGAGAACCTAGAATGCCATCTCTTAATTATAACTCACTATAGATTGGATTACGAATATACCTCATACCCTAAACCGATACCCCGCTCCCCAAACTGTCTCAATATATTGCGGATTTGAAGGATCGCTTTCTATTTTCTCCCGAATTCGGGCAATATGTACAGTTACTGTAGAGGATTCTCCGAAAGCTTCTAAGCCCCAGATTTGTTCAAAAAGTTTGTCTCGACTAAATACTCGATTGGGATATTGAGCGAGAAAGAGTAACACATCGAATTCCTTCTGAGCCAGACTCACTTCTTCGCCTTGAACGAAAACCCGACGCGCCTCTTTTTCTATTTTCAGACCACGAATGGACAAAACCTTCTGCTTGTTGAGCCCTTCGCTGAAGCGTTGTTTTAAGCGTTCGTAATTATCAAGATGAGCCTTGACCCTAGCGACGAGTTCCCCAGGGCTAAAAGGTTTGGTGATATAGTCATCAGCTCCAAGGCTTAAGCCTTTTATTTTATCGATTTCTTCTTTTTTGGCGGAAACGAGAAGAACCGGAATATCCTTATCCTCCTTGATCTGGCGAAGGATATCTAAACCATCGAGACCGGGAAGCATGATATCCAGAATCAGGAGGCAGAATGCGTTATCTGCTGCTTCCAGAACCGTTAATCCTTCCCTGCCGTCCGTACAAATGAGTACCTCAAAGCCTGCGATTTCAAGGTAATCCTTCTGCAGCTCCGCAATACTGAGGTCATCTTCGATGATCAGAATTTTCTTCACGCATTATTCACCTCCTTGAGAATTCACTTGCTTAGAGAAATCAGGATGCTTGTTCCTTCCTGAGCGTGACTGAGTGCCCATATTCTTCCGTTGTGCCCTTCGACGATTTGTTTCGCAATAGCAAGCCCCAAGCCACTCCCTTTGATTTCTCCGCGAGACGTGTCTGAGCGATAGAAACGATCAAAGATATGCGATAAATCCTTTTCCGGAATCCCAATTCCATTGTCTCGAAGCTCGAGAATAACACTGGAAGGGGTTTCACGGAGCGAGATCTGAATGAGCCCTGCCTGCTCGCGATCTTCTTTTGTCATATACTTTCTTGAATTATCTAAAATGTTCATGAGGACTCTGCGAAAACGAGCACGGTCTAACTGGATCGTGTAGGGTTGGGAGAGCTCCTTTTGCAAAGTGAGTTGAATCCCATTTTTAGTACATTCGGGCTCGTTCTCACGGACAAACTCATAAAGATATTCGCTGATGTCCGTTCGTTCGAAATCAAAGGGAAGCTGATTTAGATCAAGTTTAGCGTAAAGCAGCAGATCCTCAATCATTTCGTCTACGAGTTGAGCTTTGGTATAAATCGTTTTTAAATAGCGTTCTTGCTTTTCGGGGGTATTCGCCACTCCATCCATAATTCCTTCAACATAGCCCTTGATGGAGGTGACCGGTGTTTTTAGATCGTGGGAAATGCTTGAAATCAGCATTTTGCGGTTTTCTTCAAACTTTAATTGCGTGTGAATGGAGTCCTTGAGTTTAAGGCGCATGAGTTCGAGATCGCGGCAAAGTTCCTGAAGTTCCTGATCCCCTTCTTCGACAATGGGAAAATCGAGATTACCCCCGCTAATTTCGGTCGCGGCTTTTTTTAAGTGATTTAAAGGAGACAAAATTCTGTGGGCAAACTGATAGGATACAAGAACATTGGTCAAGACGAAGAACAGGATAAAAATGATGGCAACAAAAATAAGAAAATGGGTCATATCGCTTGCTGAAGCAAGATCCACGGGTGCGAGCATTAATACGGTCCCTGTCGATCTCCCGGCTAAGGAGAGCTTAACCGCTTGTACGCTATAGGGCACGTTCCCAATCTTGACGGTCGAGTTTCCCCACTTTGAATTTCCCGCATCCAGACTCTTGGCAATATCGATTTTACTTATATTGTGTGATGTAAAAAGAACCTGTTCATCCTTGAGAATTATGACATCTCCATTGATCGTGGACAAACGATCCTGTATATTCTTCTGAAACTCCGGGGATTCAATCGCCTCTGGCGTCTGTCGTAAAATGCTTTGCTCTATATTCAAAAGTTCAAGTTTAACTTTTGATTGTTTTTGATAATTCTCAAGAGAGAGATCATGGTTTGATAGATTGTTGGAAATGAACAAAAAAGCCATTGCAAACACCACAGTAACGATCAAAGGGATAATCACTGTGGTGGCATTGGTAACGATTAAACGACGTTTTAGGTCCATATTGTCACCCTAAAATTCTTTTTTATCAAAGAAATAAAACCCGGCTGTAAGTAACATTATAGCATACCCCACCATGAGTAAGAACTGGCGAAGGATTTTAAGCAAAGGAAAAGTATTGCTGATCCATAACGTATACCAATCCAATTGGGTCGTCGGGAGTAGACTGGCATACTGCGAAAAGACAAGGCCGAGAACTTTGAATCCGAGAAAGCCAAGGATTGAGATAAAAAAGACGGAAACCCCGCTTTTGAAGAGATTAGCGATCAGGACAATCCCCAAAGCTAAGATAAACTGGGGTAGGATGCTTACAGCATAGGCAAGGACTGTTTTGAGCACGTCACTCGCGGTGGCTGAGCTGACGTTAAATAAAAAACCGGCGATTAAGGAGAGAATGAGGAGCAAGACGAGTATGGTCAGGATAAAAAGGGTAATGGCTGTAATTTTAGCCATGAAAATTTTAAACCGGCTGGCCGGTCGGGTTAAGGTAATTCTCATCGTATTTTGGGCAAACTCTCCTGAGAAACTATCAATCGTCACTAGGGCCGTAAAAAGCGGCAAAATCGTGTTGACGACGACGGACAGCACGAGCATCGGAAACGCGATATTCCCGGCTCCACGAATTCCAAAACCCGTTCTGACCCCAAGGACGCCAAGTTGACCGAGAATAATCACAGCGAGCGACAGAATAACTGCCGCTAAGGCTTTTTTCTTCTTATAAAGTTTTTCCAGTTCGTTAACCAGCGCAATTTGGAATACGGCCATTTCTTTCGACCTCACTCACAAAATAATTTTCCAGGGTGGCATAGTTTCTCAAGATATTTTCGGTGCTCTCAACGTTGAGCATTCTTCCGTTATAGATCACGCCAACGCGGTCACAGGTAAGTTCGACATCATGGATGAGATGACTGGAAATAAAAAATGTGGTCTGCTCGTTTTCCGCTAGGTGTTTAATAAGATTGCGGATATCGATCATCCCTTCCACATCCAGACCATTAAGCGGTTCATCGAGAATGACCACCTTAGGGTGGGTCAGAATGGCAGCGGCCAGCCCCAAACGTTGTTTCATGCCCAGGGAGAACTTTTTAGGTTTTTCATCCTTGAACTTGAGCATTCCGGTCAGTTCAAGGACTTCCTCGATGCGCTGCCGGCTAACTTGCGAGGAATAGCGGGCAAACTGTCTGAGGTTCTCATAGGCCGTTAGATACGGGTAAGATTCCGCCATTTCAATGATACAGCCGACTGAGGCCATAGCTTTCTCGTATTCTTCCATGACGCTCGTCCCGAAAATCTTCACATCTCCGCGGTTCGGACGAATGAGCCCGGTCATGATCTTCATTGCGGTGGTCTTTCCTGCCCCATTGGGACCAAGAAAGCCAAAAATGTCTCCCTTAAAGATTTCAAGGTTAATATCCTCAATCCCCCGACCATTGGGGTAGCGCTTGGTTAGATTTTGGATTTCGATGACTTTTTCTTTATCCATCTACTGGCCTCCAATTAAAAAAGTAAATTCTAAATGAAAATAGCTTTGAATTGTATATAAGTCGGCGAGTCAACCCTTTGCCGTTGAAATTTCTTCTTGAGCAAGGGCTTGGGGCGAAACCCATCCTACGTCGTGAGCAATCTTCAGAGAGGCTTTCTGCCCTGTGACTCGTCCCACTTAAGTAAGAGTAGTTTTGCCCAAGCTTGATATCTGCCCGCGTAGAGTCCTCGTCCAGATGATGCTGCTGCAGAGTGGTAGGTTTACTCTAAATCTGGGCTGAACGTAGAATCAAAAGGTTGGTTCCCCATCATTCTTCCATTAATACCTAAATTGAGTTTTCCAAGATTCTCATCAAAGTGAATATTCCCTTGAGTTTTGACCCCTGCTTCATTTGTAACGTCGAAGTTCACACTATTGGGGTCTTTTTTCTCGCCGCTGTTAAATGGGGCATCAAAGCTAAAATTCTCCTTATTAGCAGCATTTACTTCATAACCGGGTTTATATTCTTCGTAATATTTCCCTACAACATGGTTTTGGTCAAGTTGCGTGATCTCGATAAATCTCTCGCCAATTTTTACGTATTTCCCGTCTTTTTCAATAATCATATCGTTTTTAAATTTGCCGACGAACTTTTCGCGATTCGAGATCTGTTGGGGACCATTTAGATTATTAGCAACTTGTTTATTGACTTTTTGCCCAGTGAGATCAGGTTTAGTCACGACTGTGGAGTTAATCCCAGATAGTTTGAAGAGAATTTCAACCGTAACTTCGTGGTCGTTTCCTTGCTCATCCTTACCGATGATCGTTGCTGTGCCTAAGATGTTTTCCAGAAGTCCTTCCGGGTTGACATGGGCCGAACCTTTGATTTCTTTAACGAAAATGTCTTGAGCGAGTTGTGGGGTTTCTTGATTACGGCCATTCAAATCTTGTTTCAATTGAAAGGAGGCGATAGCATTCACGAGGGTAGGAATTTGAACCTCGCTCAAAGAACCACTGAAATCTTTGGTTCCATCAGGATTTTCTTTGACGATCACTTGGTCTTTCAGGCTTCCAACCACTGCATCGGCAATCTTCTCGACATCCACTGCACGGTTGCTTATAAAGGGATTGTCAAAGGCTTTAACCTTCTGGGGCTTGGTGAATTCGGTAACATTGAACGCTTGCTCTTCGTCATTCTTCCGGATTATGGTCACAGGATCTGTGTAACTCCGACTATTGTATTTTCCACTCACAATGCCTTCACGAGAAGATATATTCTCTTCAGCACTTTTACTCCGATCATATTTATGAATCTCATTTTGGGAGGTTAGCGTTTTACCATTGTCCTTCAGGACCATGGTAAAATCCATCGTATAACTATTAAGTTTATCACTGCAATTCTCAGCGGTGACTTTAAGCGTGTCTTTTAATTGGTCATACCCGCTCTTGCTCGCAATGTCCGCCAAGGCTGTCGTGGCGAAGATCAAGCTGCCGAGAGCAAAACTCACGATCATGGCGGTCTTCTTTTTAATTTTCATTCTTTGTGACTCCTTTATTTTACTTCAGGAAGCTTCCCTAACTGTATTCTAACGCAAACACATTGATTTTCTGTTAACAGAATCTAAACAAAGTATAAACTTTCCAAATGAACGTAAAAAAGTTAAAAAAAACACGCTAAGCGATAAATAAGAAAGTAGGAAAGATGGGAAAATAGCAGAGAATTTGACCTTGTGTTATAATTAAAGTTATTTTATAAAAAGAACGTATTACAGCTGAAGACTAGGGGGAATTCATATTATTCAGATTGGTAAATTTAATCGACTTCAAATATCAAATCTCGTGTCCATTGGGGCCTATCTCGATGCGGGGACCGGAAACCGCATCGATAATGTATTGTTGCCGGAAAAGCAGCGGCCAATTGAGGCAAAAGCGGGTGACTTCCTTGATGTTTTTATCTACCGAGATTCCGAAAACCGTTTGATCGCGACGACCCGGACTCCTCTTGCTCAAGTTGGAGATCTTGCCTATCTAACGGTTACCGCCAAAACGGGAATTGGAGCTTTTTTGGAGTTCGGGCTAGAGCGGGGTTTGTTTTTACCGTTTAGTGAACAAAAATTCCCTATTGTACTAGGAAAAAGTTATTTAGTCTCTGTCTACATTGATAAAACGGATAGACTTTGTTGTACAACGGATATCTCTGAATTTCTAAGCTCGGATGCGCCTTATCAAAAAAACGACTCAGTCATAGGAACAATATATCAGATTCAGCCAGAATTTGGCGCCTTCGTAGCCGTGGATAACCTATATAAGTCACTTATTCCGAACACGGAGAATTTTACCGATCTTCATGTGGGAGATCGAATTCAGGCGAGGGTCATCCGGGTTCGGGAAGATGGCAAACTCGATCTTTCGACACGTAGGCTTTCTTATGAGCAAATGAGTATCGACGCCCAGCATCTTCTCAAAGCGATGCAAGAAAATGACGGAAATCTTCCTTTGGGTGAAAAAGCAAGTCCGGCGGAGCTTGAGAAGATGTTTAAAATGAGTAAGTCTGAATTTAAACGGGCGATCGGTGGTTTACTTAAGTCTGGAAGAATTCAGAAGACGGAGAATGGTTTTAAACTCAAGTCTGGAAACATTGAGAGCTAAACATAGGTAGTCAGTAATATAGGGAATAAAGAACGTACAAAAAGAGCAAGAAACCCCTAATTCGAGGAATTCTTGCTCTTTTACTTATCTATCCAGAGATTAAGTCTACTTCCGTTTTCTTAGGGCCTTGGGTTTATCCAGAATTTCGGCCCACACCACCGCGCGCATTAGAACGGCATCGGCAGGGAAGTAGTTTAGGAATAAGCCTTGAGATTGGGAAGAAATTTCAGGCGTAATCGGGGTTCTGAGTTCAGAAATACGCTCCTTAGCATCATTTCCTGATAACACTGAAGTCCCTTCTCGCCCAGAAGTTCCTTCTGTTCCAGAGGACCCCTCAATCCCAATCGTACCCTCATTCCCAGAAGTACCCTCCTCTCCAGCAGTTCCTTCAACACTAATTGTTCCTTCAGTGTCAGTTAAGCCTTTCTTAGGATACTCATTAAAGCTTTTAAATTCGTCCCAAATGTGTCCTGACTCTTTCAGGGGTCCTTCCTGAGTAAGCCATTTGGGAAGCTCGAAACTCCGAGGATCAAAACCTCGAGCCCAAGGAGAAGGTTGGTCGTGCGGTTTTGAACCAGGTTTTCCTTGAAGCTTATTATTGGCCGAGGATAAGGCTACAAGGATAATCACGATAATTGGTAACCAGGAAAATATATCCATGGGTATCCCTCCCTACTACTTTTTCGGGCTGGGATCGCCAGACTCAACCTTGCCGGAACCGGCGATATTTTCTCTCATTGAGGTATCGGCCATGATATTTTTCATATTGTAATAATCCATGACTCCCATTTTTCCTTCTCTTAAGGCCGCAGCCAAGGCTCGAGGAACTTCAGCTTCTGCTTCAACAACCTTTGCCCTCATTTCTTGGATGGAGGCTTTCATCTCTTGTTCTAGGGCAACTGCCATCGCGCGACGCTCTTCAGCTTTTGCCTGGGCAATACGTTTATCCGCTTCAGCTTGATCGGTTTGAAGTTGTGCCCCAATGTTCTTACCAACGTCCACATCGGCGATGTCAATCGAGAGGATTTCAAAGGCCGTTCCTGAATCGAGTCCTTTGGCTAGAACGGTACGAGAAACCAAGTCTGGATTTTCTAAGACCTGTTTGTGCGAGAGCGATGAACCAATGCTTGTGACAATTCCTTCACCGACCCGAGCAATAATCGTTTCCTCTCCTGCACCACCAACAAGACGATCAAGATTGGTGCGCACAGTAACGCGAGCCTTCACTCTTAATTCAATCCCATTTTGTGCCACTGCGGAAACGATTGGAGTTTCAATAACTTTAGGATTAACAGACATTTGAACGGCTTGGAGAACATCTCGGCCAGCGAGATCGATTGCGGCGGCTCTCTCAAAAGGCAATGGAATCTCGGCACGTTCAGCCGCAATTAAAGCGTTAACCACTTTATCCACATTCCCACCCGCTAAAAAGTGAGCTTCTAATTGGGAGGTTGAGATATCTAAACCCGCTTTATGGGCTTTAATTTGTGGATTGACAATTCTCGAGGGAGTGACTCTCCGTAGTCTCATTCCAATTAGTGTGATGATCCCAATATTAACCCCAGCCGCTAAAGCTGATACCCAGAGTCCGATCGGAATAAAAGTAAACAAAATCCCGATAATTAGAAGGGCTATTGCTAAAAGAATCAGTGACATAATCGTACTTGCCATTTTTCACGCCCGGTAACGGGCTTCACCTTCGCTTTCTCTCTTGATTATTTTTACTGTGCTATTCCTCTCTCACAATCACACGGGCACCTTCAACGTCAATAACTTTAATTTTTGATCCTTGTGGGATAAACCCTCCTTCGGTTACCACATCAAGACGTTCCCCTGCGAAATCCGCGGTCCCGGCTGGGCGAAGCTGACTGAGAGCTACCCCTTCCCGGCCAAGAAAGTTTTCATAACTAAGCTTGGAAGCAACATAGCCGGCTGCTTTAGTTTGACGGGTACTTAGAGAAAATCTTTGCCAAAATTTGCGTGTTCGCGAAAAGCGAAAACTGAGAAGTACTATGATTCCTATGGCGAGTAACATCCCGCCAATGTATAAGAGGGCTTGTAAGGCGGAATCCACGGTAAGAAAGATTCCAACTGAGAATAAGATAATCCCTAGTAGTCCTAGAATTCCTCCAGGAACAAAGATCTCTAGAAACAGTAAAATGATTCCTAAGATGAATAGAGTTGATGCTAATCCCGGCCCCATCGTTCTTCTCCCCTCTCAAACTTAAATTCCACGTTACGAACTCTCGCCGGGTTCCTTAAAAATGAAAATTACGGAGATCCATGCTAATAGACTATTCGCTGTCAGCACCTAATTATACTTCTAATTGGGGGATAAGGCGAGACACTTCTAGTTGTAACTTCTTGGATGTATAGCTACAATAATAGTTATACCTAAATAATTCGGATAGAAATCTAAAGAAAAGACAATCTAAGTTCTATCTTAAAGGAGTAAGCGCGATGAGTCAGCCTCTTTATCAGGATTCCTTGGAAAGACCTTCGACACACCCTTTGGAAAATCCTCCTAGCTCTAGACTTTCCAAAGGCTTGATCTGGATCATGGCCATCGGAGCAGGAGCCTCAGTAGCCAATCTTTACTATAATCAGCCCTTACTCGTTGAGATGGCTCAAACTTTTCAGGTGTCGGCAAGTCGAATTGGAAATATTTCGATGCTCACTCAAATCGGGTATGCCTTAGGTATGTTTTTCTTTATTCCACTTGGAGATTTGAGGGAACGCAGGAAATTGATCACGAATTTACTTGGGGCGGTAATTCTCGCCTTACTGGCAATGGCCTTTGCCCCTGATATTACGATGTTGGAGCTTGCGAGTTTTGCTGTAGGAGCAACAACTATCGTTCCACAGCTGATCGTACCGTTCGCGGCGCAATTGGCAAAGCCGCAGGAACAGGGGCGAGTGGTCGGACTCGTCATGAGCGGACTCTTCTTTGGAATTTTACTGGCACGCCTGGTGAGTGGAATGATCGGACACTTCTTAGGTTGGCGAATGATGTACTTAATTGCTGCCGGGTTCATGTTTATTTTAATGCTCCTTCTTAGGACCTATCTTCCCAAATGCGAACCAGAAAATTCTCGGATCCCCTATCCCCAAGTGATGCGCTCACTTGGACAACTCGTTATCAAACAACCCGTACTTCGAAAAACTTCCTTCATGGGAGGAATGCTTTTTGGTGCGTTTAGCCTATTCTGGACGACTTTAGTCTTTTTTTTAGAACAACCTCCTTATGCTTATGGAAGCGAGGTCGCCGGTCTTTTCGGACTCGTTGGAGTTGTTGGGGCTTCAATGGCTCCCCTCGCAGGTCGTCTCGCGGACAAAAATAGCCCTCGTTCTGTTGCCGGGGTTGCGGCAGGAATCGCTCTTCTCTCCTTTGTGATTTTAGGGCTCCTTGGAAAACAACTGTGGGGCTTAATCCTAGGTGTTATTCTTTTAGACTTGGGCGTTCAGAGCGCCCAGATTGCCAATCAGACCCAGATCTATACGCTTATCCCCAATGCCAGGAATCGACTGAACACAGTTTATATGGTCACCTATTTTGGAGGCGGAGCACTGGGCTCGACCTTAGGAGTATACCTCTGGAGTGTTAGAGGCTGGCAAGGAGTTTGCTGGGGAGGACTAAGTATGGTACTTCTAAGTTTAATTGCCTGGGGGCTCAATTTTCGGGAACATGGACCTAAAAATTGAATCGAATATCTTGAAGGACAACAATGAGAAAGATTAGAGGCCATGGGGTAATCCCTATGGCCTCTATTAATTATGAACGTGATCTATGAAATTGTACGGATTGCTATTAAGCTGAAGTTGATTCATCGTACTCCCGATTTTAAGGGTTCCTAAATTTGGCCAACCAAAAATGCGTGCATTGCCCTGAGTGCCTCTTCTCAGAACTTCATCCTTGGGCAGTCCTGCTTCAATCAGCCAAGAGAGTTCATCAAAAAAGCCATCTCCATGCGGAACAAGAAACGCGCCTGCATCTGTACCAACCCCGATTAAAACGCCCAGTTGAAAGGCTTCTTGAATCTTCGCCAAATGCCTTTGCAGAATTTGAGTTAAGACGGCCTTCTCCTGTTCGGAATAACGCTCGACGTCGTATTTTAAGATATTCCCGATCGGTGCGACAGTAGGTACCCAAGCGATTTTTTTGGCTTGCATGCGTTTTAATTGTTCTGTCCTCAAATAATACCCATGCTCAACCGAATCAACATCCGCTTCAATCGCGACAGATATCCCCTCTGCCCCGCTCGCATGGGCCATTACGGAAATTCCTCGATCATGGGCACTTTTCACGAGTTCTTTGAGATCCCCAACGCTCCACTGCACGGGTCCGACGACTCCGTAAGTATCAAATTTGATAATTCCCGTAACCACAATTTTGAGCTGATCTAATCCTTGTGTAAAGAAGGCTTCTTGCTGGTCTTTCCAATCTGAGATCGTTTTGAAGCCTCGTCCAAGGAAGCGACCGTACTTGCCTTGCCGGTTTACTGCTTCGCGGACCGATAAAATCTGAGGACCTTGCCATTGACCTGAGTCCACCTTTTGCTTAGCCTGCCAGGCGAATCCTGGAAGATCTCCCCCATCTCGAATTGCAACAATCCCTCTTGTGAGATAATCCCTTAAATATTTCTTGATGTTTTCGTCAATAAGTTCAGGTCTTGCCCAGTTGTCTAAACACTGGTAAAAGTCAAGGCTATCCAAGGCAAGGTGGACATGAGCATCTAACCAGCCAGGCATTAGGTAATAGGAGTCCCAAGAAAAGACTTCCTGAGAAGTAAGAGACATTGGGTCTTTGTTAGCCAAAGTATTTTGTGGTTCATCGATAGATTCTAAGGCAATAATCTTCCCTGCCTGCCATTTCACGTAGGTGGGTTGCGGAGTTAACCCCTTTTCAGGACTCCAATACCCAGCCAGATAGGCTTGGCCTGATTCAGGAATCTTCCAAATTTCACGCTTGGAACTGCAAGAAATCTCCATAGCTGCTCACTTTCACTTTACATGCTTTCCTCAAGTAAGTGACAATTAAAGAATTGTAAATGGATTATTGTTATTAGAGCCCTTCGAGCTGATCTCTTGTAAGGTTTTTCGGAAATTTTGAAGCGTTTGCGCACCCACGATTTTGTATTGATCATTAATCATGAATGTTGGTGTAGCGGTAATGTGATCTTTTTCTGCCTGCTGCTTGGCTTCAATTAAGCGTGTTTGATAGCGGTTTTCTTGAAGAGCATTTTTAAGTTCCTGAGGATCTAAATCGACATTTTGGGCTAAGTCAAGAAGGACATCAATTTCTCCCAGGTTTTTTCCTTCTGTAAAATTAGCGTAAAGTAATTGATCATGATATTCATGGAATTTACCATGATCACGTGCATATTCGCTGGCCTGCAACGCAAGATTTGTATTTGCAACCCAAGACGTCTCTTTAAAGATAAGACCATATGCAGCACCCATTGAGTTTAGTTGCTCCTGCATGCCTTGCGTGTTCATTCCCGGAAAGAATTGAGTAATTGCTATGCCCGGTTTGGGGATTTCCGGATGGAGCTCATAACTCATCCATTCATCTTGTATTTCAAACTCTTTTTTTAATTCTTTGACAATCCCGTTGCCAATGTAACAGAACGGTCAGGTGTAGTCTGAGTATACTTTTATGGTGAATACCATAGATATTCCTCCTTTTGATTAACTCGTTTTATCCTTATTGTACCACTTTTATAAAGAAAACCCGGCTTTCGCCGAGCTTTAGCGATAAAGAAAACTTGGCTAGCACCAAGCCCTAGCGAAGGTGGTAGGCCTAGTTGCCTTATCCTGCCGGACTTAACCACTTGCATCGTAGGATAAAGAAAACTTGGCTTGTGCCAAGCAAAGCGAAGGCAGAAGCCCTAG
>NZ_DATLJA010000028.1:0-38482 GCF_035539115.1 Desulfitobacterium sp. | reverse complement strand
ACCTCACCACCTTGTGTTAATATCGCCATTTTCGATGGATGATCCAGATAATATTATCCATAAGATGGTAAAATGAATTTATAACAGTCTACAGAGGAAAAATAGGTTACAATTTCAAAGACTTTTTGCACTGAAATCAATCATTAATATGAACATATTTCTAAGGTATTAGATATTAGTGTTTTGAATGCCAAAGTTAGCCTTTTATACCCGCTAGAGAGTGATGTCAGTCTTTCTGCCGTTCACCAAGAAATATTAGAGGAGGATGTTAATGTATATAAGAAAAACCTTTATCTTGATTACAGCCTGCCTTATAGTCCTTCTTTCAAGTGGTTGCAATTATTCGACTAAGGGAGCAGATCCGTCAAATAAATCAATCAAAAATTTTCCAATATTTTTAAGTGCAGAAATAACGGATGCAAAATTTTCTTTCCTTGACGATAAGATTGTTTGGATAGGGCTAAACGCTATCAACAATGGTTCGCCATTTACCGAAATATTATCTTCCTCCGATCATGGCCAAACATGGTCAACTACTCTGATGGGCAATTATAATATTGTCTCTATGCAGTTTGTTGATAGTGAACATGGTTGGGCCATTGGGAATGCTGATCCTCAATCTTCAAAAAAAGTCTATAGTATCTTATCAACTAAAGACGGAGGTCAAAATTGGTCAAAGCAATTTGAAACAGTACAGGCTTCTAGAATATCACCTTATCAAATTCAATTTTTAAACATCAAAGATGGATTTGCCAGATTTAATACCAACCTTTTCAGTACAACCGATGGTGGCGAATCCTGGAGGCAGATTAGTTCTATAGAAAACTTAATGTCATTTGATTTCCGAGATGATAAGGAAGGATGGGCAACAAATACGGATTCTATCTGGCATACCACTGATGGCGGTAATATCTGGAATAAAGAATGGTCAGTTCCCGAAAACATCAAGAAAAGGCTTGAACCAATTAACAGCAAGGTTATCATTAATTCTACTTTGGAGGGGTGGGCTCTATTTTCCAGTGAAGGTACAATGTCTCAAACCTCAAAGATTATCTTGCACAGGGATCAATCAGGCAACTGGACAATTGAAAGCGGTTATTACATGGCTGCTCCTCCTTTTTCTGGGAATCCTGCTCCTCTTGAAACCAGTGATCTCTTTCCTATAAGCGACACAAGAGCTTTCCTAGTGGCTTATACACCGGCCACATACCCTGTTGCTGTACTGAAAACAAACGATCAAGGAAAAACATGGTTAGCAATAATTGATCAATCTAGGCCAAAGGGTTTTCCTGTTATGCTACCTGGAGATCTTGCTAGAATTAATTTTGTCAATGATCAGCTTGGATGGGCTATTGTTGTTAATAGGTCTGCATCAAAGAATACACTGAACATTGTAAAAACCGAAGATGGCGGGGCTAATTGGAAAGTTGTCATGCAAAAATAATAAGCGTCTTGCAAGATGCTCGGCGCTTATTATCATCAAAAATATTTTTACATTATGGTGTTATTAGATGGTCCAATAAATTAGACTGATTTGGATTGATTTCGTCCTGATCCATACTATTACAATTTGCAGATGCCTCTGGATATGCAATCTGTTTTGTTGCGATTAATTGAAGAAAGCACCGTCACAAGACTAGGTGGATCTGTTGCCAAAAGCATTTGATTTTCGGATTATTGCAACTACCAACCGCATGAGGGCAAATTTCGCCTGGATTTATACTTGCGCTTGAATGTTATTAAACTTGATTTACCTCCTTTACGTCAACGCAAAAATGATCTGCCCACTTTCTGAAAAGTTTTACTAAAAATATGAACAAAGATATTATTGGCGTGGAAACTACTTTTTTCGAAGTATTTCAGAGGTACGACCGTCAATTAAAAGATATGAATTGGTTAATAGCATTAGGTAAAAGCCAGCGAATCACCTTTAGATTCACTGGCTTTTTACATTTAATCTTTGATAATCCTTGACCGTCACACATTGCGTCTTTTGAATTGGTTACCCTCCAGAATTTCCTCTATTAGATTTCTCTTTATTAATGTTCGAATTTTTGTTAAGTTAATCATAGTAGAAAGGAACTTACGACTCCTATTTACATAGTAAAAACTCTAGGAGAGTGCATGGATGAAAAAAATAGAAGCAATCATTCGCCCCGGAAAACTCGAGGATGTAAAAAACGCCCTATCCCAATTAGGAATTTACGGCATGACCCTAAGTAATGTTCTCGGGTGTGGCCATCAGAAAGGGTATACCCAAATTTACCGTGGGCAAGAAGTGCTGACACGACTCTTACCCAAGGTAAAACTAGAAATTGTGACTACTGATGAACAAGTTGATGAAGTCATTTCAGCCCTCATTCAGGCCGCAAGAACCGGAGAAGTGGGAGACGGGAAAATATTTGTTTCTTCTATAGAAGAAGCAATTCGCATTCGCACAGGTGAACGTGGCCCAAAAGGTCTCTAGAATTTCTACAGGAAATAATCTTAGGGCCTCTTTGCTCTCACGAAACCATGAACTGACCTAGCGATTTTGATTATAGCACTTGATCCAAGACCCGTCTAGAGGTTCACACCTTTAAATACTGTATACAGTTTCTTAACTTCAAGTTAATTACAGAGCTTGTTCTCCAACCTCCCCCGTTCTAATCTTTAGGGCATCTTCCACAACGGTTACAAAGATTTTACCATCTCCAATTTCTCCAGTTCTTGCTGACTCGGCGATAATATTAATAACCTCTTCGCTTTTCTTATCTGCAACAACCACTTCAATTTTTACCTTTGGAAGCAAGTGGACCGTATATTCCACTCCACGGTAAACTTGGGTATTTCCCTTCTGATTACCACATCCGATGACTTGACTCACGGTGAGCCCGGTCACTCCACATTTATCTAACGCCTCTTTAACATCATCCAACTTACCTGGCCGGATAATTGCCTCTATTTTTTTCATCTGATCAGCTCCTTATTTTCCACATTTGTATTCGACAAAGTCTATTTCTTAATAGATGGATTGTTCGCTGCTAACCGGGTTAAAGGCCATTGACTTGGAAGCAATCGGGGATGGCATAAAGCCATTGCCGATGAAATCTGGATACGCTTCTTCTCCATGCATGGACAAATCCAATCCTGTCTCTTCTTCTTCAGAAGATACCCGTAGTTTTGTAAACACACTCACCACTTTTAGGATCACAAATGTTCCAATGCCTGCAAGTGCAATCGTGACAATAACACTTATGGCTTGAATTCCCAATTGTGCAGGATTACCGTACAAGAGACCATCCGCTCCCAAAGGATTGATCGTTTTGGTTGCAAATAAACCTGTTGCTAACGCACCCCATATTCCGCCGATACCATGGCAACCGAAAGCATCAAGTGCATCATCATAGCCCAATTTTGCTTTAAGCACACTCACTGCAAAGTAACAGAGAGTTCCTCCAACTAAACCAATTACGATAGATGACATGGGAGTGACAAAGCCTGCTCCGGGTGTAATGGCCACTAGACCAGCTACTGCACCACTCGCTGCGCCAAGAACCGTGGGCTTGCCCCGATGGAGCCATTCGGCAAACATCCAAGCTAAAGCTCCTACTGCTGCCGAGGTATTCGTTGTGACTAAAGCGATTCCCGCCAATCCATTGGCTCCAAGAGCACTCCCAGCATTGAAACCAAACCAGCCGAACCAGAGTAACCCAGCCCCCAAGACCGTCATCGGGATCTGGTGGGGAGCCATGGGTTCTTTTCCATGCCCCATACGTTTACCTATGACTAGAGCAGCAATTAATCCAGAAACACCTGAACTAATATGCACGACCGTACCCCCTGCAAAGTCGAGTGCTCCCATAGTGCGTAAGAATCCTCCGACACCCCAAACCCAGTGAGCTAAGGGATCATAAACAAAGGTCATCCATAAGAGAATAAAGGCCAGGAAAGCAGGAAACCTCATCCGTTCTGCAATAGAACCTGTAATTAAAGCCGGTGTAATGATCGCAAACATCATCTGAAAAGCCATAAATACAATGAAGGGAATCGTTGCTGCGTAATCAGGATTAGGATCAATACCTACTCCGGAAAGTCCTAACCAGTTCAAAGCTCCGATGAAGCCGCCTTGATCTGGACCAAAGGCTAACGTAAAACCGATCAGAACCCATTGAACTGAAGCCAAAGCCATGATAATAAAACTATGCATGGTCGTACTTAACACATTCTTCTTTCTAACCATACCCCCATAAAAAAGAGCCAGTCCTGGAGTCATTAAAAAGACCAAAGCCGTTGATATAATAACAAAGCTAGTATCACCTGTGTCAATTGCCGAACCATCTGCAGCCAATACCGTGGCTGGAAGCGCTAACATACTAATAAGAGCGATTAATAATGTCCATACCTTTTTCATCTTTTTACCCCCTTGTTTGTTCCTTCAAAAATTTATGAATGAGTTTTGGGCTTCTCTGCGGACATCACTTCCTTAAATTAGATTTTTCATAAATACTTTTTTAAAAAAGAAGAGAGAACTGCCTATCCTTTCAGATAAGGGCTCTCTCTATCACTTTTACACTCCAAACCCATGGTTTGGTGCCCACTCATTATGAAGTGGCCTTGGCCACAAATGACACTCGATCTCTGGGTCTCTCAATCTCTTAAATAACTTAATCTCTCAATTGAATTTTTAAGTAAACTACACCACTAACCACTAAACTAAAACTCTAGCGAACCTTCATAAAATAGTTTACTTAAAAAATAAGCGCCATATAGTTATCTGGGTAACCCAGATAACTATATGGCGCCGTTGCCATCCTAAGGAATTCAAGGAATTACGATTGCTTCGCGCTTCGTTTTTCGATAAACTTATTATAGCGTATACCTAAGCCTCCGTCTACCCATTCACTCGAAGAACACTGTATACATCATGACCTATCATTTTCTGAGCAGAGACTTTCTCACGTCTTGAGTAAATTGATCCATCTCAAGCTGAGTTGGTGCTTCAAGATCATACAAGGAATACTTCAAACCGAGTTTTTCCCATTTGTAGATTCCTAATGAGTGATAAGGAAGTAGCTCGATATTCCGAACCTGTGGAGACAAAGCGTGAACGAATTCTTTTAACTTTACTCTATGCGGATCTGAATCATTGATCCCGGGTAAGACGACATACCGAAGCCAAAGATCAGTTTTCCATTCTTTAATCTGGGTAAAGTCTAGTAGCTCTGATAAATAGCTTTACGCTGCTGATTCCTTGCGAAAACAGATAGTGCATAGTTTAAGACAAAATACGTTAAGGCAATCATTCCAAACAGGGTAAACACCTGTACAGTCGATCCAAACTGCCCCATGATGATTAATCCTTTTCCCGTCAGCTCCTCCACTCCTACAGCCCAGACAAAAGAAGTATCCTTCAGTGTCGTGATAAACTGGGAAACCAGAGGGGGAATCATTTTACGTAACGCTTGAGGCAAGATAATATGAACCAGAGTCTGTACATACGAAAAGCCTTGTGACCTAGCTGCTTCCCACTGCCCTTTATCGATAGATTTCAACCCGCCCCGTATGATCTCAGCAATAATAGCTGAGGTGAAAATCGTCATCGCAAGAATCCCGGAATTGATCGGTTTTAACGTCGTCGCAAAGCGCATCACTAAGATAAACAAAAGCAAGGGAATGTTACGCACGATCTCAATATAGACAGTAGCAATTTGTGAAAGGATCGGTTTTTGAGAATAACGAGCAATCCCCAGGATTGTTCCAAAAACAAAACTCAATATAATTGTCATGATAGCTAGGTAGAGGGTCGTTACTAACCCTTGACCCAAAAAGCGAAAGACATACGGCTGAAATACCTCCTGCATTACATCGACACCTCCGTCTTACGCTCGAGATATCGAGCGAATTGAGCTAAGGGGAAGCATAACGCAAGATAAAGCAATCCCACCGTAACATAAGCCGGACCATAATAAATATTGTCCGCAGACCAAGAATCTGCACGATACATCAGATCTCCACCGGCTACCATGGCTAAGACGGAGGTATTCTTAATCAAACTGACGGCTTGATTCGTCAGCGGGGGTAAAACGACCCGAGCAGCTTGAGGTAAAATAACATACCGCATCGCTTCCCAAAACGAAAACCCCTGAGCTAAAGCGGCTTCCATCTGCCCACGGTGAATTGACTGAATGCCAGCCCTCACTACTTCCGCAATATAGGCTCCGTGATAAATTCCTACAGCCAGTACCCCAACGGTTAAAACAGGAATCATAACTCCCAAATGGGGTAATCCGTTGTAAACAAAGAATACTTGGATGACTAGAGGAGTATTTTGGATAAATTCGACATAAACGCGGTTAATTGCCCTTAAAATCTTATTATGCGTCGTTCCCAACACCCCAAACACAATGCCTAAAGCTAACGCTAAGGCTAACGCCAGGATGGATGCCAATACTGTATACCCAAAACCCTCTGCAAAAACATGCCAATCTTGGAAGAGTGCTTGCCATTTAAACCAGGCAAATGGTCCAACCACTTTTACAGACCCCACTTCTTAATGAGTTTATCGAGCTCACCGGATTTTTTGAGTTCACCCACGGTATCATTCACTAATTTCGCCAGTCCGTCATTGCCTTTTTTCGTGGCAATTCCGTACTCTTGAGGACTAAATTTATCCGCTAACAGAGCCGTTGAATCGTCTAAATAACCGGATAAGATCGACCGGTCAACCGAGAAAGCATCCACCCGTCCAGAGTCTAAGGCTGCTTTAATTTCTGGGTAGGTCGCAAACTCTTGGAACGTAATCTTAACCCCTAGCTTATCCGCTTCGGCTTGAACAGCTGCTTTACTGGTAGCGCTCTGAGCTACCCCAATTTTCTTTCCGTTCAAATCCTTCAAACCCTGATACCCAGGAGCCTTTTTGACCAGCAAGCCAACACCGTCGGTATAGTAAGGATCCGTGAAATTATAGCTTTTTTTACGTTCTTCGGTAATCGTAAACGTTGAGATATCCATGTCAACATTTCCATTGTCCAGAAGCGGACCACGCGTTTTTGCAGTCACGGGTGATAATTCGATTTTCGCCGGATCGCCCACGATTTTCTTGGCCATTTCCCGGGCTAAGTCGATTTCAAAGCCATCAATTACACTCGTTTTAGGATCTTTATACCCGAAATTAGGCACATCAACCTTTACTCCAACCTTAAGTACCCCGCGATCCTTGATCGCTTTGACGTCGGCAGAAACATCTGCAGCTGCATTACCTGAAGGAGCAGCATTGGCACCACACCCAGCCAACAAACTCCCGACCAGCAGAGCACTAACCATCAGAATACCAATCTTCTTCATAAAATATCCCCCTTCGTATCTCTCTATTTATTTTCTGCGTATTAAGAACGCAAAATACGACTCAAGAACTGTTTCGTCCGTTCATGGGTTGGTTTTGAAAAGAAATGTTCAGGAGTCCCCTGTTCTAAAATTTCCCCATCGTCCATAAAGACGACGCGGTCAGCAACTTGACGAGCAAATCCCATTTCATGGGTCACCACGACCATTGTGATTCCTTCATTAGCTAGGCCTGCCATGACATCGAGTACCTCTTGAATCATTTCCGGATCCAGAGCTGAAGTTGGCTCATCAAAAAGCATAATTTTCGGGTGCATATTCAAAGCTCTTGCAATCGCGACCCGTTGTTGTTGCCCGCCGGAAAGTTGAGAAGGATAGGCATTCGCTTTCTGCTTCAATCCGACACGATCTAAATAGGCCAGCCCCGACTCTTCTGCTTCCGCCTTTGGAACTTTTTTTATCAAAATTGGAGCAAGGGTAAGATTTTCTAAAACCGTTTTATGGGGATAGAGATTAAATTGTTGAAAAACCATAGCTACGGATTGACGGACTTTAGCTACTGGAGCTTTATGCGCCGTGATTTCTATCCCGTCGACGGTTACTCTACCAGAGCTTGGCTTTTCTAAGAGGTTCATGCAACGAATAAGGGTGCTTTTGCCTGAACCACTGGGACCGATCACGACTAATTTTTCTCCAGATGCGACCTTTAGATCGATTCCCTTTAGAACATGCAATGAGCCAAAATGTTTGTGTAACCCTTCGAGTTGAATCACCAGTCCGTCCTCCTACTACACTCGTGTTAAAATGCTTTTTCTTTATAAAACCTTGTTTTTTTCCATTATTAAATCATAAGTAATTTAGTGTAGCATTTATTCTATAACACGACAAGATGTTCTTTGAATGAATATTGTATACTCACAAATGCATGAACCCTAGACCTACCCGACAATGTTCCGAAAGAACGTTTACCGAAGTGCGTCCAAACATGGCGATTGCAATCCAGTCCCTATCGGTTACAATAGCAATCTTCAACGCAAAACTAGCGTTACTGTTGGTATGAACAAATATGCTATTACTGGCTTCGAGAGTTGCATGGACTACAGCATGAATCTCTTTAGGATCCTTCTTGATCACTCCCGTATTTAAAGCTGCAGCTATGATCGAATGCGTTAATTTTCCAGTCGGTTGAAGCGTTGCTACCGTCCCCCCAATTTCGGTAACTGCACAATATAAATTCTGAGAAATAAGCGCCTGTTTTAACTCATTCTCTTTTTCACGAGTATCGGTTAAAACGAGGAAGAGTGCCTCACGTTCCAAAGAAGGCTTAGCACTATGATTATTAACACGTTCTTGCATAATAAAGCCCCCTTATAACATAAAACGCCGTACAATCCTCTGGAAAAACCAGATCATTGTACGGCGCCCTTGCCTTTTTGTTGATTCATTCTACTACACTTCCTGCAGAAGTGTCTAGTCGTTTTCGGGAAAAACACTGTATACTTCTATTTACTCAGATCTAACATCCTATTCAAAGCCATAATCGCATCAGCAGTTATCTTCTCATCCACCGTAATCTGATTAACAACTTCTCCCTTATTAAGGTTATCGAGTGCCCAAAGGAGATGGGGTTGACTGATTCGGTTCATCATAACACACCTGCAGGTATTTTCATTGAGACTGACAATCTTCTTGTCCGGGTTCTCTTGAGCTAATCGATGTACTAAATTGATCTCTGTCCCGACCGCCCAGATACTTCCCGCTGGAGCTTCGGAAATTTGACGGATAATAAAGTCTGTAGAACCGCTGAGATCCGCCTTTTCAACTACTGCATGACTACATTCTGGGTGAACGATCACCTTGATTCCTGGATATTTTTTTCTGACCTCATCCACCTGTTGGGGTTCGAACTTCTGATGTACCGTACAATAACCATCCCAAAGAATTAGTTTCGGGGCTTCTTTCGGGAGTTCAACCTCTTCCAGGTTTTCTCGATTCCAGAGCAGGATATCCTGGTCGTGGAGTCCCCATTTAAGGCCGGTGTTGCGTCCAAGATGCTCATCAGGCAAAAACAGAATGCTTTTTCCGTTCCCCAATAATTGTGTAAAAATCTGGGGGGCATTCGAAGAAGTACACGTCATTCCACCGTTCCGTCCACAAAACGCTTTGACTTCAGCACTCGAATTGACATACGTGACCGGAATGATGTCTTGAGTATACTGAGTTGTGAGGAGATTCCAACACACTTCCACATCCCCAAGCTCCGCCATATCGGCCATCGGGCAACCAGCTCCTAAATCCGGTAAAATAACTTTCTGCTCAGATGACGTTAGCATATCCGCAGTTTCTGCCATGAAATGAACGCCACAGAAAACAATATACTCTGCCTTTTTTTCTTGAGCTGCTAGTTGCGCCAGTTTAAGAGAATCTCCCCGGTAATCGGCATAGCGGATAACCTCATCCCGCTGGTAATGGTGACCGAGAATAACGAGTTTTGAGCCTAAATCCGCTTTAATAGTGCGAATTCGTTCGTCTCTTTCCTGCTCACTCATCACGATATATTCATCCGGTATCGGTTGCTGGCTTTTATACATCTCTTTTCCCTCGCTTGATCTTATTTAATAGAGTAGACATTCATGCCGCTACTCGGCACCTTCAGAGAATGAAAAGTTTTGGATCGTGCAGCTTCTCGACTTATCCTCGAAGGGGAGAAGCTACGCTTGCGGGTCAATCTTCAGGCTATTCTTCGAAGCAAGTTACGATTACAGTAAACGAGGACAACTTATTTTTTTCAGGGCAGTTTAAACTCTTCCCTCGACGATATTCAAACTGAGATCTAAAGCTTGCGCTGAATGTGTTAACCAGCCCAAAGAGATCAGATCCACCCCTGTTGCTGCTACCTGAACTAAGGAATCTAAAGTAATCCCGCCTGATGCTTCGGTTAGAACTTTCTTATCAATGCGTTGAACCGCTTGCTTCATCAGTTCAGTCGACATATTATCGAGCATGATAATATCGATTGGAGTGCGAAGTGCTTCCTCGACCTGCGCTAAGGATTCCGTTTCAACTTCAACTTTAACCATATGACCCACTTTTTCATGAACTAGACGCACCGCCTCGGTAATCCCGCCCGCTGCAGCAATATGGTTATCTTTAATAAGGATCGCGTCAAAAAGTCCGAAGCGGTGATTATACCCGCCCCCCATTTTCACTGCATACTTTTCCAGTCCTCTCAAACCTGGCGTCGTTTTGCGGGTATCAATCAGATGACAGTCAAAAGCCTTGACGCACTCCATTGCTTTATACGTGCCCGTTGCGATTCCCGATAGACGTTGGAGAAAATTAAGTGCCACTCGTTCTCCGCTTAGTAGAGCGCGAGTTCTCCCTTTAATTACGGCCACAACCTGCCCAGGAGAAACGCTCTCCCCGTCCTGGACTTTTGCCTGGAAGCTCACCTGTTCATCGAGCAAAGTAAACGCCCGTTTAGCAATATCCATCCCGGCCAGAATTCCTTCAGCTTTAGCTGTAATCTCGGCCACTGACCACTGCGTCTCCGAGATAATCGCTTCTGTCGTCAGATCCTGAAACCCAATATCTTCACTTAGGGCCCGTCTAACAATCTCCTCATAATATAAGGGATTCATGCGGAGTACCTCCTTAAGCTCAAATGTTTCGGTTGCCAAGCGGGATCAACTTCAGGATAATCCAGACGATAGTGACTTCCTCGGCTTTCCAAACGTTGCAGCGCCGATGAAGTAATCAGTTTCGCAACCAGGATCATATTCTTAAGTTCAACTTCACTTGAGTCCACTTCTTTTTCGAGTTGGCCAAGCTCTTGATAGGTTTTCATCATTCCCGCTTCGTCGCGGATAATCCCAACAGAGGACCACATGAGTTTCTGAACTTCCTGCACCCGAGGATCCTTTAAGTCGATTAACTTAATCTTTTCGGGGATCTGCTTTTCTGATGGATTGAGTTCTGATGAATGAACACTTAGGGAAGCCGAATCCCCGCTTTGAGAACTTAGGGCCTGAGCCACCCGTTTCCCAAAGACCAGCCCCTCTAACAAAGAATTACTGGCTAAACGATTGGCCCCATGCACACCCGTATTGGCACATTCACCACAGGCGTATAAACCGTCAAGGTTTGTCCGACCAAAGCTGTCCGTCTGAATTCCCCCCATAAAAAAGTGGGCTGCTGGGGTGATCGGAATCAAGTCCTTCCTCGGATCAAGATCTAATGTTTGGATTTTAGCATAGATATTGGGGAAACGATGTTCAAAACGGTCCCCGAGTGATGAGGCATCAAGATAGACTTCATGACCTTTCTGCTGCTCAGCAACAATGGCTCGAGTCACAACATCCCGGGGAGCTAAATCAGCCCGCGGATGATAATTCGGCATAAAGCGCTCGCGTTCTTCAGTCACGAGTACTGCCCCCTCACCTCGAACGGCTTCGGAAATAAGGAAAAGCGGATTATCCTCCGAAGCCAAAGCTGTAGGATGAAATTGAACGAATTCAAGATCGCTTAAAACGGCCCCGGCTTTCCAAGCTAGAGCCAAGCCTTCGCCTGTACTCAGCAAGGAATTTGTCGTTCTCCCATAAATTTCACCGATTCCTCCCGTCGCCAAAACGACACTTCGGGCCAGAATCCGCTGAACGCCTTCTGAATTTCTTACTAAGGCCCCGTAACAGTGACCCCCTTCAACTAAGAGAGCCTCAGCTCGGGTCTCCGGTAGAAAATGCACGTTTTGTTCTTGAACCTTATGAAAGAGCGTCTCCCAAACCGCTGCCCCAGTATCATCCCCTCGATGAATCACTCGGGCCAGGCTATGGGCACCTTCTCTGCCTAGAGCAAGCTCACCCGAATTTGTTCGGTCAAAGCAGGTTCCAAGTTCAATCAAACGGCCAATAACCTGAGGTGCTTCCTGCGTTAAAATTTCAACCGTCTTTTCTTGGCAAATCCCGGCACCTGCTGCTAGTGTATCCCGTGTATGCGCTTCAGGAGAATCATTTTTCCCCACTGCAGCAGCAATCCCGCCTTGAGCCAAGGTTGAATTACAAATCTCAGGCCGATCCTTAGCTATGACCATAACCTCTCCGTAAGGGAATGCCCCTAAGGATGTAGACAGACCCGCAATACCACTGCCAATGATTAGAAAATCCGTCCTCATATTTTGCATCTTTTTAGCCCAACTCTCATTTTGATATATATCAGTTGTACCACCATGTCAATACATGTGTCAAGACACTTATATTGACAGTTCTCCATTCTGACCGTAGAATCGTATTAAAGTAGGTGATTAAATGCCAGGCAAAAAAAGTCAATCCGGACCAGAACGTCGCGAATTTATCCTTAATTTATTAAAAAAGAACCAAGAACCACTCAAAGCGGCCCATCTTGCCGGGCTTACCGGGGTTAGTCGTCAAGTTGTCGTCCATGACATCTCGCTTCTTCGCGCTAAAAAGGAACCGGTAATTGCGACCTCTCAAGGATACATCTATTTGAAAGACTCCCCAATTCAAGGGGTACAAAGAGTCATTTATAGCCGACACTCTGCCGAAGATACGGAACGGGAATTAAATCTCCTCGTCGATCTCGGAGTTCAGGTTCTCGATGTTGGAGTTGAACATTCTATCTATGGAAAAATCTTTCGTCCTCTTAAATTGAAAAGTCGCTTAGATGTAAAAAACTTCATCTCCCAAATGATGCAAAAAGATGCCAGCCTGCTCTCTTCCCTTACAGATGGCCTTCACCTTCACACTTTGGAAGCTTCATCAGCCGAAGTGTTGGATAAAGCTTGCAAGATCCTTGCCGAAGAAGGCTTTTGGGTTGAATTATAAGCTAAATGCAAATTACCTCCTTCCAAATTGTGGCAAATAGTAAGACCACGCGTATGATGTAGTATCTTAAACGAAGGGGGAATTTTAAATGGCATTTGGCGGCGCTGACGTAGCAGGTTGTGGTCCTAACTTCTTACCCGGTATTGCTATCGTAGTCGTAATCATTCTTCTACTGATCGCAATGGGTATCGTCTTTTAAGTATCATCTTGTAAATCAATAAAAGGAGGATGAAGTAATGTACGGAATGGGTGGATACGGAATGGGCATGGGCTATGGCGCTTGCGGTGGCGGTTTTGCTGGCCATGGCGTAGGAACAGGAATTATCGCAATTGCTATTTTGATTCTTATCGCACTTGGCGTAATCTTCTAATATAGAGTAAAGGGTGCCCCAGAATCTTCTGGGACACCCACTTTTTCCTACCTATTTATTTTTATAATACCTACTTACTTCGCAGCAAGGTCTCTCATCAATTTTTCATGTTCCACCCGTTGTTCGGTCATGCCTTTTTTATCCGCAATCATCTTGAGCCATTTGCGCCCGGCATCAAAGACAATCACCAAACAAAGTACCGCCAGTAAAACGGAGATAAAGACGTTAGTATACATAGCTTTTGGAATATAAACAACGGTCAGGTTGAAATAAGAGGCATATAGGGTTGTTATAAAGAGGAATACGAACGGCAGAAAGGTTATTAGCGCGTAGTCAATTCGGCCCGTATTTTTTAAGATAAGGGTTGTACCCACGACTAAAGCTAACGAAGCCAGCAGTTGATTCGAAACCCCGAATAGCGGCCAAACGGTTGAAATATCCCCGCCGTAGAGCATGTATCCCCACGTAACGGAAACGAGTGCAGCCGAAATAAGTGCACCCGGCATCCAGTTGATTTGTTTGAACGGCTTGTACACAACACCCAGCATATCCTGCACAACATAACGGGCAGCCCGGGTTCCAGCATCGACTGCTGTAAGAATAAATACGGCTTCAAACATAATCGCAAATTGATACCAGTAAGCGATTAGGCCTTTCAGGCCAGGAATACTACTGAACACATAAGACATACCCACAGCCAGAGATACAGCGCCGCCTGGGCGACCCACAACATCCTGACCAATGAGTTGGGCTAATCCCGGGAGTTTATCGACTGACATACCCAGCGTAGCAAAAACTTGAGGCGTCGTATTGATGGCAAAATAGTCCCCTACAGGAAGAACAGTTGCCGCAATTAGAGCCATGACTGCTACGAAAGATTCAATGAGCATACCACCAAAACCGACGATTTGAATATCTTTCTCGTTATCAAGTATTTTTGGTGTAGTTCCCGCAGCAATCAAACTGTGGAAACCAGATATTGCACCGCAGGCAATTGTAATGAAAACGAAAGGCCAAACTTTACCCGCGATGATCGGGCCACCGCCGTCTACGAATTTCGTTACAGCAGGCATTTGAAGCACAGGATTAACGATAATGATTCCCAAAGCTAGTGCTCCAATGGTACCAATTTTCAAGTAAGAACTCAGATAATCCCGAGGGGCAAGAAGAAACCAGACAGGCAAGGCTGCTGCAACGAAAGAGTAAATAGGCAGCGCAAGTTTTAAGACTGTATCACTGTAATCAAACAAGGGAGCCAGCGCAGAATTCTGAATGGCTGGTCCAAGCGCAACGGCAAGAAAAATTAATGCTACCCCGATGACAGAGCCTTCACCCAATTTACCTGGGCGCAGATAACGCATATAGAGTCCAACAAAAATCGCGATCGGAATCGTCATTGTAACCGTAAAGGTTCCCCAAGGATTGTGTTTAAGCGCATTCACGATAACAATTGAGAGACCGGCCATGGTAATTAAGAGAACGAATAAGACCGCAATACCTGCTGCCACACCCGTGACAGGACCGATTTCTTTTTTGGCGATTTGAGCCAGGGACTCACCGTCATGACGTACTGAGGCAAAGAGTACAACCATGTCATGGACAGCTCCTCCAAGTACTCCACCGATGAGAATCCAGAGAAAACCGGGAAGATAACCAAATTGAGCCGCAAGAACCGGACCAACTAACGGGCCAGCTGCTGCAATCGCAGCGAAGTGGTGACCAAAGGTTACCCAGCGATTAGTCGGTACAAAGTCGTGGCCATCTTCATAGCGATGAGCCGGTGTCGGAAGTGCTGGATTAATGCCTAGCACTTTGCTGGCTAAGAATGTTCCGTAAAGGCGATAACCGATAAGCAGAACACACACAGCCACAATGACCAAGTAGAGAGCATGCATTTTTCTCCATCTCCTTCTCTTCTTTTAAATAGTTCGATTTATTCACTATATTAGTATGAATTATGATTTTTTTAATAAGATCGACAAAAGATACAAGAAAACGTGCCTAAACTGCACGTTTTCTTGTTTGACTTGTCTAACTTGATGAGATTTAGATTGGCAAGCTCGCTTTATAATCAAAAATTAACTGACTAAACTTTCTCACTTCCAATATATTCCATATTATGACAGGACAATTTCTTAAAGTACCAGTACCCAATCCACAAAGGTTAGAACATATTAACTTTCTTAACATATTCATATTGAAGTAGGTCTGCAAATATCTCATTAGCTACTTTGTGTTGCGGCAAGCTTAATGTCAGATGGAATATCACATTGCTCTTATCTTCTGCATTTATGTTAGTGTTTAAAATTATAAACTCTTTCTGAGTAATAGTATTAAGGACGATATTGATTTTATTCTTATCATCTAGAACCCCATTTAATATAATTTCCAGTTCGCACATATTGTCATTATATCTTTTACCGCCTATTCTTTTATCTAAATTAAATACATCTTTAAGAATTAAATAAATTACAAGTGTAGCCATTACTGCCGGAATATATAAACCACTTCCAACAGCTAAACCTACGCATGAAATAAACCACATACTTGCTGCCGTCGTCAATCCCACAATAGTTCGACCATCTTTAATTATGCTTGCCATTCCTAAAAAACCGATTCCCGATATGACTTGAGCACCCAGTCTCATTACATCAACATTAGAATTATTTAAGAAATTATAGTCTATAGAGATTATTTGCACCAAAGTAGCACTTACGCAAACTACTATATGTGTTCTTAGTCCAATAAGCATTCCTTTTCTTTGTCTCTGCTGACCTATTAATCCTCCTAATAAACAGGAAATCATTATCTTTACGAAATCATATAAATATAGAGACATATATGCTCACCTTTCACTTATTTTCTTTTTTACTTGATATAGATTTAATATTCTACTTAAAAATTGTCCATGTCCCAATTTTTTCTGCGTTCCAAGCTATTTTTTGTTCTACCTGCATGATATATTACTCTTCCCTGATACGACTCTAAAAAAATGGGCGAGCTGTTAAGGGAATCTTAAATTTTTGTTAGGTTTATTATATCCATTAGAAAAGTTGCCTCGGTTATTATTGGCAAAAAAAGATAGGCACAGCAGTCTTTTTACTGCTGTGCCTATCTTCGTATTCCCACCTCACTTAAGACGACTCAATCCGGCAACAATCATTCAAAGCCGCCGGGTGTGCCCTTAGACGGGTTTATTTGAAGCGTCGGAACGGTTGGACAAGACCGCCTGAATTCAAAAAAGGTGGTCTAATACCAACATTGACGGATAGCGTGACCACTTTCGTTGGTGTGAGCAGTGGGTACCATTTTGATCCGTTAGCATGAATGAATTTACATTTTATAAAAGTCATCAGTGACGGCTATCCATACGCAGTGAGTAAATCCTAATGTATTGTTAAATATTCTCAAAGGGTTTTTCTGCTAAGGTAGCCGGCTATACCCGTGTCTTATTTTCCAGAGAAAGTATTTTTCAAAGGCTCGCTTGCTCACATCATAGATGGGGTTGGGGATCATGATAGCAAATTTCCGTGGTTTTAACAAACTGCTGGAAATGATGATGACTTCTTTTTTACCTGCATCCATCATGCAAAGTCCCGGAATTCGACCCATCGGCTTTTCTTTAAGGTCATGCCGTCCATGAATCAAACGCACAATATTTTCAGCAGCCGTCTTAGCCATTTCATCTGCAGGGTAACCGGTTTTAGGCATTCCTAGTGGAACCCGGGTTGTAAACGGCACCGGATAATCTGCGGTAATCCCTACTCCAAAGATATTGGGGTATTTTTTATGCTGATACGTATCATGAACAGAAATATATCCGTTTTTCGTCCCCAACTCCGGTGAGTTTTTAATCGCATTCACCCCATGGAACGCCGGCATAATCATAGCAAATTTATACGGAAGCTTTTGACCACTCTTTAAAATAATCGCATCCTGAGTGGCCTCTTCAATCTCTGAATTCGTGATGTACTTAATATTGTAAGCCCGAAGGCTCTTGTGAAGCAGGAGGTAGAAAAAACGGGAGGGAAATCAAACTAGGGTCGCACTAACTCTTATGGAGCTTGTGTAAGGGCAGGAATTGAGCTATTAGCTTTCAAGCTTCCGATACCTGTTACCAAATCATAGCCGGGAAGAGTAGAATAGCCGCCATTACTCCCCTGGGTAATATCATGGTAGTTGGTAGTGTAGCCAGCACTTCCAGTAGCCCCCGCGATATTGTAAAGGTCCGAAATGGCATTAAAACTGGTTAAGGGGGTGGCACGCCCTTGGTTGGCTAAGGCTATCATAGCTGCCCAGGCTGGAGCACCGAAACTTGTTCCGCCGACTTGAAACCAGCCAGATTGCCCGTTGTACAAAGTGCTGTCATAAACGGCCACACCGGTATTCGGATCAGCATCAAGGGCAACGTCTGGCACCCCCCTTTTGGAACCGACAACGCTCGTCCAGTTGGTTTCGTAGCTCGGAATAGACATATAGGCGCTTACACCACCACCGGATCCGGACCAACCGGTCTCACTTAGATAATTATTATTTGCATCGAGATTCAATGTAGTACCTCCGACAGCCAGCACATTAGGCGATGATGATGGCCATGACACGCCGGATCCGTTATCCCCGGTTGATGCCAAATAGACAATGCCAGAGTGTTGAAAATGACTTTCATAACTTGATTCGCTGGAGAATTCACTTCCACCCCAACTATTGGAAACAACCTGTGCGCCGTGGCTGGTTGCGTAATCAATAGCTGTTACCAAATCCGTAATAGAAGCCGATTGGGCAACTACAAGAAGGATATTGGCATTCGGTGCAATTGCATGCGCCCATTCCACATCCAAAGAGGTTTCGAGTGCCCAACCGGCGTTCGTCCTAGGTTTTTTACCCGGATAAGCAATAGTAAGGTTCGCAGTGGGTAAGCCGAACTGTTGATTAAAGGTTTGCAAATCCGTCGCTATCGTTGGACTCCCGTAAGCATCCACAATGGCAATAGTTTGGCCACTTCCGGTTGCGCTCAACTGGTTAAGGCCATACGCATTTCCGATTTGTGCCGGATTGTATCCGGTGGGGATGGTCGATGTCGCTCCCCCTTTAATATGAATAGGAGGGTGGGCTTCCCACACTGGCTTCTGGGGTGTTGGTGCAAATCCAACTGCGGTAAAGAGTACTAGGGTTAGCGCGATTCCGATGGCAATACTTCGCTTTGCTTTCATATGTTTTTGCTCCTCTCTTCTCCTGTTTTCTCCCGTTTCTCCTCCATGGGATAAATAATACGTTTCGATATATGTTACTTTTTATATGATTTAATTTTATCCTTCTATGATAACGTTATAGTTTGTTAATTAGTTAACTTTCTATCTACTCTCCTAAAATTACTTTTATTACTCGCTTATTCGTGATTTTCCAACATTAAACCAAATTGTTATGCATAAGGAATTAAGTCTATAATGCTACAGCAAAATTCTCAGCCCAATCGAGAAGTCTTGTGGGAAGTCCCGCATGTCTCATTTCAAGTTGGGGTAGATCAAAGTACTAGTTGAAAATTTCATAAATACCAATAACAATAAGCAACACCCCGGATACCCCCTGAGCCCAGCGTTCGAGTCGATTGGAGGCTGTACGCCAACCCGTCCAATAACCAGCACTGATCGTAACCATACTAAAGAAAAAAACGAAAAGTGCCACTGACAGAGGAGACATGCCTGTAAGCCCGGCACCAACTCCAGTTGCTATACAATTAAGAGAAAGGGTAAGCCCCAATGCCATAGATTCTTTGGCGGAGATGAATCCATTGGCATCGATATCTGCTAGTGAAGGGTTTTTAATAATTTGTACTACACAATGAAGAGGTTTTAAAGAGACTAAGTACGTCTTCTTTAAAGTAACAGTCACTGGCACTGCTGCCGGTTCTGAAGAAGATTTATGAATAGCTACCCACATCCCAATAGCAATGATTAGAAATGCTCCAGCTAGATTAGCCACCCCAACGAAATGGCTAAGAAAATATCCTGCCGAAACAGATAAAGCCACGATTACACCTGAAAGAAGGGCAATGAAGAAGTTGGATAAAAAAGGAATTCGAATTTTTTGAATACCATAGCTTATCCCGATTCCAAAGTTGTCAAGGTTAGCGGCTAGCCCAATCATAAGAGCAGAAAGAAGATGCATAAAATAACCTCCGTCTCTATTAAGTGTCTTTATGTACCATCACACTCTATTCTAGAGAATGAACTTTTGCTATTTTTCTTTTAATAACATACCACCCCGATTAAGATTGTCCAAAACAAAAAAGACAGGCAAATTTCCACCCATCTTCCATATTAATCTCGAACAAGCATTTAAGCTCATAGCCCGAAGATACCTTATCAACTTGTGCCATGAGGTGAGAAGCAGATGGCTTCTACTTAAACGATTATATTATTTTTGTTTAAGGATCAAATATCAAGAAGAGATGAAAAATAGATTGGATTAGTAAAGGCAATCATTGTCTCGCACTCTTGCATTCTTCCATAAAGCTCAGAACGGATCCAAAACAATCCTGTTATTTCCAACTCAAAGATTATCTTTGGAGTGCCTGCTTTCATGATAAATTCAGTTAGATAGCCTAAATTGCTATTTAATGCAACCCTTAACGCTTCTCCGTTCAGCTCCCAATAGTTGGCTCGAGCGGTCACATCTAAATCAATCACGATTTTGAGCTTTTCCTCACGGTTCATCAATACAACGGTTTCACCGATTTCCCATTTCATCTTTTGCGTGGTTGACGTTACGTGAAGCAAGAGTAAGGGACCTAATGATACACTGACCCTACCCCTTTTTAGCGCCTCGATAACCCTATCCTCAACGTCCTTTTGGGTTTCACTAATTGCTAGATAAGTAGCTGCAAGCGGCTCAATAACTCGGCCTGGATTATGCCAATCTCTTCCTGCTACAGCGGTTATCCTGTATCCTTGATTGAGCAAATCTGTCCAAAATTGAAATGCCCGTTGATTGCTCTTTTGAATCGGCGGGAATACTCCAGACCAAACTTCAATATAATCTATCTCCGACCAGTCCTGCACTTGATAATGCCAAAAGCACCCTGTACACATGGGACTACCCACTCTAAACGGGTGAGCCACGCCAATGAGACCACCCTGATCATGGATTTCCGCGGTTCGTTTCTGCAAATCAACCGGACTTAAGTCGCGCCAATCTACAAATTGATCCACACCTAAGAGCAATACATGACCATAAAACGTCGTCCACTCCATGCCCCTAATGATTAGGAGATGGGTAGCAGCCATAACACCTTCACGTTCCCGGATTCCGCTCATTGTGCTGTGATCTGTTAAAGCAATACCTTGGTATCCTAATTCTTTAGCACTTTTAGCCAGCTCCATTAAAGTATGCGTCCCATCACTATGCTTTGTATGAGTATGAAGTTCATAAGGTAACCATGTTTTCAAATCCCTCATCCCCTTCCCATACTTTTAAAGCATAATGACACGTATTGGTTACCACAGCATGAAGGCTCAAGGTAATTCGCACTAAGCCTGCCGGAATCACTCCTGGCAAAAATCCTAGTGAGGCTTCGCACTCGCCAATCATCAACTGCTGTGCAGGATCATGTCTGTGTGCACAGCCACGAAAACCTGAAGCATCATCAATCGATAGCGTAAGCAAATTCTTTAATGGTAAAAATCTTTCCCAATGGTCTGAGTACTCTTCCCGCTCATCTTCCAGAATAAATTGTCCTAATTCCTTTAGAATGATCTCTTTAGCCGCGTGTAGATCTTCCATTTCTTTGGGCTCATAGTTGAATTGAATGTTAATTTTATTACTCGGTTTAGGTAAATAAAAAGTATATTGAATATGTGTTTTGCTGCAATTTGGGTTAACTATTCCCTCGGCTTGAAGCAGAGGCTCCATTTCTTTTCTCCTTGCTATTTAAAATTTAAAGTGGCCAATCATATTTTGGTGCAAAATTATAGGCTAGAAAGTGTTGCTGAATGACAGCATTAGCCCAGCGAGATTTGATTAACATTTTCTTACTCCTCAGAAAATCCTCCGTTCGGACTTCCTGACTAAAATCAAGATAGTCTTCAAAACTCCCTTCAAATCGTTGCGGCCATCTTTGCTTGATAGGATGTTCTGACATTCTTCCACCCTTTATGGCATCAGCATAGGTGTTTTTTATGAACTCAGGAAGTGTTAAACCGATTTCCGACACCTGCAAACTTTCCCAGTGATGAACCAACGATCCATGAATACCCCACTGTACACGAATAATAGGGTGACCTTGATTAGAATTGGCTTCCTCAACGGCTTCTGGCGTCGTAAGAACATAACTATGAAAAAACGACCACACTCCATCGACTTGACCACTCTCAGGATTATAACTAACCCAAATCTGTTCATGGTCACATGGATCAAAGTCATCAGGAAAATTAAAATCATCTTCCCAAAATAAATGGTAGGCAATGAGCGGTTTGTCCGGGTGGTGGATCGCAATAACATCCATTAATTTGAAATATTCTTGAGGATTTGTTCGAAGGATCGGTGCATAGCGGTATACCCTATCAATCTCAGCTTCACTTAAAGATTGCGGAGGATCCATGGCTAAGGCTTTGGTATAATATTCTCCAGCTTCATATAGCTGTTTGCGATAATGATACGCTTCACCTAATCTTTCAATAGGTTCCGGATCATCAGGAAAACTCTTGCACAGTAATTCATGAATAGCGATACTCAAACCACTAAAACTTCTATCATCCATCCTTTGCCAGGAATCTGAGGTTACAAGTTTGTTGATGAGTTCTGGATATTGACGCTTTAAAGCCTCTTTTAACATTTAAATAACCCTTCCTTTCGCTGCTCCAATGTATAAAGCACTCAGTACATGATGTTTAGTCTTGAATATTCCATTTTTCATCTTTCATCGATGTATAAATATAAACGGCACCTGCAAAAGCACTTACGATAAACATAAATACCGCCATGGCTGCTGCTTGAGGTAAATCATAGAAGACCCCAAACTGCTGATAAAGTGCAACTCCTAGCATTCTGGGAGAATTGGCTCCTAGGAGGAAGGGAGTGGTAAATTCCCCCACATTCCCCATAAAAACGAAGGTCGCTGCCACTAAGGCTGATTTATACGAGAGAGGAAAAATCATTTTTCGGAAAATCTCCAGTCGCCCGGCCCCTACATCTCGAGCACTTTCAAGAATAGCAGGTTGGATACCTGCGAGAGCTGCACCTATAATCATCGTAGCAAATGGGATATTAAACCAGAGATTCATCGTGATAATTCCTCCGGGAGTATACAGGAGATTAGGCTTAAAATTAATCCCAAAAATCAGCAGGAAGCGGTTGATAGCCCCCGTATCCCTGATTACTCCCATGAAAGCATAGACTGCAACGATGCCGGGAATAAACCGAGGAATCATATACAATTTTTCTAGCACCGTGGCAAACCAGCTTTTGCTAAAGGTGATATAGAGAGCCAATAGATAAGATAGAACAATAGCCAAGATAACGGTTTTAACTACAATATCTAATGTATAGATGATGTTGTTAAAATAATTTTTGTTTGTAAATAAATTATAATAGTTAACAAACGTAAATCCTCCTGTATTACCCGCTTGAAAGCTAATTAATATGGACTGCACGATGGGAAAGGCGATAATCACAGCAATAATTAAGAAAGACGGTAGAACCATCACAAGCCCCATTAATTTTTGTTTCTTTTCCTTCTTCACAATAGTTCACCTCTACTTTGGAATGAAAAAACGTGCGCTAGCACGATTATCCTGAATGACTAGCGCAGTTTTCTAGGCAAAGTTAATCTCGCGATGCTGTTTTATTTTAGAGTCGCGATTGTCTCCTGCCACATTTTTTTCTCATCGTCGTTGAGCTTGCCAATAGAGTAAGAACGGAACTCTTTAACGTCTAAGCCCGCCAGCATAGCCAGCGTTTCTTTCGGGAGCTGGCTGTTATCAATAACTGGGATCGCTTTTTGTTTTTCTACAAAAAGCTTTTGCCCTTCTGGTGAAGCGACAAAATCCAGGAGCTTATAAGCGGCTTCTTTATTTTTAGAGAGGGAAGGTATCGCCAGTGTCTGAACGCCTCCGGTGAAAGCCGGCGTAATTTGGGTCAGCTTAATCGACTGAGGCAATAGGCCTCTTGATTTCTGGTCAAGGATCATATCCGCCCAGGCTGGAATAATGTCCACTTCGCCACTCGCCAAAAGGTCAATTGTTCCTTGATTTTTGGCTGGATATTGAACCTTCCCTGAGGCTTTATACATGTAAGAATGTAATTCTTTGAGTTGGTCAAAGCCTGGCTGCCACTGGTCTTTCCATTTCGGATCAGAAGAAGTTAAGGCTTCGGCAGGTAGCATATTATAAAGGGCAGTGAATACAAAGGAATCACCAGATCCGCCTGTCGTCGGGTCATTATAGGCAAACCGTCCGGGGTGACTCTTGATCCATTCATAAAGTTCTTTATCGGTTTTAGGTGGAGTCGCTACTTTATCAGAATTATAAGCCAAGAGAACCGTCGATCCCCGGAAGACCATGGTTCGGTCACCCCCGACTGTGGACTTGGAGTTGATATTTTTTAGATTAGGAATTTTATCGGCTGGGAGTTGACTGAGGATATCCTTGCCGCCTTCACTATCTAGGCGCGAAATATCATTATCGGTCGTCTCCATGATGTCAATATCGGTATCCTTTTGTCCCGCCTTGGTAGCTGCAATTAAGCGATCTACAGCGCTTTGTCCTCCTGTTCCAGAGGAAACAAATTGCAGTTTGACGTCAATATTCGGATTTTTGGCTTTAAAAGCCTCTAAAACGGCTTCCCAAGTAATCCGCACATTGTCCGATCCATTAGAGTACAGATTAATTGTGGTTTTACTGCCTGCTGACGCACTGTTACTCGTTGCACTACATCCTGTCAGCAATAAGGAGGTTGCGGTCGCTAAAGCGACTAAGGATAATCCAACTTTTTTTAGTTTCATTTTTAAATCTCCTCCCAATTCTATATTCTAGGACAATAATCGAAAATCAAAGCCATAAAATAGCCAGATGAAATTAATCCTTGGGGAAAGTGCAATGCTTATTGATAGTAAGGGTTACTTTATCCCCAGTATCAAATCCTAGTGCCTGCTCGCGCGGTAAAAAAGCTTTAATCATTCCTTTGTCACTCTGAACATTCATCTCGATAAAATGCCCAAGCACCATAATTGTCTGAATCCTGCCCTTGGCAAAACCATCGCCCTCTTTTGCAACATAAATATCTTCCGGTCTTACCGCCATAACACCATCGATCTCATCACTCTCCATAAAGTTCATATCGCCAATAAAATCTGCCACAAAGCGCGTCCGCGGATGGTCGTATATTTCTGCAGGTGTACCCACTTGTTCGAATATCCCTTTGCTCATGACTATAATACGGTGCGATATGGACATGGCTTCTTCCTGATCATGGGTGACAAAAACAACGGTAATGTTTAATTCTCTTTGAATTTTCTTCAGTTCTTCACGCATTTGGGATCTGATCTTGGCATCCAAGGCTGAAAAGGGCTCGTCCATGAGCAGTAGGGACGGCTTAAGCAGTAAGGATCTAGCAATGGCTACCCTTTGCTGTTGCCCCCCTGAAAGCTGCGCAGGGTATTTTTGTTCTGCCCCTTCCATTCTGACCAGTTTAAGTGCCTTGCTAATTTCTTCTTTGATCAACTGCTGGGGTGTTTTCCTAATCTTCAAACCAAAAGCAAGATTGTCAAATACCGTCATATGTGGCCATAAGTTATAACTTTGAAAGACCATGGCCGTTGGTCTTTTTTCCGGTGGAAGCTTTTCAATATTGACCCCATCGAGTATAACTTCCCCAGCATCCGGTTCCAAAAAACCACCTATAGTTCTTAAAATTGTGGTTTTACCACATCCGGAAGGACCTAGCATGGTCACCAGTTCTCCTTCTCTTACTTCGAAGTTGATATTTTCCACACCATCTCCGTTTTTGTATTTCTTAGTTAAATCTTTTAAGATTAGTTTTGGCTCCTGGCGATACGTTTCTACCATTATTGAATACCTCCATCTGAAGAAAAAAGATCATTTCATTTTAAAACTCTTGGCTAAAGCATTAGTTCCCATGGATTTGCGTAATAGCAATAATAAAATAATGGTGGGTAAGATAAGAATAATCGAGAATACGGCACCTGCTGTAGCTGGATAATCAAAGATTACAGAATACATGACGACGGGTATTGTCTTATAGTTAGGTACCCCAACCAACAAGGTCCCCTGAGCTTCTTCCATGGAAGAAAGGAAAGTAAAAATCCCAGCGACAAGAATTCCTGGCATTGCCATCGGTAAAGTAACATGAAAGAACGTCTGTAAGGGTGAAGCACCCATATCTCTGGCAGCCTCTTCCTGCTGCTGATGGACATTACTAAAAGCACCAGCCGGAATCCAAGTCATATACATCATGGTATTGATGAGATGGATGATAATAACCCCGGCAAAGGTCCCCATGAGATGAAGCTTATAAAATAATATTCCAATCGTGACATAGAGACCCATCTTGGGAAACGCATTGGTGAGTAGAAAAGAAAAGAGGAACATTTTTTTTAAAGGAAACTCATAACGAGCAAAGGCATAGGCAGCGGGGAGGCAAATCAGCATCGACACAACAGTCGTTGTAATGGCCACGATAAATGAAAGCACTATTGAGCCAACAAGATTTTTTTGAGACAGTACAAACCCCCACCATTTCAGAGAAAACGTCGAGGGAATAAACGTGGGATACATATATGAATCGCCAAAAGCCAGCATCACCAAGTTCATCAGCGGGCCAAAGAAGAAGAATAGAAAGAAAGAAAAAAGAATAAACTCTAGAAATTTCTTTTTACCCAAAGCGTGATAAAAGCCTTTAAAATTGATTAACTTCACTTCTAAACACCTCCTCACTTTATAAAGCAGCTGATAATCATCCTTAGCCCTAAAAATTTTACCCTTAAAGAAGTTCTGCTTCCTTGACTGCTTTGACCACTATATCGACATTCCTCGACGTAATAGAATCTACACCAAGGAGAATCATTTTTTTATTGCCGCTTCATCATCCACAGTCCACACACACACCACTTTTCCCGCCTCATGAAAAATATCGACTAGTTCATGTGTGAGATACTCATAATATAGGTTGATTCCGATCGCCTTAAGTTGATTTACCTTCGTCACTAACTCACTGAGATAGTCCTGATTATTCAACCGCATCATATCAGGTGTATAATTCATCAAATAGGGAATATCTAGGAAATAAGAGATATCCATGTTCTCAAGATTTATGGCTTCAATTAAGTCGGGTTCTAGCCCTGTTATAAAAACACGTTCTTTCATATCCGTTTTTTGAAGTACTTGATCCATAAACCGAATCCCTTTAATTTCTTTGAGATCAATGTTGAGCATTATATTAGGGTAACCTTTTAAAACAACCAGAACCTCTTCTAGTTGAATAAGATCCTTAGCTTGTTCGGGATTAATTTCGTCATGACTCAACACGGGGATATTTTCTTCTGTAAACCTTAAATCAATCTCGATAATGTCCGCACCCGCAGCTATTCCTGCGATTACGGATTCAAGGCTATCATCCTTAGTCTTCATGCAACCAGCATGTGCTGTGATCCATATTTTGGGATCTACCATTGATTTCCACTCCTTGTCAATAGAAAACTTATCGAATTTTCCTATTGGCTTTCTACCCGATACGGGTGGATTCCCGAACGACTAATTGAGGTGTAAAAAGTTCCTCTTTTGGCAAATGAACTTGTCCACGTATCAATTGATCAAGAGTTTGAAGCGCTGCCTTTCCCATTTTCGTTTTTGCGATGTGTACTGTTGTCAATGCGGGATTAGATATAGCAGCATAGTCGATATCGTCAAATCCCATGGCCGCCACATCACCGGGAACCCGATATCCTTTTTCAATCAGCCCTCTGATTACACCAAGTGCCATCATATCATTGGTCGCAAAGATGGCTTTGGGAATTGAAGCTCGTTCCCATAAGCACTGAACCGCTCTATATCCTTCGTCAAATTGAGTGTTTTCTGCATAGTAGATATCTTCTTCAGCAAGAGAATAGCCACTTTCCACTAACTTTTCGCGAAATCCTTTGAGTCGCAGGTAATGACTCCTATGTTCCTGAGGCCCGGCAACCACATAAAGCGGATGGTATCCCTCGGCAAGTAGATATTCAGCAGCAATTTTTCCTCCTGCTAGATCATCATTTGCGAAATGGGTAACCTCAGCATCTTCAATCGAACTATTGATCATCACGAACGGAATATCGAAGCTCTTTACATATTCGAGCAATTCATTGTTTAGCCGACTGATCAAGATTAAACCATCCACTCTTTTTTCGAGCAGAAAATCAGCGGAACGATTGGATATCTCCATGTCAGTCATCACAAATATTGCATACCCAAGCTCAGTAGCCTTCTCCAAAATAGCATCCAGAACTTTACTGTAAAACGGGTGCGAGGCAATGGGATGATGTTGGCGATAAATGATCACCCCGATATTGCGGGTAAAGCTCGATACTAAGGAGCGGGCTATGGCATTTGGTTTATACTGTAATCGTTGGACAGTTGCCTCGACTTTTTCCCTGGCTTCCATACTGACATAACCCTTCCCAGAAATAACCCGTGATGCGGTTGATTTTGATACTCCCGCTTGATACGCAATATCTTTAATCGTATAATTCAAGGCAAACTCCTTTTACTGGGAACGTTCCCATATTTGAGAAAACTCAATTAAAATTGATAAATTCATTATAAATGATGAGTATTAATGGGAAATTAGAGATTTCTAAAAAATACGTAAAGAATTCTAAAGAATATGTAAAGGATTTCTAAGAGTTATGTAATTATTTTAAAGAATACGTTAAAATTCCCTATAATTATGTAAAATGTTCAAATTTTCCTTGACAGACTTCCTTTAAATTTCATACCATTGCGTTAAAATCATAATCTAAATTACCAGGAAGGCGGCGAAATCATTACGTTTAACAACTCTTTCTTTAGCATTATTCTCGCACTTGGTGCCGGACTATGCGGAGCCGTACAAGGAGCCATTAATTCGCAAATCGGAAAGAATTCCAGCCAACTGGCAATGATTATCGGTGTTTCCTTGGCACAAGCCTTGGTTGGCATCCTTCTTCTGTTACGCAATGGCTGGGGGGCATTTGCTGCAATCTCCTCACCCTGGATGCTTCTCGCAGGGACTTTAGGAGTTATCATCATGTTTAGTGTTTCAGTTTCAATCGGATCGCTCGGAACCCTTTCCGTCTTTATTCTGGTCATGCTAGGACAAATGATCACCTCGTCGGTGATTGACCATTTCGGTTTATTCGGTTTAGCTCGAATTCCGATGACGCCCCAAAAATTAGGCAGTATCCTGGTGATTGTTTTAGGAATTTGGGGATTGATGCGATCTTAAATTATTTCAGTATCGCATTTTATACACCAGTAAAAAAAGAAATACTCACTTCATCACTTGAAGTGAGCATTCGCCGGAACTTGTCGTTCCGCATAAGTACCAGATACCTTCGCGAAACGGCAACATGTAACAACTCATAAGTTTGTTCAGCCAAGTATAACCTCTTAGGTGTCTAATGTGTCCTCGCTTGTCAAGACACGGATTTAATTTTTCTAAGATAAATTCTCAAGGTTCAAGGTTCAATGTAAAATTAAATGCAACGGCACAAAGTAATAAAATTACACAACACTCCTCGATAACTTCGCCTTTCCTAGTGTTGCACCTCAAAACGGAACCCGCTATCCCCTTTATACAAGTCTATACCCAACCCCTGGTTCGGTAAGGATATGGCGAGGCCTTGATGAATCAATTTCTATTTTCCTCCGCAATTGCCCAATATAAATACGAAGGTAATGCCCTTGTGTCTCAGTATGGGGACCCCAAACTGCTTTTAAGAGGAAACTGTGGGTAAGAACTCTCCCGGTATTAACCGCTAAGGTTATGAGTAACTCATATTCAGTCGGAGTTAACTTAACCTCTTTGCCATCAACAGTAACTATTCTTTTAACTCTATCAATCCGCAAATCATCGAATGTCATTATGGGCTGCTCGACCTGTTCCCCAACATGCCGCAAACCTGTTCTTATGCGAGCGAGTAGTTCACCCATGCCAAAGGGTTTCGTAATATAATCATCAGCTCCCAAATCAAGTGCTTTAATTTTTTCACTCTCGAGTTCCCGGGCAGAAAGAACAAGGATTGGTGTTTTAGACCACTCTCTTACGGTTTTAATGACATCTAAACCATCTAAATCAGGAAGCCCTAAATCAAGAATAATTAAATCCGGTTTAAAACTGACCATACTATTTAACCCATCGATTGCATCTGATGATTGTTGTACCTCAAAACCATGAGCTGTTAAGGCAACTTTAAGGAGCCGCCGTATTTGAGCTTCATCATCAATTACGAGGATTTTTTTTCCCGTCTGCTCCATTACTAAACTCCTCCATGCTTACAGGAATCTTTGGAATAGTCCGATCTATAGGTAGAACGAAAGTAACACTGACGCTATCTTGCGACGCGTTTTCTGCCCAGATCCTGCCCCCATGGAGCTCGATAATTCCCTTGGAAATTGCAAGTCCCAGACCTGTGCCGCTTATTTGTCTTGGAACCCTCACTCGATAGAACTTATCAAAGATATGTTCTAAGTCCTCTTGAGGAATTCGGGAACCCCAATTCTGTACGGTGACCTCAATTTCCTGATTATTATTTCTTACATCGAGCAGAATTTTGCCGTTAGGATTTGAATATTTCATAGCATTGTCTAAGAGATTAACGATCACTTGTTCAATCAAAACAAAGTCGACATAAATCAAGGGTAATCCTTCTCTGCATCGGATATTAACATCATGTATTTGTAAAGCCTTAGCTAAACGTTCTACAGCAGACCCAATAATCTCCTCTATTTCACACCAATCTTTGTTTAGTTTTAACATACCACTTTCTAAACGGGCCATATCCAAAAGATTATTAACTAAACGATTCATACGCATAGCCCCTTGCAGAATCGTTTGGAGCAAATCATTCCGAGAAACTTCATCATAAAGGTGGTTATCTTCTAATAAACTGGTCACGGCTCCAATCATCGAGGCCAAAGGAGTTCGGAGATCGTGAGAAATTGAATTCAGTAAAGCCGTTCGTAGTTTATCCGATTCGCTTAACAGTTGCACTTCACGTGCCTTCTCGACCAAGGAAATCCGAGTAACTGCTAAAGCCGTCAAACTGGCAAACGCTTCAAGCAAACGTTGCTGTTCGGGTTGAAGATATCGCTCTTTATTCTTAGACATAATTCCCAATACTCCACAAGTTCCTTGTTCTGAGTCTAAGGGGATATATCTTCCCTCGGCACCTCCTAACGTATCCGTTCCTTTTCCAGCGATTTGCTTATGCTCAAAAACCCAAGTAGCAACTGCTCTTTCACTTTCATCCCACAAATGTTCATCGGTGGAAGAAGCACGCACCCGTAATTTCCGATTATCATCGGGTAAGAGGATAACGACTTGTCCATCGGAAATCTCTGTTACTTTTTTCACCACACTGTCCAAAACCGTATCTAATTCCGATACGGCTGCAATTTCACGACTGAGTGAATAGAGTGCATTGGTCTGAGCCTCGCGTTTACGTGAATTATAAATTTGCTCTCTTAGCCGAGAGGAAAGATTACCCGTATAGCTCCCTACCAGCAGGTAAATTGAAAAACTGATCACGTAGCGTAAATCAAAAATTGTAAAACTAAGCACCGGTGGAACCACAAAAAAATCATAGAAAATAATTGCCATTATGGCTGAAAGGATTCCGGCACTCAGCCCCCATCTTACTGCACCATATAAAACAGGAAGGAGAAAAAGCATCGCCATATTTACGAGTCCTAGATAGGATTCCCAAGTCCAACCAATTAAAGTAATAAGAACGATAAGGCCGATTATTTCTACGTAAGGCAGAAGATGGGTCGGCCTTTTGAAACTTCCTTTAGGGTTTCGTTGACCTTCCACCCTTTGAGTGTTTCCCGGTATGACATGTACGCTAATATTCTGGCTTTGTCTCACAACCTTATCGACGATTGATCCGGTCAGCCTTTCACGCAAACTGAGTTTTCCTGGCTTGCCAATAATAATTTGGGTAACATTTCTTTTCTGCGCAATTTCTAAGAGTTCTTCGGCAATATCCTCCCCATTCAAAGAAATAATCTCTGCTTCAAGTTCTTGGGCCAGATGTAAGTTTTTACTGAGTTGATCTTTTGCCTTTTCCTTTAATGAACCTTTCTTTGGTGTATCAACATAAACCGCAAGCAGTTGTGCCTTAATTCCTTCAGCAGTCCGCCTGGCAATGCGTATCAACTGTTCAGAAAATGGACTTGAACTTATACAAACCATAACCCTCTCGCCTGCTGGCCAAGGCCCCGCAATCCCATGCATTCGCATATAAGTTTCCATCTGACGGTCTACTCGTTGCGCTGCAAATCGCATGGAGATTTCACGTAAAGCGTTGATATTTCCGGGCCGAAAAAACTTATTTAAAGCTTTAACCGCTTGGTTAGGAACATAAACTTTTCCTTCCTTTAATCGTTGAATAAGTTCCTCAGGTGGAATATCAATGAGTTGAATCCTGGCATTTTCCAAAATCGAGTCGGGAATAGTCTCGCGAACCTTCACACCCGTTATTTGAGCAATGATATCATTATAACTTTCGACATGTTGAATATTGAGCGTTGCATAAACGTCTATTCCTGCCTCTAATAACTCCTCTACATCTTGATACCGCTTGGTATGACGTGACCCAGGTACGTTAGTATGAGCCAGTTCATCGACCAATACTATTTGGGGCTTTCGCTTGAGGATAGCATCTAAGTCCATTTCTTTAAGTTTCCGATGGCGATATTCAATCTCCCGGGGCGCAATTATTGGCACACCTACCATCAGGTTTGCTGTTTCTGGCCGGTCATGGGGTTCAATCCAACCGGCGACAAGATCTACTCCTTCTGATAGTTTATCTCTCGCCACTTCAAGCATTCCAAAGGTCTTGCCTACTCCAGCTGCCGCACCTAAGAAAACCGTGAATTTACCTTTACTCTCTTTTTCAATATCGGCTAACAAATCATCGGGATTGGTTCGTTTTTCTTCCTTTGGCAAAGCGTATCGACTCCTTCAGCAGTAAATGAGATTCGATGTCTCATCGAGTATAAACAAAAAGCAAATCGACCAAACGTTCAAAAATCGGTCTGAGAACGTTTGGTCCCTGTTATATATACTACTTTAATCGATCTAAGCCCATGTTTAACTGCAAAACATTGACCCGAGGTTCACCGAAAAGGCCTAATTCTCTCGGTGTTATATTTTTCTGCACCCACGCATGAACCGTCTCTTCCGCTAAACTTCGTTCTTTCGCTATTCTTGGAATCTGGAGCATTGCGGCTTCTGGTGTGATATCAGGATCTAAGCCACTTGCTGAAGTGGTCACAAGATCAGACGGCACCGCTTGATTTTCCGAGAGACCATTCTCTCTGCGCCGAGTCTCCACTCGTTGACTAATTTGGTTTAATAAAACGTCATTCGTGGGCCCGAGATTAGACCCTCCGGATGCCGTAGCATCATATCCGTTTTGACCGGCAGCAGATGGCCTTGGATGAAAATATCTCGGATCATTAAAATTTTGTCCAATAAGCATTGACCCAACAGCCTGCCCATTTTTATAGAGAAGCGATCCGTTGGCTTGATGGGAAAAGAGAAGTTGAGCTAGACCCGTCGTAACTAAGGGATAGGCAATGCCTGTTAACAATGTCATCACAATAATCATCATAAGCCCTCTGCTCCATTGTTTAAGCATATTTTACATCCTTTCTCGTGTACAAGAAATATCTAGGTTCGATTACACCCTCTTAAGCCAATCCTAGTGCAACGATGATTAAATCAATGAGTTTTATACCGATAAAAGGAACAATCAATCCCCCCAAGCCATAAAGAAGAAGATTTCTGCGCAGAATAATATTTGCTCCAAGGGGTCGATACTTCACTCCGCGTAAAGCGAGAGGAACTAAGGCGACGATAATCAAAGCATTAAATATTATCGCTGAAAGAATTGCGCTTTGTGATGTTGCTAAATGCATGATATTTAGAATTTTGAGTTGAGGATACGTCGCCAAAAACAAAGCAGGAATAATCGCAAAATATTTGGCGATATCGTTCGCGATACTAAAGGTAGTCAAAGAACCCCGGGTCATGAGAAGCTGTTTCCCGATTTCCACGACTTCAATAAGCTTCGTCGGGTTACTATCCAAGTCCACCATATTACCCGCTTCTTTCGCAGCTTGGGTGCCACTGTTCATTGCAACTCCAACATCGGCTTGAGCCAGGGCAGGAGCATCATTCGTTCCATCACCCGTCATCGCAACGAGATGTCCTTTACCTTGGTACTCGCGAATGAGCTTAAGCTTTGCTTCCGGTGTCGCCTCAGCAAGAAAATCATCAACACCTGCTTCTGCTGCGATAGCAGCAGCCGTCAAGGGGTTGTCCCCGGTGATCATGACTGTTTTGATGCCCATTTTTCGGAGCTGGGAAAAACGCTCTTTAATACCACCCTTAACGACATCTTTAAGATAGATTACCCCTAAGGCTTGTGCCCCTTCGGCTACCACGAGAGGTGTCCCACCCTTTTTGGCAATCTCTTCGACTGCTGTTCTTACGTCAGGGTGCATGATTCCACCTTGTTCTCTCACATATTTCTCAATGGCATCGGCTGCCCCCTTGCGAATTTCACGGTCTTTAAGGTTGACACCGCTCATACGTGTTTGTGCACTGAACGGAATAAAAGTTGCCCCTAAACTTTGGATGTCTCTTTCTCTTAAATTGTATTTTTCTTTCGCAAGAACAACGATACTCCGTCCTTCTGGGGTTTCATCGGCCAAGGATGAGATTTGGGCGGCGTCAGCCAGTTTTTCTATAGGTACGCCCGACGGAGGAATAAATTCCGTAGCCATACGATTCCCAAGTGTTATCGTTCCTGTCTTATCCAGTAATAACACATCGACATCCCCAGCCGCCTCAACGGCACGACCCGACATCGCGAGTACGTTACGTTTGAGCAAGCGATCCATACCCGCTATGCCGATGGCACTTAACAGCCCTCCAATCGTCGTAGGAATAAGGCAAACAAGGAGTGCTGCGAGTACGGGGACTGATACAAAGGTTCCAGAGTAAATGGCGAAAGGTTCTAGTGTTGCAACCGCTAACAGAAAGATGATGGTTAAACCCAGAAGCAAAATGGTTAACGCAATTTCATTCGGCGTCTTTTGCCTTTTAGCTCCTTCTACTAAATGAATCATCCGATCGAGAAACGTTTCCCCTGGATTAGCAGTTACCTGAACTTTAATCCAATCCGATAAGACTTTTGTGCCGCCGGTAACAGAACTACGATCCCCACCTGACTCCCGAATAACTGGAGCTGATTCGCCCGTCACTGCGCTTTCATCAACTGAAGCAATGCCTTCGATGACTTCACCATCACCGGAAATGATCTCCCCGGCTTCCACTAAAACGATGTCACCTTTCCGGAGTTCTGGGGCAGGAACATTGACCACCTTTTCTCCATCCCATTTTTTCGCTATAGTCTCACTTCGCGTCCGTCGAAGAGCCGAAGCTTGCGCCTTTCCACGACCTTCAGCTAAAGCCTCCGCAAAATTAGCAAACAGCACGGTGATCCATAACCAGAAGGCAATCTGTCCATTGAAGCGCAGAGTCTTTGCTCCCAAGATTAAATCTCGCAAGACAAAAAATGTACTTAAGACCGCCACTACTTCGACCACGAACATCACCGGATTACGCCACATAAAACTTGGATTGAGTTTACGAAAGGCGTCTTTGATGGCTTCCATTAACATGGCCGAGGTGAACCCGCCCGTTTTATTTTTAACTTCTTTATTCGTATTTTCTTGCATTAATACAGGCCTCCAACCTTGCTCCTGTTTACATTTTAAGCATCAAAAGCTGCTCAACAATCGGTCCCAAAGCGAGCGCGGGGAAGAACGTTAAAGCCCCTACCACGATCGCGACCCCTGCCAGTAGTCCTGCGAAAAGTGCACCCGTCGTCTGAAAGGTCCCCGAACCCACAGGGGTGACTTTTTTGGTCACCATACTTCCGGCGATAGCCAACATCGGAAGGATAATCCCAAAACGTCCGATGAGAATGGCAAGGCCGATCGCAATATTATAAAAAGGGGTATTCACATTCAGTCCAGCAAAGGCGCTGCCATTATTCTCAGCACCAGACGTAAAGGCGTAAATAATCTCACTTAAACCATGTGGACCCGGATTTAGAATCGATGAAGTTCCGGCCTGGGTCACGCTGGCAATTGCGCTTCCGACTAAAATAGTTACGGCGGGAACGAGGATTACTAAGGTAGCCATCTTCATTTCTTGAGATTCTACTTTCTTACCTAAATACTCTGGGGTTCGTCCAACCATTAACCCTACAATAAATACCGTCAGAATGACGAAGGCCAGCATTCCGTAGAGTCCAGAACCAACTCCGCCAAAAACAATCTCTCCTAACATCATCTGAAGCATGGGAATCAGACCTCCCAGAGGAGTAAGACTATCGTGCATCGCATTAACTGCCCCGCATGAGGCCGCTGTCGTGACAGTAGCGAAAAGGGCCGAGTTAGTAATACCAAATCGGACTTCCTTTCCTTCCATCGCTGAAGGACCGCTAACGCCTAGTGACGCCACTTGAGGATTCCCGTAAATCTCACTACTATAAGTAACCCCTAGAAAGATGATAAAGAGGAGAAGCATGGCTGCAAAGATCACTCGTCCTTGTTTAATATTCCCAACCATTCGTCCATAAGCAAAGGGTAAAGACGCTGGAATAATTAAGATGGATAGCATCTGCAGAAAATTAGTTAATGGGGTAGGATTTTCAAACGGATGAGCTGAGTTGGCATTGAAAAAACCACCCCCGTTAGTTCCTATTAATTTAATGGCTTCTTGGGAAGCAACAGGCCCCATAGCGATCGTTTGTTTTCCACCCTCAAGAGTCGTCAGATTTAAATACGAACTCAGATTTTGGATCACCCCTTGTTGGGTAAAGACCAGTGCAACTAAAATGGATAACGGAAGTAAGATCCATAAAACCGAACGAGTTAAGTCGACCCAAAAGTTACCGATGGTATTCGCGGTTTTTCTGGCTAAGCCCCTTGTTAAGGCAATAACCGTGGCAAGACCGGTGGCCGCTGAAACAAAGTTCTGAACCGTTAGGCCGACCATTTGAGTTAAATAGCTTAGTGTTGACTCACCAGAATACGCCTGCCAGTTCGTATTCGCTACAAAACTAGCGGCAGTATTAAACGCCAGATCTGGCTTAACAGCGCCAAAGCCTTGGGGATTCAAGGGCAAATGTCCCTGAAGAAGTTGCAGAAGAAACAGGAAAAGAATTCCCCAAGCATTGAAAATAAGAAGGGAAATTGCATATTGTTTCCATCCCATTTCTTGCTCTGCATTCGTTCCTGTTAAACGATAAATCATTTTTTCAATAGGCCTTACGAGGGGGTCCATGAAGGTCTTTTCCCTGCTAAAAACCTTAGCAATATAACGTCCCATCGGTAGAGCAAGCACCGTAAGCAAGACAATAAAAAGAATCATTTGGATAAAATCTGTACTTTTCATTTTTTGTCCTCCATCTGATCGAGCAGACTTTAAATATTATTGGCCTTACAATTGTTCTGCGTTTAGTAATGAATATCCTAAATAAGCTAACAGTCCTATTGTGACCAATGCACCTAACCATAAATCAATCATTATAAGCCCTCCCTCGCATCAATTGTTGGTACTCTGCAGCAAATTCATAATAGGTTATTTATCTGTAAAAGGGATGTAAATAATACCGATTTAGGTGTAAATAAAATGTAAAGAATACGCAGGGGAAAAATAAGTAATAAAAATAGAGCTCAAAAAAGAAAACAATATAACTTTTTCCGTTTCTCAAGTTATCGTTTAACTTTTCAACTTGATCTATAGATATTTTTAGGTACGAACACATTCTCAAAAACGAATATTTATAAGACAAGTGCCAGCGTCCATATCGGACCTGGCACTTGTCATTTTGTTTGTTCAATTCAGTAAAATACCGCTGAATAAACTGGTTCCAGTTGTTTTCTAAGTCTTTGGAGATGTCCCTGAATATATCCGCAATTGTATTCTTTCTGAACAATGTTTTTTTCTACCCAAGCGATAAGCTTCGGAAGGTTGTACATCGGGGTGTGGGCTATATTCATTTAAAAACAGCACTTTAAAAAACTTCCTACTTCCTGAAGTCAATTGCAAAATTAAACAATTCGTGGCAGCTACATGCACACGCGTGCAGTTCACACTCTGGCTGGGAATACAGTAGGTTCTCGCATTCGTCGAACCAGGATCGCTAAGAATATGACGATCAAAGATCTCGTAAGTGCTAGTGGATTCAGCGAGAAACATAGTTAACAAAAAATTTAAGGTAGAAGATTCCCGCCCTGACTCTGGGACTGTAGATATGCGGTATATGCCTTGCTAATATGTGCAGTTAAAGAATTCGGAGACTGAAAGCGAGTCAGTATTGGCCAGTTTTCAATCTGCTTTACGGGTAGGATACCCATGAGGGCATTGGTCAAAAAGATTTCTTGGGCCTGTTCTAAGAGTCGTGGCAGAAACTCCCCTTCTTGGTATGGGATTCCGAGGGAACGTGCACATTCCAACACCATAAAGCGACGCGTTCCAGGCAAACATCCTGAACTGAGAGCTGGAGTATATAAGATTCCGTTGAGAATAAAGAAAAGATTACTCATCGAACCCTCAGCGATATACCCCTGAGAGTTCAGACAAATTCCTTCGAGTGCCCCCCGTTCTTGGGCT
>NZ_DATLJA010000027.1:0-31639 GCF_035539115.1 Desulfitobacterium sp. | reverse complement strand
CTCTGACAAAAACGATTATAGCATGATATTTAGTGATAGAGATTTAGCGTATCAACTAATTCATCAGAACATTAAGAAGTAAGTTGTCAAGGAACGTTCGGGTTGGTTTTGAAACCTTAACCCTATATCTATCTTACAAGGTGGGGACTATTTTATGCTTGCGTATCCTATCATTAAAGATAGCGCATCCAGTTCGGACCGTTATTGGCGGGACTCTGGCCTAACCCCGCAAAAAAGTCTAGCCAAATTGGGTGGTAGGGATATGTGCGGGGTTGGCCACTAAAATTATTTTGCTAGATTTTTTTTGGATAGTTGTCTTTTTATGTTCTTTCTAGGAATATTTCTGCACTCTTGGAAGGAAATGTAGGGAAGATGTGGAAAGTAGTAGTTAGAAGTGAATTATCTGATGATTTAGAAAATGCTTCTCCATGTAGATTGAAGTATCAGTTTGATAAATCGAAACTAATGTTTATTTGGGACGGTAACTAATGTACAAAAGGTGATTAAACATGGAAAGATACCTAAATGCTGAAAACTTAACGCAAGCTATTATACAATCCAAATTTGAGTATGCAAGTAAATGCTTCACACACACTAAGTTTAATGAGCAAAATTATAATATTTTATCAGAAATACTTATAGGAGAGAGCAGTAGAAACCTCATTGTACATCCAGGATCTAACGCGCTTTTAGTTGAGTGTGTTATTGCAGCGGTATTCGCTTGTTATACGCAAGATGTTTTGTTAAACCAAACATCGTTATTAGATAGCCTAAAAGATGACGCTAAGATCTTATATGAACGTAATCGCGGTATATATAAAGGACTTACTGAAATCAATGGTGAGTTAAAGATACATATGGTATTTAATGGGCTTAGTCGTTATGTCCCATTATCCAATGGATATAAAATTAGTCCTTATCTTGGTAATGCCAAAACCCTTTCCAAGGGAATCAACAAGAAGAGTAAGACCTCTCGTAGTGAAGCTCTTGGTCAGGTGTTTGGGGTTAGTCCTGACAGCATAAAGAATGTAACAGAATCATCAATACTAGTTTTGTGCCAAAAATCAGAAGCAGATGCTATAGCCGAATCCCTTCAATTGGTATGCAATTTATGCGGTAGTGTCAAACTTAAGGATCTTTTTCCAATGGCTTATTATTCAAGCTGTGATTCGATTCACTCCTATTCTGGTAACTCCGCAAAGCTTGAGCCAGTGATAAAATTCACTTCGCGTATTTCAACGGCAAGAGATTTAATCTATGACGATGAAGAACATTCAATACGAACCGTAATTATCAATGGCTATGATCTCATTGGAGCATCACCATCAGAATTATCGGACATCATGAACTGTTCTTTCATTCATGATGTAATAATGCTAGCAGGTTATGCTTATGGATCTATTGATGAGTGTTTATCGCTATTTCCTCAAACAAGAGTGTTTGCTTGGAGTGAAGAGGCTTTGATCTCAAAAGTGGCGGATTTATTCTCGCCTCCCGACCTTTCAAATGCAAGTGATTGTATTAGTATCCAATATAAAATGATCGGTAATCAGATTGATAAGCAGACGGATCAAGCGATGGTCTGCTCACCTTTTCCTGACGATATGCCCATTAAATGTCGCAAGCTTTTACAAATAATTAAAAATAATACGGAAGATTGTGATGATAAGGACTATTTTATTAGTCGATCATATAGTTTGTTGAATCTGTTTGAACGGGCATGTTTTCCGATACGCACTCTTGAACGATTGGTGGAGAACGGTAAAGTAACAGGTATAATGCCGCTCGAAGAAATTGGACACTTGCGCTCAGTAGGAGAAAGCTTATTGACAAAGAACTCCGTTATTTCACTTGAAAACGACATATTGAATGTGATTGACACGTTACTTTCTTTGCGGAAATATTTATATTCCGACAATCCAAAGTATGCATGGCTTAAGAACCGCTTGTTTGAAGTCAGTTGGTATAAGCATCAGAATTATGCAATTGTAGTTCCTAAACAGTATTTCATTGATGCTTTCACAGAAAGCTTAACCCCAGGCGAAAAGTCAGTTTTGAAAGACTGCAAATTCTATACCCCCACGCGTTTTGACAATGTTAAATTGTATGATGGAGTTATATGTTGTGGCGTATTCGAGGGTAAACGATTCAATGCATTTACCAATACAAATTCTACAGTGACCGAGGTGATATGCTATCCGTCAGAAACTGGACTATTTCGGCTAATGGAGCGAAATAATATAAAAAGAATAGAGGCTATTGATAGATTAAATGCCATCAAATTTGAACATGAAATAAATAACAATTTCACTTTAATAAATCAAGATATTTCGGACGAATCCGTTGGGATTATAGACCTTGAAAAATTTATAACAGCTGCAACTATTAGGAGTGGAGTTGGATCATATCCTTTAAATGACTCGTCAACGTGTCAACGGGTTGAGACCGTGAGAACCGCTTTATTCGAAACTGGTGAACGGGCTATGTTTACAAAAGGGTATAAACCATATGTATTTGATAGGTTAAAGAACGAAGTTATTGAAGTTGATGTATCTGCGTTGGACGCAGGGGATGAAATAGTTTTTACTCAAAATGATGATGACTCGAAAGATATTGTAAATAAAATTATAAACCAGATGCATACGGATTATAGGTTCGAACAGAAGTACGGTGAATATTTTCGAAAGGCTACCTACTGGAAAACTACATTAAGCACATTTATGAAGAGCAATGCGCTGTCATATCGAGAAGTGTCCCAAAGAATGCACAGAATTGGTAAGGATAAGCACGAAGTTACTATACGATCCTGGCTGGATGAGGATAGTCGTATAGTGGGACCTCGAGACTCTGATTCTTATCAAACAATTGCTGTGTTAACAAATGATAATGAGATGTTGTCTGATCCCAGCGCCTTTTGTAGGGCATGTGAGGAAGTTCGTTCATTGAGGGTGAGAGCATTAAAACATCTTGAAAAGTGTATTATGCAAGCGGTTGGTGCTAAGAGCAATGGTAAGGTTGATGATTTAATCGCATCTGTCATGGGTGACGTATCACAGATAGCTCTTATTCTACAAATAGACACGATAGTCGATCATGTCACAATAGTTCCAGTTAATATTTCCAACAAACCGCTTTCGGAGTAACAAAATGGGGGATGAAGTATTTTATGATTGATTTAACTGAGCATTTTACAGCAAGAGATATGCTTCTAGAAGATATTCGAAAAGAGATGATGGGACCTGGTTCGGAAAACTCTTTACCGGATATGGAGCATGAGATTATAACTGATCAACCTGAAGTAAGATATTCTGTAGGTATTTTATTTCCTCAAGAAATTAAGCAGAAATTAGATAACGATGAAGTGGTCGAGTCGCGAGTCGAGAACGAAGAGGATATTTCCGAAGAGATTTCGGTTGATCTGACTATAAAAGAACAACCGATTCAATCAACAAAAAAAAGATATGGTGAGAATTCCGCGGATGACAATGATACCAATTCAATTGATGAGGAGATAAATCTTTCCAACCAAAACATGCCATCTTCAATGGGAATGACTTTTTTTGTTCATGGAGAAGTATCATCACTTCGTTTTAATGTATCTTTAGGTACTTATCGGCGATCAACATATACGGACTGTTGCTATAGATATGATAGTTCAGAATCCACAGAAGCTATTGAAAAGGGCCCTATGGGAGAGTATGTCTATCTTCAAGATGGTTTTATGAAGCTAAGATCAAAAATTAGTAAACGTGACATATGGCGACTAAAAGAAGCAGATAAATTAGAAGATGTGGAAATGAAAAATGCTTTGTATAAATTAGCTGATCAATGCGGCAAACGTGGTTTTGTGCGAGAACCACATTCTTTTGAACTTGAAGTTCCCTTCTCAGACGGCGATTTTGACGAATCCAACGAAATACTCGAAAAACTTGGTAAGTTGACTGTTTTGAGACGAAATTACGGCAATGGTATTTATGCTATAACCGTAATATTAGTTAACACTGAAACGGGTTCTTATAATGGAATGAACTCTATCTTCCAACCCGAAATACGGTTTCTTTCGACCGATAATCCTGGACTTACATTCGAGCAGTACAGTACCAGCAACCAGGCACAAGAGGACATAGAAGAAAAATCATTAGCATTGTTGTATCGTGATAACAAGATTTATGCATCTGGGCACGGCGTTGCCACGAATTGGAATGTAGACCAGGCTGGTAATGGAGAAATATGGACTGAGTTTCTCCCTGTAGGAATCGTTCCGCAAATGGATTTCGACTTGGCGGATCGCAATATTTCTAAACATAGTTTTTCGATGAAGTATCTTTCAGATTTGGATGAATCACCCAAATCTGAAAAACTGGAAGTAATGAGAAAGTTTATAGATGAATATGGTGCGTGGATTGCAGATATATCCAATAAAACATCAGAAATTGATGAGATATTCAGGGAAACAGCGATTCGACATATTTCTAACTGTAAAGAATTGTTGTTGCGTATGTATCATGGTATAGAGTTATTGCAATCTAACGAGACGGCATATATTGCTTTTCAGCTAGTCAATCGCTCGATGCTAATGCAACGTATTCACACAGACATACAAAAAAAAGATAGTTATCCTGGTGATAAAGAATTACAAAATCGGCTTGCAACATTAGACTATTATAATGAATCAGACGAACACTTTTGGCGGCCATTTCAACTAGCTTTTATATTAATAAGCATAAGATCAATAGTAGAACCTAATGCGCCCGAGCGTGATTTGGTAGATTTAATATGGTTCCCAACTGGTGGGGGGAAAACCGAAGCATATTTAGGACTAACTGCGTTTACCATTTTTTATCGGCGCTTAATATATTCTGATACTTACATGGGTACCACCGTGATCATGCGTTATACACTTCGCTTATTGGCTGCACAACAATTTATTCGTGCAGGCACACTAATATGTGCATGCGAAGCAATTCGTCTAGGAAGCAAACAACCGAAGCCTAGTTACCCTATGTATTCATTGGGCAGGGAACCTATCACAATAGGGTTATGGATTGGTAGTAAACATACTCCTAATCGTAATGATGATGCGAAAAAGTGTTTAAATAAACTGATGAAAGCTGGAAAAGATGATTTAAAATATACAAAAGATATCTATAATAAATTTCAAATGCTCAAATGTCCATGGTGTGGCACTAAGCTTGTTCGTGATGTAGAGATAAGTAATCAATCCCAACGCTTAGTGGGTAATTGGGGATATATGATGGCAGATAATAAACATTTCTATCTGCAATGTACTCAAGAAGGCTGCAAGTTCAAGAAAAGTCTGCCTATACAAGTAGTAGATGAAGAATTATATGATAAGCCACCAACACTATTGTTTGGAACCGTCGATAAATTCGCAATGGTTGCTTGGAAAGGCCTCGTTGGAAGGTTTTTTGCAGCCGATTCAGAAAATCGTGCCCCTGAACTAATTATTCAGGATGAATTACATTTGATATCCGGCCCACTTGGCACCGTGGTGGGGATATATGAAACCGCCATTGATGCCCTTTGCAGCGCAAAAGGCGTTAGACCGAAAATCATTGCGTCTACAGCAACAATCCGTAGTGCAAAAGCTCAATGCAGAAATCTCTTTAATCGGGATGTTCGTCAATTTCCGCCATCTGGTATCGATGCCGGCGATTCCTTTTTCGCTAGAGAAGCAGATGTAAATAAAAAACCTGGAAGAACGTATGTAGGTATTATGTCATCGGGAAAAACCAAGGCGATGATGGAAGTCCGAATGATCGCGACACTATTGCAACGCGTATATAAGTTGGATTTTCCAGACGAAGTTAAAGACAAGTTCTGGACACTTGCCGTCTACTTTAACAGTATTCGTGATTTAGGAAAATGCAGCTCTATGGTGGATGATGATGTAAAAGATTTTATGATACGTATGGGGAATCGTATTGGCTCTCGACATCGTCTTATAGGATCGGCCGACGAATTGACTAGCCGCGTATCGTCTACACAATTAAATGAGACTTTGGACAAGTTAGAACGTCTTGAATACTCTCAAGAAAACCAAGAAAATAAAACCTATCCTATCAATGTACTCTTGGCATCAAACATGATATCAGTAGGTGTTGACGTGGCCAGACTCAACTTAATGCTCATCGTTGGGCAACCCAAATTGACAAGTGAGTATATCCAAGCATCTAGCCGTATCGGTAGAAGTTATCCTGGACTAGCGTGTGTTTTATATGATGGAGCTAAGAGCCGTGATCGTTCTCATTATGAACAGTTTAAGCCTTACCATGAATCATTCTATCGTTTTGTAGAGCCAACTAGTGTTACACCATTTTCCAAGCCCGCACGAGAACGAGCTTTGCATGCAATACTGGTAAGTTTACTACGTCATCGGTATGGTCTTACTCGTGATACTGACGCACAATATTTCCCGCCGCAACAAGAGATACTGGATGAGATTGAAGAAATCATTATTAATCGCGTAGAGTCGATCCGCAATAGTTCTGATTTTGCTTTGGCTAGTGAGAGTAATGAGATACTCAACGAGATTCGAACCTTTTGGAAAGATTGGAAAGATAAAGTGAATGGACTGGATGGGGAAAATTTCTTATATGGCGAGAAAAACATGATGAAAGGCCCAGTCGAAGGTACAAAGCGGCTACTAAAACCATATGGAAGTATAGGATCTGACGGTGAGCACGAAACATTAACTTCTATGCGCAATGTAGATAACGTTGCGGCCGCTAGGATTGTCGTTTGGGGGGATGAAGAGTAATGGATATACCGATTGCTAAGGACTTTGTTCCATTAAACAAAATCACACATAATATTCGTTCTGGACAAGCCGTTATGGAGTACGGAGTGGGAGCCATGGTGGACTTTGTTGATCAGACGTTAATGACGACAACTCCTGAATTATGGGATGAAAGCATTGTTCACATTCACGATGAAAGGCTGGAGCGCATTCTTGGCGTGGATTTCTTTGGAATGCCAGGAGGTAAAGACGAATATCCTAAGGGCATTACTTATACGCGTTTCCCTCAATGGTATTTTTGCCCAAGATGCAGGCGATTTCAACCGCTAAAGGAATGGATCATAGAATACCGGCGGAAAGCTACTTCAAAGAAGAAGGAAAAAGATCCACATATGAAACGACCACGATGTCTTGACTGTAAGACGGATCTTGTACCTGCTCGTATTGTTGTTGCATGTAAGAATGGTCATATCGACGACTTCCCATGGGTCGAATGGGCACACGAAAAGAACATGGGCGGTGCAAAACCGCTGTGCAATAATCCTATACTTAAATTCGAGACGGGAGCAAACACGACAGCAGGCTTGGAAGGATTAGTAATACGTTGCGACTCCTGCAAAGCAAAAGCAACATTATTTGGTTCTTTTGATAAGGATGCGATGGAAAGACTGGGGAATAATTATACCTGTAGCGGGTTTATGCCATGGAAAAACCAACATGTTCCCTGTGGATGTACTCCGCAAGCCGTCCAACGAGGTGCATCCAAAATTTACTTTCCTAAAGTAGTTAGTTCGCTGGTAATCCCACCCTACTCGGACTTAATCAATACCAGTATAGAGAATTCCAAACGATACGCTGAGTGCCTTACCATTATTAATGATTATGAGCCTGACGAAAAGGAATCGAAAATTAGGGCACGATTGGACAAGTGGGCCAATGAAATTGCTAAGCAAATTGCGCGAGATCCTTTGGCAGTCAAACGTATTTTAGAACGAAAATTATTTGAAAAAAACAGCGACAGTGATAATGAATTAATGACCAGCCAGAGATATCGTAATGAAGAATACGATGCATTAACGGGAGCTATTTCAGCAGAGACCTTCGACGGATCCGATTTCGTACGCGAAGAGCAGTGTGTCGACTTGTATCATATTCCAGGTTTAAAAAGAGTTGCCTTGGTTCATAAAGTCCGTGAAGTCCGCGTTTTGACAGCATTTAGCAGACTTAATCCACCCGATGTATATATTATGAAAGATCAGACCGAGGGCGGAAATGGGCTTATTAGTGTAAAAGAGCCGGAGAGCAATTGGTATCCGGGATATGAGGTAAGGGGGGAAGGAATTTTCCTGGAATTTGATGATGAAGAAATTAACCAATGGTCATTAAAAACGTCCGACTCAGGAGATCGATCAGCGATCTTAAATGAACAATATAGTTCTTCATACCAAGGTCAGTTTTTGGCTCGAGAAATTTCTTCTAAATTCATTTTATTGCATACGCTTTCTCATTTATTAATTCGTCAATTGAGCTTTGAATGTGGGTATACTGCTGCATCATTGCGTGAACGAATTTATTGTAATCTTCCAACTGAGGACTATATCATGTCAGGTATTTTAATTTACACGGCAAGTGGAGACTCTGAAGGGACGCTAGGTGGACTTGTCCGTCAGGGCCGGAGTGATTGTTTACCGCGTACCTTTTTTAAAGCACTTGAAACAGCTAAATGGTGCTCCAATGATCCAGTTTGCATCCAAAGTCATGGGCAAGGTCGGGAATCCTTAAATTTAGCAGCATGTCATGCATGTACGTTACTTCCTGAGACTAGTTGCGAGGAATTTAACGTTTTTCTCGATAGAGGATTGGTAATTGGAACATTGAAGAACGAACTGGCAGGCTTTTTTAGCGAGTGGTTGATCGAGCGACGATCTATGAATAAAAAGACGGGAGAGTAATCAATAAATACATTAAGGCGATAAGTTCATCTGATACACTTTCGGAAATAAAGCCAGGTTACTCTGCAAATAAGGATTCATTTTTTACGACTGGAATATGATTGGCGAGCTAATTCTATTTTTCGTGTGTTTAATAATAGGGCATTATTAAAGATGAGAATTTAGTAAAGGAAAGGTTTTAATTGAATCGTAATGAAAATCAGCAATGGATTTTAGACGTCATGTACATACAAAAAGCAGGGATGTTAATCCCTTGCTTTTTGTATGTCTTTTACTATTTCGTCGAAAAAGGCTTGACCCATTTTAACTGGTACAGCATTACCAATCTGAAGAGCAATATCTGTCCAAGTACCTGCGAATTTATAGTCCGGTGGAAAAGTTTGAATGAGCGCCGCTTCGCGTGCAGTTATAGGGCGATCTTCGGTAGGGTAAGCAAAACGTCCTTTTGAAATATTTAAACATCCGCCAGTTAGCGTAGGGGCAACTGATTTCCAATCCATCCGACCATATACATCTCTGTACCCGGGGTTATTATCATGACACTTTAGCTTTAAACGTATATTTTCCCCGTTTACAGTAACTTTCTCGGGCCAGCTTTCACGGCCTTTCCCGGGAGGGGTATGCTGCAATCGAAGTAGATTGAGGTTACCTAAATGGGAATATTTATGTAGCTGATCATTAGGCGCTTCCCGTAAAGGAAGTGGCTTGGGGAGGTTGAACTGTTTAAAATAATCTTCTAGTGTTACATGATTATCCTTATATTTAAGCTCTGGGAAAGGTACTTCAGAGGTGTCACGGAGATCAGTGTTCTTGCAAATATCTAGCCTTTTACCTACGAGAACAAATCTATTTCTTCTTTGAGGCACCCCAAGATCAGCTGCGTCAATACGTCCGAATTTTAACTTATATGAAATACCGTCATCAGTTTTTTTCTGTAATGACTCTTTTAGTCTTGGCCAAATTACCTTATTTTCACCGAATCCAGGAACGTTCTCCAAAAAGATATACTTGGGTCTAAACATCTTCACAAATCTGAGGTACTCAAAGGCTAAATAATTTCTAGGATCCATCACCTTTTTTTTAAATACCATTTGCCTTGAAAATCCTTGACAAGGAGGGCAACCTGCAAGCAGATCGAGCTGACCTCCAAGGAGGTCAGAAGCAAGATCTTCTATATCCTCCTTAGTAACTTCCAAAATATTTCTTTCAATAATATAATCCTTCTCACCCATCTCAGCCCGACAATGGTTAAGTCGGTATGACTTCGTGAATACGGGATTCATTTCTATAGCTAAACGTACATTAAAACCTGAATTTTTCAAAGCTTGAGTTATGCCACCTGCACCGGAAAACAAATCAATTGCATATAGGGTATTCATTGTAATTGGTTCTCCCTTTAAAATCCTTCTTTATAGAAATTTAACATAAAAAGAAGAATAAGAAAAGATAAATATGGTTATACTGTTTGCGCTAGCGCAAACAGTTGTTATTGACGAGGTTTAACGTCCATAGATTGATGGGGTATGATGTCCAAAAGTAGCCATAGAAGCTGTCCAAATGTAGATAAATTTTTTTGTTTTCCCCCTGTGTTACGATAGTTGTCGTAGGGACTAAAGAAGAGTATCCTTGAAAAGAAACACAGGAGGGAAAACGACATGAGATATCCCAAAGAGTTAAAGAGCTCGATTATTGCAAAGATGTTACCACCAAACAACCAGTCTCTTAGTTTGATTCAGCAGGAGACAGGAGTCCCAGAGGGAACTCTAAAGTTGTGGCGGAAGGAAATACGGGGAAAGGGATTTGCAGCCCCTGCTGGTGAGCAGCAAAGTGAGCAGTGGAGCACACGCGACAAGTATCTCATCGTGGTTGAGACATCCACACTTAGTGAGATCGAACTCGCAGAATACTGTCGTAAGAAAGGTTTATATGTTGAGCAGGTCAAGTCCTGGCAGGACAACTGCATACAGGCGAACGGCGGTGTGGCTCAGGAACTAGCCCTCTCACAACGTCGAGAAAAAGAAACAGAAAAAGAGTTAAAGCAGGTTAAGAAGGAACTCCAGCGGAAAGAGTCAGCACTCGCTGAAACAGCAGCCCTGTTAGTTCTAAGAAAAAACATCAATGCGATTTGGGGACCAAAGGACGAGGAAGTCTAACCAGCACTGCGGATCGCGACATAATTATTAAGCTGGTAGAAGAAGCAGTAGCAAGCGGAGCACGTCAACAGCTCGCTTGTGAAGAGATTGGCATATCCGTACGAACATTGCAACGCTGGTGTAAAGACGGAGCTCCTGAAGCAGATCAGAGACCCTTGGCAAAGCGTCCCGAACCGGCGAATAAACTTACGAATGCGGAATGTAAAGATATTCTGGAAATAGTCAACCAACCTGATTTTCAAAGTTTGCCACCCAGTCAGATTGTCCCGATTCTTGCAGATCAAGGTATTTATATCGCCTCCGAGTCAACCTTCTATCGAGTCATGCGCGAAGCGGGTGAACAGAATCATCGTGGCCGTTGTAAGGCACCTTCGAGCAAGCCTAAATCCACGCATTGTGCTACCGAACCTAATCGTGTGTGGTCTTGGGATATTACCTACTTACCAGGCCCTGCTAGAGGACTCTACTTCTATTTATACCTCATCCTGGACATCTATAGCCGAGATATTGTCGGATGGGAAGTCTGGATCGAAGAAACGGCAGAGCATGCTAGTCAACTCATTCGGCGGGCAGTTATGGCCCAGAAAATTACCAGACAAGAAGGTCCCTTGGTCCTCCATTCCGATAATGGTAGCCCGATGAAAGGCGCATCCATGCTGGAAACACTCTATCAATTGGGGATTACACCTTCTAGGAGTCGCCCGAGGGTTAGCAATGACAATCCTTATTCGGAATCCATTTTCCGAACCTGCAAATACCGTCCAAGCTATCCAATGGGAGGATTCGCGACGATTAATGATGCCAGAACATGGGTCAAGGAATTCGTCCATTGGTACAACTTTAACCATCACCATAGTGGTATCAAATTCCTTACACCAAACCAGCGTCACAGTGGCCAGGGTGAAGAGATACTTGAGAAACGGCACAGGCTCTATGAGGCTGCGAAAGCCCGTCATCCGGAACGTTGGACACGTCAAACAAGGAACTGGTCCTTGCCCAAGGAAGTATGGCTTAATCCAGAAAAATCTCAGGTTGAGGATCGAATTGAATCTAAACCTGATGCGTCCTAGGCTGTTTGATTGATTTGATTGAAGTGAGTATTAAGTGTCAGGGTGCCACGCGGGATACCGGAGGGCGAAGCCTGAGGATATGCGTGCTGGCATCCCCAGTGACACTAACGAACAAATAAGCTAAAGGACTGAAGGGACTTTTTGATCCGCAGATCACAAAAGTTTCTTCTGGCCAGCGCCGAGCGTCCGGACTTGTTTTCGTTGGACCCATTGTTAGTAGTCACCATCTTGATAAAGTAATTTCGGGTTAATGCGACAACTATCTTGACATCTACCGCTACCTTGGGAGGGCATTTTGTAAAGATTATCTATAAAACTTAAAACAAGCGTTCAAACGGGGTAATATCTCCTCCTAAGTCTTCTGTAGCCTCTCGGAATTCAGGGGGCGAAAATAACAATATTTAGCAAATGGAGCTGGAAATTCAAGATAATTAACAGGAATTGTGCCCATCAATAAGTGATTTTAGAAATGGGTCTGGAAGAAATAAAACAAGCGATCATAGGGCAATTCAGTGGGCTTAGCGGCGTGACGAATTACCCACTCAACCAGACGTTTGACCTTACCCGGTGTGGTAGTCGGTGCCTTTTCACCCTTCTTCTTTCCTTTCTTAGGCTTGCTTTTACGCCTCTGCAGTTTGGGGTTAAGATTGTTTCCACTGGTCGTCCAAAGCCGTTTGAAGAAGTCGTAGAACGTACCGACTCCCGGAATGTCCCCCGGTTCAAAACCACTGATGATCGCGTAATACGGAACACGGACCATTTCGTTGATCCACTCGGTTATGCCGATTTCCGGCTTTGTCATAAGAAACAGGAGAAAGGATCGGAGCATAGAAGCTGGATCACGAGGCTCCGGGCCTTTAGCGTCATAACAATTCTGAAGAAGCGTGGTGATGGAGGACAAATCGGTCATCCAGAACTTCATGATCAAAGGCCAATCATCGTTAGCAATGACGAAGATACTCCCGGAATAATGCTGACGGAGACGTTGGATTACAGAATCCTGATACGTTGCATGTGGAATCAAAACAGGTTTCAAGCAAATCATCCCAAATCGTGTAGTAAGGAAAATAATTCCTCCCGTCGCGATTATGGGGACGATTAGAAAATGTCAAGAGTTTTCGACATTATTCGCGAGAATATTTTAGATGTAAATTTCCAGTTATCCGTTTATAAAAAAGAAATCCCCCTACCGAAAAGTAGGAGGAATTCAATATTGGTGGTTCAAGCAAAGCCTTGCGCCATCTGCCTCGGCGAATGCCGAGAGGCTATATTGTAAAGTGGAGGATAAATATGTTTAAAATCAAAATCGAACCGGACCAGTGTATCGGTTGTGAACTTTGTGTTAACGATTGTTTAACCCATGACCTGGAGTTAATCCAGGGAAAAGCGGTAGCTCGTCATCAAAACTGTTTTAAGTGCGGGCATTGTATCGCAATCTGTCCGCAGAAGGCAGTTAGTGTTGAAAACGATGATATGAGTGAAATTAAGGACTTTGAAGAGGGAACCTTTACCATTGAACCGGAAACTTTTTTGAATGTGGTAAAATTCAGACGTTCTGTTCGCCATTATCTGGATAAGGAAGTTGAACGGGAAAAGATTGAAAAAATCATTGAAGCCGGTCGCTATACGGAAACGGCTTCTAACAGCCAAGGGGTTACTTACATTGTCCTGCAAAAAGAGGTTCCTAGGGTAAGAGAGCTAGCCACGAAGCAGCTGAAAACGCTAATCGAAGCAGGTTATAATTTGCAGGGCTTAAATTTAGATGAAGGAGATTTTCTCTTGCGAAATGCCCCAGTGCTAATTTTAACAGTTTCCAAAAATAAAGTGGATGCTGGATTGGCCGCTTCAAATATGGAGATCATGGCGGTGACGCAAGGGTTAGGGGCTTTCTTTATCGGCTTTTTTGTCAGAATTGCCAATAAGGATCAAGCGATCAAAGAGATTTTAGAGATGGGACCTGGGGAGGAAATCGTCACCTGCATGGCGGTGGGTTATCCGAAGGTAAAATACTATCGTACCGTGCCGCGTAAAAAGGCCAAGATCCGTTGGAAGTAACATAAGCTAAAAGCCGCTCTTTGAACGGTTCTTTTCCTTATGGCATCCTCAATTTTGGATAAACTAACAAAAAAATAACAGAATGAGGGAAGCGTGAATTCTGAGTATTGGAGGCAAACCATCTACAGTCAGAAAAAACAAAGTTCAGTAATTACGTCTGGACTGATTTCTAATACGAATTCAAGGGCAAATTATCGATAAACAGGGGGGATCACTTGTCGTGAAATATGATTTTGAAACGCTGATCAATCGTGCAAATACAGGATCCAGCAAGTGGGAACAGATGAAGAAATGGAATCCGAAGGTGTCTGAGAATGTCATTCCATTTTCAGTTGCCGACATGGAGCTTAAAAATCCTCCGCAAATCATCGAAGGGTTGAAATCCTATCTTGATACAACGATTTTGGGCTATACTTGCCTTACCAATTCGTATTTGGAAGCCGTCTGTGGATGGATGAAACGGAGACATGACTGGGAGATCCAAACCGATTGGATCCTCACTTCTCCAGGGGTAGTTTATGCGTTTTTTGCCGCTATTCGCGCTCTAACTCAACCCGGTGATGGGGTAATCCTCATGACACCAGTTTATTATCCTTTTTATGCTGCGATTGAACGGAACGATCGTACGTTGGTCAAAAATCCGCTGATCAATACCGGTTCAACGTATTTGATCGATTTTGAGGATCTGGAGAAAAAAGCTCAGGATCCCCAAAATAAGATGTTGCTCTTCTGTAGTCCCCACAATCCTGTCGGCAGAGTCTGGACTCAAGAGGAGCTGGCGAAGGTTGGGGAAATTTGTTTACGGAATAATGTCCTTATTATCTCGGATGAGATCCACTTTGATCTCATTATGCCAGGGCATCAGCATACTGTATTCGCCTCTCTCAGCGAGCAATTAGCCAATATTATGATTACCTGTACGGCACCGAGCAAAACGTTTAATTTGGCCGGTATGCAAGCGTCCAATATCATTATTCCGAACAAAGAACTCCGCAAGACTTATGTTAAAGAAGTTGAAGCGGAAGGCTCATCTTCTCTGAACATTTTAGGCTATAAGGCTTGCGAGATTGCTTATACGGAGTGTGACGAATGGCTGGATGAGTTAATCCAACTGGTCTATCATAACCATCTCAAACTCAAAACGTACATAGAGACTAATATTCCGCAGATCAAAGTGTATGATCTAGAAGGAACTTACCTGCAATGGATGGATTTTCGAGAACTTGGTTTAGATAAGGATGCACTCGAAGAATTGATGCACCAAAAAGCAGAGTTATTCTTTGATGAAGGATATGTTTTCGGCGACGAAGGTAAGGGCTTCGAGAGAATGAATCTTGCCTGTCCTACGTATCTCCTGATGCAGGCGTTGGAACGCTTAAAAGCGGCCATCGATAATCTGCTCTAAGCTTAAAAAGAACTGTAGAGATGAGGGCTTAACAGGGCTGAATTCCCCGAAGACAGTATTACGTGAAGCTTATGCTGCACAGCTTATTCAAGACGACAAGTTATGGCTTGACATGCTGAGTGATCGAAATTCGGCAGCGCATATATACAGTGAACAATTGGCGATAGAGATCTGTAGTAATATCCAAGAAAAGTATGTTAATGCACTTGGCGAATTGCTCAAACAAATTAAGGTAAGGCTTGAGGTTTCCTAAGTATAAATCGTAATGGTATAATATGTATATTCAGGAGAGGTGTGTGATATCGTGCCGTTACAACAAAATGATAAAAGATATACCTATGAAGATTACCTGACCTGGCCGGAAGATGAGAGATGGGAAATAATTGATGGGGTACCCTATCTGCAGGCGGCCCCTACATGGCAGCATCAAGCCATATCCAGAGAGCTTTTGACACAATTTAACAATTATCTAAAAGATAACCCGTGCCAAGTTTTTTCTTCACCCTTTGATTTAAGGCTTCCTGAAAAAGATGAAAAAGATGAAGAAACTACATTTGTTGTGCAACCTGATCTTCTCGTTGTTTGTGATCGAGAAGGTTTAAAAGGAACGGGTTATTATGGTACGCCAGCCCTAGTTATTGAAATATCTTCTCCGTCGACGGTACGAAGTGATAAAGTCTTGAAGTTTAATCGATACGAGAAAGCCGGCGTTAAGGAGTATTGGATCGTTGAGCCAGACGGTAAATTCATAAGCGTATTTACCTTACAATCCAATCATCGATACGGAAGGCCGGAATTCTTTACTGAAACAGATAAGCTACCCATGAGTGCTTTCCCTGACGTGATCATTGATTTGAAACCCGTATTTGATGGTCTTTGAGCCTTACCTGTCTATGTTACCGCAGATTTTTTAGTCAGGGATGGTGGGCTGGCAACCAACGGAATTAGCTATACTGATCTTGGAAAGGAAACCGCAGATATGGCAGTAGAGGTTTTAAACGGTAAGAAACCCGGTGATATTCCGGTAAAGACCGACAAACACAGATCCAACAATTTTCAGAAAATGACCTTGAGCGATTCAAGGCCATTTTCTGTTTCGTCACATAGCTAGGAGATCTCGGGTCCGACAGTCTGTAGGCACAATAAGTGCAACTTATGGATAAATCAGCCGTGTTTAAAGGATTGAACAAAGAGGAATGGACGAACGTGCTTGAGGAACAGAACATGTACCTTAAGGACAAATATGCCTTTGATATCAGCTTGGCTTGGCCTACTATCTTTGTAGCGCTGCTGAAAAGTACGCAGCCTCAAAAGTTTAAGAGTAGTAATAATTACGTGACTGCAATGCATTGCAGAAATATACCGCTTTGCTGCTGAGATAAACAAATTCAGAAAAGCATCGACAGCTTAAAGTAATATAAGTAAAGCGTGTCTTCATGTTAGCCGGTCGGGGTTGAAAGGATTACCTTGACAGGCATGTTGTCAATAAGATGTTATAACAATAATGATAATAATTTGTTGACAAATTATTATCATTATTGTAAGATATATTTATATTAAAGAAGAAGGATAGGGATAATTCTAATGAATATTTCAACAAAAGCAATCATCTCAAACTCTGAAATGATCAAGAACTATAAAGCTTGCAGGGAAAAGGCAGAAGATTTCGGGAAGATATTTGTTTTAAAAAATAATCAACCGGATGCAGTATTATTTTCTGTTACTGAATATGAAAGGCTTTCAGTGTTTATCGAGTATCTGGAAAGTCTTGAGGGATTAGATATTGCAAAGTTTATTGAGTCTTTACCAAAGGAAGGAAATAGAAAAATATACTCCCTTGACCATTTAAAAAATGATATAAAATAAAATCGTAGCAATAGATACGATCGTATAGTTTAGATTCGAATTAATTATCAAGGCCTTTAGAGTGGAACGCTCAGTTTAGAGTTACCACCCTTTAGTTATATAAACCAGCGTGAAAAATAAGTAGGAGGAATATGAGATTAGTTAAGAATGAGGCTATTCGTAGGTGTAGTAGGATCTTTCATCGGCGTTACCGCTGCAGCCAGAATCATTGCTGAACTTGGCACAGATATGTCTGTTTTGCTGGCTTCAATCTTCTTAACAGGTCCCAAAGTTACACAGTTTTAAAAACTATAAAAAACAGCTGAAAACCCTTAAAAAGGACAAAAAAATAGACCGAAGGTCGTTTCACCTATCAACGGTCATTTTATATATATTCATATAGAGGTTCATGGGTAAAGAGCATTTACTGGCAAGTATTACTAGTAAGAAGAAGGGTGGTAAGGTGTTCGTTGGGCTTCACTAGATCAGAAACAGCGGCCCCTGCTGTAAGGATCCTTCTCAAGGATTTTAATGATAGGAGGAATATCCTAATGGAAAAGAACAATGAGCCACGTCAATATATACCAGTTACTGTTGAGGGTAAGGATTTAGTAAATTTCATGCTTCCAGTCGGCAATCCAGGAGTAAAGGCACTGTTTGCAACAGTCAAATATTTAGGTTGTGATCCAAGGAATCTGCTAGAGGAGTCGGTTGTTAAGTTCTTCAAGGTGGCATTTGATATTGACATTAAAACTTGCACCAAAGAGGAGTGGGCCGAAAGAATAACAATTAAAGGTGGAGCACTTGAACAGTGGCAATCATTTATAAAGTTAACAAAAGAATGAGAGGAAAGAAATCATAAGTGACACAAAGTCATCAATCATTTTTATCGTGTTATCGGTAGTATTACTCATAGGTATAGGTTCATTGCCTAAATCACCAGTACCAGCATCAGTCGCAACGGCACCAATGACAACGGCAGCCCCAACCCCAACTGTAGTTCTTGCAACTCCAACTCCCGATCCAGCTCCAGTGGTGGAAGCACCATAAGAAGCACCAGCAGAAAAGACCTGGGTCAAAGTTGATTCTTGGTCAGGTGATGGTTCTGCTGGAGAAAAGAAGTTTACAATCACTGGGAGTTAACCTCCGTAGTTTCAGATAAATTCGTTGAAAAAGTAATCTTTAATAATGTGCAAAGAGTTAATTATTTCCTTCAAGCACAGTCTAATGTTGTAACAGATGCAAAAAAATTCCCTGAGTATACTCAATTTCTAAAGGAGGCATTATTCAATGGCTAAAGCTATCATGGAAACTAGCCTAGATACTAATTTGAACATTAGCACCGATGAAATTGTACATGCTAGTGTTGATACTAGTGGTGTGTTCATGGGGGAGCAGTACCGGGTAAAGAGAATTTGTACGAAGACAGATAATGATTTAAAAGCCGTAATGGATGCTCACTTGGAAGAGCAAGCTAGTCATTATTCGAAAGCAAGATCATAAGAAGTCAAACGAAGAATACCTTAGTTTCATTTCCTTCCAGATGCAAGGCTCAAAGGGTTTCAACGAACAGGAAGAAGACATGGTGTTTAGCAGAGGTGAATGGCACGTGAATCGTCCATGAAGACGACAAAACAGTGATTGTACCTACCGACCATGCCGTCCTAACGATGACCACTTGCACCCCTTCTATACTCCTGGCTATTCTCCGGACCAATATATCATCTCCGCAGTTTTTGTAAAAAGTAAATAAACCATTGAATCAACAATTATTTATAAAGTTAACAAAAAGGGTGATTAAATGCAGGAGGACAACAATATTAAAGTTGGAATTGGTTTTGCGACTGGGAGAAAGAGTTTTCAAAAGGTGCTGAGAACCTATATACACACCTGGAAGGAATCCGGTTTGGTAGAAAACAAAAGCATCAGTTTAAATCTTTTTGTAGCCTATGATCTTATTTATAATAAAACCAAAATAAAGGATTACACCAACATACACCCAGAACTAGTAAAGCAGATTGATAGCATCAAATTTATTGGAAGCAACGATAGAAAAGAAGAAATTGACTATTTAGTTCGAGAAAACGTCATCAATATTAATGAAGAACGCTTGGTTTTTGGCAGGGGGTATGCAGGCAAACGTAACGCTGTGTTATATAACGCGATAAAGCACAATATGGATTATCTGCTTTTTCTGGACGACGACGAATACCCGATGGCAGTGACCAAGACGCGCACTACTGCAATTTGGGGAGGGCAGGATGTTCTGACGAACCATCTTAAATATATCACTCAAGCGGACATCACCCACGGAAATCACTGTGGCTATATATCGCCTATTCCCTATATGGAATTTAATGACACTATGACCGAAGCGGATTTTCGTTCTTTTATTGAGGCAATCAGCAATGATATCATTAAATGGGATACATTGAAAACCGTTATGAAAAACGGCGGGGTAACATATGCTGATACAAAGATATTGACTAGCGACGATGCTCTAGAGGTGCAGGAAATAAACCATGCCAAATTCATCTCAGGCGCTAATCTATGTATTAACCTTACCGATTCTCGCCGTATTTTTCCGTTTTACAATCCACCGGGAGCTAGAGGCGAGGATACTTTTTTAAGTACCTGCCTAAGCGAACGAAAAGTTTCGCGCGTGCCATGCTACACATTTCATGATGGGTTTTCTACCTATAATGACCTTTTAGAAGGTGTTCTCCCACTCCGATTGAAGTTCATCAAAGCTGATACCGAACAGATTACCACTCGCTTTTACAAAGCATGTATAGGGTGGATTCGTTATAAGCCATTACTGCTCTATATCACACAGCCGGATTGTTATGAGGAAAAGATTGCAGAGATGCGGGAACAGCTTAACGAGACATTGCCTAAAGTCTGCGCTTATTTTGGACAGCCGGAGTTTATTAATGTTTTAGCTGAATTGGAGAAATACCATAAAAATGTCAAAAAGCATTATCATGAATTTCTTGAAACACAACGTATTTGGGCAAAAATAATGGATCACTTTGCGCAACATCAGTGAGTATATAAGTGAGCAGCTACACATTAGAGCGAACTCGGATTTATAGACGTAAGGACAAGGCCAGTGCGCCATCTCAGAATTGAACTAAGGAACCTGCTCATTACGAGTTCAATAAATAATAGCACCAGCGCATTTATTGTGAACGCTGGTGCCTCAGTGCAGAAGAATTAAGGTCCGCCTAGAATAACATCAACATCTAGGGGAAGTCTGATAAGATATAAATCTAACGGGATGGTCGCAGAAAAGCAATCTGTAACCATCCCGTTTTTTGTGGGCAAAAAAGAACATTTAATGCAAGCCAGAGTGAAGGTGGGCGCCCTAGTGCGCTTATGTGCTGGCCAAGGATGGAAAACGTTAAACCTTAGTATCAGCGGTTGTGAATATAGCGGATAAATAATGTCTGTAAGATGTGAATAGGATATTCTAACAATTATTAAGAAATTTGTTATAATAATTATCGATAAATTAATTAGAATAATTATTAGGCTTATTTGTTGACAAATTGTTGATTCAGATATAAGATGTATTTATACTAAAGAAAAAGGTCAGGGGGTAATTCAAATGAATATTTTTACTAAAGCAATTGTCTCAAACTCTGAAATGATAAAGAACTATAAAGCTTGCAGGGAAAAGGCAGAAAGTTTCGGGAAGATATTTGTTTTAAAAAATAATCAACCGGATGCAGTATTATTTTCTATTACTGAATATGAAAGGCTTTCAGTGTTTATAGAGTATCTTGAAAGTCTTGAGGGTGAAGATATTGCAAAGTTTACTGAGTCTTTACCAAAGGAAGAAAATAAGAAAAGTTATTCCTTTGACCATTTAGGAAATGAAATAAAATAAATTGCAGTAATAGATTTGATCATGTAGTTTCATTAGAATTAAATTATCAAGACCTTAAAGGGTGGCACGCTAATTCTAGAGTTGTCACCTTTAATTAGCTAAACTAGCGTGAAAAATAATGTTGTGTTCTGATCTCAGATTTGGTGAAAAGTAAACAAAACCAAGTTTGATTAAAATAATGTAGGTTTTCATAATGTTTTTTGGATGATTTACTAGACTTGGTAACCAAGGAGAAAAGAAAGAGAGAGTAAAAGCTGTGCATAAATAAGGTCCAGCAATCAGAAATTGCTGATCAATCTGAATAAAGAAAGAATGATCTAAATGTTAAGTGCAATCGCGATAGTTCTCATAGTCTTATGGCTTCTTGGGATAGTTACTTCGTATACTATGGGGGGATTTATCCATATTCTTCTCGTAATTGCTATAATTGTAATTTTGATAAGAATAATTAACTGAAATTTTAGATTGTTTAAGGAGGAATGAAATAATGAGTGATGATACCATTATTAAGAACGACGACCAATCAAGTTTTACCGCAAGAAGAGTAGTTTATTATATTCTGGGTGTCTTTGAGATCTTGCTTGCTTTTCGCTTGGTGTTTAAGCTTTTAGGGGCGAATCCAAATAGTGGCTTTGTAGCTTTTACTTATTCAATCTCGCAGGTGTTTCTGGTTCCGTTTACCGCTATTTTCAGATCTGCGGAAACACAAGGTATTGAGACAAAAGCAATTTTAGAGCCCAGTACAATTATAGCTATGCTTGTTTATGCTCTGATTGCTTGGGGAATTGTTAAATTGATTATTATTCTGAAGAAACATAATGAGGACCATGTGTACTAACTCTTGACATTGGAAGGGCCTTGGGGGAAGGATGCTGATGATAATTATGCCTATTGCAAAAAGATCGATACAGTATGCATTTCTCATTCCAATTGTAATCTTTCTATTGATCTGCTCGCTCTCCGTTCAAAAGGCAGAAGGAAGTTCTTCTATGGATTATGAAGTACCAATTTATAAGATACCTATTTCAGAAAACACACAGCGCGATATTTGGGAACTGAGTGAGAAAGAGCATTTGTCTTATGAGCTGGTTTTGGCAATTTACCAAGTAGAAGGCATCGAGAGTACTCAAATTGATGACATTGAAGCAGATATTGGAAAGTTAGTTTATCTTAGGGACTATTGGACTGAACAAGGATTTCCTGATGAGGTTGTTTTTGATCTAATGTTGCTGTCCAAACAAAGAGGTATTGAAGGTTGCATAACTTTTATGGAGGATAATGATTCTTATGAGCTTGATAATTATGTTCGAGAAGTTACTGAATATAAATACTATCTTGAGGGAGGCCTTGATGCACCACCAGTTATTGAGTAATGACAGAACCTTAGTTCAGCTTCGACTAGTAAATGGAAGATTAGGTGCATGCTGCCGTCTGTTGCGGGTTACATATAATTACTAACGGGATTAAGAGATGAATTTGAAAAGGGGGAATAGGTAAATTTATGGGAAAACTTAATAAGATGAGATCTGTATCCCTACTATTAACACTATTACTGGGAGTTATGATGGTAAGCCAACCAATAGTGAGTATGGCAGCCCAACCGACAGTAAACCTCGGGACAACCTCCAGCTTTGCGGTTTTGGCTGGCTCGACAATCACCAATACTGGAATCACCATAATCAACGGAGATGCTGGCGGAGATGTGGGTCTGTCTCCAGGTACTGCGTTCACTGGGCAGGCGAGCGTAACGGCGAGTGGGGCTGTACACATAGCTGATCCTACCGCAGTTACAGCCAAGAACGACCTGGTAACGGCATATAACGACGCCGCCGGAAGAACGCCTGTCACTCGCATTTCCACTGAGCTTGGCGGGACTACACTGACTCCTGGCACTTACGATTCAGCCAGCGGCACTTTCGAAATAACGGGTACTCTCACGCTTGACGCCAAGGGCGACCCCGATGGCGTCTTCATATTTAAGACTGCCTCCACTCTCAAGACAGCAACAGGCAGCAATATCAATCTCATCAATGGAGCTCGGTACTGCCGAACCTTTTGGCAGGTCGGGAGCTCGGCGACTTTAGGAGTAAACTCTCATTTTGTGGGACACATCTTCGCATTGGCATCGATTACTGCGAATAACGGTGCGACGGTGCAAGGGCAGTTGTTGGCACGAAATGGCGCAGTCACGCTAGATAACAATACCATCACAAATGGGATTTGTTTGCCCACATCGCCCCCAGTTGTTTCACCGGCCCCAGCCATCCTTCATGTAATTAAGCATGTTATTAACGATAATGGTCGCACAGCAGTTGCCACAGATTTTAACTTGTATGTAAAAACTTTTGAAGGTATTGACTTTGCAGGAAGCCCAGCACCTGGTGTTGAATCACCAGGAACTACCTACACCTTACCTGCGGGTACTTATGTAGTTAGCGAAGGCACTTTTGCTGGATATAACGCAAAAGTTAGCGGAGATAGTGATTCTAGTGGCAAGATCACTTTGGCCCCCGGCGATAACAAAACCGTAACAATTACTAATGATGACATTGCAAATGACATCCTTCCACCAGTAGTCGTTACTCCACCGGTTGTAACTCCACCAGTTGTAACGCCAACGGTCGTTACTCCACCAGTAGTCGTTACATCAACTGTTACAGGCGGTCAGCTTCCGAAAACGTCCACACCTTTGTATGAGTTACTTCTTATCGGCGTTGTTTTAACGTTGGTCGGAGTCGTAGGCTGGAAAAACAGAAAGCGTTATGAATAAGGTAAAACTAGCAAGGAGTAAACATTCTTGGGTTACTGTCCTATCCCTAGGATTTATGGTCTTGGGGATAGGATGTATCTCCTGGGCAATGTTTAGTATGTGGGTACAGACCGATTATTCTGTGCCGCACGAGTATATTGCAGAGGGCATTAGTATAGAATCTGATCCGACCCTCGTTATGCCCGCACCCGATAAAATCCTTTACCCCGTATATCCTGCGGAGGGTGACACTATTGGGAGCCTGACAATTCCAGCGTTAAAGCAGGAATTGCCTATCCTCCAGGGAACTGGTGAGCAGGAGTTGCAGAAAGGGGTAGGGCACTTCACCCAAAGCGTACTTCCTGGGGAAGACGATAATAGTGTTTTATCCGGACATCGCGAGACAGCCTTCAGGAAAATAGGCAATCTAAAGATGGGGGACCTACTGATTGTGAAAACATCAGCTGGTACGTTCATCTATGAGGTGAATGGTACGCGAATCGTCCATGAAGACGACAAAACAGTGATCGTACCTACCGAACATGCAGTCCTGACGTTGACCACCTGCTATCCCTTCAATACTCCTGGTTATTCTCCGGACCGCTATATCGTCTCCGCAGCTTTAGTAAGAAGTCAATACCTTTAATAGGTAAATAAAATAATAAGGGGAAATCAAAATGGAAAAACGTAAAGCGTATTTGGAAAAAATTGAGGCTAATTTACAAAAATATAATGCTAAATTAGCAGTGATGAAAGCTGAAGCCACTGAGGTTAAGGCAGATGTGAAATTAGAGTACCTTTCTCAAGTGGATAACCTTGAGAAGAAAAGAGACAATTTCATGATTAAATACGGACAGCTTAAAGAAAACAGTGCACAGGGATGGGAAGATGTAAAAGAAGGAACTGAAAAAGCGTGGAATGAGCTGGAGGATTCAATCAAGAAGACACTCTCTCGATTTAAATCCGAATAGCCAAATGAAATATATCTAATAGCTGGTAGAGCATACGCTTGCCGGTTGTTAGATTTTTTTTAATCCTGAACGCAACATTGAGGTCGACACGGTTCACTATGTAATTAAGCCGCTTAGCTTTTGAAAAATCAGCTAGGCGGCTTGTTGTTTTTATTATGCCTATCATATTCGTGATTATCTTTTTATAAATTTCCACTTCTATGGGCACTCCTAGCAAGCTCCTGAGGATGCACTATCCATATATTATCGGGCAATCAAATAAACTCCCATTGAATAAATATTTATCTCAGTTGACCAATATGAGCCATTGTTTGAACAATTTAATACGGGTATTGTTCGGGCGCCTTTCCTTTTTCCTCAATAACCTTACCTCGGAGTGAAATGGTTTGCGCATTCTGGACTTCGGTGAGTTCAACGTTAAAATGCCACTCATCCCCAAAGTCGTAGAGGTAAAGAAACGTTTGCCCAGGTGCTAAATTAAGGTTTTTTAAGATGGCCTGATGAGCACTCGGTTCGTGACCATCTTCTCTGGCCCAATAAGCAGGCTTAGACCAGGGTTTGCCATTCATAAAGAAGGCATAAAGATGATCATCGCTAAAATCGAAAGCTTCAAGAATTGCTTGATGAAGATGTTCTAAAGTATGGGATGAAGAGATTAAGATTTTCCGCCACGTTTTTTTATTTAACGATACTTTAAAAATAAAAACATTACCCTCGGCCAAATAGGTTGATTCGCGTTTATCCGCTTTAAGCACCTTGTTAATCGCTTGAGAATCCAGGCTTCCATCAGGGAGCACTTCCTTGAATGCTTCTTCGAATGGTTCTAAAGAGGAGTTAGGTTGAGGATGTTTTAGGTTTAGCTTCTGAAGCATGGGGGTTATACTCGAATCTCTCCAATTTTGTAGGATCTCATTTTCATCTATATCCTCATGGTAAAGCTCATAAGGACGTTGACGCAAGGCTTGGATCATAGTAATTCCTAACCGAGTTGGAGTGATCGCCTTGACATCAATTTCTTTCTTTGATTGAAAATGATGGGGGAGAATTGCTTCTTCGTAGTCCCAGAACCCTAATGTACTCAAATGAGCAATGACTAGACCTGCTCCAACAAAAAAGCGATGGATCGGATTATGGACTTCATAGCCTTCATTAAAATTTTCAACATTAGCAAAGATTCGAACTCCAGGAGCTGCTTTCCAAAGCTCCTCAAAGGCGAGTTTGGTATACATAAAATGATGGAACATAGTCATTGTGTCATAATAGAGTTCATCGAAATCAAGCCGAGTCCAGTAGGTTTTGAGTAATAGTAGATATTGATTGATTGGGGTTAGTGCTTTGTAATCTTCTAGCTTCTTAGTGGAAACGAGGTACAAAGAACCCCCTTTTCCATTATCCTTAATAAAGAATTTCGTATTCAACGCTATATTAAAGAATAAGTTGATGCTGGGATAGGAGGTCATTAAATATTTAGGACCTTCCATTTCTCGTGGAGTTGTAAGGAGAGAGTTGATATTATAACATTCTTTTTTACCGAGTTCTTCGCGTGCTTTTGTTAATTTCGGCCGATTCTCTTCAAGATAAGCACAAAACGTATCAAAGTCTCGAAGAATTGGAGCAATTTCCTGTTCACTAATTCGATAATCCATGATTACACCTTTCAAGAAATTATTAATCTTTAATTATTATACCTTTATGAACGATCTTAGCAAAGAAAAGAGGTCTATGCCCTGCCGATTGACTAAGACGAGACTGTAGTAGGTAAGTGAACCAAAAATTTAAGGCGTTGGTTGAGAAGATCGAAGTTCTCTTGCAGCGCATTTAGTTTTTGTGCTTTACTCTATAATTTTATAATTTTTTTAGGACATCATGATGTCAAATTGCCCGAAGAATAATTGTATCACTTGTTCGCTCGAATATGATTCTTATATCTTTGTTGACGTATGCCTCAAAGAAAAATGTTCCCTCGATTTTATGTGTCTTAAGAGAAGGATGCCGGGGGTTTTCAGCAAGGAAGCGGAGCGCTTTAATTGCCTGTTTTTGTTCCTCTTCGCTCAGCAATAAAAAGTCATAATTAAACGGTTTTGTTTTTATTACGACTGGCATTCACAAGATCCTCCAAGTCGTTGATAACATCTTCCATGCTTTTAAACGTTTCGTATTCCCCATTTTCTAAGGCTTCTTGTCTCGCTCGCATTTTCTTTTGCCACTCTTCAGTCCAAAAGTATTTTTGGTTTTTATCTACCCATTCGACGGGCCTCAAGAAAATTCCTCCATCCTTTTGCTCGATCATTACAAGGGAGGTAATAATTTTAGCGTTATTACCCGGAAAGAATTCATGCTCAAAAAGGAGGGATAGGGAGATTGGCGAACAACCGCGTCTCTAAAATTTACATCTTGCTAGGATTAGTAGGAATCACTGCGGACTTCTTAGTTTATAGATGATTAAATTAAATAATAGGGACTTACAAATTAAGAATATTATGATATTCGAGAAAGTTACAAAGGAATTATGGAAAACTTTGGCGAAGGGAAATAGCTAGCTGCAATGCGAGTGCTCAAACGCGGGAAAAACTATTGTTGCTTTTACCTGACAATTATAGAATACTTTTAAGGATTATAAATTAATGGGTGATTTTCTTGATTTTAAGTGTTAGCCGCAGAACAGATATTCCTGCATTTTATAGCGAGTGGTTTTTCAATCGGCTAAAGGAAGGCTATGTTTTAGTCCGAAATCCGCTGAATGCCCATCAAGTGAGTAAAGTCAATTTGTCTCCGCAAGTCATCGATTGTATTGTTTTTTGGACAAAGGACCCGACTCCAATGTTAGATAGACTTGCCCTTCTTTCCGAATACACCTATTACTTTCAAATTACGATCAATGGTTATGATCACAAAATCGAGCGAAATCTACCTGCTAAGGATGTGATTATCGATGCTTTTATCAGACTTTCTAAGCAGATTGGCAAGAAAAAAGTGATTTGGAGATATGACCCTATTATTTTTACGGAGGAAATTGATCTGGCGTACCACCAGAAAAAATTTGCAATGTTGGCTGCGAAGCTCGCTGGTTATACCCAGCGGTGTGTGATCAGCTTTGTAGATTCCTATCAAAAATCCGAGAAAAATATGCGTCATATTGGAATGCGGAAAATTGACGAGTCAAAAATGGTGGAAATCGGGAGTCAACTCGCAGCAATTGCTCAGCAATACAACATCAGCCTGGAAACATGCTCGGAAGTGATTGATTTAGCATCTGCTGGGATTAAGCATTCCAAGTGCATTGATGACCAGCTGATATCGGAGATTCTCGGTGCAAAAATAAAAGTCGAAAAAGACAAGAATCAACGGCAGGCCTGCGGATGTGTAGCAAGCGTAGACATCGCTGCCTATAATACGTGCCATCATGGCTGTCTTTATTGCTATGCCAACTATAGTGATACAGCCGTAAAGAACAACGTCAGCAGGCATAATCCTCAATCACCTCTGTTGATTGGAGAGCTTGGATCAGAGGACAAGGTAACTGACAGAAAGATGATCTCCTATATTCAACGTCAGCTTAATTTGTTCGATGACTAAGACTGGAGTAGGTTAAAAAGTTATTTCCAGCCAATCCTGCTAATGCAAGTGATAGCAGACTTGCGGGGTATAAATTTTCGAAATTTGCTAATCACATTAGGATACCCATAAATTGACTTAAAAAGGTGATCAAATGATAGAAGTGAGTGCGGCAATTATCAAAAAAGGCGAAGCTATCCTTATTGCTCAAAGAGGTAGAAATAAATCTCAAGGTTTAATGTGGGAATTTCCAGGTGGCAAACTTGAAGCCAACGAAACCGCTGAAAAGAGCCTTGTACGAGAAATAAAAGAAGAATTAAATATCGATATTGAGGTTGGAGAAAGGTTTGGAGAAAATATATACGAATATCCATCAGGTAAGATCAAGTTGATTGCTTTTTATGCTCAATGGAAATCAGGTGACCTTAAGCTATTCGAACATGAAAAGATAAAATGGGTCAAAGTCAATGAATTAAAAGCCTTTGAATTTTCCCCAGCAGATATTCCTTTCGTCGAAAAGTTAGCGGGAACTAGATGACCGGGCACCACTCCAAATATTTTTAAGGGGGTAAACAGTATGGAAAAGATGATGGAGTATCTAAAAGAAGTCACTAAAGATTTAGATGTCATGATCGAGAAAAGAAAACTCATCTCCCAAAAGGAGGGTTCGGGAGATTGAAGAGCAACCGAGTCTCTAGAATTTATATCTTCCTAGGATTAGTAGGGATTCTCGATACGGTATTCGTTCTAGGGCTTAACGGGGGTCGGAATCTGGGAACCCTTCTGCCAGGATTACTTGGAGTAGCTATGGCCCTTTGGGGCCTGTCAAGGAGCTATCTAAAGCAACATTTTCTGAAAGAACGCTTTCTATTACTTCGTCGCGTGCTGCGTTTAGGAATTTTAGTGCTCCTTGCTTCTTTTATTCTTATCGAGAGTTTGCTGCTGTATAATACCAAGGATTCAATGCCAAGCCAAGTCGATTACCTGATCATTCTGGGGGCGGGTCTTAATGGGGATCAACTTTCTTGGACTCTTTGGGAACGGGTAGATAAGGGTTTAAGGATTCTACAAAATAATAAGGAGATGAGAGTGGTCGTCTCTGGTGGGCAGGGGCCAGGAGAATGGATCACTGAAGCTGAGGCAATGCAGCGTTATCTGGTTGAACAGGGTATCGCTAAAGAACGTATTCTTAAAGAAGAAAAGTCGACGAGCACGATGGAGAACTTCCGTTATTCCCGAGAGCTTCTTGAGCAACAGCCGAGTTATGACCCTTCTGAGCCTGTCTTGGTCATTACGAATGATTTCCATATATTTCGCTCGAAGCTTTTGGCAAGGCGCAATGGTTTAAATCCAGTAGGTGTTCCTTCACCAACGCCCTGGTATTTAAGGCCAAATGTATACTTGCGGGAGTACTTTGCAGTAGTGAAGTCTTTAGTATTCGATCGGTGATCGAAATAAGATGAGAAAATCTCCATATCCTTCACGTTCTAAATCTTCCTTCGGTATGAAACGGAGAGCTGCTGAGTTAATACAGTAACGCAAACCTTCTGGGCCAGGTCCGTCGTTAAACACATGACCAAGGTGAGAGTCAGCACCACGGCTACGAACTTCCGTGCGCGTCATATTATGGCTAAGGTCTGTTTTTTCTAGGATATTACTTGTCAGTAGAGGTTCCGTGAAACTTGGCCAGCCACAGCCACTGTCGAATTTATTCTGGGAACTAAAGAGGGGTTCGCCAGAGACGATATCGACATAGATTCCTTCCTTTTTGTGATCCCAGAATTCATTCCGGAAGGGAGGCTCTGTTCCATTTTCTTGAGTAACATGATACTGAGTTTGAGTTAACTTCTCTTTAAGATCGGATTCATTCTTTGGCCAATACGTTTTGATAAAGTCATCACGACCCGAGCCTTGACGATAGAGTGTATAACGAAAGGCCTTCTTCTTATGGTAGCCTTGATGGTAATCCTCAGCCGGGTAAAAAGTTGGAGCAGGAAGAATGCGTGTTGCGATGGGATTAATAAAACGTTTGCTCTCGGCTAAAGCTCTCTTTGAACATTCTGCCGTTAGGCGTTGTTCTTTAGAATGATAGAAAATCGCGGTTTGATAGGATTCTCCACGATCATGAAATTGTCCGCCGGTATCAGTAGGATCGATCTGTTGCCAAAAGAGATTTAAAAGTTCTTCATAGGATATTCGTTCGGGGTTGAACTTGACCTGTACCGCTTCCAAATGTCCCGTTGTTTGGGAACAGACTTCTTCATAGCTTGGATTCTTGACGTGACCTCCAGTGTAACCGGATATCACTTCAAGGACGCCGTCTATCTCGCTATAAGCTGCTTCGAGGCACCAAAAGCATCCACCAGCAAAAGTTGCAAGTTCTATTTTTTGTTGACCGATTGTCATTGCTTTTCCTCCTAATGAGCCTAGGATGAACCATTGTAAATGAAGTTATTCGTTCAAAAGACAAATATAATATCTCTTGTAATATAAAAATAACTGTAGGTGATATCTATTATAGTTTATGGTGCCACAAAAAATGGAGAGTAGATTGCCACGTAAATCCAATTTACAAGTCTCAATCATTCGCAGATTTTAGATGGATTATTAAATTGAATACCGAATATTAAAGTGCATTTTAAACTGGAGGTGGGCCTATGTTGATAGTCCATGTATTTTTTCATGTTAAACCGGAACAAGTAGAAGAATTTAAAAAAGCTTCAATGGAAAATGCACAAGATAGCATAAAGGAAACAGGGGTTATAAGCTTTGATGTATTGCAACAGCAGGATGATTCTTCAAGATTACTATTTGTGGAGATTTACCGAGCGCCTCATGATCAGAGTAAACATAGAGAAACTGAGCATTATAAAAAATGGCGTCAATCTATTGAGGATATGTTGGCTGAACCGTATACAGCTATAAAATACAACAACATTAGTGCCGACTGAAAGCTGCAGCGGCACAAACTATATTTCATCTCAAGTAATGAACAATAGATAAATTATGGAGATATTTTCATGATTGTTTCTAAATACATGAAGGTAAATTTCGATGAGCAGTACAGGAGATTTCGTTAAAAGAGATTTAATCCCAAGTTTGGCGACATAAATTACCAATGCAAGCTGGGAGCGGGTTTCAGGTTTCAAGAAATCTTTGTAGTCCCTAATCAAAAACAGAACCCCTTTAGCCCAGTAAAATCAATAGTTCGGAGAGGTCATTTTCCAATTTG
>NZ_DATLJA010000026.1:0-8663 GCF_035539115.1 Desulfitobacterium sp. | reverse complement strand
TTAACATTTTCTCTCTTTCAAGTCAAGTGTTAATTTCGAGTCCGGCTTGCACCCGCCTGCATTGCTGCTGGCTTGGAATGTCTGTTCCGTGGCGCTCAATTAGAATATCACAGTGGGTCATGGGTGTCAATAACTAAATTTAATTATGTCCTAAATATATGCTAATCCTCAAATCTAATATATGCCAATATATGTTAATTATGCTAGATGTGTTAATTCATTCTTACAAATACAAAGTCCCAGCCCCTTGAGCGATAGCATAAAAGAATTACTTTTAAAGATACTAAGTACTATAAATAAATTACAACCGTGGAGTTTATATGCCAATAAAAAAGCTTGTTGATGGATTGAATAAACGTAAATATAGATCGAGACGCCAACAACAAAGTGCAAATGACCCAGGTCTCAATCGAACTAATTCTCCGAACGGCTCTCTGCTCGACTCTCAACCTGACGTTCAAGACACCTCACAGGCTAATTCAGATTCACTTACAGGAGATTTAGTCAAGGACCTCCATACCGTTCAGAGCATTTTTGAAGAATCCAGCGACCTGATTACTCGGGAGTTTAAGATTGGCGCTACTGAATCAATTAAGGCCTTTATCGTCATGCTCAATGGGCTTATTGATGTTAAAGCGGTGAATGCTGACCTTATTAAACCCTTGATGTTTTTAGAACATGACATTAACAAAAATAATGTGTTAGCCGTCATTAAGGGAAATGCACTTTCTGTTGCCATGGTAAAAGAAGGCCACTCTTTCGCAGAAGTGACTGATTCCATATTATCAGGAGATACCGTCTTATTTATTGAGGATTCGGAGATTGCGCTAATTGCCTCTCTACGGGGAGGGGAACGGAGATCTGTTGAGGAATCGAAAACCGAATCCATAGTCCGAGGACCACGCGAAGGTTTTGTAGAGAATCTCAGTACCAATATGGCTCTTTTGCGAAGAAAAATGAAAAACCCCGCTCTTAAATTCTCTGAACTACAGATTGGCAGCCAGACAAAAACGACCGTCTGTGTAGCTTACCTCAAAGGAATTGCCAATGAAAAAGTCGTGGAGGAGATAAAAAATAGGCTTAAAAGGATAGACACCGATTCGATCTTAGAATCTGGATATATCGAAGCCTTTATTGAAGATGGACCCCTTTCCCTTTTTCCGACCGTTGGAAATGCCGAAAAGCCGGATATTGTCAGTGCGAAACTTTTAGAAGGTCGAGTCGCAATTTTAGTTGATGGAACTCCCTTTGTCCTAACGGTTCCCTACTTATTTATTGAAGCCTTTCAAAACGCTGAAGATTATTATACCCGACCCTATTACGCCACGTTCATCCGTTGGCTGCGTTGGCTGGCTTTCTTTTTAACAACGTTAACACCTGCATTATATGTGGCCATCACGACCTTCCACCAGGAATTTTTGCCACCTGCACTGCTCGTGAGTATCGCAGCGGCTGAAGAAGGAACACCTTTCCCAGCCATGGTTGAGGCCCTCCTCATGCAAACCATTTATGAAATTCTAAGGGAAGCAGGACTTCGTTTACCCCGACCCGTTGGCCAAGCGGTAAGTATTGTGGGAGTACTCGTGATTGGGGATGCTGCTATCTCATCGGGGCTCGTTGGCGCACCCATGGTCGTTGTGACCGCCCTGACTGCCATATCTTCGTTTGTGGTCCCATCTTTAACTGACGTCAGTACCATTGTCCGGTTCATACTCATCCTCTTGGCTGGGTTTTCGGGATTATATGGGGTGGTGTTAGGATTTATTGCCTTCATGACTCACCAAATATCACTTCGTTCGCTAGGAGTACCCTATATGTCCCCTTTAGCCCCCTCCACTTTTTCGGATCTAAAGGATGTAGTAATTCGTGCACCCTTATGGGCAATGCTCACTCGCCCCCGTGTGATTGGGGGGGGGAATCCGAATAGGAGAAAGCCTAACCTCAGGCCAACTCCGCCTGATGAGCAAAAAGGAGAAAGCTAGCATGCTGGAAGAAGGTCGAATTACCTACAAGCAATTGATTCTACTCATCTTCTTAAGCCGAATCATTGTTACGATTAATTATCTCCCAGCATTGAACGAACCACCGCTAAACCAGGATGTCTGGCTATCTGAGCTATTGTTTTTTCCTCTACAATTATTACTAGCGCTCCCTGTATATATTCTGTGGAAGAGATTCCCCAATCAAACGATTATTCAGTATAGCCAAATAATCGCTGGAAAACTCGGCAAACTGGCAGGAGTCTTAATTATTTGGTATTTTTTGCATAGTACAGCCATCTCTTTAGCCCAATTCAGTCTCTTCCTTACGAGTGCTGTCATGTCCGAAACACCCATCCTCTTTTTTGCATTGACTCTCGTCCTTGTCTGTGCATATGCCACCCGAAAGGGACTTGAAGTGATTAGCCGTTTATCCGAGTTATTTGCACCACTTATCATAATTACCTTTATCTCGGTTACTTTTCTCTTGGCTAAGGATATGAACCTCAAAACACTAACACCTATCCTAGAAAAGGGAGTCCTGCCCGTATTTAATGGCAGCTTGATCTATAGCGCTAGATCCGTCGAAGTTTTAGGGTTAGCCATGCTTCTTCCCTATCTGAACAACCGTCAAAAAGTTAAGAGGGTCTTTATCCTCAGTTTCGGTTTAATCTCCCTCTTCTTTGTCCTTATAACGATTCCTGTCCTTACGGTATTCGGAGTAACAGAAGCTAGAAGGCTCACTTTCCCCGACTATTCGGTTATCCAACTCGTTAATGTTGGTGATTTTCTAGAACGTATCGAATCCGTGCATATGGCGATATGGATCTTAGGTACCTTTATTAAAGTGACCTTTCTGTACTATCTAACAGTCCTGGGCTTAAGTCAACTCTTGAATTTAAAAGACTATCGACCTTTGATTCTGCCAACCGGCACAATTCTTATCCCGTTAAGCCTCTTAATTGCTCCTAGCCTTGTTGAGTTAGAAGCGTTCACTTCTTACAAAATATTTGTCTGGTATTCCTTCTTTTTCATTCTATTGATTCCATCCCTTCTTGTTCTAACCGCAATCATCCGAAAAAAGGGGTAAAGTCAAAATGAAGAAGCTAATTCCAATCTATATCTTTTGTATATTACTATCGAGTATGCTAACAGGCTGCTGGAACAGAAGAGAAATCGATACTCTGGCTATTGTTCAAGCGTTAGGAATCGATCGAGCGGAGGATGATCAAGTCAGTTTTTCCGCTCAAATACTCAAACCCAGTCAGGTCAAAGCATCAGAGAAAGGGGGTACCGGGGTATGGGTCGTTACAAGCACTGGGGAAACGGTTTTTGATGCCATCAGAAATGCTGCTCTCAAAACGGACCGGAAGTTATTTTTCCCGCATAATAAGGTGATCATCCTGAGTGAGGAAACAGCTAAAGCAGGAATTACACCCCTCCTTGATTTTTTGAGACGGGACAATGAGCCACGTAGACTTGCCTATGTCTTTATTGCCAGGGGAAAAGCAAAAGATATCCTCGTCGGAGAACATGAACAGGAAAAAATTCCGGGCAAAGCCATTGAAACTTTAGCCAAAACAAGTGTCATTACTTCCCATCTCCCCAAAAGAGATTTAAAAGATTTGCTTGAAACCTTAGGTAGCAAAACAAGCAGTTCCGTTGTCCCCGGCATTAAAATCCAAAAGAAAATTGAAAATGGAACTTCAAAAGAAGTCGTTGTCTTGGACGATACGGCAATCTTCAAAAAAGATAAACTGATCGGATGGTTTGATCACACCGAAACCCGCGGACTCCTTTGGGTGTTGGGCGAGATAAAAAGTGGAATTATCGTGGTGAAATCACCCAAAGAAGAAACGAAGAACGTCAGTCTGGAAATTATTAAAACCTCTACTCAGCTTAAGCCGGAGATCACGGAGGGTAAGCTGACCATAACTGTCCAGGTCAAAGAAGAAGGAAATCTAGCTGAACAAATGTCCGAAGTAGATTTAACTAAGCCCGATACCTTCGCTGAATTGGAAAAAAGGCAAACTACTGTAATCAAAGAAGAAATCCAGGCCACCCTCACCAAGTCCCAAGCGTGGGGAGTCGATATTTTTAAATTTGGCGAGGAATTCCATCGGAAGTATCCCCAAGAGTGGCCAAAACTTGAAAAGAACTGGGATGAAGAATTCCCTAAGGTAGAGGTTAACCTCGAAGTCGTCGCCCGTCTTAGCCGGGTAGGTATTAGCACCACCCCTATGAAACCAGAAGAATCGAATAAATAGAAGGAGAACAATAAAAGGATGAAAGTCTTTGTAGTGTTACTACTTTTTGCCACCATAGCGCTCTACGAAATCCCGGGACTTATGCGCAAAAAGGAATGGCCTGAACTCATAACCTCCTCTGTGCTTCTCGCGATTGGCTTTACCCTTTCCTTTCTTCAGGTCATTGGAGTGGACGTTCCCAATCCGAATAAAGGGATCGAATATTTGATCAAACTGTTGACTTCCTAAGCTTCTTTCTCTGAGTTTATAATCTCAAGCATTTCATAAAGCGAGGCCTACAGCATGATAGAAGGTGGCAAAATCTCCTATAAACAAATGATCTTGCTTGTATTTGTCAGCAGGATTATTGGTTGGATTGCCTTTCTCCCGGTTATATTAGCTTCACCCGCTAATCAAGATGTATGGATAGATTGCTTGATGGCAGCTCCAATTCATTTAATCGTAGCACTTCCAGTCTATCTATTATTTAAGAAGTTTCCTAACCAAACGCTTTACGAGTACAGCCAAGCCATTACTGGGAAAATAGGTCAATGGGTGGTAGGAATCCTTTATATCTGGTTTTTTATTCATATGGCTGCTTTAAATCTAAGCAACTTTTCCGAATTCTTTACAACAATAATTATGCCTGAAACCCCTTCTCTTTTTTTCGTGATTACCTTAACTCTTGTTTCTGCTTATGCAGCCCATAAAGGGATTGAGGTCTTGGGCCGTCTCTCAGAATTCATCGCGCCGATTATCATGATAGCCCTCATTGGAGTTGTCTTATTGCTGGTCAAAGATATGGATCTTAAAGAGTTAACACCGATCCTGGAAAAAGGGATCTATCCTTCAATTCTTACTGGCTTATCCCCTGTGGCCCAAACCGTAGAAATCATCGGGCTTGCCATAATTTTTCCTTTTATCAATGATCGTCAGAAAATAAAAAAGGTTTATATATTCACTCCCTTGTTACTAGGACTCTTTCTTTTTATCCTAACCATCTCAGTAATTGCCCTCTTAGGAGATGATTTAGCTAAAAGTCTTACTTATCCCTTCTATAGCATCGTGCGGTTAGTTCATGTGGGTAATTTCTTAGAGCGGATCGAAGCAATCCATGTTGCAGTCTGGATTTTAGGAATGTTTATTAAAACAGCCTTTTATTATTATCTAATCGTACTCGGACTAGCCCAGCTTTTCCATCTCAAAGACTATAAACCACTGATTCTTCCTACAGGAACAATTATTGTTTCTTTATCGAATGTGTTAGGCCAAAGCATTGTCGAATTAAGGGAATTTATTTCTTTTAATATTTACACTTGGTATACCCTGTTTTTTATTCTGTTCATACCCTCCCTACTGCTCTTGACCGCGACCATCCGGAAAAAAGGAGAACGTTCAAGATGAAAAGACGAATCCTTATTTACATTCTCTGTCTAGCGCTACCCTTCGTCTTGACAGGCTGTTGGAACAGAAAAGAATTAAGTACGCTTTCTGTTGTTCAAGCGATTGGTATCGATAAGCTGGAAGATGGTCAAATTAACCTCACCCTTCAGCTTCTCAAGCCCGCTGAAATTAAGGGGTCGTCAGGAATGAAAGGTGGAGGTACTGGTGGCGGTGGAAAAAGTGTTTGGGTCGTAACAGTCACGGGGCAAACTGTCTTTGATGCGATCCGGAGTGCCACTCACCAAGTCGATCGCAGATCACTCTTTAGCCAAAACAAGGTAATCGTCATTGGTGAAGTAGCAGCCAAAGCCGGGATTGCGCCACTGCTTGATCTTGCAATTCGTGATTCTGAGCTTCGAGAGCTCGCCTATATTTTTATCGCCAAAGGTAAAGCCCAAGATATCATTGAAGCAGAAAATGAACAAGAAAAGGTTCCTGCTAAAGCCCTCGAAAACTTAGCCAAGGCGACGCGTGTCACATCGAAGGCTCCCGAAATAACCTTGTTCGATCTTATGAAAAGTCTAGTCAGTAGAACAAGTTCCCCTTTCCTTCCCGGACTAGAATTAGTGGATCGACCAGAAGGCACAACGATAAAAAAGCAAGTTGAACTTTGTGGAACCGCCGTTTTTAAGAGAGATAAGCTTGTCGGCTGGCTCGATGGGAAAGAATCACGAGGGCTTCTCTGGGTTTTAGGAAAGGTAAAAAGCGGGATTATCGTGGTGGAGTCGCCTGACGCCGAAACTAAAAAGGTAGCTTTGGAAATCATTCGCGCATCGAGCAAAGTCACGCCGGAGATGACAGACGGAAAACTGACGGTAACGGTTGAGGTGAAAGAGGAAGGCAATCTTGGCGAGCAAATGTCTCAAGTTGACTTAACCAAGCCAGTTACCTTTAAGGCACTCGAAGAAAAACAGGCTGCTGTCATAAATGATGAGATCAGCGCCGCCCTGGATAAGGCCCAAGAATGGGGAATTGATCTCTTTAAATTTGGCGTGGAGTACCATCGTAAATTTCCTGCCGAATACCCGGAGCTTGAAAAAAACTGGGAAGAAGAATTTAAGAATATCGCGATCAATATTGAAGTTGATGCCAAACTTTCCAGAGTAGGTTTAAGTACTACGCCTGTAAATGCAGAAGAAGAGTAAAACGAATGAGCTGAAACTAGAGCCGTTTAGAAGTGAATCTTTCACACATGTTAACATTTGTGCAGGCAATTGCCGGCACCAGACAGACAGTAGGGTCGTACCAGCTTTAGTTCGATACCTTCCATCGAATTAAAGTTGATACGACCCTATACGCTTGATTCTATTTCACTTGATAAGGTAGATTTCATCATTGAATTTCAATCTGTTTACCCTTATTATTCCCTTGCTCTTTCTTAGGAAGGGTAACGGATAAAACTCCATTCTCGAACTTCGCTTTAACATCTTCAACTTTGACATTAGAAATGGCACCTCACCAGCTTCGGATGTTGCAGACTTTCATGATGTGGCGGGCTGTATGTACAAGGCTCGGGGACGTATTCACAGGAATGAGATTCCATTTATTCATCTTCAATCAAGAAATCTAACAACCATTTACCATCCTTTAATATGAAAAAGAAATTTAGAGTATGCGTCCCTTCCGTTTGAGAACCTCCAGATATTATTTCGTATATCGATAAAAATTCATCCTTCTTGTCATTTGTAAACATATAGGCTCTTTGTCTAAGGCTGTATTTATTCTCAGGATTCTTAGGAATAATAAAATCTTTATAATTTTGCTTTTTATAGATCAGTTTATCTCCACGAATTGTTACATTATCGGATATTTTGTTCTTTACATATTCGGTATCACCTTCTTCTAAATGAGTTAGAATATCGTGAGCCCATACGTCTAAAATATTCCGTAGTTCATAAGTTTCTTTCCAAGTCGTTAATTCTTCGTTTGTTTTCTGGAGTTCTTGATTCAATTCTCTATTTTGTTTGGTCAGAATAGAAACGTTAGAGGACGCTACTAGAGAAATCGATAAAATAGCAATTGCTAAAATTAAATAAGCAACCTTTTTGATATTTAGCACCTCCTCATGCACCAAACATGATCTACTAATTCATGATCTATTTATGATTGATTTCAAATGAATATAACGTCGACGGAGGAGCATGTGGCACAGAGACATATACCAAAAGAAGTTATTCGGCATTAGATGATGAGCTTGCTAGTAGATTCCAAAGTCGTTTAGTAACCACTTTTGTTCCATTGACAGGGGGGTGAATTTCCAACAAATTATGCCGGTTCTGCCGCTTAAGAAAATTATTATAACCCTTCATGTACGGGTAGTGGGCATATTTATCTATTTTTTACGCTATGTTTCCAAGAGGCATCTTATTAGGTATGAATTAGTCAATATGTTAAATTTTATATGTTTTCAAACCATTGTACATAAAAAGAACCAAAGTGTAAATAAATTTCATCTCAAATTTTCTTCAATTTGTTTCTGGATTTCCCAAAACCCGGGAATGGTGTTAACATCATAGTTTCTCAATTCTACCAAGAGTTTGTACCATAATTCTTGTGAAAGGTCAGCACGTTTTTGAAGATTAGTTTGATACAGAGCACTTTAATTTTAGGTTAAAATGCCCCCATGATAACTATTCACTGGATGGCTTCATATCTATCAGCCCTGGAGGATAACTCACCGTGTTCGGTATACGAAAATGATAGGAGATATCTTTTTCGGACAAGCCGCACGCCACAAAGAATTGCTGATCGGCGCCGGCGTACATGTGGAACATTTTTACGCAATAAAAAGCAAAGAGACTACCTTTCAAGATAGTCTCTTCACATTTACCTGGCGATGACTTACTTTCCCAGAACCCTGCGGTCCAAGGAGGGCGGTGCCTTTGGTTTTCCTCACTCGCCGCGGCACCTGCCCCGAAACCATCCACTGGATGGTTTCGTATCAGCCCTGGAGGTCTTAACTTCCGTGTTCGGTATACGAAAGTGTCCAGTGGAC
>NZ_DATLJA010000025.1:0-63016 GCF_035539115.1 Desulfitobacterium sp. | reverse complement strand
AAAGAAGCGAGGTGGCGTTGTAAAGACGCATGTCCGTGTTGTCGAAGGGTATCGCCCCGGACCAGGGATGCCCACCAAACAGCGAACTATTAGAAGTTTTGGTTATCTCGAAGACCAAAAAGATCCTGAGGCTTTCATGGCGATGGTGGAGGAATTCAATGCAAATTTCAAAGATGATGTCCCCTTACGAATTGAAGTTGCGTCCAATGCGCTGATGTATAGCGAGGAAAACCGGCGACTGAACTACGGATACAAATTCCTGGAGGCCGTCTATGACCTGCTCAAAATCAATTCGTTCATCAAAGGCTATGAGAAATCGCACAGGTTCCGGGGGGATTATTCGCCCAGCGACATTTTCAAATTCCTGGTGCTCTTAAGAATCCTCCGCCCGGATTCGAAGCGCGCCACCTGCCAGATGAAGGACGGCTTCTATGGGATGCGCACGGACTTCACGCTGCCGGATGTCTACAGGTCGCTTGACCACTTCGAGGATTTCGAGGTGGAGTTGCAGCGGCATTTGAATGAGCGTGTCAAGGAGACGATCGGCCGCGACCTTTCCTACGCATTCTATGACGTGACCAACTATTTCTTCGAGATAGACTTCCCCGCTGGCGAGGATGACCTGCGGAAAAAGGGCGTGTCGAAGGAGCACCGCACCGACCCGATTGTCGCGATGGGCCTTTTCATGGATTCGAACGGACTTCCGGTCAGCATGTCGATTTTTCCCGGCAACACGAGCGATTCACTCACGCTTCAGCCGACCATGAAGGACGTCAAGGAATCGTACGGGCTTGGCAGGCTGGTCGTGGTCGCCGACAAGGGGCTCAATTCGTCGAAGAATATCGACGTGATCGTGAACAATGGCGACGGTTTCGTCTTCTCGCAGATACTAAAAGGGAAAAAAGGGCAGCGCTACAATGAAAAGCTGTTTGATAAAAGCGGGTGGACATCGAACGAGGGTGGTACATACAGATATAAGCTGTTCAAGGAAGAATATGAGGGTAAAGACAAGGACGGAAAAAAAGAAATACGGACAAGGAAAGTGCTTCTGTATTGGCGCAAGGCCGAAGCCGACATGGCGAGGCGCAAGCGGGAAGAAAAGCTTGAAAAGGCCGCGCGCTCCGTCAAGAACAATGCCTATGGCATCAAAAAAGGCGGCGAGGAATACACAAAAGAAGACATTATTGACAAGAAGACCGGCGAGGTTCTGGAAAACACAAAAAAGCTGCGTAGAGTGGATTTGGAAAAGGCGGAGAAAGACGCGATGTATGACGGCTATTTTTGCATCATCACCAGCGAACTTGACTATGATGAGCGGAAAATGCGCCAGGTGTACGGTGGCCTTTGGCGGATAGAGCAGTCGTTTAGAATTATGAAAACGGACTTTGATGCCAGACCCGTGTTCGTCAGAAAGAATGAGCATATCCGTGCACATTTTCTGATCTGCTTCGTCGCACTCCTCTTCATTCGAATTATTCAGCATCGTATGGGAGAAAAGGCGCTGTCAGCCGAACGGATCGCAAGAGCGCTGGGTGCCGCAACATGTCAGGTTTTGAAGGGCGGCATCATTCACCTCGACGATGTCGGCGGTGCGATCGCGTTCCAAAAGGTGCGAAATAAAAAAGGCGAGATAGTAGACACGCTGGCATATTCGGATGAAGACGAAATAGCGCTGGATTATAAGACAATACAGGATACGTTTGGTACGGATTTTTACAATATTTATCCGCGGCAGGAGGTGTTCAACAAATTCCTGAAGAATATCACTGTAGCATAACAAAATTTATATTTGATCAAAGCGCGAAAAAGCCCGTAGTTTCAACAACTATGGGCTTCTTACCTTTATTAAACTGTAAAAGTCGGGCCAAGTTTTCTTTATTGAATATTTTTTGTACATTAAAGTACAACTTTAGTTACCGAATATGCTATAATGTGAATTGTCTAAGTATTTACTATCCGAGCAGGAAATTCCAGATAAATGTCGAAAGATTTATCAGTTCGGTCTTCGGGAAGAGTACACCAGAACAAGGGGGAGCAAGAATGCAAAAACCCATTCGCGTATTGGTCGCAGATGATAATCGTGAACTCGTAGAAATCCTGAAGGAGTATATCAATAAGCAGGAGGATATGCAGACAATTGGTGTTGCTTATCAGGGGAATGAGGCCTTAGAAATTATCTATCGTGAACAACCGGATGTTGTCGTTTTGGATATTATTATGCCCCATCTCGATGGTTTAGGGGTATTGGAAAAAATACAAAACGATATGCAGAAACCACATGTTATTATTTTGACGGCCTTCGGACAAGAAAATATGACGCAACAAGCGGTGCAACTGGGTGCTGACTATTTTGTGCTTAAACCTTTTGATTTGGATACGTTGGGAAAGAGAATCCGTCAACTCCAGGGTAGAGAGCCAGTGAGCTCGAACATGGCAGCCTCAATGCTGATCAATACTGGAAGTTCGGTTACGACTTCTTACTCATCTTTCTCTGAAACTGAAAATATTGTCCATGTTTTAGAAGTCGAAGTTACGCGTATGATTCATCAAATGGGCGTACCTGCTCATGTTAAAGGATACCAATATTTAAGAGATGCTATTGTTAGTGTAGTTCAGGATGTGTCTCTTTTAGGTGCGGTTACCAAAGAGCTCTACCCAATGATTGCTGAAAAATATGCTACGACACCGAGTCGCGTGGAACGAGCAATCCGGCATGCCATTGAACTGGCTTGGGATCGTGGAAATATTGAGTTTATGAATCACTTCTTTGGCTACACCATTAATGTTGACCGGGGAAAACCGACTAACTCGGAGTTTATTGCGATGGTCGCAGATAAACTGAGGATGGCAAAAATGATGTAGTAAGCTAGTAATAGCAAGGGTTTTAGGGTATTATCATAGCGATAAACTTTTAAAATTCTACATGAATATAGCATTTTTTGTTTAAACACCTTCCTTCAAACTTTTATAGGTATGATAGGGAGGTTTTTATTTCGAAGTAATAAGTAATCACGAATGGGCTGGAGGTGATTGCGATAATCGAGGAACATGTCCAAGTCATCAATTCCGAATTATTAACGGCGATCATTAATTCCACACAAGATGCAATTTCGGTTGTCGATGAGCAGGGTCTCGGGCTTCTGATCAATCCTGCTTATACCCGATTGACTGGATTGACAGCCGAAGATGTGTTGGGTAAACCTGCAACAGTTGATATCGCTGTTGGGGAAAGCATGCATATGCAGGTCTTAAAGACCGGAAAAGCGGTCAAAGGAGTCTCCATGAGAGTCGGCCCAAAACGACGCGAAGTTATCGTCAATGTTGCTCCCATTACAGTTGAAGGGAAATTGATGGGCGCGGTTGCGGTAATCCGTGACGTTTCCGAAATTCGAAAGCTCTCTGAAGAACTTGAAGGGGCAAAACGCCTTATTCGTCATCTAGAGGCCAAGTATACGTTTAAAGATATCATCGGAGAAAGCCAGGAGATCAGGGAAGTAATCGAGCAGGCACAGAATGCGGCTCAAACTCCAGCCACAGTTTTGCTAAGAGGAGAGAGTGGGACCGGGAAGGAACTTTTTGCACATGCGATTCATCGCGCCAGCGCTCGGCAAAATGAGCAGTTCATCCGCGTTAATTGTGCTGCGCTTGCAGAGAATCTCTTAGAAAGCGAACTTTTCGGGTATGTTGAAGGGGCTTTTACAGGAGCCCGCCGCGGCGGAAAAACCGGGTTATTTGAAGAAGCGAACGGGGGGACGCTTTTCCTCGATGAAATCGGAAGTATTAGCTTAAACCTCCAGGTGAAATTACTACGCGTTTTGCAAGAAAAAGAACTCATTCGGGTCGGTGATAACCACCCGATCCCCATCGATGTTCGGGTTATTGCAGCAACCCACGTTAATTTAGAAGAAAAAATCCGGCGAGGAGAATTTCGTGAAGATCTCTATTACCGATTGAATGTTATTCCTCTCGTTATTCCGCCTTTACGTCAACGCCGCTCGGATATCACTTTACTGGGGGAACATCTTCTTCGTCGCTTAAATCAGGATTATGGACGAAATGTAGAGAGGATTGGGGACGAGGCGATTCGAATATTAGAGCACTATACTTGGCCAGGTAATGTCCGAGAACTGGAAAATGTTCTCGGACGGGCCATCATTAACATGAAGCTTGGGGAGAGCCGGATTGAGGCGCATCATTTACCCATCCTCCAGACGACAGATCCTTTACAAAGGAATCCAGTTTTCTGGGAGATGTCGCTAAAGGATCATAGTAAGGAAGACGTCCTTTCTGGTCATTTCTATGAAGAAGGGTTTACGTCACTTCAACGGAAATGGGAACGCGAACTGTTGATCGAAGTTATGCAAAAGACAAGGGGGAATAAAACAAAGGCCGCCCAATTACTGAAGATATCGTTACGTAATCTTTACTATAAGTTAGAACGTCATGGACTCGGGGATAAAGAAAACCCGGCTTCCGCCGAACCTTAGAGAGAGCGAAAGCCGTTGGTTGCACTTATGCTATCAGCAGAAAAACTTATGCTTTCTGTTAGTACTAGGAAGATGCTTGCAAATCATTGCAAGCATCTTTTTGCATAACTCTGCAAAAATTTGCAGGGGTTTTACTGTATTTGAGCATGTTTCAATAACTCGCCTTAATTAAGGAACTATTCTATAAAAGCTCAAGACCGTACTTAGGCTATTCTTGCCTTTGAGAGGGACGAAAATTTATATTATTCTGAAAATAATTAAGTCTTTCTTGGCATTTAATTTGCATTAACTTTATTAGCGAAGGTAAAAAGAGGAGGGCACTCAGCATGGAAATTTTTGAGGTTATGGAAAAGAAGGCTTATGAACAACTTGTTTTTTGCCAGGATAAAACCTCTGGCCTTAAAGCCATTATCTGTATTCATAACACGAGTTTAGGTCCGGCTCTCGGGGGTACACGGATGTGGAACTATCCAAAGGAGGAGGATGCGATTCAGGATGCCTTGCGTTTAGCTCGAGGTATGACCTATAAAAACGCTGCAGCGGGCTTAAATATTGGGGGCGGGAAAACCGTAATTATCGGAGATTCGCGTGTCCAAAAAAGTGAGGCACTTTTCAGAGCTTTGGGGCGCTTCGTTCAATCTCTCAATGGACGCTATATTACCGCTGAGGATGTCGGAACCTCAGTCCGTGACATGGAATGGGTGCGCCTTGAAACTAAATTTGTGACAGGGCTTTCCTCTTCTTATGGTTCCTCTGGGGATCCTTCCCTGATGACCGCGCGTGGAGTATGGAAAGGGATGAAGGCAGCGGCCAAAGAGGTGTTCGGGAGTGATTCCTTGGAGGGAAAGACAATCGCAGTTCAAGGACTCGGACATGTCGGATATCACTTAGTAAAGCATCTCCAAGAAGAAGGAGCACACTTGATTGTGACCGATCTCAATCCAGAAGCAGTCAAGAACGTCGTCCAGGAAACCGGGGCTAAGCCTGTTCGCCCAGATGAAATCTACGCAGTCAAATGTGATATTTTTGCCCCGTGTGCACTTGGAGCAGTTATTAATGATCAAACGATTTCATTGTTAAAATGTCAGGTCGTTGCCGGATCAGCCAATAATGTTCTGGCTGAGGAGCGTCATGGGGATAAACTCCATGAGCTGGGAATTCTTTATGCTCCGGATTATGTAATCAATGCGGGCGGAGTCATCAATGTTGCAGATGAATTAGAGGGGTATAACTATGAACGCGCCTTGAAAAAAGTGGATGGCGTCTATGATAACGTTGTTAACGTCATTGAAATGGCGAAACGGGATCATCTCCCGACGTATAAAGCTGCCGATCGGGTAGCCGAAGAGCGGATTGAGAAAATCGGTCGGGTGCGGAGTACGTTCCTTGGCTAATGTGCGCATCCCTGGGCACATTTGGTGTGGTTTGCGAGTATATGAATAAGAGAGGAGGCGGCGAGAATGCGAAAAGTTGAGTTTGAAGAAGAGCGGTGTAAAGGGTGTGAGCTCTGTATCTCAGCTTGCCCGAAGAATTTGATAGCGCTAGTTGACCATTTAAATGGCATGGGTTTTCATCCGGCAAACGTTGTGGACCAGGAGGCATGTATTTCCTGTGCATTCTGTGCCCGCATGTGTCCGGATGTTGTCATCACTGTCCGAAAGGAGGAGAAGAAGGTATGACTAAAGTTTTAATGAAGGGAAATGAAGCTTTAGCTGAGGCTGCAGTGCGAGCAGGTTGCCGTTATTTTTTTGGGTATCCGATTACTCCCCAGAATGAGATTCCTCAGTATTTAGCTTGGCGCCTCCCCGAAGAGGGCGGAGTATTTATTCAAGCTGAATCTGAAATAGCCGCTATTAACATGGTGTATGGGGCAGCCGGAGCTGGCGCCCGGGTTATGACTTCTTCTTCATCTCTAGGGATTAGTTTAAAGCAGGAAGGAATCAGTTATATTGCCTGTGCAGAGCTTCCTTGTGTCATAGTAAACATGCAGCGGGGCGGACCGGGGCTTGGAGGAATTCAACCCGGACAAGCCGATTATTTTCAAGCTGTTAAAGGGGGAGGACATGGGGATTATCACCTACTCGTTCTCGCCCCTGCGACGATTCAAGAGATCGTGGATTTGATGGGCAAAGCCTTTGATTTAGCCGACGAATACCGAAATCCGGTTATGATCCTTGGTGATGGAATTTTAGGCCAGATGATGGAAGCTGTAGAATTCCCAGATCAGGAAGCACCAACTGTCTTGCCGCAAAAGCCCTGGGCGACGACGGGGGCTAAAGGCAGAGCTCCGAATCTCATTAATTCCTTGTATCTGGATCCGGAGAAATTGGAACAGCATAACTATCATTTACAGGATAAATATCAGAAAATGATTGAGAAAGAGACGTTAGCAGAGTCCTATCTTACAGAGGATGCAGAAATAGTCCTTGTGGGTTACGGTTCTTCGGCACGAATTGCGAAGGCCGCAGTAGATCAAGCTCGAAAGATGGGAATTAAGGCAGGGTTGTTTCGCCCGATTACCCTTTACCCCTTCCCCCATCAAGAAATTCAGGCGGCCTGCCAACACGCAAAACAGGTGTTAACGGTGGAAATGAGCCTAGGACAGCTTGTCGAAGATGTTCGCTATCACTTAGAGTTTAGGATCCCTGTTCATTTTTACGGTCGGGTCGGTGGCATGATCCCTACGCCGCGTGAAGTTTGGCGAGTGATTGAAGATCTTGTGAAGGAAGGGGGAGCATCATGATTACAGTGTTTAAACGTCCTGAGGCCTTAACCCTTTCAAATACCCATTATTGTCCCGGGTGCACACATGGCATTATTCATCGTTTAGTGGCTGAAGTAATTGATGAATTAGGCGTACGTGAAGAGACGATCGGGATCGCCTCGGTAGGGTGTTCCGTTCTCGCCTATAACTATTTCAACGTGGATATGCAACAGGCTGCACACGGTCGTGCGCCTGCAGTAGCAACGGGTGTGAAACGAGTTCATCCGGATAAGATCGTGTTTACTTACCAAGGAGATGGGGATTTAGCAGCGATTGGAACGGCTGAAATTATTCATGCGGCGGCGCGAGGAGAAAGATTTACAACGATCTTTGTGAACAATGCAATTTATGGAATGACCGGTGGACAGATGGCGCCAACGACTCTACCGGGACAAGAGGCGACGACAGCTCCCAAAGGGCGGGATCCACTTGTGCAAGGGTATCCGATCCGCATGTCCGAAATCCTAGCAACCCTTGATGGACCAGCTTTCATTGCCCGTGTTTCCGTGCATAACCCACAAGAAGTCGCCAAGGCCAAAAAGGCAATTCGGCAAGCTTTTGAGGCGCAAATTGCTGGCAAAGGATTTGCTTTGGTTGAAGTGCTCTCCAGTTGTCCAACGAACTGGGGATTTACGCCGGTTGAAGCGTTGAAATGGTTGGAAAATAATATGATACCTTATTATCCTCTGGGAGTTAAAAAATCGATAATGAACGCGGAAGACTCACAGAATCTTGCAGAGGAGGGATGAGGAGATGTTACAAGAGATCATCTTAGCGGGCTTTGGCGGGCAGGGTGTTATGTCTATGGGACAACTTCTGGCTTATGCCGGAATGTTTGAAGATAAACACGTCAGTTGGATCCCTTCTTATGGTCCGGAAATGCGGGGGGGGACTGCAAATTGTGCAGTGACTCTTTCCGATTCTTCAATCAGTTCTCCGGTGATCAGCGAACCCAACACTTTGATCGTTCTTAATCGTCCTTCACTCGACAAGTTTGAAAAGAATCTCCAACCCGGTGGGCTACTCTTAATGAACTCCTCCTTGATTGACGTCAGTCCGCAGCGTCAGGATATCCAAGTCGTTAGGATTCCGTCAGATGATTTAGCCAATGAGAAATTTGGAAATACTCGGGTAGCGAATATGATTATTCTCGGGGCCTATCTTGAATTAACACAAGCTTTAAGCTTGGAAAGTGTGGAAAAGGCCCTTAAAAAGGTTCTCCCGGAATATCGGCACTCCCTCATCCCGTTGAATCGGAATGCTTTGGAATTAGGCGTTAGTATGGTAAAATAGATTTATCCAAAGTGTAGATTCCCCTAAAATAAAGAAGGGGGAATGCATGGAGGTGGTGAATGGTTTGATTCTGAGTGGAGTAACACGAGTAAGCTGGCATTATGTCGGCTTTTCTTTTTTTAGAACTTTAACTTATACTAGAAAGGAACTGTTTTGGCTTGTGGTCTAAAAAGAAGATAAGTACTTTGAATTGAGGTGGATATTATGCCCAACCAAAAGAAAGATTTCGCAGATCTACGCGAAGAATGTTTGCGCCAGGAGACGATTTTTCAAGGCCGCTTACTCCGCCTGAATCGGGATGTTGTCCGTTTGCCCAACGGAGCGGAAGCGACACGGGAGGTTGTCATTCATCCGGGTGCGGTTGCGATCGTGGCCATGGAAGGGGAGGAGCTGTTATTGGTGAAACAATACCGTTACCCGATCGCTCAGGAAACCTTGGAAATCCCGGCAGGAAAACTTGAGTCGGGGGAAACGCCGGAAGCATGCGCCCAAAGGGAACTCCGCGAAGAGACAGGGTACCAGGGAAGATTGACTTACCTCGGGCGTTTTTATACCACCCCAGGATTTTCGAATGAGCTCATCCATCTTTTTAGTGCTCGGGACCTTGTTTGGGCTCCGCTAACCGCTGATGAAGATGAATTTTTAGGAGTGGAACGGATTCCCTGGGTGGAAGCGATTCGCAAGGCCCGGAATGGCGAATTCCAGGATGCTAAAACGGCCTTAGGAATTCTGATACAGGCAGGAAAAACAAGTGATTAAAGCATTTGCAGACTTACATATTCATATCGGTCAGAGCTTAGATGGGAAAGCCGTCAAGATTACGGCTGCTCGATCATTAACCTTACCTAATATTCTTCACGCTTCTCGAGAAGTTAAAGGGTTATCCATGATTGGCGTAATTGATGCGCATTCCCGGGGAGTGCGGCAAGATTTTCGGACGTTGCTCCGTGACGGCCAGCTTAAACCGTTAGAGGGTGGAGGATATCAATTCGGAAACCTCACTGTAATTCCAGGAATCGAGCAAGAATTAAGTGTGGGTGAAGGTAATGCACATTTCCTGGCTTATTTCCCAACGCTTGAGCACTTGGAACGCTATATTTCGGAAATCAAACCTCAAGTCAAGAATTGGCAACTCAGTTCCCAGAAGGCCCATGTGCTGGTTGAGGAGTGGCTTGGGGCGGTTGCACTTGGCGAAGGGATTTGGCTGCCTGCTCATGCCTTTACTCCCCATAAGGGGATCTATGGCAACTGCTGCAAATCCTTGCTCGATGTTTTGCCAGGATTACCTCCTGCCTTAGAAATTGGCTTAAGTGCGGATCGGCAAATGGCGAGAAGTTTATCTGAACTGGAACAGGTTACCCTTTTTAGTAATTCAGATGCTCACTCCTTGCCGAAAATTGCCCGTGAATATAACCTTTTGGAGTTAACCGAGAATTCTTTTTCAGGGCTGTCGCAACTCGTTTATGATAAAAAGGGTCAGGTTGTGGCAAACTATGGACTTCCCCCAAAGGTAGGAAAATATCACCGTACGTACTGCTTAGTTTGCGAAAAAGTCGTCGAAGGAGAGCCGCCCCTGCTCAGCTGTCCGCGTTGTGGAAGCCGCAAGGTGGTGACAGGGGTCATGGACCGATTAACGAGTATTGCCGATCGTAAGCTTGTTCTTGCACCAGACCCTCGCTATATTTACCAAGTTCCCCTCCAAGATCTGCCTGGTATCGGACCTAAGATGTATTCACGATTACTTGAAGCTTTTGGGACGGAAATGACGGTAATACATCAAGCGAGCGAAAAAGAGCTGGTTAAGGTTGCTGGGAAAAAGGTTGCACAATGGATTCTAAGTTCTCGAGCAGGGACACTGACCTTTCAAGCCGGTGGAGGGGGAATTTATGGTCGGGTAGTGGACATACTTTCATAATCTTGCGAATAAATCTTTACTAGGGTTGGACTTCAAAGAGTTACAAAAAAGTAAAGATATTTTCATGTGATTAGGGGGCAAGCCACATGCGCAGGAAGCTTATGGAACATATCCGTCAATTTTGGGTGATCTACCTGACCCTGGCCGGGGTCTATCTGGCAGGGAGCGTCTTTGGGGCCATCGGAGTTAGCGCTTTGAGCGGGACCGAAAGCAGCCAACTTGCGCAATTCTTGGATAAGCTTCTCCTGAGCCAACCCCAATCCCTGGATTCTGGTTTTTTGCTGCAACTGGCGCGAGAACAATTCATTATCATGGCCGGTATATGGATTTTAGGGCTGACCGTGATTGGAACTCCGCTGATCTATTTGATTATTTTTACCCGAGGATTTGTGCTCGGGTTTACGATGAGCTTTATTATCGGTATCAAAGGCTTCTGGGGGTTAGGTTTAATCTTCATTTCTGTCCTCCTTCCTGCTGTGGCAGGAATTCCACTCCTCCTGTTGGGGGCTGGGCTGGCGACGATCTTTTCCTTCCTCCTGATCAAAGGGAAGAGTGCAGGAGAGTCCTTACGTCAGGAATTTTTTTATTATTCCCTCGCTACTGTGCTAATTTCGCTAGGGTCAGTTGCCGTAGGGGTATCTCAAGGGTATTTTTCCCTTCTCGGGGTAAGATTTTTAAATCTCTAAATGAGCGAGAAGTTTTCTTTACACATTCCAACATAGAGACAATCGCTAAGTGCATACGTTTTAGGGGGAGGGGAGCGTATGCCGAAAAAAAGCTGGCCTGAATTTTTCTTTTACATTGCTCGCATTTTTATTCTTCTGATTCTTCTTGCCGTGGTATTACCGAAATTAGTAAGCGTTTGTAGCCTTTGGATCTCTTCACAGGCTCAGGATGAACGCCAGCCGAGTGGAAATCCTGTGCGCGTTGAAGAACCCTCCTTAAGCAGATTTGTGCTTCAACTATTTCCGAATACTTCGCGCCATTAAAGGCGCAGGAAAATCCCTCTCCCTTGTAGAATTAATCAACTATAAGGGGGGAATGCTTGATGGAAATCCAGGATCTCACTTGGATTCGCAGATATTTGACCTACCTTAATGTTGAGCGCGGGCTTTCTGTTAATACGCGTTGCAGCTATGAGCGAGATCTGAAGAAATTACAGACGTTTTTACATGCTAGGACTAAGAATTTGGAAGACTGTGAAGGAAATGACCTCTTCCTGTTTCTTCTTAAGGAGAAAAAACAGGGTCGGTCTGCGCGTACGCTTGCCCGTTATCTTGCAACGATAAGGGGGCTTTTTTCATTTCTTATCTTAGAACGGTTGAGATTAGAAGATCCCACAGAATATCTATCTACACCCAAACTTGAACAAAATCTTCCTTACGTGTTGTCTGAGAACGTGATGGACAAACTATTAGATAGTACTCTGGAAAATCAAAATAGGGGAAACGATTCAGCAGAAAAAAGCCTAGATAAGGAGGAAAGAAAAGAAAATAGAAATCTCGTTTTCGAACTTCGAGATCATGCAATCCTTGAAATACTTTATAGTAGTGGCCTACGTGTGTCTGAACTGGCTGGGTTGACGCTTAAGGACCTAACTCTGGAGACGGGATATTTGCGTTGCCAAGGAAAAGGGAACAAGGAACGAATTGTCCCTTTAGGAGAGCCTGCAGCGCAAGCATTACAAGAATATCTTAAGGAAGCAAGAAGCCAGCTTTTGGGCCAAAAAACTTCGGGTTTGCTCTTTCTAAATTTCCACGGAGGCAGACTTACCCGTCAAGGAATTTGGGAAATCCTCAAAAAATGGGCCAAAAAGAAGGGCGTCAAGGAAAATATCTATCCCCACCTGATGAGGCACAGCTTTGCTACGCATATGCTTAATCATGGAGCAGATCTTCGTTCCGTCCAGGAAATGCTAGGACATGCAGATATTTCGACGACTCAGATCTATACCCATGTATCCCGTCAACATCTGGTGGAAGTCTTTCGCAAGGCTCATCCGCGAGCAGATTAAAGTCATATGTTAATTGAAGGAGGTGGAGTCGGTTGGGAAAAAGAGCGATCGTCATCGTCTTAGATAGCGTGGGTATCGGAGAAATGCCAGATGCCTCAGATTATGGAGATCTAGGTAGTAACACCCTAGGCAATATTGCTAAAACCAGGGGGGGCTTAAATTTACCACATCTTCAGGCCCTGGGACTCGGAAATATTGCCCCTATTCGAGGAATAGACCCAATCTCGGGCCCCCAAGCATGCTACGGAAAAATGTCCGAGTCTTCTCCTGGCAAGGATACGACAACAGGACATTGGGAAATGGCCGGAGTTGTTCTCGAAGAAGCGTTTCCTACCTTTCCCAAAGGTTTTCCCCAAGCGTTTATCCAGGCCTTTGAGGAGAAAATTGGACGTCAGATCTTGGGGAATGAAGTGGCTTCAGGCACGGAAATAATTCAACGTTTGGGAGAAGAACATGTGAAAACAGGTCGACCAATTGTTTATACTTCAGCCGATTCAGTTTTTCAGATTGCAGCTCATGAAGAGGTCATTCCTCTTCCCGAACTCATGCGTTGTTGTGAAATCGCACGGAAAATGCTTGATGGCGATATGCGGGTGGGTCGAGTTATTGCCCGACCTTTTCGCGGCGAACCCGGGAATTATTATCGAACAACGAATCGACATGACTTCGCGATTGAACCACCCCATAAGATACTCCTTGATTATGTTCAAGAGGCGGGTCTAAAGGTGATGGCGGTCGGAAAGATCAAGGATATCTACTACGGACATGGCGTTTCTGAGCACGTCTTGACCCAGGGAAATCAGGATGGTATCGATAAGACGCTCACCTATCTTGAAAAAGATCAGCCAGGACTTATTATGACGAATCTCGTGGATTTTGATATGCTTTATGGTCATCGAAACAATGTCGAGGGTTATGCTCAGGCCTTGGAAGAATTTGACGCGCGTCTTCCCGAGATTTTAGTGCGTTTACGCCAGGAGGATCTTCTGGTGATCACGGCCGATCATGGCTGTGATCCAACGACACCGAGTACAGACCATTCGCGGGAATATGTGCCGCTCTTGGTCTATGGCCCAGAACTACGGGGTGGAGTTAATTTAGGTATTCGGACAAGCTTCGCCGATTTGGGCCAAACGGTGGCTGAGTATTTGAAGACAACTCCACTACCCCATGGTCATAGCTTTTTATCAGACGTCATACTTTAAATTTAAGCAAACTACGGAGGTTGATGAAAATGTCTAACCGCGAAGAGGAATATACCACGAAACTAGCTGAAGTCAGACGCTACCTCATGGAAAAAGTGAATAATCAGCCGGAAATGGGGATTATTCTTGGTTCAGGATTGGGTGGCTTTGTCGAGGTAATGGAAGAAAAAGTCGCTATCCCTTATCGGGAAATTCCCCATTTCCCTATTTCGACGGTTGAGGGGCATAAGGGAGAACTCGTTTTTGGCAAGGTGATGGGCAAGTCCATCGTGGTCATGCAGGGACGATTCCATTACTATGAAGGGTATTCGATGCAAGAGGTAACCTTCCCCGTTCGCGTGATGCAAGTCCTCGGGGTGAACGGACTAATTGTCACGAATGCGGCTGGGGGAATTAACACTGCATATCGTCCCGGCGATTTGGTGCTGATCAAGGATCATCTGAATTTCATGGGAGAAAATCCTTTACGGGGAGTGAATCTCTCCAGCTTAGGCCCACGTTTTCCCGATCTCAGTGAAGGGTATGATCTAGAATGGCGGCAAAAGGCCTTAACTGTGGCTCGGGAAATCGGGATTCATCCTCAGGAAGGGATTTACGCCGCAATGAGCGGACCGAGTTATGAAACCCCGGCAGAGATTCGTTTTCTTCGAACCGTAGGAGCAGATCTGGTCGGAATGTCGACTGTTCCAGAAGTAATTGTTGCCAATCAAGGCGGAATGCGTGTCCTCGGTATTTCCTGTGTGACGAATATGGCTGCGGGGATTCTACCGCAACGCCTCAGTCATGCTGAGGTTATGGAAACAGCAGAACGAATCGAGAAGCAGTTCGTCCGGTTTGTCCAAGCTTTAGTCAGAGTACTGTAACGGAAACTTATTTCAGGTGGAGTTTTAACTCCACCTGAAGTTACTTATCTCCCGCTTAAGAGCAAGCGGCTTAATGGTGATTAGTCATCAGATAAATAAGTAACAAGTTGATTAGAAAGGATGGAGTTGGGAAGATGCGGATGGTGGATCTCATCGAAAAAAAAAGAGATGGCGGGATGCTGACTTCAGCGGAAATTCGCTTTATCATCCAAGGATACGTTGAGGGACAAATCCCCGATTATCAGATGTCAGCCTGGGCTATGGCCGTCTTTTTCCGGGGGATGGAGACAGCGGAAATCGCCGAATTAACCCTAGCGATGGCAGAGAGCGGAGAGCAATTGGACCTTTCTGGTCTGGACGGGCGATTCGTGGATAAACACAGCACGGGCGGAGTGGGAGATAAAACGACACTCCTCTTGAGCCCGATGGTGGCTGCTTGTGGAGTACCCATTGCCAAGATGTCAGGTAGAGGACTCGGCCATACCGGAGGGACGATTGATAAGTTGAGTTCGATTCCTGGTTTTAAGGTCGAACTTGAGCGCGAAGAATTTTTGCGACAAGTGAAGGACGTGGGAATTGCGGTGATTTCGCAATCGGGAAATATCGTGCCTGCCGATAAAAAATTGTATGCGTTACGTGATGTTACCGGAACAGTTCCCTCCATTCCTTTAATCGCGTCTTCTGTAATGAGCAAAAAGATTGCAGCTGGAGCACAAGGAATTGTCCTCGATGTCAAATTCGGTTCAGGCGCGTTTATGGCAACCCTTGAAGATGCTCGGACGTTGGCACAAACTATGGTAGGAATCGGGAAAACGTTAGGCAGGGATACAATTGCTGTTTTAAGCGCTATGGACCAACCTCTGGGAAAGGCGATTGGTAATTCGCTTGAAGTCCTCGAAGTCCTGGAGGCTTTGCAAGGGAAGGGCCCCCAGGATCTTGTCGAACTTTGTCTCGAACTGGGGGCATGGATGCTCGTGGCCGGACGAAAGGTTCAAAATACCCAGGAGGGTCGCCAGCGGCTGCAAGAAACCTTAGAGAACGGTCAGGCTTTGGCTAAATTCCGCGAATTTGTCAAGGCTCAGGGAGGAGACCTAAACGCCCTTGAGCAAAAAAGTCTTCCGGTTGCACCTCTCCGTTCTTCCTATCTAGCACCGTCTGCCGGGTATATCCGATCTATCGATGCGCGTAAGGTTGGACGTCTTGCCATGATCTTGGGTGCAGGGCGCGTGACCCAAGAGAGCGAGATTGATCTAGGAGCAGGAGTCTACTTAAATAAGAAACAAGGCGATTGGGTTGAAGCAGGAGAACCGGTGCTGGAGCTCTATACCTCTTCTGAGGGCAAAAAGGCGGAGGGCTTAGCGTTAGCTCAAGAGGCCGTATTGCTTGGCCATGAGAAGCCTGGCTTTATTCCGCTGATCGAAGAAGTGATCTCTTGAGTTGAGAGAAAATATTCTTGCTCATAGGACTAAGCCTTCTCACGTATCTTTAGGTAAGGAAGCTAAGGAGTGGGTAGGATGCGTGAGAAAAAGATTTATGCACTGGCGGGAGAACTGAATACAGCTCTGCGTTACGCTGTCCTCGGTGATTCCGAGCGTTTCCTCAAACATAAGCATGCCTGGAAAGCTTGGCATACGCTTAAGGAATTTGGCTGTTCGGTTATTCCAGTGGCTAAGGGAATTACTCGGCTGGACGGAATTAAGGTCTACCCGAATTTAGCATCATTACAAGATAAAATAGATGTGGTAGTGCCTTGTCTTCGCCCCGAGAAAATCCCCGACCTCATAGCTGAAGTTAAGGCTTGCGGTGCCAAAATAGTCTGGTTCCAGGAGCAAAATTGGACGTCCGAATTCCAGACTCAGGCGGACTCCCTGGGAATTCAAGTCGTCAAAGGATGTATTCTTAAGCACAAAATATATGCCCGTCCTTTCGGTTTTCTTAATCCGTGCTATTGGCATGGACTGCATTCTCCGAAAGTACCAAAAAAGAAATATCGCTAGTTATCCATGCCCCCAGGATATAAAATGATCCATGTTTTTTTGAAGAGAGTCTGGGGAAAACTTTTAGCGTTTTCGATGGGTGGACAGTAGAGGGGGTGACAAAAATGTCACCCCCTAAAAACAGGAGTAAAACGGAGCTAAGGAGAGTTTCACTCCTTTCAATTGAAACAGAATTTCCTCGTGATTAGGTGGACACCCAAATCACGCGTTAGCAGCTTATAAGCCCAAAATCAGGTGTGGGCTTTTGGATAACTTGTCATAGTGCACTTTATAGGACCCAAAATAGAAAGACAGGGAAAAAGTCCCCCATTGATTAGATAGGATGATATCGAATCAATGGGGGGCACAACTTAACTAGTGATCCCACCACCATATTTTTCAGCACAGCCCCTTCGTTAGTACCTAATGTGGAAGATCAATCTCACGTGTCTTTTCTAATGATTGGTTTATTGGTTAAGATATTTTAGCAATTCATCTGCCGATGCCATACTGTCTAAAGGCCCTGGTGATTTAGGAGAGAAAATCATAAACTTATTCCACTCACCTATTAAAGGGAAAATAATAGAGCTATACTCAAATCTATAAAGAAAATCATAATTAACATTATTTTTCCAATTGACTGCAACGTTTTTTGAATAGACAAACTCTAATGTATCATTATTTTTCTTTAACGTTTCTATATCTAATTGTGAAATAGCTAATTTAGCAACATCCTTAACTTTAGAAGCCCGATTCTGGGTCATTTTTATGATATTGTCAAATTTACCATTATTCTTATTGATAATAGTTTGATTACCTTGATGATAATATATTATTTTATCCGGAATGGTAATTAGATCTGATGCACTAGTATAGGTTATAATCTGTTCCTCCTTTTCTGAAAGTTTAGGATCAGGCTGTTTTTGACTATTTGATGCAGATTGTTTATTTAGGTTATTTAAATTAGCTGAATTACACCCAGAAATAAATAGCAATGGTAGTAACATAAAACAAAGAGTTATATATATATTTTTCACTAAAAAAGATGCTCTTTTCATTTTATACCACCTTTCTTAAATCATAAATCAATAAAAGTTTTTAAGATTTCTAAATAAAATTGAATTCAACCCTCCTTCCAATCAATAATTAATTTGGCAGCGAAAGTCTATCCTAATTTAGCAGTACTATTCGGCCAACCGACCAAGACTAGCCTGCACTAGCAATCGCATGCTAATCCAGTAATTCTGTTCAGAACGGGAGGGGGCATTCTGAATCTTCAGGCGGCAGTCCTGCTCGGAAAGCCACCAATCGCACCCCAGCTTGCCGAGTTCCAGATTTTTAGTTATCTCCGCAATGATCTCCTTGCTCCAGTGTTTATGCTGACTATAGACAATGACACGATCAGCCAAGGCCTGATAGGAGGAATGATGAAAGGTTTGGCTATCTTGATCATATTCCAAGTCCAAGATGGGAATTATCCCTGTCAAGTCGCGAGAAATCTCGGCCAATAAGTCCTTTTCCTCGTTGGATGAACCGATATAGAGGTAATATAGTTTGGCAGTGCGCTTAACCCCAGAACGGCGCAAGATCCGACCCAGTCTTTGGATTCGTTGCCGGGTGCTGCTGGTGGAGGAGGCGATGATCCCGATGTCGGTAGAAGGTACATTCAAACCTTCATCTAGGGCGCGGCAACTTACAAGGATGCGAATTTGCGCGTCGTGATATTTATGCAGGATTTCTTTTCGACTCCACTCGTCCATTTCGGAATGATAACGCCCTACCTGTCCTGGAAACAGGGACTGTAACTCTTCATAAATTGTGTTCGCCACAACAATTCTTTCGCAAAAGATTAAGATTTTTGAACTTTGCGGAAGCTGCGACACAAGATTATTGACACAGCTTACCCGAGCTTCGGCCCTGTAGACCAAATCTTTGCGTCTGGTGGCTAGGATGAGTACCGAACGGGCAAGAGCCGCAATGTTGTCGTCCTCCGAACTTTTCGCCAATTGTTCTAGGCTGGCAAAATACCTCAGTCTGTTTAAGCCTTTCAGGAAAGGACAACGATACATGAGGGTTTCCCGAACGTGCGTCAGTTGTTCACTTAAATCTAGATATAGGTATTCTTCGTCTGGCGTGAATTTTAACTTTAAGTTAAAGATCGCAAAGGAACTTATTATATTGGCATTCAAGGCCTCGACGAAGCTGTATTTGTAGATCTCCTGTCCCAAGGCAGAAAGCAGTGTTTCGTTAAAGGTAGCAGTTTCAGGGGTGGCGGATAAACCAAGGGCATAGTAATGTGTGGCTTGATCTTTGATAGGGATTTGTGTAATAAACTTAAATATGCGCGAATTTTCTGGACTGCAATAGTGATGGCATTCATCCGCAATCAGCAATATTGTGCTACCCTGATGATAGTCGGCAAGTAAATGCTGTGATAACTTGGTGCGGGCAGAGTTCACTACATAAATCATGTACTTGCGATAAGGAGGGTCTTTATGTACCCCGCAGTATATCCCTATGTCCTCCTTTGAAGCAGATAGATAGTCTTGTAGACTCTTAGCCCATTGATTTGCCAGAAAAACCTTAGGTACAACAATCTTAATTTTCAAGGCAGGCGCTTGTTCTGTAAGTAATGTATATTCTAGCCTGGCGATGGCTCCCAGGGCTAGGATAGTTTTGCCTGCCCCGGTAACGACATTCACAACCCCTTTGCCCTTATTGTGAAACCAGATATCCAGACATTCCTTCTGCCAGGCAAATAACGGTATTTTCAATTGACCATATCCGTTTGAAGCGGATTCTGCTGTCTCTGCGGAAGTTAGCTTATGGAAAAAAGGCATACTTTCTCTCCCCTGCCACCCTCGTGGCTGAATACATTATCTACTCGTTAGTATGACATTATTGGATTATCGTCGCAAGCAGGGGAGGAAAACTCTGTTATCGTGTCGAACTTTTTTATGTCGAACTCTAGCAGAAAAATAATTGTCCCATTTTGGACTCGGAAACACTCATCCCCCGAAAAGTGGGATTCTTAGTGTGTTGTGTCTTTGGTTAAAGAAATATAAGAGGGAGCATAGAAATATGACTGATTATGAGGACTTATATAAACAGATGTTGAACGTCGAAAAAGAGCTTAAGGACAAGATCAACAGTCAACAAAAACTATTTAAGAGCTTGAGCAAAGATCTGGAGAAGGGTGATCTTAAGAGCTGGACTAGGGATCTGACATCCATGCGCGCATACCTGAAGGAACAAGAAACCCTGATGGAAGAGATGCAGACTCAGGTCGATGAATTCGGGATTCGCGAATATATGGAAAATGGCGATTTTGTGGAACAACTATTAACTCATTGCAATCGTCTAGAGGTGGACGTTAAAGGAGACTTTCCCACGTATGAGATGTTTCCTTTCCGAGTCAGAATTGATACTGAGAATCTGGACTTATACCTAGACCGAAAACGTGTCCAATGCTTGCGTCCAATGGCCTTTGTTCAAGATGTTAAAGCCAGCAGGGATAAGCTACTAAAGGCTACTTTTGATCCCAAAGGCTTTGTTAAAGAACTCGCTGCAGCGTATGATTTGATGCTGTTAAAGCAAAACCAGGGTAAAACAGCAACCACGGCGGTAGGGGATATTTATTTAAAGAGTCTTTACACACTACTAACTCCTATGCGTCGCTTCCGTAAAGATTATGACCTGCAGAGTTTCGCTTTTGACCTGGCACGCCTTTATGCTGCTGACCTACGAACCTGTGAGGATGGACGGCAGTTTCAATTTGGCCCCAGTCGCAATATAAACAAGGCTATCCGCATCCTAGATCAGGATGGCCGGGAGCAGTATTTGGCGACAATCTGTTTTTTGGGGGGACAGTAGAATCGCTACCGGAATTGAGCTGAATTGATGGAAATCAGCATGTTGTTAGAGCGGCACCGGAAAGAAAATGGTCTCCGAAGCCATTCAAGGCTTGAAAGAGCACATACACTCGAACATCGAACCACGAACCTCGATTATAAGATAGGGGGTAATAGCCTTGGAAAATGATATTAAATCAGCTCTAGCCAGCTTAAAGAAGGGACAGGCTCCAGGTAATCGTGAAATCCTGCAGGAAATATCGGTAGGCAGCGAGTTTATTATGGATTTTTGGAAGGGAAAATATCTGGAGAACTATCTGGCTAGTGGAGGCAGCAAGATAAAGTTCCTGACAGGCCGCACCGGGAGTGGAAAAACACATTTTCTAGAAATATTGGCTATGGAAGCAGAAAACATGGGTTATATCTCGGTTAGTCTCTCGGCTCAAAAACTCTGGATCCATGATTTTAAGGAAATCTATACTGCAATATTGCACCAGTTGAATCTACGGGAACGCCTGCAACTCTGCAGTTATGAGGTTATCCGGCAGTTGGGGTATGATCCCGAGATTATTCCCGAAGATATTAGCTTTGCAGATTACTTATCCAGCCAGGGACAACTGGATCCGTTGACAAAGCGGGAGATACGGCAACAGTTGGAAAAGCTCTTTCTAGCCAACCCTCTGATTGACAATAACTTCGCCCTAGCCTGCGCCATGTTGACTGGTGGAATTTTGGGATACCCCACATTGGAAGAAACCAACTGCAAGCTGTTGATGTTGTGGCTGGAAGGAAGTCGGGAAGCCAAACTGTCCTCCCTGCGCCGCCTGGGTTTGTCTCCGAGTAAAATCACCAAATATAATGCTAGGCACATGCTGCGTTCCCTAGTAGAAGTTTGCTGTCTTGCTGGATTCAAGGGTCTAGTGATATCGATTGATAATATGGAAGTACTGGTGAGCGCAGAAAGTACAGAAACCATTCGTTATTCCCGATTGAAACGGGAAGACGCCTATGAAAGTATTCGCGAATTGATTGATGAAATCGATACCTTAAAACACACCATGTTCGTTTTTTCGTTCGATCGTAGTCTGATGGATGATGACGTCAGGGGGCTAAAATCTTATCAGGCGCTGTGGATGCGTATACAAAATGAAATCGAAAGTAAACGTTTTAACCGTTTCGCCGACATTGTCGATTTGGATCGTCTAATTGATGAGGTCTACACTCCTGAAAATATCATCAAAATGTCCACCCGTCTGGCTCAGACCATAAATCGCTTCGATGCAGGGGCCACACCTATAAGCTTGAACACGGCGGAAGAACTTCTCGCACGGTCTCGGTTTGGCAAAGTTTCGTTGCCTCGGAAAGTAGTCCTCACTACTTTGCAGGAAGGAGAATATAATGGATTTTGAAGCACAGAGAGTCATTGAAGCCTTGCGTTCGGGAGTGTCTTCCCGGGCGGTTGGACATTACTTCTCCTCAGCCCGTCCAGAATTAATGGAGCAGATCTCCCGCAAGTTAGACCGGGTCAGAGAAACCGGAGAATCAAGTGGTATGGTTGTTTCTGGTAAGTACGGTGAGGGTAAGACCCATCTTTTGAATACGGTGTTTAACCTAGCCCACAGTAACAATATGGTGGTCAGCCTAGTTTCCCTAAGTAAGGAGACCCCGTTTGACAAACTTTATCTGGCTTATCAGAAACTGGTTGCCAATACGTATCTGCCTGGGCGTCTGCAACCCGGATTTCAACATGTCCTCCAAGATATCACCCCGAATAATCCAAGTGCGATAGATCTGCTCTCCTTTACCAGTAAGCACTTAGAGACCGACAAGTTGTTTTTTGCTTTACGATCCTTTCTGAATGTTGATGATCCGGACGAAAAATACCTACTCATGTCAGATCTAGAGGGTGATTTTATCAATAATGCCCTTTTGCGCCAGATCTACAAACGGATTTTTGCTCAAACAGTCCATTACGCAGTTCCCTTTAGTAAAACTCGTCACAGTATGGACTACTTCACATTCTTAAGTCATCTCTTTAAATTGTTGGGGTACAATGGTTGGGTTATCTTGTTTGATGAGACTGAATTGATAGGTCGTTTGGGCAAAAAAGCCCGCCTTAACGCCTATAATAATATGGCATCGTTCTTGTTTCCCGAGAAACATTCGCGTCTCGAATCCACCTTCACCATGTTTGCTTTGGGGGCATCGTATCAAGAAGATGTCATAGAATCCAAGCACGAGTTTGAAAACCTCGCCACTACGTATGTGGATCGTGCCCAACGGGAACCCATCGAAAAGGTGCTTAACGCTATTATTTCCGCCCCCCAGCTTCAACCGCTGAACCAGGATGAAATCCTGGACGTTCTTAAACAGGTCCAGAATTTTCATGGCCGAGCCTATGACTGGCAACCTAAACTTGATGTACGAGAAGTGCTAAAGGCCTCCGAAAACCGAGGCTACCTGTTAAGAACCAGAATCCGTGCTGCCGTAGAAGTGCTAGATCAGCTTTATCAGTACGGGCAGGCCGGAAATATTCAAATCAATGCCCTCGGTGAACCACTCTATCAAGAAGAATTGCCTTCCCTGGATGGCTGTATTATTGAAGACGAATAATGTCATTGTAAATAGCCAGGCTAAGAAGACATAGGTACGCAATAAGAAATTAATCTAAAAAAGAGTGGCATTTGTCACTCTTTTTTGTGCAAGGGGGGACGGTTCTATATAAATGAATCAGCCATTTGCCTGTTTATTGAAACGAGGAACCTGTTCCCTCGTTTCAGAACTTCGAGCTAATGTCCCGGGCAATGGCGACACCACAGGCACTGGCTTGGGCGAGTCCACGGGTGACGCCGGCGCCATCTCCACCGGCATAGAGTCCGGAGATTTCAGTTTCAAATGTATTGGTGAGTTTAGGTCGGGAAGAATAAAATTTCGCTTCAACCCCATAGAGAAGGGTATGTTCTGAAGCGATTCCTGGGGTGACCCGATCTAGGGCTTGAATCATCTCGATAATGCTCTGCATTGTGGTATAGGGCAAGACGAGACATAAATTACCGGGTACTGCTTCTTTGAGCGTAGGTTCAATGAAGCCCTCGCGAATTCTTTTTTCAGTTGAGCGGCGACCTTTCAGAATATCCCCAAACCGTTGTAGGAGGACGCTGCCATTAGATAAGTCGTTAGCTAAACGGGAAATGGCTTTCGCATATTCATTGGGCTTATTAAAGGGGTAAGAAAAATTATGTGAGACGAGTAAAGCAAAGTTGGTATTATGGCTGCCTAGGTTTTTATCCTTAAAAGCATGACCATTCGCCAACATGACCCCACTATGATTTTCAATAACGACATGCCCTGAGGGATTACTACAAAAACTACGCACAGAGGTCCCCACGGAAGTCCGGTAAATAAACTTTCCTTCATATAAATTTTCATTAATGTCTTCCATGATCGTATCTAAGGTTTCGACACGCACGCCAACATCAACCTGGTTGCTGCTCATTTCTAAGTTGCGCTTTTTAAAGACATGAGTCAGCCATCCCGAACCATCTCGGCCTGGAACGAGAACGACATAAGGTGCACGAATCTCCCGACCTTCTTCATCCAGAATTCCTGTTATTCGGAGATGTCCTGCTTCTTCCTTGGTTAAAAGATCCACAACTTCCGTTTCGAAAATCATGTTAATTTTAGTTTTCAAATTTTCATAAATACTTTTCATAATCTCGAGATTCTGTTCCGTCCCTAGATGGCGAACTTGAGCCCGTAGAAGTTTCAAGCCAGCGGCTAAGCCACGTCGCTCAATCTCCTTAACTGCAGGGGTGGTTGGATCTGTGAGTTCGGATTTAGCACCATGTTGTAAGTTGATTCCGTCCACGTAATGGATTAAGCTCAGAACATCGGACGGAGCTAAATATTCAGTCATCCAGCCGCCAAACTCTGTCGTAATATTAAACTTACCATCAGAATAGGCCCCCGCTCCGCCAAAGCCGTTCGTAATCGAACAGGCGGGAACGCAGCCGGCATATTTTTTTTGATCCGTTGGCGGTGGGCATTTGGAAAGAGTTTTCTTCAGAATGGGGCAATACCTTTTATAGATGTCACGGCCTTTGTCCACGAGCAGAACGGAAAGTTCGGGATGCAGGGTCGTCAGTTCATAGGCCGTAAAAATGCCGGCAGGTCCAGCTCCAACGATGATCACATCATAATTTTTCAAGTCATCAACCTCCCTCTGAAGTAACCTTCTTTAGCACAAACGCTACAACTATACCCCAAGAAGTCCAAAAAGGCAATCAATTCTCCGAATGATACGTAAAATAAAATAATAAATATTCGAATATAGAAAAGAAGATTGTCAAATGCGGATAAAATGGTATTCTCTATAATATAGGGAAGGGGATGTTACCCCCTAAATTGGGGCATGAAAATGGAGTAAAAATAAACTTTCAGAAATAGAAATAGGTGAATAAAAATGGTTTGGCAACTTTTTGAGCGTTTGACCTTAAATACTAGTCTAATTATAACCCTGGCATATCTTGTAAGTAAAACGAAAATCTTTAAAAAGACTTTACGTGGTAAGGCCAGTCGAAAGGATAAATTCCTATTGATTTGCGTTTTTGGCATGATGGGGATCTCCGGAACGTTTACCGGGGTTGAAATTAAAGGGGCTCTGGCCAATTCTCGTGTTGTCGGAGTTGTCGCAGCTGGCTTATTGGGTGGCCCTTTAATGGGACTCGGTGCTGGTGTACTGGCAGGAGTACACCGCATCTCGCTTGGAGGTTTTACGGCGATTTCCTGCGGAGTCGCGACAATATTGGAAGGGTTATTTGCGGGTTTAATGAGCCGGAAATTCGAGCATAAAAGATTAAGCTGGCAACAATCCTTATTGGTGGGTATGGCGGCAGAAGTGATTCAGATGCTCACGATTCTTTTGCTCTCACGTCCATTTGAGCTGGCTTGGGATTTAGTTCGTGTTATTGGTCTGCCGATGATCATTATCAATGGGATTGGGATCAGCATCTTCATAGGGGTTGTTCAGACGGCGTTGGAGGAAGAAGAGCAGATTGGCGCTTTACAAGCCCAAAAAGCGTTAAAGATCGCGAATCAAACGTTACCGATTTTACGGTCAGGCTTAAACGAGAACACCGCTTTACAAGTTGCGCAAATCATTCATGACCAAACGGATATGGCAGCTGTTGCCCTGACTGATCACGAGAAGATTCTAGCTCATGTGGGGAAAGCCTCAGATCATCATAAAAGTGGAACAGTGATTCAAACCCAGGCTACTTGGCTCGCTTTAGAATCAGGAGAATTAAAGCTGGCGGATTCACCGGAAGAAATTGGCTGTCGGGAACTAAATTGTCCACTGTTTGCCGCCCTTGTTGTTCCCTTACGGGTTGGAAATAGAGTCATTGGAACCTTGAAGATTTACCGTGAGCATGGGCAAAAAATTAGTCCAGTCGATTGGGAATTCGGGTCAGGTTTGGGAATGTTGTTCTCGACGCAACTGGAAGTAGCGGAGTTGGAGGCGCGTTCCCAATTGGTGGCGGAGGCGGAGCTTAGAGCCCTCCAGGCGCAGATCAATCCCCACTTTCTTTTTAATGCGATTAATACGATTGTTTCATTTTGTCGTACGGATTCCGAAAAAGCGCGCAAACTTCTGCTTCAACTTGGCGATTTTTTTCGTATGAATTTGCAAAGTGGCGAGAAATTTGTAACACTCAAGGAAGAATGTGTGCATGTCCGCTCTTATCTGGCTATTGAACAAGCGCGTTTCTCTGACCGTCTTCAGGTGGAAGAAAATATTGAAGAAGGTGCTCTCAGTTACCGTCTGCCGGGCTTAACCTTGCAACCCCTTGTCGAAAATGCCCTTAAGCATGGTGTTTACCCAGGTAAAGGGTTAGGGGTTATCCAGATTTTAGCATGGTTGGAACCGGAAAATTTAGTCATTCAAGTGAAGGATAATGGAGTAGGAATCTCCCTGGATAAGTTAGAACAAATTCGCCAGGGAGTGCAAATATCTACGACTGGACTTGGGATAGGGGTCCATAATGTTTCTCAAAGGTTAAGATATGCTTATCATAACCAGGCTCAATTTAGGATCGATAGCACGCTTGGAGAAGGAACAACCGTTACATTAACGATCCCGAGACAACTTTCGGAAGAATAAAGGAGATGGGGATGATGAGAGTATTAATTGCCGATGATGAGCGTCCAGCACGCGATGAACTCGGCTATTTATTGAGACAAATTGAGGGAATTGAAGTGGTTGGAGAAGCGGCTAGTGGAGAAGATGTTCTAGCGCAGGTAAGGGGGCTTTATCCAGAAGTGCTGTTTTTGGATATTCAGTTGCCAGACGCCTCTGGAGTCGACATCGCTCGTCAACTTTTCATAGAGGGAATGAATCCTGTTGTAGTGTTTGTGACTGCTTTTGATCAATACGCAGTTGAAGCTTTTGATATCAATGCTGTGGACTATTTGCTCAAGCCTATTCATGAGGAACGGCTGGCTGAAACGATTGTCCGTCTGCAAAAACGCTTAGAGAGTGCTAACTCCTCAGGCATAGAAGAGAAAATAGAGCGCGCAAGTGCCCCGAAAAAAGAAAACAGGCCCGAGCAAATCATGCGTATCCCGGATCAACCCGTGGAGTTCCTGGAGAAATTGGATATGATTTATCAAGCTCTAAATCCAACACCTAATAAACTAAAAATTGAAGAGAATGGAAGAATCTATTTGATCCCCAGTTCGGAGATTCTCTATGCCACAATTGAGGATCGCTTAGTTCGGGTGGTCACTGAACAAAAAAGTTATTTAACAAATTACACTCTCAACGAATTAGAGGAGATTTTGGGTTCTTCGTTTCACCGCGTTCACAAAAGTTATTTAGCGAATGTCGATCAAATCGAATCCATCGTGCCCTGGTTTAATAATACCTATAATCTCATCATGAAAGACCGTTACGAAATTCCGGTTAGCCGAACGAATGTTAAAAGTTTTCGTCAACGTTTAGGTTTATAAATTTAATGCAGCTCTGGACTCCGTGGCGGAATGAATCTTGTAGAGATTCCGGACCGAACTTAAGCACTCAGTTAAGCAAAGACTTAGCTGAGTGCTTTTTACACTTTCAAAAGTATAAGTGCAACTAATATGATTCTTTTCCCTTCGATAAAATTTACTTTTCTGGGAATAATAAAAGAAACATAAGATCTCAAGGAGGGTTAGGAATGCGTAAAGGGTTGACGTTAATATTGGCCTTAGCGTTGGTATTAGGAAATCTGGGGGGTGTCCAGGCTGCGCCAGCAGCTGCCCCAGCCCAAGGTGCAGAATTAGTAACAGAGGCGGCTAGTGCAATTTTAATGGATGCGGAATCAGGGCAGATTCTCTATGAGAAAGAACCGAACAAAGAGCTTGCTCCTGCTAGTGTGACGAAGCTCATGACGATGCTTGTGGCAGCGGATGCGGTTGAATCAGGGCGAGTCAAACTCACGGATAAAGTTACGGCAAGTGAAAAGGCCTGTAGTCTTGGCGGTTCACAGATTTATTTAGAACCGGGTGAAACCTTTTCCCTTGAAGAAATGCTGATATCGATAGCCGTTGGTTCGGCCAATGATTCATGTGTTGCTGTTGCTGAACATATCAGTGGGACGCATGAAGCTTTTGTTAATGAAATGAATAAGAAAGCTCAGGAGTTGGGGTGTAAAAATACCCATTTTGCGAATGCGTACGGCTTACCTGCTGAAGGGCACTATACCAGTGCTTATGATTTAGCGTTAATGGGTCGGGAGGCATTGAAATATCCGCTTATCAAAAAATTAACGGCGATCAAAGAATATGATTTGCGCGAGGGCAAGTTCAAACTGTGGAATACCAATAAGCTTCTATGGTGGTATCAGGGAGCGGATGGGTTTAAGACGGGATGGACTAACGAGGCAAAATATTGTTTAGCTTCGACGGTAGAAAGGGATGGACTTCGTCTCATTGCTGTAGTAATGGGTGTTCCTCAGGTGCGCGGACATTTTGCTGAGTCCATGAAAATTTATAACTATGGGTTTGCCAAATATGCCCATAAAGAGTTTGCACCTGCCGCTCAAAAACAGGGTGTTGTTCAAGTCCGAAAGGGAATAGAAAATGAAGTGGTGGCTGTGACCGAGAAACCCATAGGTGTTACGGTAGAAAAAGGAAAGGACAAAAATATCTGGGTTGAGACAAAACTCAACCCAGAGGTAGAGGCGCCGGTTCAACAAGGACAAAAGTTAGGGGAAGTTCTCCTATACCGCGAAAACGAGGTCCTGAACCGGGTTAACCTCGTCGCCGAGAAACCCATTGCTAAAGCGGGATTATATCAACAAATGACGCGAACATTACACGGAGTTTTTGGGTTCTAAAGGATCAACCTGAAGAAGTTGGCGGATATGGTGAAGTGCTGCCCGTTCGATTCGCGAGATCTGAACTTGGGAGAGGTGGAGCTGGGCAGCAATTTCACTTTGCGTCTTATCTTCAAAGAAACGCATCAGAAGGACATACTTTTCGCGTTCGGGAAGTTTGTCAAGAACCTCCTTGAGAGCAATTTTTTCGAACCAACTTGGTTCCAATTCTTTGTCCACTGGAAGTTGATCTAAAACATAGATGGGGTCGGAGTCGTCCTGGTAGAGGGTGTCATGGATTGAAGTCGGACTTTGGACGGCTTCTAGGGCAGAAACAATCTCTTCGCGTTCGATTCCGAGTTCTTCGGCGATCTCACCAATCGTCGGTTCCCGACCAAGGGTTGCTAATAGCTGCTCCTGCGTTCGATTCACTTTGTAAACGAGTTCTTTATAAGAACGGGGAACTTTAATCGGATGATCGTCTCGGAGGAAGCGACGGATTTCGCCGATAATCATGGGAACAGCATAGGTCGAGAATTTCACACCATAGGTAAAGTCGAATTTATCAATAGCCTTGATCAAGCCGATGGTGCCAATTTGAAAGAGATCCTCCAATTCATACCCCCGGCGGGAGAAACGTTGCACAAGGTTGAAGATCAATTTGAGATTGCAATTTACTAATTTTTCTCTTGCTTCCTCATTTCCCTCCTGGGCCTGATGTAAGAGGTACATCATTTCTTTATCTGAGAGCAGGGGAAAGCGAGGAAGATTCATTTCGGTTAATCTTTGAATCATCTTACTCCCCCCCTAATGCAAGGAGGCGTGATTTTTGTTAAGGTCTTTGACCATTGTTATGGTTGTTCCTTGATTAACAACAGAGTCAACGTTTAATTCATCCATAAAGGATTGCATAAACACAAAGCCGAGGCCCATGCGTTCTGGGTCAGTGCTATAGGCAGGTTGCATTGCCTGTTCAACGTCGGGGATTCCACATCCTTGATCACGGACACTAATTTGTAACGCCTCGGTATCATATTCGATTTCGAGAATGACGAGTTTGTTTGGGTCGTTTTGATAGCCATGAATGATGGCGTTCGAGACAGCTTCTGAGACCACAACTTTTAACTCTTCAATATCATTAAGAGAAAGGTCAAGCTGAGCAGCGATCGAAGCTATCAGCATACGTGCGATACTAACATTTTCAGCAATACTAGAGAAGGTAAGAGCTAACTTGTTTTTTTTCATTGAACATTTCCCGTCCTTCCTTCATCTGAGGATTCATTCTCAAAGGAGATAATTTTCGGCAACCCGGATAACTCCATAATTTTATAAATATGAGGTGGGACTTGTTTGATCAAGATTTTTCCTCCCAAAGGCAGTAGCCTTTTATATCGTCCGAGAATCACACCTAAGCCGGAACTATCGACAAACGTGACGTCATGAAGGTTCAGGATCACAGTTCGGATTCCGCGACGGTCAATTTCAGTATCAATGGCCTGGCGCAGACTTTCCGAGGTTTTCAGATCAAGCTCTCCTTTTAAACTTAAGGTTAATGTCTGACGCTCTATTTTCTTATCGATGAGCAAACCTGTTTCCCCCTATCCATGTTCTTCTGATTTCAATTCGACGTCATCCAGAATTTTCCTTCTGCATCATTAAAAGAATTCCCTATCAGGAAAAAGAAGTTTTTTTTCATCTTTTAGAATGAATTACCATTTTAAGTTCAATACTAAACATTAGATTAATTTTGAGAGGAGAGATGGCGATGCCTGGACAGAATTTAAGACCTCCTAACTTGAATATTACCCCTCAAGAATATCACAACCTAACGATGTCAATGACGCCTAAACCAAACGTTATTCGCAACTCTTGGCGTGCCTTTTTGGTTGGGGGGCTGATTTGTGCCATAGGGCAAGTGATGATTAATCTGCTGACGATGGCTGGCTTAGAAAGAATAGAGGCTGCGACAGCCGCGACCGCGATTCTTATTCTTCTGGGGGCTCTGCTCACTGGGCTTGGAGTGTACGATGAAATAGGCAAATTTGCCGGTGCTGGCTCGATTGTACCCGTCACAGGTTTTTCGAATTCGATTGTCGCTCCGGCTTTGGAGTTTAAACGTGAAGGATATGTGATGGGAGTAGGAGCCCGTCTTTTTACAGTTGCGGGTCCAGTTTTGGTTTATGGAATTGCGACCTCAATTGCCGTAGGAATCATTTATTACTTACTCCATTTTTGAAATGCACTAGGATTGGGGATGAAGCTAATGAACCTCAAACGTGTAGGAAATCAAACGGTGGTCTTTGAAAATCCTCCAGTCATTCTTTCTTCCTATTCGGTGGTTGGTCCGAAGGAAGGACAAGGACCACTAGGAAAAACGTTTAGCAAGATATGGCAGGATAATACGAATGGAAATAAATCTTGGGAGGTTGCTGAGAGCAAAATGCTCGAAGAGGCGATGCAAGGGGCGGTCAGTCAAGCCAAAGTCAAGGCAGATGAACTGGATTTCATGTTGGCTGGGGATTTGTTGAATCAGATTATTTCCGCTAATTTCGCGGCACGGACCCTGGGTTTCCCATTTATCGGAATTTATGGGGCGTGTTCAACAATGGCATTAAGCATGGCTATGGGGAGTATGCTGATTGACGGACAATTCGCTCGAAATGTACTGGTGGGGGTTTCTAGTCATCATGATACAGCCGAGCGGCAATATCGCTCCCCAACTGAACAAGGAAGTCAACGGGCGATGAGTGCTCAATGGACGGTTACAGGGGCGGGAAGCCTCGTGCTTGCTCAAACGGGGGTTGGTCCGCGAATTACGGCCGCCACTATTGGGCGAGTTCTCGATTATGGCGAGAAAAATGTTAATAACATGGGAGCGGCCATGGCTCCGGCAGTGGCCGATACAATATTAAATCATATGAAGGATTTGAACCGGACACCTGGGGATTATGACTTGATCGCTTCCGGAGATTTAGGCCAAGTTGGCATACAGCTTGCCAAAGAAGTTTTGAAACGAAGTGGCGTGGAAACCGCGAACCAATTCCAGGATTGCGGCGTCATGATCTATGACCCCAGTCAGGATGTGCATGCAGGAGGCAGCGGCTGTGCGTGCTCCTCAGTTGTTTTTGCCGGGGAGATTATGCAGAAACTAATTTCCAAGCAGTATCAACGGGTATTACTCGTCGGAAGTGGAGCTTTACATAGCCCGACCTCGGCTTTACAGGGAGAGTCCATTCCGGGGGTTGGACATGCAGTGGTGATTGAGGCCTGAAAGGAGAGGAGTAGCGATGTTTCAGCAGATTATTCCGGCTTTCATTGTTGGAGGGCTGATTTGTGTGATTGGGCAACTCCTGATGGATTTGACTAAACCGGCCTTTACCCCAGCTCATGTTCTGGTGACGTTTGTTACTGGGGGTGCCATTCTCGGGGCCTTGGGGTTATATGGGCCATTGGTGAAGTTTGCTGGAGCGGGTGCCAGTGTTCCACTTTCAGGTTTTGGCTACATGCTGTCAAAGGGCGCGATTGAGGCCGTCGGGAAGCGAGGACTGTTGGGAGCCTTTTCGGGAGGTGTGGAAGCGGGGGCAGTCGGAATCGCAGCAGCCGTGTTTTTTGGTTATCTCGTGTCCATTACCTTTAATCCTAAGGGATAGAGGGAGACTTAATATTGAGTAATTCGAACAATTCGAGTTCGGGCAACTCGAGCGAAGAAAATGTTAAGATCAGCAAATATTATCAAGAAAATGTAGATTATATGAACAAAGAACTGGGAGTACCGGATTCTTTTGATATTATTTTACGAGAAATGTCAATTGGCGGCAAAAAAGTTGCCATCTATTCGGTCAACGGCATGGTGGATACGCATGTTGTCAGTTATATTCTTACATCCCTCATCGATTTAGAACGCGCAGATTTAGTGGTTAATGCTTTAACGAAATTGGTTAAAGGTCGGATCGTCGATTTACAGGTCACCGAAGTCGAGACGATGGATAAAGTCTTTTACTTTCTCCTGTCCGGGCCGATTGTTATTTTGGTTGAAGGCCAGGAAAAGGCAATCATTATTGATGTGCGGACATTCCCCGTTCGTGCCCCGTCAGAGCCTGATATTGAACGGGTCACACGGGGCTCGCGCGATGGCTTTGTGGAGACCATGGTATTTAATACCGCACTGATTCGCCGACGGTTGCGCGATCCAAAGTTAAGGATGAAGCTTGTTCAAGTCGGAACACGGTCCAAAACGGATGTCTGTGTCGTCTACATCGAAGATGTGACGAACCTCGAGCTCGTCCGTAAAATCACGGAGGAATTGCAAGGAATTCAAATTGACGGGATTCCAATGGCTGAGAAAAGTGTTGAGGAATTTATTCTGGGGAGTAAGTTCTGGAATCCCTATCCTCGAGTGAGATACACGGAAAGACCGGATGTGGCAGCGATTCACCTTTTAGAGGGGAATGTGATCATCGTTGTGGATACTTCGCCCTCCGTTATTATTGCTCCAGTCACCTATTGGCACCATTTGCAGCATGCGGAAGAGTATCGGCAAGAGCCTATCGTTGGCGCTTACCTTCGTTTTGTACGGTTTATTGGAATTTTTATTTCTGTTTTTTTACTGCCGTTGTGGTTAGCCGCGGCCTTAAACCCGGGCGTCCTGCCAGATTGGTTAAACTGGCTGGGAGTTTCGAAACCGGGTACGATTGGTCTTCTGCCACAGGTTCTCATCGCTGAATTCGGAGTCGATTTATTGAAAATGGCTGCGATTCATACCCCCACTCCACTGTCGACAGCCTTAGGTTTAGTCGCTACTTTTATGCTCGGGGACATCGCCATTAAAGTTGGCCTATTTTCACCGGAAGTTGTCATGTATATTGCTATTGTTTCTGTCGGTACTTTTGCAACACCCAGTTACGAAATGGCCCAGGCGAACCGTTTAACCCGACTTTTCTTATTGATAATGACCTTCATCGGTAACTTAATTGGGTTTGGAATTGGTATTATCCTGGTGTTCATTTTGCTGGCGCGGACGAAGTCCTTTGGCGTTCCTTATCTATGGCCGCTCATTCCTTTTAATGCTAAGGCCATGGGGAAAGTACTTGTCCGCTCACCGGTGCCAATTCATAATACAAGGCCGAGTATTCTGAGGCCACAGGATGAATCTCGGCAACCTGAAAAATAGAAATAATTAGGAGGTCCATACACTTGAAATTAGGTTACCCCCATGCGTTAACCTATTATGATTACTACCCATTATGGGCAGGATTTTTACGAGAATTGGATATTGAACTGGTCAGTACGCCACCCACGAACCGGAATATAATGGAACTCGGGTTGAAAAAGGCCCCAGCGGAAACCTGTCTCCCCATAAAGATTTTGGTAGGACATCTCAATTCGTTATCGAATGTGGATGGCGTTTTTCTTCCGCGTTTAATCAGTATGGAGGAAAATACCTATCTCTGTCCCAAGGTTCTGGGACTTCCAGAAAGCGTACTTGGGGTAATACCCCCAGAACTTGAGGTACTTACCGTAGATGTCAATCGACGGGCGGGGGTACATAGTGTTCACAAAAACCTGATTCAATGGGGTAAACGTTTAGGCAAAAACAAACACCAGATTCTGCGCGCTTTTGCCGAAGGGGAACGTTGGCTTCAGGCCTATCACGAGATGCGTAGAGAGGGTTGGAGTTTTGAGGAAAGTATGGCGAGTTTTGAAACCTTAGCCGAGTTCGGAAAACTCGAAAATGTAGGGCTGACCCCAGGTTCTTGCTCGGGGGTAGGGCCAACGTCGGGGGAAATGCAATCACAGAAGAGTGAGGCACAAAAGAGCGTGCGGGAGGAAGAAGTTGATCGACCCACGATTGCTCTCCTCGGGCACAGCTATTTAACCTACGAGAACTATGCTAATCTAAATCTTCTCTTAAAGTTAGCTGAGAAAGCGAATCTCCGGGTTGTTGAAAACGTCTCAGCATCAGAATCTCGAGAAAGACAGAAAATTCTCAGAAAAAGTATCTTCTGGAGCCATGCTCGGAAAATATATGGGGCTGGAGAGTCTTATCTCGCAGATCCGGCTGTAGATGGAATCATTTATCTCTCATGTTTTGGCTGCGGGACGGATTCTTTAACAAATGATCTCCTCGAGCGACGGGCAAAAGCCCAACAAAAACCCTATATGGTGGTAACACTGGATGAGCATACAGGTGAAGCGGGCTTAGATACCCGCTTAGAGGCCTTTCTTGACATGCTAGAAAGGAGAATTAGATATGAAGGTCACCTTCCCACACATGGGGAATTCCTGGATCATCATTCAAGCCCTTTTTGAGTCTTTGGGAGTGGAGTTTGTAGTTCCACCCTTTAATAGTAAACAAACTTTAAATATCGGGACTAAACTTGCTCCAGAATCTGCGTGCTTACCTCTTAAACTCAATCTCGGTAACTATGTGGAAGCAGCCGCTCAAGGTGCAGATACGGTCGCGATTACCGGAGGCAGCGGTCCCTGTCGTTTTGGTTATTATGGGGAAAGCGAGCGACAAATCCTTAAGGATGCTGGTCTTAACTATGACGTGGTTATTCTCGAACTACCCGAGGGGCGTTTATTAGGCTTGGTTGAGCGGATTCATTACCTGGTAGGAAAGAAAAATTCATGGGCTAGCGTTATCAGGGCGGTTTACTTCGCTTACCGTAAATCGCTGGCCATGGATCGGATTGAGGTTCTAATCCATGGGTTTCGCCCGCGTGCCCAAAACCCGAATGAGGCTAATCAGCTTTATGAGGAAGCGAAGAGAAGACTAGTGTTAGCGATGACCGATGAAGGTGTTCAAGGGGTAGTCCGCTGGCTCCAGGCAAGGATCAGAGAAAAGCAAGCAGAGCATCCAGAAAGTTTGGCGATTCAACCACTGAAAATTGGACTTGTTGGCGAGATCTATACCCTCTTAGAGCCCTTTACCTCATGTGATGTGGAAAAAGAGCTTGGTAACCTGGGAACCTATGTAGATCGCTCGATCTATCTTTCAGGCTGGGTTGGTCAACATCTCTTTCAAGGCTTGGCTCAAGGATATCGTCCTTTAAAACCCTACTATCATTTGGCCAAACCCTATTTGAAGCATTTTGTCGGCGGGCATGGAATTGAGACGGTGGGTTCAGCTGTCCATTATGCGCGTCAGGGTTATGATGGCATAATTCAACTTTTGCCCTTGGGCTGTATGCCGGAAATTGTAGCCTCGAGTATTCTCCCGCGGATTCAGGAGGATTATAACCTGCCCATTATGACTTTAACGTTTGATGAACATACCGGTCAGGGGGGGATACAGACCCGTCTTGAGGCCTTTGTCGATCTGCTTGAGCGTTCCCGCGATAAAAAAGAAGAAACCAATCGAGGAGGACTGATTCGTGCATAGTCATAAGTATTTTCTAGGCGTGGATGTGGGTTCTGTCAGCACCAATATTGTGTTACTGGGGGAAGATAATAGGGTGGCTGAAGCAATGTATCTGAGAACTCAGGGACGTCCCATGGAAACGATTCAGGAAGGCTTAAAGAGCTTACGTGAAAAGATAGGGAATTCCGCTCAAATCATTGGGGTCGGGACGACAGGCAGTGCGCGTCAACTCGCGGCGACCTTGTTGGGTGCGGATGTTGTTAAAAATGAAATCACCGCCCATGCTGTAGCTGCCTCTCGAGAATATCCAGAGGTGAAAACGATTCTGGAAATCGGTGGTCAGGATTCAAAAATCATTATCCTGCGCGATGGAGTTGTGGTCGATTTTGCGATGAATACAGTTTGCGCAGCTGGTACGGGTTCTTTTTTGGATCAACAAGCCGGCCGTCTAGGGATTCCCATTGAAGAATTTGGACCGATCGCTTTACAGGCGGAACACCCGGTCAGGATTGCCGGGCGATGCTCCGTTTTTGCGGAATCCGATATGATCCATAAACAACAATTAGGGCATTCTTTGCCTGACATTCTCGCGGGGTTGTGCCAGGCGATGGTCCGCAACTACTTAAATAACGTTGGAAAAAATAAGGATATTTCTGGCCCGATTCTTTTCCAAGGCGGAGTTGCGGCCAACCCCGGAATTCGGCAAGCCTTTGAAATGGAGCTAGGCCAAGAAGTCATTGTCCCGAAACATTTCTCGGTGATGGGAGCTTTAGGAGCCGCTTATCTGGCCCAAGAAAAGATCGCTCACAACCCAACCAGTAAATTTCGAGGACTTCAAATTACAGACACCTGCTTCGAAGCGCATAGTTTCGATTGTAACGGCTGCGCCAATCATTGCGAGGTTGTCGAAATTCGGCAGGAACAGCATATTCTAGCGCGCTGGGGGGATCGTTGCGGGAAATGGTCGGGCACGGTTATTGAAGAACAGGACACTCGAATCAGTAGTAAGACGGCAACAACGGCGACTCGGTAAAATTCAATCCTTAAGTGGTCGAACAATGATAAGATCTAAAGAGACCAGAACCAGAATAGCGACTAAGACTGCTTCTAAGCCGTGCGAAGACATACCTCCTGAATATTGTGAGACTGGCGGATAGAAAGAGCTGGTGTAGTAAGGGAGACTCCCAGAATATCCGGAACTCGTAATCATGTTGCTCTGATAAGGAGCAGTGTAATACGCCTGTGGCGCTGTCGTGTATTTCTGAAAAACAGGAGGCTGGGAATAAGCGGGTTGAGTGTGAACTGCCTGAGAATATGTGGGCTGAGAATAGGCAGGAAGATTAGGATGGGTCGCATACGTGGAATAAGGCTGAAAACGAGAAGATATTCTTGCGGAATAGGAAGGAGGATAAGGAGCGGGTGAAGAGGGGTCATAGGCAGGTTGGAAAGAACGGTTAGAATAAGAAGGGAGCGGGTAGGACGGGGCCCGTGGTCCAAAGATACCAGAAGGCATGGGTAAGATCCCCTCCTTTAAGAATACCGTTGAGTTGAGTTTCTACTCTAGAGAAATTAGAGGGGCCGTGCGCTTTAAGACACGGCCCCTCTAATTATTGGGGGTCGTAAGATGAGGAGATTTGTTCCTCTGTTATGCCCCACTGTCTGTGAAAGAGCCTGACGGGTTGATATTCCGGCGCCCAAGCTTCATCTTCAAAGGAGGTTTCCGGACCAGAATAGAGTTTTTGGTTGCGAAGGAACTTGCTAAACAAAGTTGGAGTTTCATACGAAAATTCTTGATTGACTAAAGAGTCCGTGTTTTCAAGATCTTCTGAAGGAATTTCTTGCTCTAAGATCGGAGTGCTCGAAGGTGCAATTGGTTCTACAGTTTGCTCATTTGTATGAAACGTTGGTTTCTTGAGGAAAAACACATTTATTCCCCCTTCGGTGATTATCTAATGGTAGTATATTCCAAACAAGATGAGGTGCTACATATATTTTCCAGAGATAACCCTTAGCTAAAAAATATTAGAAAAAAGTTCTAGAAAGTAGAATAAAAAATGAATCGAATTTCAAAGCCGAATTATATAAAATAAAAGAATATAGTTCATTCGTCTGAATAGTAAATATATTCACAATATTAAAATACACTGGCATGAAAATTGCAGTAGGATAATAACACGCTAATATTTACTCACTAGGACTTAAGTTCGGAGAAATCGCGGAGAGGAGAAAATTGATTTAGCAGATTAGGGGTTAGCAATAAAAGGAGGGAATAGAAGATGGGAAAGAAGAAAAAAATCTATCATAGTCTTTACTTTCAGGTTTTAGTAGCAATCGCGATTGGTATTGTTCTTGGCAATTTTTATCCGAATTTTGCTTCACAAATGAAGCCGCTCGGAGACGCATTTATTAAACTGATTAAAATGATGATAGCGCCCATTATCTTTACCACAGTGGTTGTTGGAATCGCCAGTATGGGTGATATGAAGAAAGTTGGCCGTGTTGGAGTCAAAGCTCTGGTATATTTTGAAGTCCTAAGTACGATCGCACTTGTCATTGGTTTGATCGTTGTGAAACTCTATCAACCGGGTGTGGGAATCAATGCTGATGTTTCAACTCTTGACACTAAAGCACTTGCGACTTATACGACAGCTGCCCAAAATCTTAATGGTGTTGATTTCTTATTAAATATCATTCCGAATAGCGTCGTAGATGCCTTTGCAAAGGGAGATATCTTACAGGTCTTGCTGTTTTCCATTTTGTTTGGTTTATCACTCACAGTTTTAGGAGAAAAAGGCAAACCCGTTGTTAAATTTCTTGATGACTTTTCCAAAGCCTTATTCGGAGTTATCAACATGATCATGAAATTGGCACCTATTGGTGCTTTTGGGGCAATGTCCTTCACTATTGGTAAATACGGAATTCATACCCTTGTTTCTTTAGGCAAGTTACTGGCTGGAGTATATACAACAAGCTTTCTTTTTGTGTTTATCATCTTAGGACTTGTCGCTAAATTCAACGGATTTAGTCTTTGGCAGTTCTTAAAATATATCAAGGAAGAGATCTTCATTGTTTTTGGTACCTCGTCTTCAGAGTCTGTTTTGCCTCAGATGATGACCAAAATGGAAAATCTGGGTGCTTCCAAATCCGTAGTCGGAATGGTAATTCCAACGGGTTATTCCTTCAATCTTGATGGAACTTCAATCTATTTAACGATGGCGACTATTTTTATCGCTCAAGCCACGAACGTTAATCTCTCTTTAGGGCAAGAATTAACGATTCTAGCTGTCCTAATGCTAACCTCCAAAGGTGCTGCGGCTGTTACTGGAGGAGGATTTATTACGCTAGCCGCTACTCTTGGGTCGATGGGTGGAGTTCTGCCGGTTGCTGGCTTGACTCTACTATTAGGTGTTGACCGATTCATGTCCGAGCAGCGCGCGATTACAAACCTGATTGGGAATGGAGTTGCTACTATCGTCGTTGCTAAATGGGAGAAAGAATTTGATGAAGAGAGAGCCCACAAAATCTTAACTTCTGGTAATCCAGAAGTTGAAGCTAACGTGGTAGCAAAGTAATCTGCTTGACGTATTCGCTTATTTTGTTATCCTGGCAGGAGTTCTGACCTCCCTAGATTAGTCGGGTTGATGTAAAAATAACAGAAGCAAAAAGTAGATGTTTAGCTTAAGCTGAACATCTGCTTTTTGTTTTGTTGTCAAAGCTCTTTCCAAGATTTAATGATACTTCAGGGTGAAAAATGAGTCCACATTGTTTGAGAAGGGTCAACCCCAGCGCGAAGATCATAAAGAAGATCAAGGGAAAAAAATTGGAGTTAAGAGTGTTTCAAACGGAGTGGGTTATGCGAATTCATTATGTATGATAGTTGATTCTTTAGTTCCTTTTGAGATATCATATATTATATAGTTAGTACTAAACAAAATTTAGTACTCTGCCAAAGAAGAGTTTAAATATCGAAAATGATAAGTTGATCAGGGATTGAAGTGGTTATTAGTGGCTGAAAATCTAATGTTTGGCGGATTAGGATTCGTAATCTTACTTGTTCTCGTTTTACCGTTTACGATAAAAAAAGTCGAACAGAACTTGGAACCATTTTTATTTGTTATGGGTCTTTTGTCTGTCCTGATCTCACAACAATTGAGTACGGAATTGGTGATGAAAGCACTAGAAGAACCAATTATGATTTCTGGTGCCGTCTTGATCTTTGGTATTCTCTTTAAAGTATTTAAAAAAAAGATCAATCTAGCAATTAAAAGTATCCAACAACGCATGCCAGCACGGGTATTGTTTTTCTTAATAGTCGTTATTCTAGGATTAATGTCAAGTATGATTACGGCAATTATAGCAGCCCTATTCCTTGTTGAAGTAGTCAATGTTCTGAAATTGGAACGCAAAAGTGAAGTGTTTCTGGTTATAATTAGTTGTTTTGCTATTGGCTTGGGGGCAGCTTTAACTCCAGTTGGTGAACCTTTGGCTACTATCGTTATTTCCAAACTTAATGTGGACTTTTGGTATTTAGCCAGAAATTTTGGGCCCCTCATTATTCCGGCGATTATTGCTCTGGGTCTCTTCGCAGCTTTTTTCATTAAATCCTCTCAGGCTACCGTGGGTTTAGAGGCCGCTGAAAAAGAAGAAAGTTACAAAGAAGTGATAATTCGTGCTCTGAAAATATACCTTTTTGTGATGGCTTTGACTTTTTTGGGAACAGGGCTCAAACCGATTATCGACAGATTTATTCTCGGCCTGCCCAGTCAGATCTTATACTGGATCAATATGATTTCTGCTATTCTAGATAATGCCACTCTAGCAGCTGCGGAAATTAGCGATGAGATGGCGCTAGATCAAATTATGGCTATTCTAATGGGATTTTTAATCAGTGGTGGCATGTTAATACCGGGCAATATTCCCAACATTATTGCTGCGAGTAAATTAAACATCCAAAGTAAAGAGTGGGCAAGGCTGGGTGTTCCACTTGGCCTTGTGATCATGCTGCTTTTTTATCTCATCATCTTTCATCTCATTTGAGTATTTCAAAGTCCAATTCAAAGGGCAGATGTTTAGTTTTAAGCTAAACATCTGCCTTATATTTTGTGGTTCCAACTCATGCCAAAAATTAACGATGCTTCTATGCGCATAAACGGGTTCGCATTGTTTGAAGCTATCCTTAAGATTTGAAGAACGGAGTTGATACTATATGCCCAAAAACAACAAAAAGGCAAGTATTCGCGAATTCTTTAAAGTATATGGTTTTAATGCCATTTGGGGCTTTGGACTCGGAGTAGTGATTGTTCTCGTAAGCCTCACTTTTGGGGGACGTGGTGAGCTGGGGGGAGATATTCGTGGAGAAGCACTGGGCTTGCACGAGAGTGGCCAGCCCTCACAAGCTGCAAATCCATCATCTGAGAGGGGGGAGGCTTCACAGAAAGGCTCCTTAAAGGAGACATTTGATGCAGAATCCTCCTCGATATACGGCGACCCGCTTAAAAATTCTCGTTTCAGCGTTCTCTTAGTCGGGATGGATAATCGCCCGAATGAAACCTATCTCAGTAACACCGATTCTTTGCTCGTCGCCAGTGTCGATCAGACAAACCATAGAATGACTTTTCTGTCCATTCCTCGGGATACTCAAGTTGACCTGCCAGGTGCAGGTATCCAAAAGATCAATGCCATTGCGCGCGTGCAAAAAGGGCTTCCGGCGACCAAAAAGTATATAGAGGGCTTGATTGGCTTTCCGATTGATGGTTATATTTCGACAAATTTTAATGGCTTTAAAAGTATCATCGATGGCTTAGGTGGAATTACTTTAACCGTTGAGAAGAATATGCATTACGATACGGGAGATAGCCAAGATCGCTATATTGATTTAAAAAAAGGAACGCAGCATCTCACAGGAAGCCAGGCTCTTCAATATGCGCGTTTTCGGAACGATGAACTGGCAGATATCTCAAGAACAGTACGTCAACAGGCAGTCATGAAAGCCATCTTTAATGAAGCAACAGAGTTAAGAAATTTACCGAAGATCCCTTTTGTTCTTCCTAAAGTGTATCAGGCTGTTCAGACGGATCTTAGTATTGGACAACTTTGGTCACTCGCCAGTTTATTGAAAGAAAGTGAAGGTTATCAAACGGTAAGTCAAACTCTCCCAGGAAGATTTGCGGTTGAACAAGGGATAAGTTATTGGAAGGTTAATTTAAACCTCGCGCAACAGGACGTTTCGAAGTTATTCCTTGAAGGAAAAACAACTTCTGTTTTTATGGAGAAGCAAACTAAGCAACAGGTGAATTCAGGGGACGAGAAATCCCCAAAGAAGCAGGAATCTAACCAAACATCTAACCAAGAATTAGAGCAGGGATCTAGACAGCAAAACACTTCTCCTGAGAATTCAAGTCGAGAGATCCAATTTGAGGTCATCAAAAATTAAAGATAAAAGAAAGCTTTATTGGATTCTTCTCCTAGATCTAAAGGTAAAATGATTTTGAAGTTGAATTAACAAAGAAAGCAGAAGCCTATTTATTGAATGATAAGGAGAAGATATGGAAGCAATTAATGTACCGGTCAAGGATGGTAAGGCTGGTTTTAAACTATATCTCCTGGAACTTCAGGAATGGGGGGAAGTCCCCCCATTATTTCCGCAAGATCAAGAAGTGTTTCAAACAGAGTGGTTTAAGCAAATTTACCCCACAGTTAACCAAACTAACGAACAATTGCAAGAAAGACCGTCAAGAATCCGTCCGGGTGTCATCCGTTTGCGACCCGGGCTTCATCATGCCTTATTTAGCGATCAAGACCGTCAAGGAAATATCTATCCTATTCGTTTTTTTCTTACCGAAAACGAAATAATATTCGTTGGCCACACTTTGCTGCGTAAGGAAAAGGTTCTCGAATGGGCAAACCGAGGAATCATTAATTCCCCTATGGACTTAGCCCAAATTATTGGGATGAGAGTTTTACATCATCATGAAACTCGACTTGAATCCATCGAAAATCAGATGGAGCGGTTGGAAGAAGAAATTCTTACAAATCCGGCCGCGCGCCAACAGGGCAAGATATTTAAACTTCATCGGAAAGTCATTTCCTTAAAAAAATCACTGAATCATCATTTAGCTGCATTTGAGCGACTGGGGGCAATTGATACTCACATTGATACACACTCGTCTTCACTTTGGCCGGAACTCATTACGGAAACAAAGCGCGAACTCGAAAATATCCGACAGACCTACGAGCTTGCGGAGAGCTTAAGAGAAGCTTATCAAGCTGCGGTTGATAACCGGGCCAACGATATTATGAAGCTCCTGACGCTTTTGGCAACTGTTTTACTTCCAATCAACCTTTTAACCAGCTTTTTTGGGATGAATTTTACCAGGATGCCTTTGATTGGAAATCCTTATGGAATCTATATTTTTTTTGCGGGGTGCTTTTTCATCCTCGTCACCGTGCTTTTTTACTTTTGGAGGAAGGATTGGCTGAGATGAAGGGGCAGCTAAAGAAACGCTTAAGATACTTGTTATTTCTTGTAAATTAAGATATAATTTTAAGGTCCTTTGAGGAAAATGTGATGGAGGTTTATTGATGGAACAATTATTTGGGAAGATCAAGGAATATTTACATATGGAGACGGAAATCCCGTTCGACGAATTCTCCGACTATTATAAACATGTGATTCAAGCTCTCAATGAAGGCTTTGAGGATATGGATCAAGAGATGCGGCTGAAAGCACGTTATATTTGCTCAATAGTTCAAGCTAATGCTGATTCTCGAGCTAAACGGGGCAAAGCGAATAATAAAATGTACAAAAAAATTAGTGCTAAGGCGGGATTTTGGCTGGATGCTATTAATTTTCGTTTAATTAAGGACGGAATGACGCAAGAAGACATTGACAAAAGGATAGAAGAAATTAACGAAACTATATAATTCCTATTTAGGTGAATACTTATGATGCTTAGAGATGGAAGCTACCTAGTAAGGTGGCTTTTTCTTTGTTTGTGGAGGTAAGAAATGGTATAATTTAAATTATTACAATTTCGAAGGTTTAAAGGACGAACGAACTTTAAAGGATGTACGAACATGAACTTAATTCTTGCGCACCGACAAATGGATTTTGATGCTCTTGCATCGATGGTTGCGGCTCAAGCCCTGTATCCGGATAGCATTCTGGGAATTGATGGTAAGCCTAATCTCTATGTTCAGGACTATATCGCGCTGGCCAAAGATAGCTTGCCCTTTACTAAGCTTAAGGACGTACCATGGTCGAAGATCAGTAAAGTCGTACTTGTGGATACGCATGATTTCAGTCGGGCTGCAGGGTTAAGAGAAGTCGAAGCGCTCAAACGGTTTGAACAACTCGAAGTGGAAATTTATGATCATCACCCGTACTCGGAATTATTAAGCCCGGGGATGCATATTGAGCAAACGGGTGCGTGTACTACGCTTTTAGTGGAACAGATCCTTCTCCATAAAGTTTTGCTCAGTAGTTTTGAAGCTACTTTACTCGCTTTGGGAATATACGAGGATACGGGAAGTTTGCTATTTGACAGTACAACGGTTCGAGATGTGAAAGCTGTTGCATACCTATTAGAACAGGGGGCGAACTTGAGTGTCGTTTCTGAATATCTGCGTAAACCTTTAACAGAGGAACAAAAAGTCCTACTCCAAGAATTGTTGGATCAGGGTCAAACCGAATTATTTGAGGGAGTGCCCGTTTACATTGCTTCCGCGGTTAGTCCAGATTATGTTGGTGGGTTAGCTTTGCTTGCGCATCGCGTCGGCGAAATGGAAGGGGCAGAAACTCTATTTCTTGCCGTCGAGATGGAAAATCGGGTTTACCTCGTTGGACGTTCACGAGGAAGAGGGTTACCTGTCAATCTCATCGCCCAGTCGTTTGGGGGAGCAGGGCATGCTAAAGCGGCATCAGCAACCCTTAAAAATATGACGGTTAAAGAGGTGCTTGCTCGACTCCAACAAGAAATCAAGCAGTGCGTACGGAGTCCCCGTTTAGTCCGCGACATCATGAGTTTTCCGGTAAAAACTGTGACGCCGGAGACAAAGCTCACCGAAGTGGAACAAATCCTTCTTCGCTATGGTCATACTGGTGTGCCTGTTGTCGAAGCCGATAAGCTAGTTGGAATTATTTCCCGCCGTGACGTGGAAAAGGGCCTTAAACACGGATTAGAACATGCACCGGTTAAGGGGTTTATGACTAAAGAGGTCGTTACTGTTGATGGGACTGCAGGTTGGGAAGAGGTTCAGCGGTTAATGGTTCAGTATGATATTGGTCGAATCCCGGTTTTGGAAGATAATCAGATGGTGGGTATTGTTTCCCGCTCCGATGTCTTGCGTCTTGTTCATGGGGGCTCTGTCCCAACAGAAGCAAACTTGACCCGGGATCGAAGCCTGGCGATGCGTCAGGATATTGAAAAACTGCTAGAAAATTTGCCGAAAGAAACGCGTGATCTATTGAAAGCAGGCCAAAAGGTTGCTGATACCTTAGGGTATTCCGTTTTTATCATTGGGGGATTTGTTCGGGATCTGCTTCTCCTTACGCCAACTCAGGATCTGGATTTTGTAGTCGAGGGGAGTGGGCAGGTGTTTGCCCAGGCGCTTTATCAAGAACTGAATCGTGGGCAGCTAACCCTCCATGAACAATTCGGAACGGCTCGGCTTGAGTTTTCTGATGGAACCCATCTCGATGTAGCGAGTACACGCTGGGAATATTATGACTTTCCGGGGGCCTTGCCCCAAGTCGAAGAGTCTAGGTTAAGGGATGATTTATTCCGGCGTGATTTCACGATCAATGCCATGGCCTTAGCGATCAATTCTGATCATTATGGGGAACTTGTGGATTATTACGGTGGGTTAAGGGATCTTAAACAAGGCGAGATCCGTTTTTTACATCAATTCAGTTTTATTGAGGATCCGACCCGAATTCTGCGGGCTATTCGGTTTGCCGAACGCTATCGTTTTCAGTTATCAAAGGAAACCCAGGAGGGAGTAACAACGGCTCTCAAAGCTGGGGTTTTACGGAAATTGAGTACTGAGCGCTTTACTCAGGAATTCTTCCTGCTGCTCCGTGAGAAACATTTTCCGCAAATGGGGGAGAGTTTGGTAGAACTGGGTGTTCTCGAAGCCTGGTTTGAGGAGAGATTACCTTGGAATTTTGCCCAGGTTTCGGAGAATGATGACTTTTCTCTGGAGGAGAAGTGGCTCATTTCAGTTTTAACGTTTAATGATCACCAGATTGAGCAGGTTTTGAGTCTGAGGCTGACGAAAGAACTTAGAAAAGAGACTTTGAAATTTAAAGAGATCCAAGCCATCCTTTATGCTGAACCTACCTTAACTTTGTCGTTCTTGGATCAGTATCTTACTGGGGTTTCTCAAGATATAAGGACTGCTTTAAGGCTGGATCCTGTTTTAAACGGAGTTGTTTCAAACTATGAAAAGTTAGTAGCCAAGCTTAAACTCGGGGTGGATGGCTATGAACTTAAGCGGTTTGGAATTTCCGAAGGCCCAGAAATCGGACGACTCTTGAAAGAGATTCGCCGGGCTTGGCTTGAACAGAGAATCCATACTTCGGCGGAGGAGAAAGAGTTTATGCTCCAGCTTGTGGAGCAAAGGAGGAAATAGAGTGCCAGGGTTAGATTTAACAATGTATATTGCGAATGTTCCGGCCCTCCTGATTGGGTTTGCTTTTCATGAATTTGCCCATGCTTATGTGGCTGACCGGTTGGGGGATCCAACCCCGCGCAGCCAAGGACGTCTCTCGCTTAATCCCTTTGTGCATCTGGATATTTTCGGGACCTTAATGGCGGTACTTTTCCAGTTCGGCTGGGCTAAACCCGTTATGACAAATCCTCACTATTTTAAAGGAAGCCCAGTTCGAGGTAGTATGTTGGTCGCCGTTGCCGGCCCGCTCATGAACTTGTTCATCGCTTTTATCGGAATGTTGGTTTGGATTTTAACCCTGCATTGGTTTGGTACTTCCTCATGGATGCCGATTCTTTCCAAGATTATGATGGCGATTGTCCTGATGAATTTAGGCTTGGGCGTCTTTAATTTGTTACCGATTCCGCCCCTAGATGGGTTTTCTATTCTGGGATGGCTTCTGCCTGCCCGCTTTGGAAATTTTCTCCACACCTTGGAGACGTATGGTATGCTGATTTTGGCTGCTGTCTTGTTCACAGATATTTTAGGAAGTGTCCTTTCTCCCCTTGTCAGGATGCTTTATTCTCTCTATCAGAAGGGGGCAATTGCGCTTTTGTCTCCGTTCCTTGGTTTTTAATATGGAAAAAGCTACGTTTTCTAGACCTGCTTCCTATGTTGAATTACCTGCTTTTCATGGCCCGTTAGATTTGCTTCTCCATTTAATCCAACAGGAAAAAATAGATATCTATGATATTCCGATAGCTCAGATTGCGGATCAATTTGTTGAAGCCGTTCGTCAGATGGAAGCGTTAGATATGGAGTTGACCAGTGAATTTTTGGTTCTAGCGGCTCAACTTCTTTATATCAAGTCGCGTTACCTTTTGCCAAAGTCTCCGAAAGAGGAGTCTGAGGTTGAAGCTGAGGATCTTCGACAAGAATTAGTAGAACGTTTGCTCGCTTATCGCACGTTTAAGGAAGCTGCCCAGACGCTTAGTGTGTTAGAGGTTTCCTCCGGTCAGAAATATTTTAGAACGGTGGATATCGATGAAATCCGTAGTCAGTTTGAGGCAGACGATCCTCTTGACGGCGTGAGCTTCAATGATTTATGGGAGGCCTTTGGCCATGTTATTGTACGCGCGGAGAAAGGCGTAGAGATTAAAACGGTTGAACCAGATGATGTATCCATTGATAAAGTGATGGATGATGTACTTCGCCGAGTGATCCTTTATCCTCATGGAACCTGCTTCACTCAACTTATCCGCGGGAATACCCGTATGGAACTGATTGTGTTCTTTTTAGCCCTCTTAGAGTTGCTGAAAATGGGTAAAATTCACTGTGAACAAAGCTCACCCCATCAGGATATTCAATTGTTTCCGACCGAAAAGGCCTGGGAATTCACCGAAGGAGAGTAGGAAATGCTGTTTCGTGAGACAGAAATTGCGGGCCTCGAAGCATTGTTACTCGTGGCCAATGAGCCCCTAACGCTTGAACATCTCGCTGGAATCCTGGAATTGGATCCTGCAGAGGTGGTAGAGATTCTTTCCGAAATTCAGGCTCGATATGATAACCCCGCCTGTGGTTTTATGATTTTTGAAGTCAATGGCGGCTTTAAGTTGGGGACCAAACCGGAAATGTCGCACTATATCGAAACTCTTTATCATCAGCCTACTCAAGGGCTATCTGGGGCAGCTCTTGAAGTTTTAGCGATTATTGCTTATAAGCAGCCTGTAACTAAAGGAGAAATTGATTTTTTGCGGGGAGTCCAATCTGATCGTGCTTTAGCAACCCTAGTGGAAAAGGGCCTGACTCAAGAAATCGGCCGCAAGGAAGGTCCTGGACGTCCCATAATTTATGGTACGACGGAGCAGTTTCTACTTCATTTTGGGCTTAGATCCTTGAAGAATTTACCTGAACTTGATTTTGAAAGAATCCGCGAAGCGGCAAAGAAAGAATTGGATGAGGAAAATGAAACATAAGGCTTACAAGTGCGAAAGATCATTGGATCTTTCGCACTTGTAATATTCTTTGGCAATTGAATTGAATTTGGTCTTAGCCTACATATTCTTCGGAATCTTAGGATATCCTAAGACTTTAGGATGAAGTCTTTTATGGGGGTTCGGAGGGATTTTCGTGCGGATTCTGGCGCTTCTACTCGCCAGTATGTTAGGATTAGGGTTGATCTTGCTCGTTCGGGCAACGGTTGACTTCCATTATCGCCGGCAGGAGGAAAATGACCATCTAGAGATCAAAATGTCGGCTGTCGGGGGGCTATGGAGATTTAAATTGCAAATCCCTACCGCTCGACTGGAATGGGAAGAAGGTCCTCAGCTTGAGGTCAAGGATGAGACGCTGGTAACGACAGGGGAAAAACGGGTTACAAAACTGAACGTTCGTTTCCGTTATTTCCGTCGCGGCTTTTTTTCTCACCTTTGGCCAAGAATTCCAGGACTTTTGCTCCAGCTACAACGGGCTAAAACAAAATTTTATCGAGGGATTCATTGTACCTTTCTGGATTGGAAGGTCAGAATTGGCAGTGAAGACGCGGCTTATACTGCGATTGCTGCCGGCAGTTTTTGGAGCATGTTTGGTTTTTTTTTATCCCAGTTATACCGTCAGGTCACTGTGGATACGGATCAACCGCAGATTCTAGTGGTCCCCGATTTTAATAAACCTGGTTTTTCCTGTAATATCCATTGCATATTCAAATTGAGAATCGGACATATTATGGTTATAGGATTGGATTTAGTACGGGTATTTATCAGGGGAAAAGGAGGAAGAATTTAAATGGGGAATCATCCAATTGAAGCGTTAATGAAGACAGCTATGGAAAGCATTCAACAGATGGTTGATGTGAATACGATCGTTGGCGATCCGGTCGAAGCTCCGGACGGTTCAATAATCATTCCGGTTTCCAAGGTAGCGTGTGGCTTTGCAGCAGGGGGCAGTGAATTCGCACCTCCAGAGGGTGACAAAAATAAAGAAGAAGACAAGCAAGTACCCCCACCAGCCTTACCCTTTGGTGGGGGGAGTGGCGCAGGGGTATCAGTACAACCGGTCGGCTTTTTGGTTGTCGGTCATGGGCAAGTCCGTCTCCTTCCCATCGATAACAATATGATTGTGGATCGGATTATTGATGAAGTTCCGGGCTTGTTGGATAAGGTTACGGGACTTTTCAAGAAGAACGAGCATCAAACAAAAGACGACGAGGATGAAGAAGATATCATCGTCGCTAAAGATTAAACAAGTGTGGTTAATTTAATGCTAAAAAGCCGGTGTTAAAGATGATTTAGATCTTTAGTGCCGGCTTTTTTATACTAACAGAAAGTATAAGTCTGGGGGCAGATAGTATAAGTGCAACCAACGGCTTTCGTTCTCCTACGATGCAAGTGGTTAAGTCCGGCAGGATAAGGCGACTAGAGCCATCGCTTTGGCGCTGGCTAAGTCTTCTTTATCCTACGATGCATGTATTTATGTCCGGCAGGATAAGGCGACTAGAGCTAGCACCTTCGCTAGGGCTTGGTGCTAGCTCTAGTTTTCTTTATGATTTGCTTGTAGTCTAGGGGGAAGTGGGTCTATTCTCCCTTGTCCAATCATAAATATTTAGACAGGGGGGAGTAGGGTATGGTTAATGCGATCTGGCTGTTTATGTTAGCCACGGGGATCATTGTGGCTGCAATCAATGGACGAATTGATACGGTAACAGCTTCAGCAATGCAAGCCGCCGAACTTGGAGTGGAGACCGCATTTGCACTTATCGGGGTGATGAGTCTTTGGTTAGGACTTATGCATTTGGCAGAAGAGGCGGGATTAATTCAAGTACTCGCTCGCTTCTTTGGACCTGTTATTCGCCTCCTATTTCCTTCTCTTAAACCGAATAGCCCGGCTTTGGGGGCTATCATTATGAATTTATGCGCGAATGTTCTCGGGTTAGGAAATGCGGCTACTCCCTTTGGACTAAAGGCTATGCAGGAACTGCAAAAGGAAAATACCCATCCTGAAGTTGCCAGTCAGGCGATGATCACATTTTTAGCCTTAAATACCTCTTGTCTTACATTGATTCCGGCGACCATTATTGGAATCCGCCTGAAAGCGCAATCCAGTAATCCGACCGAGATTATTGGAACCACAATTTTTGCGACAGGGTGTGCTATGACGGTGGCGATTATCGTTGATTCTCTAATTCGCCGGAGGAGTAAAGTATGAGGATTATTGCCGAGATTTCACGCTGGGCGATTCCTTTTCTTCTCTTTTTTATTCCGGTCATCGCCTATCTTCGTAAAGTCCCTGTTTATGAATCCTTTGTTACAGGAGCAGAGGAGGGGTTTAAGACTGGGGTAGGAATTCTGCCCTATTTGATTGCTATGTTAGTCTCTATTCGTGTGTTTGTTGACTCAGGAGCGTTAGAGATCCTTGCGCGAATCTTGCAACCCGTCTTTCTTCGATTCGGTTTAGATCCCAATCTCACCGCCATCATTCCGCTGGCGGTGATGCGCCCGTTAAGTGGTTCAGGCGCTCTTGGGGTTGCGACGCAATTGATTAACCAATATGGTCCGGATTCGATGATTGGACGGTTGGCTTCGACATTACAGGGAAGTACAGATACCACTTTTTTTGTCTTGACCGTTTATTTTGGCTCCGTCGGCATCAAGAAATACCGCTATGCCTTAAAACTTGGATTAATGGCAGACCTGATTGGTTTAGTTGCTTCGACTTGGATTGTCCTTTACACGTTTTATTAAGCGAGAGAATGCGCATACTACGGATGGACCAAAGGAGGCTGGCGTAGTATGCTTTTTGTCGTTTTACCGGCTTATAATGAGCAAGCAAGTTTAGGACATTTACTTCAGGATCTTCATTCTGTTTTAGAGGGGGAGCCGCACCGTATCCTCGTCGTTAATGATGCCAGTACGGATCAAACCTCAGCTTTAGCTGAGGAATACGCTCGTAAGTTTGAAGATATTCAAGTCCTTAACCATGCGGAAAATAAGGGGCTTGGCGGAGCTTTGTGGACGGGTTTTTCCTATGTATTGAATGGACCCTCGATAAATCCCGAACAGGATATTTTAATTACGTTAGATGCTGATAATACTCATCCGGCGGATAGGATTCCGCTCCTGTCCCAAAAAATAAAAGAAGGAGCAGATCTGGCGATTGCCTCTCGGTATACCTCCGGAGGGCAGGAAATAGGACTAAGTCTTTTTCGAAGAGTTCTGTCTTGGGGTGCGGGGCAGGTAATGACGTTTTTCTTTCCCATTCCTGGAGTTAGAGATTATTCTTGTGGTTACCGAGCCTATCGTCTCTCAGCCCTGGAGCGTGCCTATCGCACTTACGGCGAACATTTGATGGAAAGCCAAAGCTTTGCCGCTATGGTTGAACTTTTGCTTAAAGTCGTGCCATTTTGTCAAGGTATTGTCGAAGTTCCTTTAATTTTGCATTACGAAAGAAAACAAGGGAAAAGTAAAATGAAAATTGGGTCGACGGTTAAAGGTTATCTCGCGTTGATCTATCATCTTAAAAAAGAAGCGTGGAGCTCGATTGAATGGGTGGAAGAATAAAACGATCTCAAATTAATTTACTTTTGTTGGCGATCCTCGTATTGGGTGCTTTGGTACGGTCTCGAGGAATCCTTAATCCGCTTTTAGATAATCAAGCATGGAGACAGGCGGATACCGCGAGTATGGCCTATCATATGCTGGGGAGACTGATGGATATTCCTCAGGTTTGGTTTCCAACTCTGAGCTATGATGGTACAGTACCTCAAAAAGTTGAGTTGGAATTTCCTTTTCTGCCCTATATCTTAGCCTGGAGTTGGTCTTTGTTCGGTTGGTCCGATTTCTGGGGCCGACTATGGGGGATCGTATTTTCTTTACTGACGATTTGGGGGGTTTTTGTCCTCGGACAAAAATGTTTCTCCGATCGTGTTGGCTTATGGTCTGCGGAAATTTACGCTCTTGTCCCCTTAACGGTGTACTATGGACGGGTTGTAATGCCAGAACCGGTAGCTCAGGCGAGTACGGTTTGGGCTTTAAATGCCCTGATTTCTTGGCGCGAAAAACCCGGGCGACTACGGTTTGTGGGAGCAGGGTTGATGATGGCCTTGACTATTCTAGCTAAGCTTCCCCAACTCATGATTTTTCCTGTCGGAATTCTGATCGGTTTTTGGCCGTTAAAAGGGAAAAAAAAACAGATCCTAAAATATTCTGGGTTAGTCCTTTTCCCTCCTCTGCTCTATTATGGCTGGGTTCATGGGGGAGCTTCTCACGCCAGTCAGTTTGTATCAGGAATTCTGACCGGGCATGTGGTGGAAGGAACTGGACCTTTTTGGCGGGAGTTAATGATTTCTTGGCGAGAAGAGATTGGGATTCCGATTTTACTTTTGGCTGGGGCTGGAATTGTCAACCTATTTCAGATAGGCCATTTTAAATTAGGAACAGATAGGGTCGAAAGAGATAAAATTGAGGAGCGATTAATAGTACAGACAGAGTGGGGAACTTTATCTGGCATATTTCTTTGGTGTATAATTAGTTTGGGCTATGTATTAATCATTTGTTCGCGGATTTCTCTCGATTATTATTTAGTTCCGGTGATCTTGCCTTTAGCTTTATTAGCAGGGATAGCTCTCGATCAGATCGAAGATATTCCAGGGTTGGTCATCGGGATATTGTTGTTATCCCTGCTTTTGGTTAATGGAACGCTGGTCAATGAGAAAAAATTTGTTTGGAACGAACAGTACTTAACCCAAGCACTCTGGCTGCGTGATTATACGCCGCAAGGGAGTGTTCTTATCCTCAGTGATCCTCCGCCGATGACTTTCTACTACGCCCGAAGAGTTGGTTACCGCCTAACAAGTTCGAAAGACCAGGACGCTTGGCAAGAACTTGCAGGGACTCAGGGTGATTATTTAGTTGAACTGCCTCATACATCTCATGGTCCTGAGTTCTGGAACAAAGTTCGAGCAACCTTTCCAGAAGTAGCCCCTGGAGTTTATCAAATAAAGAAAACCCGGCTTTCGCTGAGCATTAGCGATAAAGAAAACTTGGCTAGCACCAAGCCCTAGCGAAGGTGCTAGCCCTAGTTGCCTTATCCTGCCGGACGTAACCACTTGCATCGTAGGATAAAGAAGACTTGGCCAGCGCCAAAGCGATGGCCTTAGTCGCCTTATCCTGCCGGACTTAACTTATTTGCATCGTAGGATAAAGAAGACTTGGCCAGCGCCAAAGCGATGGCCTTAGTCGCCTTATCCTGACGGACTTAACTTACTTGCATCGTAGGAAAGCGAAAACCGCTGGTTGCACTTAGAGTTTATCTGCCGAAAATTTATACTTTCTGCTAGTATAAAAAAACGATGATGGATCGCTTAAAGGAAAGAGAAGTGGGGAATACGCGTGAAACGAACAGAAAAAGATATTATGCAAAATAACAGCGAAATTAACTCCCTCGACAATAAAGGGGAGCGTTTACAAAAGTTACTGGCGCATGCTGGAGTTGCTTCGCGACGGCAGGCCGAACAAATGATACTTGAGGGGGAGGTTACGGTCAATGGGGAGATTGTCACGATCCTCGGAACTCGGGTTCAGCTACAAGATAAGGTGGCAGTCAAGGGAAAATTGATTACTGTTCCCGCTGAAGACTTAGTCTATTATTTGTTAAATAAACCTACTGGAGTTATTTCGAGCGCTAAGGATCCGCAGGGTAGAAAAACCGTTATTGATTTACTCCAAGAGGTCCCTCAACGGGTTTACCCCGTTGGACGTTTAGACTATGATACTTCAGGAATTCTTCTGTTAACGAATGATGGAGAATTAGCTCACCGTCTTATGCATCCCCGCTACGGCGTGGAGAAGACTTATCGAGTGGGGGTTAAGGAGAAGCTTTCACCATCCGCCTTGGATCAATTGCAAAAGGGGGTAGTTCTTGAAGATGGAAAAACAGCCCCCGCCAAAATACGGGAAGTCTCCCGATTAGCTGAGGGCCCACTTAACCTTATTGATATTACGATTCATGAAGGACGGAACCGCCAAGTTAGGCATATGTTCGCCCGAGTCGGCTATCCAGTCATGAGCTTAAAGAGAATTCGTTTTGGTCCGCTCGAACTTGAGCCAAACTTGTCTCAAGGGAAGTACCGTAAACTAAGCAAGCCAGAAGTTCAGGCGTTGCAGCGGGCGGTTCAATTGGTTTAATGTCTGGAAAAGAGAGGATGGTCGAGTTCTTTATTCCATTTTTCAATATCCCGTCCACCAAATTTTTGGAGTGCGTTGGCAACGGAGTTGACTTTTTCTTGTTCAGTTTCGATGAGGACAAGAAAATGACCCGTCCGAGCTTCATGTTCATAGTGGCGGACTCGTTCTTCGGATAAACCATAACTCAGTAATGCTTCACCCAACCCTTGACCGTGTGGACGATGAAGCAAATCATAGGCCAAGGGGCCGGCAACGACACATTCTCCGAGGTTAGGAACGTTGATCGGTGGGGCTTGCACGAGCCAGGCATTATACTGATCTAAATTAATTTCTGATGGATAATACGCCAACTCGTTGGCAAGCTCTTCCTTAAAACTACCTTGATGTAAATATTCACTGCGGACCAGAACAGAAATAAAGCTATTGGCTAGAGATTCCCCCTGAATCTCCTCGATTGCTTCTTTAGTTTGTTGTGGACCTTTGAAAATGGCTAAGACTGCTCGAGTAGTCATTATTTACCCCCTCTTTATTATTTACTCTATGGACTAATCGCCACTAGTATATCCATAAAATCTAAGGTTCACACCAATGAATAGCAGGAGAAAATAATCTCAATGCCGAATTTTATGTCAACTAACTAGAACATGGAGAGATGCTAATGAAGATACGGATTGGCGACGAAGTTTTAACAGAACATATTCGCGTGCGGGTACGTTTAGATTTTAAAGGAGCAGGGAAAAAGGGCCGTTTCCTTTTTGGGGGTAAAAGTAAAGAGGAAATGGCGGAACAAACGCGAGAACAAGAAGTCGCTTTATTAAGAAACATTCCTCTCCAGGGAATCGTGATTGAAGAATTTGATTTAAGTCTTGATATTTATACGGTCAGCGAGTTTGATGGCCGCCGGAATCAAGAAATTGCCTATGCACCAGTAATTCTAACCTTGCGGCTAGAAAATTTGGATGATCTGTTACCCTTAATTTTAAAGTCGGAATTCCGGAAGATTGAGTTTCTAAGCCCAGAGAATTTGAATATCTATCGTTTAGATGCAGAAAGACTTCTTTTCCGAGTTCATCAATTGATGAAGGAAGAAGTGAAAAAATTAGAACGCAAGTTTCAAAATTAGAAATTGATTTTTCGTAGAAACCGCGAGCGAAAATGGCTAAGGACCTGGCAAAAAATTGGATGTTTGCTAGGTCCTTAGTATATTGTAAGGGCTAATTTAGCTAAAGTTTGTGAAGATATTTTTTAATCAGATTATATATTGCATAATTCTAATTTTTAGATTATTATGTATAATGGTTAGGAGGTCAGGCCAAAAGGTCAGACCAAACTATGAAAAATCTTCGGACAGTGTCACAAACCTAGATGAATGGAGGAATGGCTTTTAATTCTATCAACATTGGTATAGATTTCAATAAAAAAAGAAAACTAAAAAAAAGTTGAAGAGGAGAAAGGTGGTCAATTATTATGCCATGGACTCATAACTACACTGCCCTAGGCAACAGCTTAGCGCTTACCTCACTGGTTGTAGCAATTCCCATTTTCTTTATGTTTTGGGCTTTGGCCGTGAAAAAGATGAAAGGACATGTTGCTGGAGTATGGACTCTTATCATTACGCTTGTCGATGTTGTCCTTGTTTATAAGATGCCGGTTGGGACGGCTTTATCCGCCGCTGGTTTGGGTATTCTTAACGGACTCTTCCCGATTGCTTGGATTGTTCTAACCGCAGTGTTCTTATATAACTTAACCGTTGAATCGGGTCATTTTGAAGTCATTAAGAGTTCTATTTCTTCTCTTTCGAATGACCGCCGAATTCAAGCCTTACTCGTGGCCTTCTCTTTTGGTGCATTTCTGGAAGGCGCGGCAGGTTTCGGTGCTCCGGTCGCAATTACCGCAGCTCTTTTAATTGGTTTAGGTTTTGAACCTTTGTATGCTGCTGGAATTTGTTTGATTGCTAACACAGCCCCCGTTGCCTTCGGTGCCATCGGTGCTCCGATTGTTGCGGCAGGTGCCGTAACCGGTATGGGAGATTTCGTGATTGCTCAGGCGATCGGACGTCAGCTTCCTTTCTTATCCGTACTCGTTCCTTTTTATTTAGTCGTCCTGATGTCCGGATGGAAAGGTGCTAAGGAAGTTATGCCTGCGATCCTAGTTTCGGGCGTTTCCTTTGCAAGTGCCCAATTCTTATCCTCGAATTACCTCGGCGCTTATTTACCAGATATTATTTCTTCACTGTTTTCGCTCATTGCGACTGCGGTTTTCTTGAAATTCTGGAAACCTAAGAACGAATTTCATTTCCCCAACGAAAAAGAAGTCAAGGACGTTGAGGTAAAACATCATTCTGTTGGCGAAACGATTCGGGCTTGGTCACCCTTTATTATCTTAACGGTTATGGTGGCTATTTGGGGAACCCCTAGCTTCAAAGCGTGGGTGAATAATATGGGATGGTTCGTGAACATCGCCCATTGGCCTGGACTAGACGGTCTCGTCTATAAAGCCGCTCCAATTGTAGCAAAACCCGCTGTTTATGCTGCCTCTTTTAAGTGGGACTTCTTTTCTGCAGGGGGTACAGCAATTCTCATTACCGCGATTATTAGTATGTTCATTCTCGGTGTTTCTCCTTCAAAAGGATTGAAAGTCTTTGGTAATACCCTAAATCAACTCAAAACCTCCATCTTAACCATTGCTGCAGTCTTAGGATTTGCATACCTCGCGAATTACTCCGGTCTTTCTTACACACTAGGTCTCTTGCTCGCTTCGACAGGTAAATTATTCCCTCTTCTATCTCCAGTCTTGGGCTGGATGGGAGTTTTCTTAACGGGTTCTGATACCTCGTCAAATGCTCTCTTTGCAAAACTTCAACAGGTTACAGCTCAACAAATTGGAGTTAACCCTGTTCTCACCGTTGCAGCGAACAGTTCAGGTGGGGTTGTCGGTAAGATGATTTCTCCTCAATCGATTGCCGTTGCAGCTGCTGCAACTGGGCTTGTCGGTAGAGAATCCGAACTTTTCCGTTTTACTTTGAAACATTCCGCGGTTTTCTTGGCAGCAGTTATTGTAATAATTGGTCTTCAAGCGTACCTTTTCCCGGGCATGATGCCGTCGGTGGCAGCCGCTATCAAATAATTAAACCTGTTGTTTGACGTGGGAAGTGATATCACTTTCCACGTCAATACGTTTATTTTAGGTAGTGAAGGAGAATACTCTCATGGAACTCAAGCCAATTAAGACCCGTAAGATTTACGAAGAAATCGTCGAACAAATTAAAAAGCTTGTGACCTCTGGCAAACTGCAACCCGGGGATCGCCTTCCTTCTGAGCGAGATCTAGCGGAACGTTTAGAAGTCAGCCGTGCCTCGGTCAGAGAAGCTCTGAGTGCCATGGAAATGATGGGATTGCTTGAGGTTCGCAGCGGGGAAGGAACCTATATCCGTCAAGTCAATATCGAATCGGTGATCGCGCCCTTAGCTTGGATTTTTTCTATGGAAAAAGATACAGTGCTCGAATTATTGGAAGTTCGTAAAATCTTCGAAGTTCAGGCCGTAGCTTTGGCAGTTGAGCGAGCAACCCCAGAAAATTTACAAGAATTAGAGCAGGTGCTGCAAACGATGCACCAAGATTTGCAAACTGGACAACTAGGAGAGCAAGCAGACCACCATTTTCATTTTGCAATTGCGCGAGCAACCCACAACAAGATTTTTATTCGCTTGATGAATGCCATCTCGGATACGATGGAACGTACCTTAAAAACCAGCCGAATTAAACTTTACGAGGAAGAAGACATGCCCCTGCGGTTATATGAGGAACATGTTTCGATTTACCAGGCCATCCAGCAAAAGGACATTGTTCAAGCTAGTGAACAGATGTATTCTCATCTTGCAGGCGTAGAAACAAATTTCTCCGAGGTAAATTTCCGAGGTAAATTAGAGTTTTAATTTGAATTAACTGAATAAAAAAATAACACAGAATTGAACGAATTTGCTTGAACAAACCGAAATATCAATGGCATTTAACGGGATAGCATGTTAAAATAATTACATAGTTTATTAAGGATCATAGGATATAGATAAGTGGAGGAGTAGAATCGGTGGATCTAAAACCTATTAAAACGCGTAAAATTTATGAAGAAATCGTTGACCAAATTCGAGAGCTCGTAGCGCGAGGTGAGCTTAAACCAGGAGATAAGTTGCCTTCGGAACGTGATTTAGTGGAGCGATTACAAGTGAGCCGTGCTTCAATTCGTGAAGCTCTGAGCGCGCTAGAAATGATGGGTTTAATCGAAGTGCGCAGTGGGGAAGGTACCTTTATGCGAAGGTTAAGATCCGAGTCGGTCGTTGCTCCTTTGGCTTGGATGTTGTCCATTGAGAAAGGGACGGTTACTGAACTTTTAGAAGTTCGTAAAATTCTCGAGGTTCACGCCGCTCAACTAGCCGCGGAAAGAGCTATGCCTGAAGATCTCCGTGAATTGGCGGAAGCTTTAGAAGATATGAGGCAAGAGACTGTTACCCCGGAATTAGGTGGGGTAGCGGATCTGCGTTTCCATTATGCGATCACGCGAGCCACCAAAAATACGATGTTAATGCTTTTAATGGATTCAATTTCGGATATGATGCAACAAATGCTCAAAACCAGTCGAGAAAAGCTTTATAAGGGAAAGTATACTCCGGATATCTTGTATTTGGAGCACGTTCAAATCTATGAAGCTATTAAATCAAAGGATTCAGTTAAGGCAAGCGAATTTATTTTGGAGCATTTAAAAGGCGTTGAAGACGAGTTGCGTCGTCATATTTAGTAGAGTTTAAGAAGGTTTTTGTCAAATTTAATCGAATATAAGGGTTAGAGATAGGAAAGGGTAGATAAAGTAGAGGTGGATTATGCTTAATAACTGTCAAATCGTTTATCATCATGATAATTGCCTCAATACTAAGAAGCCGTTTGCTCACCCCTGTCGGTTATGTATTGATACCTGTCCTCACCAGGCAATTTCTGAGCAACGCGAACTGAATTCTAAGCTGTGTACAGAATGTGGGGCTTGTATGTCCGTCTGTCCTAGTGACGGTTTTATAGATCGCAATTCAGATAAGCTCTATAACTATATTCGTGTTTCGGAACAGATTAATCTAAATTGTCCTCAAGCACTTCCGACCGGGTATGAGATTCCTTGCTTGGGAATACTCGACCAGGATTTATGGATGGCTCTCATGTTACAAGCGCAGGAGAAGAAAGTGGAAATTAGCACTGGAGAATGTGCATCTTGCCCGGATAAAAAGGCCTGTGCCCTCAGTGTCCGAACGTTTAACGAAGTGCATAAAGCCTGGCCAGAGCATTCATCGGTGGCGATTACCGTTGCCCCTGATGATGGCAAGAGTGAACCCTTGCTCAAAAATCAGCAGCCCATTCCAACTCGTAGCGAAAAAGGGAGCTGGCTGGATTTCGGGCGAGAGAAGCTCGAAGCGATGTTACCAGGAATTACTTCGGATGAGGCCTATTTGATCCCACGTACTCGGCGCTTCTTCTCCGAATCTTGGAAAGGTAAGGATGCGGTCCTTCCCCTTCCTGCTTTAAACGTGGGGGAAAGTTGCACAAACTGTGGGGTCTGTGCAGCCATTTGTCCGCAAGGGGCACTCACGAAGCAAGAGAACCATGAAGAATTGACCTTGATTTACGAGCCGTTTCAGTGTGTGCGCTGTCAGCGTTGTGTGAGTATATGTCGTCCTCAAGCGTTGAGTATGGAAATCAAACATTTATCCTTTCGACTGTTCACAGGGAAGATTCTTCTCCACCAGGGAAAATTTCGATATTGTATTCAGTGCGGTAAGCAACTGTTTGATAACGTTGAGCCTGCGTTATGCGTGGCCTGTGCTTCAAGTGACTTAGACATTTTTTCGATTGGCTCTGTTCATGACTAATGTGGGCGTTGAATAAGGGTTAGAAAAGGGACGAGACGAGAAATTACTTAAACAAGTAACTTCTCGTCCCTTTTTTTTGTACTAACAGAAAGTATATTGCGCCAGGACAAGTCTGGTAAAGGGGGAAGGCCCTTGGGCTGAAACCTTCAGAAGGAACCTAGCAGGGGGGAAGTGACCTGCCCGGTAAAGTCTGGTCAACAGCCGGAAGCGAGTCTTGCATATGGGGAAGCAATTTCCAGTGTGAAGCGTAGACAGCAAGTACAAAAGCTGTGTGATTGAGCCTCGAAAACTGCCTCGTTGGAGCTTTCGCCTTTATACTGGCGAGAGCAGTACAAGGGTACCTTACAGACCTGGTACCATTGTCCGACCGGGGTCTAAGAGCAGAGCAAATGTACAAGAGGTTCCCCAGGAACCTGGGATAAACTGTTACGTCCATCTTAAGTATCCGGTGGGGAGTACGGGTTAACAACTCCAGGCTTTCCAAGGCTTGTTCTCGGCCAAGGAGAGAGCAAAATCTGAGAATAAAAGAGGGTACTGCCAATCGAAGGAAACGAAGTGAGGCGGGAAGCGATAACAGTAGTCGTAGTGCCGTCATAGTACCGATGAAGTAGGAGAACTCACCCAAGAGGATCCTATAGAGGAAAGGGCGTGCACCTCATTATGGAATCGTTGGGAGGAAACACTGTGAATGCATCGGAATTCAGTTTAGTGTCCACGAAACAGCAACGAATAGCACAATTGGCGAAGCAATCACCAGAAATGGTATTCACATCGCTAGCCTATCACATGGACATCGCATGGCTCGAAGAAGCCTACAGGCGAACCAAGAAAAATGGAGCTGCAGGAGTAGACGGAGTAACAGCAAAGGAATACGAGGCTAACCTGCAAGAGAACCTCAAGGGTCTCTTGGAGAGAGCTAAGTCAGGACGATACAAAGCTCCACCTGTTAAAAGAGCCTACATCCCAAAAGGGGATGGAAAAGGAGAGGTGAGGCCGATCGGCATACCCACTTTAGAAGATAAAGTACTTCAAAGGGGAGTGTGTATGCTGTTGGAACCGATCTATGAACAAGACTTCATGAATAATTCATTTGGGTTCCGTCCAGGACGGTCACAGCACCAGGCACTGAGGGTCATATGGAGAGAAACCATGGAGATAAACGGCGGGTGGATACTGGATGTCGATATTCGGAAATATTTCGATACCATCGAACATGGGCAAATACAAGCAATGCTTCGACAACGGGTTAACGATGGAGTCATTACAAGGCTTATAGGAAAGTGGCTAAAGGCAGGAGTACAAGAGAAGGGCCAACTCAGTTATCCACAAGCCGGATCTCCACAGGGTGGGGTAATTTCGCCGCTTCTGAGCAACATCTATTTGCATCATGTAGTGGATGTATGGTTCGAGACGGTGGTCAAACCGCGTATGATGGGAAAGGTATACATGGTTCGTTTTGCCGATGATATGCTAGTAGGATTTGCGGATAAACAAGACGCCATGCGAGTAATGGAGGTTCTCCCTTTGAGGTTTGCGAAGTTCGGATTAACAGTGCACCCTGAGAAGACACGCTTAGTGCCCTTCAACCGACCGAGGAAAGAAGACCTGAAACCAGATGAGGAATGTGGGACATTTGACTTCCTAGGCTTTACCCACTATTGGGGACGGAGCCTGAAAGGGAATTGGGTCGTCAAACGGAAAACAGCAAGTAAACGTCTGAGTGGCAAAATACAGGGAATAGGAAGGTGGTGTCGGGACAACCGACACCTTCCTATAAGAGATCAGCATAAAAGCCTATGTGTTAAGCTGCAAGGTCACTATCAATATTACGGTATTAATGGCAATTCAAGGTGTCTTAGCTCATTTCGTTATGCAGTAACGCAATTATGGATGAAGTGGCTAAACCGACGGACACGGAAAGGTAAGAGGAACTGGGACTCATTTAACGATTTTCTCAAACATTTTCCACTTCCAACGCCAAAAATAATGCACTCCAACATTTAGCAAAGCCATAATGAGAGGAACCGGATGCGGGAAATCCGCACGTCCGGGTCTGGTGTGCTGTGAAAGGCACATCTGAGATGAGGGTAGGTCCCTCGACGAGGACTGAGTCAGGCAGACTTGTCAAACAGCCCCGAGCTGCTGTAATAAAGAGTTATGGTAGTAAGCGTCCGGGGAAAAGGTTGCAGTAAA
>NZ_DATLJA010000024.1:0-53962 GCF_035539115.1 Desulfitobacterium sp. | reverse complement strand
AGGTATAACTGCTTCACCTCGTAAAGCACAGCGAATAGCCGTAACAAGCTGCTCTCTGGATGCTGTCTTGCTTATAAACCCGGAAACTCGTGCTTCTATGAGAATATTAAAATAAGAACTAATATCGTATCCTGTATATATTAAAATAGGTATATCCGAATTTATCGCGACTACTCTCCGGGTTAATTCCAATCCATTGATTACAGGCATATTCAAATCAAACATCAGTACGTCGAACGTTCGGCTTTTCAGTACCTCTAATGCGTCTGTACTAGAGGTTACAACAGTAACTTTCATATCGCTTTTTTGCTCAATCATACTTTTTGTCCCTTCACCCACTGACGGGTGATCATCGACTAATAATATTTCAATCATGTTTTGTCTTTTCCCCCTAAAAAACTTGTTCGTCTATACTCGGTATCTTGTTTAATGGCATCCAAATTGAAACTTCAAACCCTTTACCTAAACCTGAATGAATACATATTTTACCTTCAAGACTTGAAACTCGCTCCTTGATTCCAGATAACCCCATATGGTCAAAAGAAGCGTGTAAATTTTTAAGATCTATATCTGTACCCATCCCATTATCTCGATAGTCTAATTTTAAGCTGCCCTTACTATTGGCTAGCCTTATATTGATCTCTGTTGCCTTTGAATGTTTAGCTGCATTTGTCAAAAGCTCTTGGACAATTCGATAAACTGCCAATACATGTTCATAATCGAAATCTATCCTAAAATCAGTGGCATTAAAATTCACAATATAATTGGTTCGTAACTGGGCATTAGCGAATAAGTCCTCTAACGCATGAACAAGCCCCACCTCTTTTAATAAAGGGGGACGCAGCTCATTACAGGTTTCACGAATCTGATGGATTACATCTAATAGCCCTTCCGCCGTATCATTTAATCGTTTTCGCAGATCCACAGGGATTCTTTCATCTGTTGATATTATTTCAAGGTTGCGATACCAAAGCAATTGCTGTTGCAGTGCTGAATCGTGCAGATCTGATGCTAAACGACGTCTCTCTTTCTCCGATAAGTTAAATAAAAGGCGCAATACCCAAGGATGCGCTGAGTCTTTTTGGGTAACCGCTTCCTCTAATTCCTCCAATTCCTCTATTACCCCCTCAATCAAGTGTAGATTTTCATAAACCATATTTACATAAACTGCAACAGTTTTAAGCCATATTCGTTCATCTTGATTAAATTGAGTTCGATTTGATTTTTCCCTAATCCATACAAGTTGACTTTTATCCGTTTCCTGATTGACGATTAGAAAAACTCCATGACTACCGATATTGATTAACTCTCCAACCGGATTTGATCCCGGATTGTTTCTAAACCAATCCATTATAACTATATCAGGAAAGTCTGGACTTCCTGTTTTTTTCGCTAATGAATAATTTGTCAAATCCATTTCCAACAAGGAAATGGATCTGACAGATAAAACCTCCTTTACTTCCATAACTAATCGTTCTTCTAAATCGGAGATTTTCATCACTGTGGCAATATCATGAGAAAAACGATCTAAACTGGCTTGGAAATTAAATTTCTCTCTAAAAAGTTTTGGACGAAAACGAAAATCAAGTTCTTCTTTTAGATAAAGAAATACGATAATTCCTATATACGTCACAAGGGTAACCTGAATCCGCTGAACTAAAGTAAAATCCCTCACAAGATAGAATAAAAATATTACAAAAAACACAGTGGGTATGAGTGTTAAGATGGAATAATAACGTATACGGTTAATGATAAAATCGATATCGAACAAGCGATTTGCAGTTATCAGATATAAAAATACGGCAGGAAGGAATACTAAAAAAGCTGCCGCTAAAGCTCCCGGTATAAGTTCCACCCCGAATAAAAGAGTGGGAAAACCCACTAAAAAGACAAAGGGGGAAAATGCCAGTGTAAAGCCTGCAATGATGATTTTAAAAACCGGTCTATGTATGGTCTCTCTATAACGAATATAACGGGAGATTAAAATGTAAAGACATAAAAGAATGCTTATTGAAAAGATAGCCAGAAAGGAATATCTAACAATGGATAAACCTACTCCAAAGATCTGAAAAAATGAACTGATAACAAGAAGTAAACCATTTGTTAAATAAAATGCAAATAAAACCTTTCGGTTATACAAAGAAAGTCCATATCGCCTAAAATAATTATGTAAGAATTCTAAAAATAGTACGGGTATCAATGAGAATGCAATTCTATTGATATTCATCCCCAGAATATCTTTCCTAGATGAAGCACCGGCACTCAAATAACTAAATCCAAGCGCAAGAAAAAAGAGAATCAAAATGAGAGCGGACTTATCATCGCTTTTCTTGATATATAAAAAAAGGGAAGAAATGAATAATATGACGAATACAAGTGTTGGTATGACGATATGATACTGGACTAAGTTGGGAGTCAGATTATTGGTCACCTTATATGAAATTGATTCTCCATTTTTATTAATTTCTAATGTCTCTGCTTGTTCAATAACACCATATTGCAGAACTGTAAAATATTCGCTCGGCTGATTTTGATTGATCCGTAAAACCGTATCTCCAATTTTGATTCCCTGCTGTTCTGCCCATCCGAGATGATCCACATTAGCAATCTGCCATTTACCTACTTCATTTTCTTCCACGGTTAGCCCGATGTATGGGGTGTTTAAACTTACAAACAGCAAGTAATAGGACAACAGCAAAATGATTCCTGTTGAAGTTAGTAACACGAAACTTTTTCTAGAGTTTCCCATGCGAATCTCCTCCCATAAAAAAGAGTCAGGATAAATCCTGACTCTTTTTTGGATCTTTTTACCAATACTCTATTGATCCAGAGGTACTACTACCTGAACCTCCGAAAACCTCAAGAACTGCCTTCTGTTCCATTTCGGATAATCCTACTAAGCTCTCTGTACCCTCTTTCACTTTCTCTATTAGCTCAGAATTTTGCATTAAGTACTCAACAGCATTTTGCAGCATACCCTTTTTCCCTCCCTTTTGATTTTTTATCTGATTTTATCTAAATTATATCATGTAATCTAGCGTTTAACCCCGCCAACTGTACTGCGGGTTTCCGCAATTATATTGCGGGGAACAGAAGAATTAGACATAGTGCAACAACTTTTCCTTCCATTCTTGCGCCATCCCCATACTATCAATCAGTTCAAGAGCCTGTAACTGATTTAGTCTCATAATAACACGAGCATATTCAAGGGCGCCGGATTTTCCGATTAACGCTTGAATTTCTGCTTTATTTTTGATTAACTCTTCTTTCTTTAGTTTACCGCTAAAATAATCTCTCGTAAACTGATATTGCGGTTGTTGATTTTTAAGTAAATATAAGGTGAGAAGCGTTTTTTTCTTATTGATCAGATCATTTTTCTCATCCCAACGACAGATATCCTTTATGTCATTCTTGATTTGAGCAATAATCCCGATATGCTCTGCATATTTATTTACACGATCATGATATTTTTCACTGGCTAAAGCGGTTCCTACCAGACATGCAGCAGCCATCAGCGACCCTGATTTTTCCCTAACCATTTGGATATAATCTTCTTCGGATTCAATCAAATCCCTAAGATCAGTGTGTTGACCATTGATCGCTTTTAGCACCAGCGTATTTAGGTAGTCGTTTGCCCTTACCTTTCTATTTTGTTCAAATGAGGTTTGTTCTAATGCTTTTGTACTAAGCACTAGAAAACCCGTAGCTATGTTCATCGATATAGCCTGGTCAATTTTATTCCAAGGTACTGAAAAATCATCTTGATCCTGCAAGTCGTCGAATATATCCAGCGAAAGAATCATCAGCTCAACCGCCGCAGCTGCTTGAAAGATGTCTTGAGACCGACCCTCAAACATCTGATAATGCAAAATAGCAAGCTGGCCAAAAGGAAAATGGCCTTTCATTTTAAAAGTAACGAATTCTGATAAATAGTTTTTAAGTTCTTTTACCGGGAAATAGTCATCTACCAGTTGTAACATGACGTGTCCGATAACATCCCAATCCTCTTCCATAAAATGTGTTGCCTCAATCTTAAGAACTTTTTGCCGAAGGTTCATTTGATTAACTACTTTGCCCCAACCCTATGACAAAAACTCAATAAGCTCATTTAAGTTGAGTTCTTGTATTTGAACAAGAACTCTAAGCAGTTGTAACTTATGGGTAGCTTAGCCTCTTCAATCTTTTATTCTTTTAACTTCTTCTTCAGACAATCCAGTCGCCCTGACTACTTTTGGAATCTCAATTCCCATGTCTAAGAGGTTTTTAGCAATTTCAGCTTTTCCTTCAGCTTTTCCCTCGGCTTTTCCTTCGGCTTTTCCCTTCCGTTCTGCTTCTCTCGCCTTCAGCTCTCCTGCCTGTAGGGCTTCCCTCAACCGAAGTTCTGCCTCTCTGACTGCCGCCATCTCATCTAAAACTGCCTTACGTCTAGCAAAATACGCCTCTCGCACTTGGGGATCATCGCTTGATTTCTCCCAAGCTGCCATGGCCTGGTGCAAAACGGGATCTTGCATTGCAATCGCCTCCAGTGTTCTTAAAATTTCTTGATTCTCTGAACCCTCTAAGAGCAACAACCATCGCACTAAACTATTCTCCCAGGGGCTAACTTCCTTTCGCTGCCACTTAGCGATCAATTTCGGCAACTCCATGAAGTGCATTTCTAAGGCATCCGTGAGTTGAAATTTTCCTTCATCTTCATAGAGATGAAACACGTTATGATAGTTCTTCGTCTGATTCAAATCATTGAAATCCAGGATGTTTATCGTTACTGCTTTCGCCAGTTCCTTATATGCCATCCCTTCTCGCATCTGCCGGGAGTACATTTCCGCCCAATAATACAGTGAGCGTTTCTCCATGTCATATTGATTGCTTAATTGAATCTCTATGTTAATCTGCATTCCTTCGATCGTAACAGCACGAACATCCAGAATCGATTTCTTATCCTCTTTGTATTCTTTGTTTAATTCCGGATTCATGATCGTTATCGCTTCAATCCGACTTTCCTATGGCAGCCTCAGCGCGGCATTAAGAAATGCGATGAGGATCGCTTCATTCCCCTCTTTTCCGAAAATAAGCTTAAATGCGTAATCGATCTTAAGGTTGATAAGTTCCTTCACATTTCACGCTCCGTCCTCACCCTTATGAGATAGCCCTGATCATAAATGAGTCATGATCGTTCTTGATCGCCGTTTAAGGCATAAATTCCTTACGATCTATAGCCATATTATACCATAGGTATGGAATCATTCAAACGATTAGCCTGAAATTTCATTCACTATAGGGCATGTAACTTCGTTTTCTTGTGGATATTTTATTGTAAAAGATTTATCTCATATAAATTATGGAATACAATAAATTATTTTATCTTAAAACTTTTCTTAAAATATTTTTATATAAATCAAAGAGGTGTAGTTCTATGAATAAGAACTTAAAATTAGGTTTGATTATAATTTTAAGTTTTATTCTCATTTTAAGTGCAACAGGATTTGCCATTAAAAATCTAGTCCAAAATACAAGTGTATATATAAACATCCATGAATTCGCAGTTCACAGGGAGGGATGAAAATCAGGCATAGGAATCCATTCTACATTACCAATAAACTGGGAATAATCTTAATAAGGCGGGGGTACTGTTAGCCGTTCTTTTTGTGGTGGATTTTACCCCGGAATATAAACTGGCTCCAACAATCTATGAGTACAGGGGAATGTGCCAAGAGCACGTGTAAGAAATTTCTTTAGTTTTCTCCGATTGTTGGATTCGCCCGCCTTATTTGGAGGTGTGTTTAGTGGATGCTGTTTTAGAATGCTGTGCTGGGTTGGATGTCCATCAAGAAACAGTGGTTGCCTGTGTTCTCTTTGGTCCCCTTGAACATAAGCCGAAAAAAGAGATCAGGACGTTTGGAACGACAACTCCCGAACTTTTGGCCCTTGCTGACTGGCTGGAAGAACAAAAGTGTACTCATGTGGCGATGGAAAGCACAGGAATCTATTGGAAACCTATTTGGAACATTCTAGAGACCGGGTCGTTTCAGCTCATCCTAGCGAATGCCCAAAGAATCAAGAATGTTCCGGGACGAAAGACGGATGTCAGAGATGCAGAATGGATAGCTCAACTTCTTCGCAGTGGCTTAATCGAAGGTAGTTTTGTTCCACCCGTAGAGATCCGTGATTTAAGGGATCTAACCCGATATAGGAAGAAACTTCTTCAGGATGCGACTCAAGAGAAAAACCGGATTCATAAAATTCTGCAAGACGCCAATATCAAAATTACAACCTATATTTCCGATATCTTCGGAGTCTCTGGACGTAATATCATGGAGTCTCTCCTTGATGGAGAGGTCATAACTGCAGAGAAGATTACCAAGATGGTAAGAGGTAAGCTAAAAAGTAAAGTGCCTGGTTTGGTCGATGCTTTAAATAACCGCCTACGCAGCCATCATCGGGAAATGATTAGATTCTCCTGGAAACACTTGGAGTACTTAGAACGAACGATTCTCGATATCGAGGCTCAAATAGAGCTGTGCCTAACTCCCTATCGTCAAGAAGTCGAACTATTGGATTCCATACCCGGTGTAAACCAAACGGCTGCAGCGGTGATGATTGCTGAATTTGGTACAGATATGTCGGTTTTTCCAACGGATAACCATATTTCTTCTTGGGCTGGAGTATCACCAGGAAATAATGAAAGTGCAGGTAAAAAAAAAGAGCTGGGACCACATCAGGGAACAAAGCATTAAAGGCGGTTTTATGCGAGTGTGCATGGGCTGCTTCTAGAACAAAAAATACTCGTCTATCCGCAACATATTGGCGATGGGTAAAACGCATGGGAAAGAAAAAAGCGTTGCTTGCCCTAGGCCATCTAATGCTTCGGATTGCTTACAAGATATTGCTTACCAAGGAACCATACAAGGAATTAGGCACGGAATATTTAGCAGAACGTGAACGCGAAAAGGAACAACGAGTTATTCGGCAGCTTCAATCTAAAGGATATCAAGTTTCGAAAGTGTGTTAAGGTAGGTTCCGAATAAGGCAATATTTAAGAGATCCCACAGTGGTTCTCGGGCATCCCTATTGTCTTTAAAACTTAAGTTATAAGGTCCGGACACGGGATTTAACGCCGAAGAGAAAAAGTAGTAATTCCAAAGAATTTAGTGAAGCAGATGCAATCTCTAAAATAATTAAAGAGCATCCAGACTTTCCTGCAAATCCTACTGATACTAATTGGGATATGGCCAAGTATAAGGGAAAACCTCGTACCTTTGTGAAGTTTAAATGCCGTCTGGGAAGTTATATCGGTAAATCCATATCTGATGTATGGCTTGCCCGTCGGTATCGGTATCTTGTTACTTGTGTTATCCTGCACACTATCCTGTAGGTTGTATGCGAAAAGAGATATTTAAGAATCGTATTAACGGAAAATAACTTTAGCATATCAAAATATTTTTTTAGATTTAAAAGTTGAGTTTTTGCATTTACAGCATTACTCTAATTTATTCATTGAACGCTATAAAAAAACGTTGTTTTGGCGGCAGATCATTATCCACATCGTAAGGATAATCAAATACCAAGCGGCGGTGCGTATTCCGACGTATCCGGATATCCCCGAAATACGCAGGAGTTCCCGAGGAAGATTATCCGATGATGGTGGGTATCAAGCGGTTCGTTTTTCTGCCTAAAGCGTAGCCAAAACCGCACCGAGGATGGTGATTAATCCTCCCGCAAGTGAAGTCCCAGAAATCTGCTCCTTTAATAAGAGAACTCCAAAGATAACCGTGCAAACCGGCAGCAAGTTGATATAAGGGGCTGCTTTGCTAGCGCCAAGCATTTTAACACCTGCGTTCCAGGCATAAAAGGCACACACAGAAGCGAGAGTACTGACATAGAGTACTGCTAACCAAGCACTTACCGTCATATGGATCATCCCCGGCTGAACCGTTCCGATACAGCTTAAAGCACTGAGAAGCGTGCCATAGAAAGAGGCGCCTGCTGTCATTGTCAGCGGATCCGTATCTTTTCCATATTTCTTGCCAAAGACCGTATAGAGCCCCCACGCCAAACTGGCTAGGAGAGTTTCGATTTCTCCAAACACTGAACTAGAGGCGGAGACAACATGTTTTCCTTGAAACAAAAGGATTACGCCTGCTAACGATACTAGGGTACCCAGCCAAGCCTTTCCACTGATATGTTCTTTAAGTACAAGAAGGCTAAACAGCAGTATCGCAATCGGATTTGCCGCTGAAATCATACCGGCTTGAGATGCACTAATCAATCTTAATCCCATGTAGTTCAACGTTGAAAATGCAAATATACCGAAAAAGCCTAGGATCAAAAATTCCTTCCACATTACAAAAATGGGAATTCTCTTTTTCTTGATAGCCAGTAACCCAAAAAGGATGACCGTCGAAATTGCCCACCGTACTGTATTCAGTAAGGTTGCCGGTAAGGCAGACGCTAAAAAACGTCCGCAAATATAATTGCCACCCCAAAGAATTGTAGCAAGCACCAAGAGCCCAATTCCTCTTTTCATATAAATAAACCCTCTCTCTACATATCCTTCAATTTTTCAGCTAAAGAAAACCCGGCTTTCGCCGAGCTTCAGCGATAAAGAAAACTTGGCTAGCACCAAGCCCTAGCGAAGGTGGTAGCCCTAGTTGCCTTATCCTGCCGGACTTAACCACTTGCATCGTAGGAGAATGAAAGCCGCTGGTTGCACTTATACTATCTGCCCCAAAATTTATACTTTCTGTTAGTATAAAAAAGTCAAGAAAGGGCAAGAACCATCCTCGGAGGGTTCCTGCCCTTTTTACTTTATCCTTGATTCTTCTCCATCGCCCGATATTCTTGCAACGTCAAGGTCTGGGGAGTTGTATTTCCACGAATCTCTTTCAGTGCGCGAACAACCGCTTTTGCCGTATCCATGGACGTCAGACAAGGTACGCGATGCTCTGCCGCTAAACGTCGTAAGAGATACCCGGTTCGTTCTTCTGTTCCCCCTTTGATAGGCGTACTTAAGATAAACGAAAATTCGCGTTGACGAACAGCTTCTTGAAGCTCGACGCTTCCCGCTCCTACTTCTTCAACTTCTACTCCGCATAAGGCTAAGGCTTTCGCCGAATCCCCGGTTGCTTTGACCCCGAAGCCTAAGCGTGCGAGTTCTCGGGATAACGTAATTGCCTCTGGGCGATCTTTCTCCGCAACACTAACCAAAATATTGCCTTGCTCTGGGAGAGGAACGTGGGACGCCGCAAACGCTTTCGCCAAAGCATGCCCAAAACTGAGATCCATCCCTAAGACCTCACCTGTCGATTTCATCTCTGGGCTGAGGGACGTTTCGACCTTGGTCAGTTTTTCGAAGGAAAAAACCGGAGCCTTAACGACAACAAACGGAATCTCCGGAGCAAGCCCATGACTATACCCCAAGTCGGTGAGTTTTTTACCGAGGGAAACTTGAACCGCTAAACTCACGAGAGGAATCCCCGTAACTTTCGAGATAATCGGTACGGTTCGGCTGGCCCGCGGGTTAACTTCAATGATAAAGACCTTCCCACTAACCACCACAAATTGAATATTGACAAGTCCCCTTACCCCTAGGCCCTGCGCAATTCGACAGGTATAATCCTGAATCTGCTGAATCTCAGAGGGCGTTAAGCGTTGAGGGGGATAGACCGCGAAACTATCCCCGGAGTGGACCCCTGCCCGCTCAATGTGTTCCATAATCCCCGGAATCACAGTAATCTCACCATCGCAAACGGCATCGACCTCGACTTCTTTCCCTTCAAGGTACTGGTCGACAAGAATCGGATGCTCCGAAGAAAGGTTGATGGCGCGGGTCAAATATTCTTCCAATTCTTTAAGGTTATCGACGACCTGCATTGCTCGACCCCCGATTACATAGGAGGGGCGGACCAAAACTGGAAAGCTCAGTTCCTCAGCGATTTTCTTCGCTTGATCGACAGAAGTGGCTGCCCGTCCCTCGGATTGCGGAATCCCCAGTTCAAGAAGAAGCTTGGCAAAACGTTCTCGATCCTCAGCAGCATCGATCGCATCAACAGGTGTTCCCAAAATCTTGACTCCAGCCTGACTGAGCGGGCCGGCTAGATTAATCGCCGTCTGACCGCCAAACTGAACTAAAACTCCATCAGCCTTTTCCTTTTCTACAACATGGAGAACATCTTCCAAGGTCAAAGGCTCAAAGTAAAGTTTATCACCGGTATCGAAATCGGTAGAAACGGTTTCTGGATTATTATTGATCATGATCGATTCAACGTTCGCCTCTTGCAAGGCCCAAAGTGCCTGCACGGAACAATAATCAAATTCAATGCCCTGCCCAATCCGAATGGGGCCTGAGCCTAGAACGACGACCTTCGGTCCGGGGTGGACCGAAACTTCATCTTCCTCTTCATAACTTGAATAGTAATAGGGAGTGGAGGAAGCGAACTCAGCAGCACACGTATCCACGGTTTTATAAACGGGTCGAATTCCTTCCCGATAACGTTCCTGGCGAATATCTTCTTCTTTTCTCCGTGTTAAACGCCCGATCGCCTTATCGGAAAACCCTTGAGTTTTAACCAGGCGTAGAAGTTCAGGTGTTAAAGGTTCCTGGCTTAAACGTTGTTCTAAGGCCACGAGATCTTTAATTTTATGAAGGAAAAAAGGATCGATCTTGGTTAGCATTTGCACTTCAAGTATGGTCCAATCCCTGCGAAAGGCTTCAGCCACTGCAAAAAAGCGCTCATGATCGGCTTCGGATAACTTATCTTCGATCTCAATTTCCGTCCAACGGGCTGCATCTGAAATTCGAAGTCCAATTGCCCCAATCTCCAGGGAACGTATGGCCTTAAGCCAGGCTCCCTCGAGAGTTCTTTCGAGGGCCATGACCTCACCGGTGGCTTTCATCTGTGTCCCTAAGCGATTATCCGCCGCGGGGAACTTATCAAAAGGCCAACGCGGGAATTTAACCACGACATAATCCAGAGCGGGCTCGAAACAGGCGCTCGTGTGTCTGGTTACAGGATTTTGTAATTCTGGCAAGGTGAAGCCCACGGCGAGAAGCGCTGCCATTTTAGCAATTGGATACCCTGTTGCCTTGGAAGCGAGAGCACTTGAACGGCTTACCCGTGGATTCACTTCGATTACAACATATTCACGGCTTAAGGGATTGAGGGCATATTGAACATTACACCCCCCATTCACCCCTAAAGTACGAATAATTTTCAAAGAAGATGCCCGGAGCATTTGATACTCGACATCCGATAGTGTCTGGGAGGGAGCAACGACAATACTATCCCCTGTATGGATCCCGACGGGATCGATATTTTCCATATTACAGACCGTGATACAATTATCCGCTCCGTCGCGCATGACTTCATATTCTATCTCTTTCCAACCTGCCACGCTACGTTCCAGTAAACATTGATGAATGGGGCTGGCTTGTAGACCGAGTTGCAAAATCTCCTGGAGCTGGCGCTCGTTCTTGGCTATTCCTCCACCTGTTCCTCCCAACGTATAGGCGGGGCGGATAATGACTGGATAGCCAACGCATTTTATGAACGCTAGCCCTTCCTCAAGGGCCATCACGATCGCACTCTCGGCGACAGGTTCACCAATCTCTAACATCGTCTTTTTAAAGGCTTCCCGGTCCTCTGCTTTATAAATTGTCTCGGCGTTGCACCCAATCAGCGCGACACCGTAACGTTCAAGAATTCCCTGCTTTTCGAGTTCCATCGCGAGATTCAGACCGGTCTGCCCACCCAAAGTTGGGAGGATCGCATCTGGCCTTTCCTTAGCCAGGATCACTTCCAAACGTTCAGGGAGCAACGGCTCCAAGTAAATCTTGTCCGCCATTTGCACATCCGTCATAATCGTGGCTGGATTGCTGTTGACCAGTACAACCTCAAGCCCTACTTCATGCAAGGCTTTACATGCTTGTGTCCCGGCATAGTCAAATTCTGCCGCCTGCCCGATCACAATCGGCCCGGAACCAATAACAAGTACTTTTTTCCAAGCCGGATTAAGAGGCATGTTGAGCCCTTCTTTCTGCCATTAATTCTGCAAATTGATCAAACAAGTAAAGTGAATCATTGGGGCCCGGCCCCGCCTCCGGGTGATATTGAACGGAAAAAACGGGCAGACTCTTATGCTTCATCCCTTCAACGGTCTGGTCATTCAAATTCCGGTGGGTAACCTCAAGCGAGGTTCCTGGCAAACTCGCTTCCGCAACTGCGTAACCATGATTCTGAGACGTAATCGTAACTTTCTCCGTTTTCAAATCTTGGACAGGTTGATTCCCGCCGCGATGCCCATATTTCAGTTTATAGGTATCTCCACCTAAAGCTAGGGTCAAAAGCTGATGACCCAAGCAGATTCCGAAAATGGGAAGCTGCCCCACCAGTTTAGCGATGGTTTTAATCCCAGTAGTTACGACCTTAGGATCTCCCGGGCCATTGGATAGAAAGACACCGTCCGACTGATAGGATTCAATTTCCTCAGCTGGGGTGGAATATGGGACAACGGTCAACGCGAACCCTTTCTTCTGCATCGCTCGTAGAATACTGGCCTTGATTCCAAAATCCAGGACTACGACGTGAAAAGGTTCGGAACCGCTAGAATTATTAACTAAAGCATCCTTTTCCCATGAAGGACTAAGTGTATAGACCTCTTGAGTACTGACCTGTGCTACAACCTCTGAAGGCACTTTCCAATCTCGAAGACGTGCTGGCAGTTCTTCCAGATGATCCAGCTCCGTCGTAATCACTCCTCGGAGAACCCCATGTTCCCGGATAAGGCGGGTCAGGGCTCGGGTATCAATCCCTTTAATCCCTACAATTCCTTCTTGTTCTAGAGCCTGAGCAAGATTTCCCTCTGACTGCCAATGGTTAGGGTTACGCGCCGCCTCTTTAACAATAAATCCTTGAACCTGAATTTTCTTCGACTGATAATCGCTATCGTTGATCCCGTAGTTTCCAATTAGCGGATAGGTCATACAAACCATTTGACCCGCGTAAGAGGGATCGGTGAGCACTTCCTGATACCCAGTCATGCCCGTATTAAAAACAACCTCTCCCCAGGCTTCCCCGTTTGCTCCAAAAGACTCACCGAGAAAGATTCGTCCGGTTTCAAGAACCAAAGCTGCCTGCATCTCTATTCCTCCCTGGGGTTAGCTACCCAAAAACTTTCAAACGTATTTCGTGAATCTTCCTTTGTTAAATACATCTTACTATAGCAGTGCCCCGATCAAGCATTCCACAGGGATGCAAATACTTCGTCGAGGATCTTTACCGCGTAATCGATTTCTTCAAAGCTCACATTAAGCGGCGGCACAAATCGAAGTGCTTTCCCACCCGCAAAATTAATGAGCAACCCTTTTTCACGACAGGTATTAACAAGTTCTGAACCTAACTTCGAAACTGGCCAGCCCAGAAGAAATCCTGCACCCCGTACCGCTTCTCCCGTTTGATATCTATCCGCTAACTTCTGTAATTCTCCTTTAAAATACTCAGCACGCTCCTGAACTCCTTCCAGGAACCCTTCTTCAAGCATCACGTTCAAGACGGCACACCCTGCTGCTGTGGCTAAAGGATTTCCTCCGAAAGTCGAAGCATGATCTCCGGGTTTAAACGCGGCTGCCACGGAATCCTTTGCCAGCATTGCCCCGATCGGGACTCCTCCACCTAAGGCCTTAGCAAGGGTCATAATATCGGGTTCCACCCCACTCCATTCATAAGCAAAGAGCTTACCGGTCCGACCGACGCCTGTCTGCACTTCATCAAAAATCAAAACCGCTCCTTTCTCATCACAGAGCTTGCGGGCTGCTTTCAAAAATTCCGGTTCTGCTGGGATGATTCCACCCTCGCCTTGAATCGGTTCAATAATCACGGCCGCTGTTTTATCACTGATCTTCTTCGTGAGATCGTCAATATTGTTCAGCTCCGTATAGGAAAATCCTTCAGGCAAAGGCTCATACCCTGCTTGATACTTAGTTTGTCCTGTCGCCGTCAAAGCTGCCAGCGTCCGGCCATGGAATGAGTTCTTGAGGGATATGATTTCGTATTTTTCAGGACCAAAATGAAGCTTCGCATATTTACGCGCTAGCTTAATCGCGGCTTCATTCGCTTCCGCCCCACTATTGCAAAAAAACACTTTATCTGCAAATGAGTGCTCGACGAGTAGTTTCGCAAGCGCAATCTGATTTGGAATCCAATACAAATTTGAGGTATGCAGAATCTCTTCCGCCTGCTTTTGAATCGCTTGTACAACCGCAGGATGCTTATACCCTAGCGAATTAACCGCTATCCCGCTCACAAAATCCAAATATTTATTTCCTTCCCTATCCCAAACCCAGGATCCTTCGCCTTTTACCAACGCCATCGGCAGACGACCATACGTGTTCATCACCACGGCTTGACCTTCCTGGATCAACTGTTCAGTTTTCGTACTCATGATTTCTTCCTCCTTCTTATTTTCCTTCCGCTTCTACTCTTACCACTAAAGTACAAGCATGGCGTGAAATGGCCCTTTCAAATTCAGGATAACAGGGCATCCCGTGACAAGACCGAAAGACTTAAAGCGAGTAGCCACCGAACTTGGCGAAGACCTGTAGTGGAAGAGGGTCTGAGCACACGGATGTGCGAAGCTGCCAGTCGCCGCATGGACGCGGCGTTTGGCAGGTGCCCTCTGGAACGGAAGGTTAAGCCCTAGTTCGGTCTACGCAGCGCCTAGAATGAGGGATGGCACGGGATGCCCGCCCCCACCAAAGCGAATAATTCACGCCATGTTTGCTTCTCAAACGATCATCGTGCCAATTCCGCAATCGGTAAACACCTCAAGTAAAATCGCATGTGCTAACCGTCCATCAAGAATATGCACGCTTCCTACTCCACCGTTAAGAGCTTCTAAGGCACACTCGACCTTAGGAATCATGCCACCATTGAGAATTCCCGTCGCGATCAACCCCGGAGCCTCCTCCTTCTGTATCACAGAAATCAGCGATTCGGGATTATTAACATCCTTCAAGACCCCACGGACATCTGTGAGTAAAAGGAATTTATCGGCCTCTAACGATTCGGCTATTTTTCCGGCTGCCGTATCGGCATTGATATTATAACTTTCTCCATCTTCTCCCCCAGCAAGAGGAGAAATTACGGGGATATATCCTTGATCGAGCAATGATTTAACAATCCCAGGAGATACGTGTTCGATTTCCCCAACAAATCCCAAGTCTATATCTTCGTATTCTCCCTGTGGATTTTGCACCTTAAGCGGTTTTTTGACCGCTTGCAAAAGTTGGGCATCCTTGCCCGATAATCCGACCGCCCGACCTCCGAAATGATTAAGCAAAGATACTATTTCTGTATTCAGCTTGCCCACTAAAACCATAGCTGCGATTTCCATGGTTTCCGCATCAGTCACCCGTAATCCACGGATAAAATGGCTTTCCTTACCCACTTTTTTCAACATGGTGCTGATTTCCGGTCCCCCACCATGCACTAAAACCGGGCGAATTCCTACCGAATGCAGCAGAAGTACATCCAGCATCACGGACTTCTTTAAGTCCTGATCCAGCATCGCATGACCACCATACTTAATTACCATGGTTTTACCCGCGAATTTTTGGATATAAGGCAAAGCCTCAATCAATATCCTTGCTTTATCAATGCCATAGTCCAACGGTGTCATCCCTGTCATCTCCTAATTCAAGGTTCGAGATTCGTGATTCGAACCTGTCTTGCTAAACCACAGCTCGGCTTCACGCTCCGCTGCCTGCGTTCACTACGCCCCTATGCTTTAAGTCTTCGCTTGCCAAATCGTTTCGCCTGTCTTTATAGCTTTCATACTGTAAAATCTAAGAGGCCCATAAGCGTAGCTTCTTGCACAGAAGTGAACGATTTCGTGAAAGGGCGTTAAGGCGAACTAAGTTTCCGTGGGGTAGCGTGCCACTTGGTTCACTCCTGGTATTACCCTGAGGTTTGGCTAAGCTCCCACGGAAACTAGAGAGCCAGCCCTGAAGCGTTGAGTGAACGGATGTGCGAGAAGCTACACGACCCACTATTTATCTGCTGATAAAATATACAGCCATGAATTTAGGTCCGATAATCCCCGTTAATCGTCACATATTCATGGGTTAAGTCACAGCCCCAGGCCGTCGCTTGGGCTTCTCCATCCTTGAGCTGAAGTAAAATCTTAATCTCTTTTTGCGAAAGAACCCCTTTCGCAACTTCCTCAGAAAAGTGAACTCCTTGCCCATTCTGAGCGACCAAACACTCTCCTAAATAGATGGCCGCCTGGGAAGGATTAAATTCTGCACCTGCATAACCTGCCGCAGCAAGGATCCTCCCCCAGTTTGCATCTTCGCCATACATCGCGGTTTTAACCAAACTCGATCCGCAGATCGATTTCGCGAGCTTGCGAGCATCCTCTAACGACTTTGCTCCGGTCACTTGAACCTCAAGAAACTTGGTGGCGCCTTCCCCATCCCGTGCAATCTCTTGAGCTAAACGAATACAAAACGAATTCACCATTTCTTGAAAAGCAAGCCATTCCTCCTCTACCGGAGTAATACCAGACTCGCCATTCGCCAGGAATAAAACCATATCATTAGTGCTCGTATCTCCATCTACCGTAACCATATTAAAACTCTGATCTACAGCCTGCCGCAGCAGTCCTTGTAACTGAGCTGCTGGAAGCTTCGCATCCGTCGTGATAAACCCAAGCATTGTTCCCATATTGGGATGAATCATACCTGAGCCCTTGGCTATTCCGCCGAGGCGGATCACCCCTTCATGACAGGGCAATTCACAAGCGAGTTCCTTAACCTTTGTATCTGTAGTCATAATCGCTAGTGCCGCTTGATGCGCATTCTCGATCCTCTCCTGAGGCGTCCAAGTTGGCGTCTCGCTGCTCGTTAAGATCTGGGCGGCTTCTTCAATTCCATGCGCCAAGCGTTCCACTGGCATTTCAACACCAATGACCCCAGTCGAGGCCACTAATACATCTTCGATCTTTAAGCCGAGTGTTGAAGCAGTTGTCCTCGCCATTTCCAAAGCTGCTTGGTCTCCTGCCTCCCCGACACACGCATTCGCATTTCCGCTATTAGCCACGATGGCTTGCGCTACACCGTCTTCTAAATACTTTTGAGTAAGCACTAACGGATGAGCCTTCACTTGATTCCGCGTAAAAACCCCAGCAGCTTGAGCTGGCACACTTGAATAAATTAGGGCAACATCATATTTATCTTGATATTTAATTTCTGCCTTCACTCCGGTCGCTTGAAATCCTTGGGGTGCCCCTACTCCGCCTTCAATCCAAGTCCATGGTCTATTTAACTCTCCACACATCTACTTCATCCCCTGTTTTACCTTACTTTGTTTCTTAGTCTGGCACCGACGCTTTACGGCCATAATCCTCGGCCCTCTAAGCCCATATTCTCCGGCAAGCCCAATACAAGATTCATATTTTGAATGGCTTGCCCGGCAGCCCCTTTCACGAGATTATCAATAACGCTCACGATAATGACCCGTCCCGTACGTTCATCCAATTTGAGTTGTAAAAAGACGTGATTGCTGCCTAAGGCAAACTTCGTTTGCGGCCAAATGCCCTCAGGAAGGATATGCACAAACTCCTCTTCTTGGTACGCCTCTTCCCAACACGCACGAAGGGTGCTCTCCGAAATCCCGTCCTCGACTTGCGCATAAATTGTCGCCAAAATTCCCCGAATCATTGGCACCAAATGCGGCGTAAAACTCACCTTGAACGAATGCCCAGCCGCAAGGGACAGCTGTTGCTCAATTTCAGGAGTATGACGATGTTCAGCAACCCCGTAGGCTTTGAAATTCTCATTTACTTCACTAAAATGCGTTCTTAAAGAAGCTCCCCGTCCAGCCCCAGAGACTCCGGATTTCGCATCAATAATAATGGAATTCAAGGCGAGGAAATTCTTCTTTAGAAGCGGGGCTAAGCCTAAAATCGAGGCTGTGGGGAAGCATCCGGGATTCGCGACAAGCGACTTCCCTCGAATCTCTTTCCGATAGAGTTCTGGAATTCCATAGACCGCTTCCGGAATCAGCTCAGGGGCAGGATGCTCGAGTTTATACCACATGTGATAAACTTCCGGATCTTTAAGCCGAAAGTCTGCACCTAAATCAATAACTTTAATTCCACGCTTTAGCCACTCCGCTGTTCGGGCTGCGGTTAACCCATGGGGAAGTGCGCAAAACAAAACCTCGACATCGGGAACCTGCTCATCTTCTAATTTTCCTAACTGTTTCCCCGTAAACTGAGGAAACATCTCTTCATAGGTTGCACCAGCTGAACTGGAAGAGCCTAGAAAAGCGATCTGTACCTCAGGATGTTGCTGTAAAAGTCGTACCAACTCCTGGCCTGTATACCCTGTTGCTCCTAAAATTCCAACCTTCAAAACTTTCAACCCCTTTGTGCAGAAGTTCACCTTACTATGTTCTTATAATTATACATTTATACGCATAAACATTCAACTCTTTCGCTAAAACATTTTCGCATTAATTAGGGGTATGGCAACGATTCTTTCTTTTTGGGACCACTAATAGTATATTTTTGCCCAACGCCGCGAAAAGGTAAAATAAGTGAAGACAACGATCCAAATTGTTTACTTAAATCGGAATGTTAGTGCAGAGGTTAATATACCTTTTCTGCGGGTTGTGCAAAAATACCCAAATTTGACCTAGCAGCCGCACTAGGAAAAATGGATTCTGAGCCAGATATAAAAAATCCAGTCGCATGGTTACAAAAAGCCCTGGAGAATGAAGTCATCAACAGAGAGCTGGCCAACAGACCAAAAACCGAAAAAAAGTCAGCATTAAAACGTACTGCGCCACGATCCACCCGAGCAAAGACCGATATGCCCACGACCACTACAAAAGACAAATACGAGAAATTCTATCTCTGATAAATAGTTATGTCCTGGTATCGACCATGACGTTATCTTCGTTTGACAGGGTAGAAGGGAAGGTGTGATTTTATGGAATACTCAATCAAGCAAGAAAAATCCTAGGTGATTCAACTTTTAAATTAGATGGCGACGAGGACCCCAAAGACTTATATCAAGTTTGTCCCCCAGCCACGGATCAGAGCTTGAAAACTAAAACAGACGTTACAGAAATCAATGTAAACAAGAGAAAAACCGACTTTGATCTTTTTAGGTAAAACGCATCTGAAGGATAAAAAATAAAGAAATTGAAAACAACCAAATCGACGCTCATGGCCAAATTTGGCTGTTTTTGAGGATTCGGACGTTTAGCTACTTTACATAGTGTTCGTTTTAGGACGCAACTATTACTTATCAAGTCAAGTTAATTCATAAAGCCAGAATATTGTCTAAAATAATCGCAAAACCATTAATAATGTAAATGGCAGGAATTATTTCACAAAAGTGGAATTATTGTAATTGGAGTCCCATGATATGGCAGAAAAAAATAAAGGAGGAAGGATAGATATATTTAATTTATTACATATCATGGAAATTAAATAAAAAATTGGAGGCAAAATAATGAAAAAGAAAAGATCTTTATTTACTATCTTGGTAGCCGTATTCTTAATTACAATAACATCAGCGTTCCCGGTGTTAGCAGCCACTCAAGAAGTGGCACCAGTGGTTACACAGGCAGATAAAAGTACTACAATGATAACTGATCCTGGACAAGCTATCCAGCTGATAGAGCAAAATTTCTTGGGATCAAATAAAAATGGAACCTCATACATTAAAGATGGGGCAAGCAAAAAAGTTGATGCAACGTTGTTGAAGAGTATTGAAGCAGGAATGAATGGAATAAACAAAGAAATAGAAGCAGGAGTTCTATATAAAGATCCAACTACTCATAAAATTGATAAGGTAAAAAAAGATATCCAAACCATGTATTCGGCAACTGGAACTTACGAGTACTATTGGTATGGGTTTAGCATTTTTATGGATGCTTATAATGCTCATATTATGGGCGATGAATTATCAGCAAATGCTTATATAATGGCTGGAGGAGCTGCTGTAGCTGGCTTTTTCACAGTAGGAGGAGCGGCTTTTGTAGGTGCTGTTTCTGCAGCCACAATTGGGTATTGGGGTACTCAGGCTACTTTAGGAGGCGATAGGGGCACAGGATGTGTAGTGGATTGTTTCGGCACTCCAACATGGGCTGAAATTTACAATGTTTATGCGAGATAGCATCAATAAATTTTAGGTTGAGGATATGCATTATCGCGTTGACACTAACCAATATCAATAACTTTGGCTTATATCATTTTTAAGAGAACGGGATGAAATATCCGTATTAATTATTAATCTTCTTTCTAGTTCTTAGATAGAATCCTAAAGATTGTAAAGTGAAGTATCCAAGTCCAATGACGAGCACTGAAAGCATTATTATCATTGGCCAAGAGGGTGCCTTACCCAATGATAATATTCTTAAATTAAGCTCTAGTATGGAAATATATAGAACTATTATTGGAACATATAGAATGCAATATAGCACACATTGGTTTCTTGCGTGGTTTAATATATGGTTATTGTCTGAATATAGCTCCGGTTCTTCATCGGTATATTCTTTTCGCCATAGTGTGTATTTTTTTATTGTTAAAGCTTGTTTACTAGTAAATATCATGTTCCAACCGTCAGACTTATGGATTTCAAAATAGCTGTCATTTACAAGTTCTTGATAATCTGTACAATATTTAATGGATCGTGGTTCACCCTTTGTAAAATAGAAAGTATTTCCTGACCAACTCACTCTAACTAGGTTATAGCCTTTCATTTCCATATCTTCAAGCCATTCTTCAAGTTTATCAGGAGCATACATCCAGGCTAATTTGACCTTCTTTAGAAGTTTCCCCTCATTTCGTAAGGCTCTTTCGGTCTTACCATCTAAAATAGTACTTTTAGGAAGTGTTAAATCAGAGCTATTTACCATACGGAGTTTTGTATCGGATTGGTTAACCCTTAAAATTATATATAACAACGAGGACGCAACTAATAATCTGCTTATAATAAACCATGGACTTAAAAACGAGTAGGAATCAGGAGATAATATTGCAGTAAATAAAAATATTGATTGTATCTGTGCAAAAGACATAAGCGCTAAAAGTATTCCAATAGAGTATTTAATAATAAGATTTCTCTTTAATATACTTTCTCTAGAAGGAAATATTTTGAGGTCGGGTGCCTCATTTTCATTCGCTAAAATACTCCATTTGCCTTTTGTGAAAACACTGTACCATTGACTATTAATTAATGATTGTGAAGCAGCACTCAAATCAACCTTCTGCCGGACAATTCTGTATTGGACCGTTCTTTGTTTATCATCTTCAAAGATGAATTCTCTCGTCATAAAGTTTACTTTATTTAAACGATACCCGCTGCTTGCCATTTCACTTAACCACGTCTCAGTCTTCATAACATCAAGGCTCCAAAATGGTCTAATTACCTTCTTAATCATGAAAATCCCCCTCAAATCTTAAAGCATTAGTATGTATTTCCTTGATCCTATCTATCTCGGCAAGAATTAGCTGCTTCCCAATATTCGTTATTTCATAAACGGTGCGTCTTTCCTCATCAGAATAAATAGAAATCGCCCCTTTATTCTGGAGTTTAGTGAGCGTTCCATACACAGTTCCGGAGCCCAGCTTAATTCTTTCATTGGTTATTTCCGCAACATGAAGTATTATTCCGTAACCGTGTCTTGGTTGGGCTAAAGATAGCAATATATAATAGGCGGTCTCAGTCATAGGTAAGAAGGCTTTTAACACTCTATCCACATTTCACACTCCTTGCTAGAATTTAAATCTATATGTGATACATATCTACGTGACATATCGCATATAAACTATATCACATCGCAACATATTTGGAAAGACTTATATTTTACGGCGTTAATAGCAATGGGGAAAATCATATATACGGTGGGGCCATATCCTCAGCAACCGTTTTGTAAGTAAATGTCATATAAAAAATTAAGATTGGCGAGGAGCAGTAAAATATTAAACAATATAGAAACAACAATCAATCCTCCATTTCAAATGGGATTCTGATAATATTTTAATGAAAATATTCACTAAAATTCATCAATTAGCTTTAGGGTAGTTACCGCCTCAATGGTTAAATTTCAATATTACCCATTAAAAAATATGTAGAAAAAAATGTCTATTTAAAAGGATTTTATTTTTATCATGTGACTTAGAGTTGTCTCTTAGCTTAAATATTGTTGATAGGGTTCAAATCTGAATTTTGGAGGGTAATGTTACCAATGAGAAATCGTTTAATCATTTTTGTCATGGTTCTAACAATATTGGTATTTCCTATACGAAATGCTACTGCTTCTCCAATAACCATAAGTAGTGTGTTCTCAGCAGAGTGGGGGCTACAGGCAATTCAAGCTCCAGAAGTCTGGTCAATGGGCATTAACGGCAATGGTATCACAGTTGCCGTTATTGATACTGGTGTGGATGCAAGTATCGGTGATCTCAAGGGAAATATCATCCCTGGTTATAATGTTATTACCGGAGGGACAGGCTTTTTAAATACTAATGATCTTAATGGACACGGAACAGAAGTAGCAAGTATCATTGCTGGAAATGGGCAGGGACTTGGGCTTATGGGAGTCGCTCCTGGAGCAAAGATTCTGCCGGTGGAGGTATTTGACAGTTATGGTGGCGGCGATTTTCAAAGTGTAGGTGCAGGAATTCGGTGGGCAGCGGATAATGGAGCCAAAATCATTAACTTAAGTATGGGGACTGCTACATTAGATACTCAGTTACAAGAAGCAGTTAAATATGCTCAAGATAAAGGTTGTCTTATAGTAGCCGCGGCAGGTAATCACTTAGATGGAGAAGAATCGAATATTTTGTATCCAGCATCTTTACCTGGAGTCGTATCCGTTGGGGCAATGACTGAAGATAATAAAATAGCTCCTTTTTCTAATACTGGATCCTATCTCGATCTTATTGCTCCAGGAACGCGTATTTCAACAGATTTAGCTGGAATTTCCGGTTTAAAGCAACAACTTGTTCTTAGCGATGGTACATCTATGGCGTCTCCGTTTGTATGTGGAGTGGCGGCTCTGATCTGGAGTGCTCACCCTGACTGGTCTGCACAGCAAGTTGCATCAAATATTAAACAATCCGCTCAGAGACTCGATGTATCCGGGTGTTCTCCCCAATTCGGATTTGGTTTACCTAATGCTTATAGAGCTGTAAAAATTGCAGATCTACAAACCATAACTGCCCCTGATACAATTGATTTTGCCGGTGGTATTATTAAAGATACTTCGAGCGGAGAATCTTTATTGGTCTCTCCTTTGACTTGGAACGGTACCAATACAGTAAACCTACAACGTGTTGAAGTACCAGCTCCGTTTCCAACCGGGATTATTCCTGGATCAGCAGCGGTGCTTGTTTCCTGGAGCACATCGGAAACACCTCATAAAATACTTTCTTTGTCTATCCCAGTCACGAATCAATCAACACTCGCTAACTATCTTTTCCGCTGGGACGGTTCTCGTTGGATACGCGTGGCTGGAGGATTTACCGGAAACTTGCTTAAGGTTGGCATCTTTGAACAAGGTATTTTCCGTATCGGACAGATGCCCTTGCCCACGTCTCTTAATTTAAAAGGGGATGACCGGATTGCGACTGCCATTCAAGTAGCAGATTCCGCTTATCCCACGGGATCTGACACTGTGATTTTAGCGCGAGCTGATGATTATTCGGATGCATTAGCCGGAGTTCCCCTCGCTTATAAATACTCAGCGCCAATTTTATTGACCTATCCTGATTCTTTGGATCCGAGAGTTAAAGCAGAAATTCAGCATCTTTCCCCTAAGTCTATTTATTTACTTGGTGGAACAGGAGCCATTTCTTCTGGAATAGAATCAGATTTATCTCGGATAACCTCTGTCTATCGTTTAGCTGGAGCAAATCGATATGCCACAGCTGCGCAAATAGCACAAACTTTAGGAACAATAGGTAGGGCGGTTATAGTTAGTGGAGAGAATTTTCCGGATGCCCTATCAATTTCATCTGTTGCAGCCGAACGAGGAGAGCCCATTCTGTTAACAGATAATGATGATTCGGTTCCTACAGAAACTCTGAATGCGCTCAACACCTTATGGGTTACGGATACCCTTGTGGTTGGGGGAAACGCAGTTGTTTCCGATGTTGCCTTAAAACAATTGCCCGGACCAGTACGTTTAGCGGGAATAGACCGCTATGCTACAAACCGCATGGTAATTGACGCTTTCCCATCGGCTGAAACTTTAAATATTGTTGTTTCCGGCGAAGATTTTCCAGATGCCCTGGTAGGAAGCGTTTTGGCCGCAGTCAATAATTCAATTCTTTATTTAATAAACCCAGATCGTCTTGTCTTCAAGTGAAATAGTATTTAATGATAAATAATGGAAAAGTATTTAGTCGGTGAGTTGATGCTGTTATCATCATCGTATTTATCGTACTTAGAAATGAACCTGTCTTGTTCAATTAAATATACAAATCTGCTTTTTAGGACCTAGAGGTGAGGCCAGTCAATATTAGACTCCCGTTTGACAGCTAAGCCTCAAAAACTCTTTAGATTAAAATGTAATAACCGCTTCCTATGTGGGTTCTCGACCTCGATAACATATTATACCTTTGCGAGCTGAAACTTTCTTTAATTTTTGCATTGTTTGAACGTTGGCAGGACAGTATGGACCCATTTGTCGCACGTATGCGATGCGATATTTTGGAAGAGTTTCGAACTTAATATTCATATTTTTTTCCTTTCTGTATTAATATTTACTCTGCATTTCGAATGCTACCATAATATAAAAATAGAATCATTAGAATTTTTAAAATTCTAATTGATTACTATTTGTTCCAAAACTCGTCCCTTATTGAACACGCTTCTTTTTGATTTGAAAGGGGCGTTTTTTATCGCCTCAGATGTAATAAAACTCTGTTCATTATTCCGTGTTCAATAACCAATCTATTTTCATCTTATGTTACAATGAAATCAGAGCAAAACGAGAAAAGAGTGATTTTGGTGTTAATTGGATATGCACGAGTGTCGACAGGATTACAAAATTTGGATTTGCAAACAGATGCATTAACGCAATATGGTTGTACGAAAATTTTTCACGATAAAATGAGTGGAACAAAAAAACAAAGGCCCGGTTTAGAGGAAGCACTTCAGTATGTACGTGAAGGCGATACAATTGTCGTTTGGCGATTGGACCGACTAGGACGCAACATGCAAGATTTGATTCAAATTGTGAACAGCTTAAATGAACGAGGTATTGGCTTTCATAGTCTGCAAGAAAACCTAACAATGGACAAAAGCAATGCAACGGGGCAATTAATGTTTCACTTATTCGCAGCGTTTGCAGAATTTGAACGTAATCTGATTGAGGAACGCTCGGCTGCAGGACGAGCAGCTGCAAAAGCGCGTGGGCGTCTAGGTGGGCGCCCGGAGAAGTATGGACCAAAAGATATTGAAATGATGAAAGCTTTAATTGAAAGTGGTACACCGATTAAAGATGTTGCGGAAAAGTGGGGCGTGTCTCGCACGACGATTTATCGCTATTTAGAAAATCAGTAAATCGGAAGGGTTGTCTATGCAGATTGAACATCCTCAGCTATGTCAATAAGCCAATTCCGTAAGGATCCGTAAGGACATTTATTCGTATATTGACAGTTACTTTGCACTTGTGACACAGATGCTCCCTTTAAGCCAACAGGAGGGTGACGACAACTTAGGCTGATTTTACCTTTTTGACGGGATGGGCACAAACAGCCAAGTACCAGTTCGAAAAAATAGTGATTCTGATTTTTATAGTTCACATTAGAAAGGAAGCATCAAATTGGTAAGCATTCAGGAAACTGCTTATCCCCGGTTAAGAAGCAATTGTTCGAAAAAGGAACTTGATGAAGTTTATACTCCAACTGCTGCAGAACTTGCATGGATATCTCAGTTTGCTAGGAGCCCTATTTCAAAACTTGGACTGATGGTATCGCTCAAAATTTCTCAGCGCCTTGGATATTTTATTTCCATAGCCGATATTCCAACCAATATTGTAGAACATATTGCTCAATCGGTAGGAATCTTATCCATTTCACCAAGCGAATTGAAGGCGTATAGCCTGTCAGGTACTTGTAAGCGACATCATTCCAAGATACGAAATTATAGGAACTTTCGATTTTTTGATGTATCTGCAAACCAGCTCATGTTGGAAGCGATGTCGCAATCGGCTTTAACGAAGGATGATCCAGCTGACCTAATTAATATAGCTATTGAAAAATTGGTTCGTGAACGTTACGAGTTGCCGGCATTCAGCACACTTGCAAAGGCAGCCGACCATGTTTATGCAAAGGCTTATAGAGAACTTTATGAAAGAATCAATAATTTACTGAGTACAGAAGAAAAGGATACAATTGATTGCTTGCTGAGGACTTCCTCCCAATCGACCTACACTCCTTGGCATAAACTCAAACAAGATCCCAGCAGTCCTACATTAACACATTTAAAAGAATTAGTGACCCATCACGAATGGCTTTCTGCGCAGCAAGTTGGAACTCAAGCACTACAAGAAATCCCCATTGCCAAAGTGCGGCAAATGGCGGCTGAGGCAAAAACATTAGATGCCGCCCGGATGTTGGAGATGGAGCTGAAAAAACGTTGCGCATTGGCCATATCTCTACTTGCGGTGCAGTCTACCACGGTGATGGACGATATTGGCGAAATGTTAATTAAACGGTTGATGGGTATTCAACACAAGGGCAAGCAATCATTGGAAAATTACAAGTTACAGAAGCAAAAACGTACTGATGAATTGGTTGCTACGCTTCGAGATATGCTGACAGCTTATCAAACCGAGGGAAGTGCGGAGGATCGAGTAGCTGCCCTCGGGAAAGTAATCGGTGATCAGGGGAATGCCGTGTTGGAAGACTGTGAGACTCATTTGGCTTATTCCGGCAATAATTTTTATCCCTTCTTGTGGCGCCATTTCAAAAGCCACAGATCGATTTTATTTAAAATTCTTCAAGTTATTAAGCTTCTATCCACCAGTGAAGATAAGGTGATGGAGCAGGCTATAGAATTTCTTCAAGCCCATCAACATTCACGTGCAGACTGGATTCCGACTGTCCGAATCGAAAAGAGAGGAAAGTTGAAAGCCGATTGTACGACCATTCCTTTGGTAGATTTGTCATGGGTGCCGGATCCGTGGTGGCGGTGGATAAGTCCTAACTATAAGCGCGAGCCATTTCCGGAAAAAATACATCGCCGATACTTCGAGGTTTGCGTGTTTTTACAGATTATGTTGGAACTAAAGTCTGGCGATCTCTATATTGAGGGAAGCGAAAAGTATGCAGATTACCGGATGCAATTGATTTCGTGGGAAGAGTATGCTCAAGGTATCGAGGAATTTTGTGAACAAGTTGGCTTACCGGTAGAAAAAACTGCTTTTATTGAACGAGTTCAATCAGAGTTGATGAATACAGCGCATACCACGGATGCTTCGTTCCCCAAGAACGAGTATGTTCGTATCGAAAATAGAGAAGCAATGCTCACTCCTCTAAAAAAACAAGCAGTTCCGGAAGGGTTAAAAGATTTAGAAAGGTACATAAGTGAAAACCTGGAGCCAATCAACATCCTTGATATGTTGGCCGACACAGAATACTGGCTGAACTGGACTCAATTTTTTGGTCCAATCTCCGGCCACGATGCCAAATTGGAAGATCCAGTTGAGCGCTATCTAACTACCGTGTTCAGTTATGGATGTAACCTAGGACCGACACAAACAGCGAGGTCTTTGGGAAACATCGATCGTAGGCAAATTGCCTGGATCAACCAGCGACACATTTCGGAGGAAACCTTAGAACTGGCTATCCGTCACATCATAAACTCGTACAATAAATTCATCCTCCCGAAATACTGGGGCACTGGCAAACGGGCCGCTGCCGACGGAACCAAATGGGACTTGTACGAGCACAATTTGCTTACAGAGTATCATATACGATACGGTGGATATGGCGGAATCGGCTACTATCATGTATCCGACACGTATATAGCCTTATTCAGCCATTTTATTCCGTGTGGGGTGTGGGAAGGCGTTTATATCTTAGACATTTTGTTGAAAAATAAGTCTGACATTCAGCCAGACACTCTACACGGAGATACCCAAGCCCAGAGCGCCCCTATTTTCGGGCTGTCGTACCTTATAGGGATTGAATTGATGCCTCGAATCCGTAATTGGAAAGACCTTGATCTGCGTCGTCCAAACAAACACGTAAAATACACGCATATCGATGAATTGTTTTCATCGAATATTGACTGGGCTTTGATTGAAACCCATCTCCCGGATATGATGCGGGTCGCTATGTCGATTAAAGCTGGCCGGATTACGCCTTCCACCATTTTAAATAAACTTGGCACCTACAGTAGGAAAAATCGTTTATATCAAGCATTTCGCGAGTTAGGTTTAGCTATTCGCACCGGATTTTTATTGAAATATCTCTCGGACGAGGAGTTACGGCGAACAATCCAAGAAGCCACCAACAAAAACGAATCCTTCAACGCCTTTACAAAGTGGCTATCGTTTGGTAGTGATGGCATAATCGGAGAAAAACGACCGTGAACGGCAACGAAAGTTCATCAAATACAATCACTTAATATCCAATTGTCTAATCTTTTATAATGTTTTTGCCTTAACTCGAGTTTTGCACGATTACACGCAATTGAAAAAGTCCTTTAATGAAGAAGTACTCTATGATCTCAGTCCCTATATTACTGCTCATGTAAATCGATTCGGTAAATATGGATTAGATCCCAACCGCCACCCACCAACGCTAGAATTCAAGGTACCTATTGGTCAGATCAACCATTCCGATACTACAAATACGTAAAATTGTTATGTTGATTAAAGTGGCCCCAAAAAGAACGAATCGTTGCCATACCCCAATTAACCCCACCGGTTTGTGGTAGAATAACGTTAACCAATAACGTAAATGAGACGGAGGAATAATATGGTGGCTCCGATTACTGATATTATGGAAGTCTGCTTGTTAGCAGGAAAGGTGATGCTTCAGAGCGGCGCGGAAACCTACCGAGTAGAGGATACAATGAACCGGATTGCTCGAGCGTGCGCCCTCAATGAAGCTCACAGTTACGTTACTCCGACCGGCATCTTTCTTTCCATCCAAGGCGAAACTCGCGAGGCGGAGCAGACAAGATTTCTGCGTATTTCGGAACGCCTTATTGATTTGAATAAAATCGTCATGGTTAATGATATTTCCCGTAAAATAAGCGAGGGAGATATCTCCCTCAACGAAGCTTACCAAAGTCTACGTGAAGTAGAAAAAGCCAACCCCCTATACTCTACTTGGCTTCAACTTCTCGCAGCCGCCTTCGCCAGCGGATTTTTTGCGATGATGTTTGGTGGTTCCTGGGCTGATTTTGGTTCCGCCTTTCTCGCTGGTGGAGCAGGTTATCTGATCTACCTAAACGCCAGTAAAATGGTGGAAGTTAAGTTTTTTGCAGAAGTTCTAGCGTCCTTTATTATTGGAATAATCGCCTATTTCTTATACCATCTGGGTTGGAACTCCCATATTGATAAAGTCATCATCGGCTCACTCATGCCGCTGGTTCCTGGGGTACTCATCACGAATGCAGTTCGCGATCTGATGGCCGGAGATCTTGTCTCCGGTCTGGCCCGTGGTGCTGAGGCTTTTTTTACGGCTTTAGCTGTAGGTACTGGCATCGCAGTTGCGCTCTCCCTGCTTAGCTAATTGAAAGGAGCTGCTACTTCATGAATGCTGCAACTTTTTATTCAAGTTTCATTGCCACGATGGCCTTTGGAATTTTATTTAATGTTCCCCGCCGTTCTTTGGCTAGTGGTGGCTTAGTAGGTATGCTCGGCTGGGTCATTTATACCAGCCTGATGGCCTACTTTCAGGTTGATATGGTGATAGCGACCCTAATTTCTGCGTTTAGCATTGCAACTCTGAGCCAATACTTGGCACGCTACCACAGAATGCCTGCTACCCTTTTTAGTGTAAGCGGGATCATCCCTTTAGTCCCTGGCGGGTTGGCCTATGACACAATCCGTAAGCTCATGGAAAATAACTATGCCGAGGGAATTCAACTCGGAGCCAAAACCCTGATGCTTGCTGGGGCCATCGCATTCGGGCTCATCTTTTCAGGTGTACTCACGAACACGTTGCACCGGTTCAAACAGGCGAATCAGGAATCTTAGAGACCGCTGCCAGCGGATATAGAAGACTTAGCTTGTGCCAAGCGTAGCGCAGGCAGAAGGCTTAGTTGCCTTATCCTGCCGAATATAAAGACTTGCATCGTAGGATAAAGAAAACTTGGCTTGTGCCAAGCGTAGCGCAGGCAGAAGCTATAGTCGCCTTATCCTGCCGAATATAAAGACTTGCATCGTAGGATAAAGAAAACTTGGCTTGTGCCAAGCGTAGCGCAGGCAGAAGCTATAGTCGCCTTATCCTGCCGGACTTAAAAGCATGCATCGAAGGGTAAAAATGGGGCGTACCAGAAATCAACTTTCTGGTACGCCCCATTCATTGTTACGTGCACCTGTAACTCATGTTAGTTTTTTTGATTGAACTCTCGCTTTATTTTCTGCAGGAGTTTGGGATCATTTAAAACATCCCAGCCAGTCAAAGCCAAAGATTCGATAGCCAATAAGAGTAAATGCTCGCCGGACGGTGAAACAACAGCCTCGGCAAAATCACGAGTATGAGGAACATCCATCCCTTTTCCCAAGGCGAGATACGGATGAATGGCCGGAACCACCCGACTTACATTTCCCATATCGACTGAGCCCATCGCAATCTGGGGAGAAGCGATTTTCTTAATTCCCAATTCCCGCAGATTCTGGGCAAAGGATTCGGCCATCGTCCGATTCGTCAACATATCATCATAAGAAAATTCAAACTTACGCCAGGTCACTTGGGCCGAAACCATGGACGCCGCTTCTTTGGCACAACGGATAACCTTCTCCCGCAATTCATCTAAGGTCATACGACTGCGTGCCCTTAGATAAAAGCGAGCTACAGCTTTCTCGGGAATAATATTCGGCGCGGTGCCTCCTTCGGTAATAATTCCATTGATGCGTGCATCCGCTGAAATCTGTTTCTTCAGGGTATTAATACGATTGAAAAAATTAATCATAGCATCGAGCGCATTGACTCCATATTGCACTGCCGCGGCCGCATGGGCTGACCGTCCAAGGAAGGTGAATTCCAAAGCATCGAGAGCTAAAGTCGTGATTTCGGAGACATTTTGACTTCCCGGATGAAACATCATTGCTGCATCAACAGTATCAAAGATCCCCTTTTCCACAAGGGTTACTTTTGCCCCACTCGTTTCCTCAGCCGGAGTACCAATAACCCAAATCTCACCCATCAATTCTTCACTTTTACTTAAGACTATCCCAGCCCCCGCACTTGCAGCCCCGATTAAGTTATGTCCACACCCATGACCCACTCCGGGCAGGGCATCATACTCGGCTAAAAAGGCAATTCTTGGTCCTGGCTTTTTCCCCTGGAATCGGGCAATGAAGGCTGTCTCTAAACCGGCTACAGGGCGCTCTACTTTAAAATCATGACGGATTAAAAACTGGGTCAGCACGTCAACCGCAAAATACTCTTGATAACCTAACTCTGGGTGTTCTCCGATCTCATGAGCTACATTCCATGCTTCCTGGTTGAGAATATGAGCCTGATCCTTGAAGAATTTTTTGATTCCGTCCATGGAACATCCCCATCTCTTTTCTCTTTGCTCGTTCTTTCTTCTTGAGCTTTCTATTTCGAGAATGATTTTCTAATTGTATTTTCCACTCCTTTACTCTTTCACCTGCATCTTATGTCGTATTCCATCAAATAGAACCCAGGCAAAAGCAATCCCCACGAAGGGCCAGACATATTGCCGCCAGAGATATTCCAAACCCAGGATAAGTTGGCTAAGCAGCCTCCCCTGTTGTCGAAACCACTCTGGAGCATGACTGATTAAGCTAAGTAGCCACTCCCCTTCAAACCAGATCAGACCAAAAGATCCTAGACCCGCAGCAAGCAAAACGACAAGAAGAAAGACTCCCCATTTCCGACGCTGCGCCACCAGGATCTTGGCTTGGAAATCAATCGGACTGGCTAGGACCTGGGTCATGACTCCCGTTTTCAAGTTCCCTAAGGAAGCTTCATTAATGGGCTTCTCTTGAAATAATTGGGTCCACATAGTGTCCGTTCCGTTCATCACAGCCCCTCCTTTCCATAATCTGACGCAGTTTTTCTTTACCTCGATGTAAATGAGTCTTCACTGAGCTAACAGGTATATTGAGGACTAAGCTAATCTCTTCATAAGACAGTTCCTGTTGATATCTTACTTAAATAAAGCACCTGTCGGTAATGTGCTGGAAGCTCGTTCAAAACCTCCTGCACTTGAGCCGCCCGTTCCTTAGCCAGCCATGCTTCTTCCGGACCCTCCTGATCGTCGACAAAATTCTCATTAAGAGGTACCGGAACTTCCTTCTTTTTCTTTCTCAACAGGTCAATAGCCTTATTCCTGGCAATAGCATAAAGCCACGCTCGAAACGTGTGCACCGGAGAATACTTCCAAAGATTACGATAAGCTGCGAGGAAGGCTTCTTGGGTACAATCCAGAATCTCCTCGTCATCATGCAGAATTCCTCGCAAAAAATAAATTAATGGCTTCTGATAGCGCTCAACGAGATGCGCATAATATTCATGTTTTCCAGAAAGGACCTGTCGAATCAGATCCTGATCATCCATCTCATAAGCCGCTCCCATCTACCCGCTTTTCTTCTTTTAACTGTATCACGTTAATAATACGTAAATATCCACTTAAAAGTTTCACCTTTATGCTGAGTAGATATCCACCTGTCAAATCTACTTAATGAGCTGATTAATTATATCGTCAATGGAAAGCCCAGGTACGAGTTCATACGTACCCGCTTTAAATCGGTTTTCGAGTTTTCTGGTTTTAGCAATCGCCAAAAAATCTTCTTTGTTCTGAATCCAACCCTCATTTTGAAGAAGTTGAGCAATCTTGTCTGCACTCGCACCCGGGGGAATCACAACGCTCTTTTTAGCCTGAGTCGTATTATTCTCGGGTGCTGATTTTTCCGAACTTTGAGATTCTTGGGCAGAAGATGCAGGTGTTTGTGAGGATGGGCTTGCTGTAGCTGTGGATAAAGTTTCTACAGGTGAACTCGCTGCAGCTGCAGTAGCTCCCGCCGTACTCGGACTCTTCGCCGTAGCCGGGTTAAAGAGTAACGCTAACATAGCACTCAAAATCAGGCCCGAACCCAGTCCGAGCAGATATTGGCGTGAAATTTTCATCTTTGTCCACCTCGAGGATAGGTTCTTAAAACCATATTTACTGCATCTTGGCTGATCGCAAGGTGGCCTGCAATTTCTAAGGTTGACCATCCTTGTTCATGAAGTTGCATGACCCCGCGGTATTTATCAGAGAGAACCTGGGGAACCGATCTTAGATCATCTTCTATCCTCGGTTCAAAGGCTTGTTCCGAAGTGACACGCTTGCTTAAATCCGGAATAACTTCCTCCTGTACGGCCTCCTGTTGCAAGGCCTTCAGTAAAGCATGTCCTCTTTGCCAAAGTTGATCTACCTGCTCAGGCTGCTCTTCAGCTTTTAATCCCAAGGTTTTCCGTTCTTCAATTCGCCTCTCATGATCCTCCAATCGGGTCCCTGTTTCCTGCAGTTCTGAGCGGATATACCCGATATCCCGCTTCACGCCAGCTATTCCTTTCAGCGCAGCTATAAGCTCAGGACTCGTAGTCGGTGGATTGCCAAGTCTCCAAGCCGCAAGCAAAACTATGACTCCGAGCGTAAATAATAAAATCGGCAAAAAACTCATGATTATTCTCCCTGCATTTTCCGTAAATGCCCCTTTGACTTAAATCTAATTCTGTAGATATTCGGGACAATGCAAGTGTTTCCTTCTTTTCGTAAAATCCAGGCTTCAAAAAGCAATCCATTTTTCAGGGTGATTGAGGCAATGAATTCTGCGACTTTCCTAAATAATTGGCAAGCCCTTGATAAACGGCTACAGCGAGTTGCTGTTGATAATTCGAGTCATTTAACTTCTGCTCTTCTCCAGCATTGGACATGAAGCCCAGCTCGATTGTTACAGCCGCCCGATTTGCCTTTTTCAAGATAAATAGCTCTTGATTTCCTTTAGCCACCCGCTTCCCCCCAGTCAAAGAATTAAGCTGCTCTTGAATGCATTGAGCCAGAAGCTTACCTTCTGCGGAATTCGCATAATAAAAAACCTGAGCCCCCGTTAATTTTTCATTTGGGAAACTATTAGCATGGATACTTAAATAGACATCAGCCTGCATATCATTGGCAAGCTGGATTCGTTGGGCAAGATCCTCTCGTTTCCTTTTGAGCAAGCCCTGGGCTGTCCCTAAATCCACATCCTCTTCTCGTACCATAATGGCCTTGCCACCGGCCTGCTGCACAAGAACTTTTAACCGTTTGGAGACAGCCAAGGTAATATCTTTTTCCAAAGTGTTATTTTTACCAACTGCGCCAGGATCCACCCCACCATGCCCAGCATCGATCAAGATGGTCTGATTCCCGACGGTCCAACTCCAACTTTTTTGATCATGGGGGTAGAGCTTCCATGCCACGCCACCTAATAATAGCGCCATAACTAGCAAGCCAAGAATTATCCGTTTTCTCAGCTGTTTATGCTTCCCTTGCTGGTACCACTCGTCCCGCTTTTGTCTCATGCACATCCTCCTTCCCTCATGTCCTGTAAAAACCATATGGGAAAAAGGCTTGGAATTATGCATGGCAGGCAAAAAAAAAGCGATAATCCCTTCTTTTCTGGTTTCGCCCGAAATAATCAGGGAGAGAAGCTAATAAAGCAGATAATTTTGTGCACAATATATTTATATAATTGAAAGCAGGTGAACTTATGGGTGAAGACGTTCGAGACCGTATGGATCTAGGAACTTGGGGGACTTTTAGAACAGGTTGGTGGGTACTCCACATCGTTGGTATCGTTGCTGTAGGCTATATAGGGTATTGGTTAGGAACTAGCATGTTCAGGTAAATGAGAATATTATATGAACTTGGAAATGGTAAAATCCCCAAACCACAAGGGTTTGGGGATTTTACCATTTCCTGATAACTAACGTTTAGAGAATTGATAACCCAATAACATCAACGGTTTTAGCCCGAAATAAAGTGTTCAATGGATTTAGATAAAACTTCTTTAGGTACTAAAATAACTATTGTTTTTTTCTGTCTAAGATGTATAATCTAATCATATGATTAGACAGTTGTTGAATTATCTAATTATAGTTGTGGCCATGAGTACCATTAGAAATTTTCTAATAGGAGGAATATCGTTCAATGCTTGAACTACCATTTAAAGCACTCGCAGACCCAACAAGGCGAGAAATTATTTTATTACTGAAAGAACGAGATTTGACAGCTGGAGAAATTGCTGAACATTTTGACATGTCTAAGCCAAGCATCTCCCACCATCTTAATGCATTAAAACAAGCTTTGTTGGTAACAGATGAGCGTAAAGGTCAACATATCTATTATTCGTTGAACACGACAGTATTCCAAGAAGTAGTTAAATGGTTTTTTAATGCAGCACATATCAATGAAGGAGGGTCTGAAGATGTAAAAGATAAGTAGTATTTTAAAGAAAGATTGGCTAATTTTAATTCTCATTATTTTAGGCCTTGTACTGGAAGTATATTTTTATCCATCGCTTCCTGACAAAATACCTGTTCATTGGGACGTAAACGGAGAAATTGATGGTTATGGAAGTAAAATATTTGGAGCATTCGCACTTCCGTTGATAAATTTAGGAATGTATATAATGTTTCTTGTACTTCCTTATATAGATCCCAAAGGTAAAAATTATGCCAAATTTGATTCTACCTATCAATATTTGAAGTATCTATTAATTATTTTTTTCCTTGGGCTGGAGGTATATACACTTCTATTAGCTACAGGGGTTATAGTTAATAAACCTATTTATATTGGAATTATGATTTCATTGCTATTTATTTTACTTGGAAATGTAATGGGTCGATTTAAGTACAACTATTTCGTAGGATTCAGAATCCCTTGGACTTTAGCTAATGAGGAAGTATGGAGGAAAACCCACCGACTGGCTGCTCCGTTATGGGTAATAGGGGGTATCATGAATCTATTATTAAACGTGATAGGTACAAATTTAATGGGAATTGGTGTAATGATTAATGTGGCCGTAATTATAATTGTACCAATAGTTTATTCATATTTTACCTATCAGAAGATTGTTAAAGAATAGAACCTTTGCTACTTTAATGAATAATGCGGGAGCGTAAGTATATTGAAGAACTAAAGAAGGCAATTGACCTTATCTATTTTTTTGTCTATTACATTATGAATTCCAGAGATTTTTACAGAGTCTTCGAATAAAGAAAATCCCCAAACCACAAGGGTTTGGGGATTTTGCGTTTTCCTGATAATTAACGTTGGTAAGTGTTGGAATTAGATGTTGAGGACTCCAGATGGAAAGAATGAGCGGCTGCTCTCATCAGTTTGGTAAAATCAGTTCCTGCACTGGCGGTAGTCTGTGAGTCTGTGAGTCTGTGGTTGCAGCCGCTGTAGCCGGATCTGTAGCTGTAGGTTGGACGCTGAGTGTTTCATGCCTTAGGTTATAGGTGGAACTGCTGGTATGGCCGTTGCCGTCGGTGGCAGAGGTTAAGTTACCGACCGCATCATAGCCATAGGCTGTGGTGTCGACCATACAAAAGGGCCCAACCGCGAAGGTAAGGCCCATTTATGCAAAGAATATTTTATCTGCCTGCAACACGTTCTGAAAATACCCTTCGTATACACTTATGCTGATAATAACGTCGCTTCCGTAGCTACCTGAACATCCTCAAAGGTGAGTCCCGGTGCAATCTCCCTAAGCACAAGGCCCTTTGGAGTCACTTCGATAACACCCATTTCAGTAATGATTAAATTGACTTGTTTAGCAGCCGTCAACGGTAAGGTGCATTTCTTTAATACCTTCAACCCTCCGTTTTTGGCACAGTGCTCCATCATCACAATGACCCGGCGTGCTCCAACGACTAAATCCATGGCTCCCCCCATACCCGGAACCATCTTGCCAGGAATCATCCAGTTCGCCAGATTACCTTCTTGATCGACCTGAAGTGCACCCAAGACTGTAACGTCAACATGTCCTCCTCTAATAATCCCAAAGGACGTAAAACTATCAAACGTACTTCCACCCGTTAGGATGCTTGCATTTTGTCCGCCCGCATTGACGATGTCTGGATCTTCCGACCCTGCGTCTGGGCTAGGTCCTACGCCTAAGAAACCATTTTCAGATTGTAGAATAATGTTGACACCTTCTGGTAAGTGGTCGGCAACTTTAGTCGGCATTCCGATTCCCAAGTTAACCACGTCGCCGTTCTTGAATTCCTGTGCCACACGTTTAACTAACCATTCCATCCGTTCTTGCTTATCCAACTTTAGCCACCTCCTGAGGTACTAGCACCAGGTAATCCACAAAGATTCCAGGCGTAATGACTTCATCAACTGGAATTTCACCCACTTCCACGATCTCTTCAACCTGCGCAATCACTATCTTTCCAGCTGTAGCCATGAGAGGATTAAAATTACGAGCAGAACCGTGATAGACTAAATTTCCAGCTTTATCGGCCTTCTTCGCTTTGATGAGCGCAATATCAGCACTTATAGGCAGTTCTAAGAGGTATTCATTTTCTCCTACAACTATCTTTTGTTTTCCTTCTTCAATCACTGTCCCAATTCCAGTCGGAGTTAAAACTCCGCCCAGACCGGCACCGGCGGCCCTAATTTGCTCCGCTAAGGTTCCTTGCGGAACGAGTTGAACTTCCATTTCACCAGAATTCATTTGATTTCCCGTTTCTTTGTTTGTCCCAATATGGGTAGCAATAACCTTCTTAAGGCAGTGGTCAACTACGAGTTGTGACAATTCATCACCAAGGATTCCTGTGTCATTCGCAATCAGCGTCAAGTCTTTTGTACCCTGTAAACGAATGACTTCAAGTAGCTTTCTGGGCGCTCCACACCCGATAAAGCCGCCAACCATAATCGTCATTCCACTTTCAACTTTACGCACAGCTTCTTCTGGACTGATAATAACCGTCATTAGCTTCAACCTCCTTATTGCGTACTGGCGTCATAGCGTCAGTTTTTGTACAGAAGACTTCAGATGGAGTTTGAAACTCCATCTGAAGTCAGTTACCTTTACTTACATCATGATCGGTGGTACATATTGCATGGTATAACCCAGAAGCCATACCATGATGAGGACGACCGGAGCATGGAAGATAAGTTGTAGGAACGAGAATCCTGCCAAGTCACGCGCTTTAACGCCCATAACACCCATCAAAGGCAACATCCAGAATGGATTGATGAAGTTAGGTAAAGCTTCGGCAGCATTGTAAATCTGAACAACCCAACCCATGTTAAAATGCAACTGTTGAGCAGCTGAAAGAATATAAGGTGCTTCAACAACCCACTTCGCACCGCCGGAAGGAAGTAAGAATCCAAGAATAGCGGAGTATACACCGACAATAGGTGCAAACGTGTGTCCATTAGAAACAGAGACGAAGAAGTTCATCAGTACTTCATTAAGACCAGATCCCATCAAAATTCCGAAAATACCTGCATAAATTGGGAATTGGATGAGTACTGAACCGGTAGCCGGGACAGCTTTGGCACAAGCATTCAAAAATGCCCGAGGACTCTTATGAAGAATCATACCTAACAACAGGAACAATAAGTTATACGTGTTTAAGTCAAGTGCGGCAATAGGACCTTTCTTACTAATAACATCAATGAGATAAAGTGCACCAAGAACAACAATAATAATTGTTAAAACTGGGCTGTACTCTGGCTTTTCTCCTGGACGTGTAGGCTTCCCAACAATAATTCCATTATCACCGTATTGAATACCGGCAGAATCTGCGGTTTTGGAATGTTTGCCATCCGGTGCGGAGAAGTAGCAGATTGTAACAGAAAGGGTAATTAAGACGATAACCATAACTCCGCTTTGCCACGTGAAAATGGTTTGGCTCAGAGGAATAACACCACTGATCTTATAGAGTGCAGCGGGGATTGATGACTTAGTGGCCATCTGCAAGGCAGCTGACGAAGATAAACCCAATGCCCAGATGCTTCCTAATCCGAGATAACCAGCTGCACCCATAGCCCGATAGTCAACATCTTTAACCCTTTTACTCACTTCTTTAATTAAGACCCCACTAAAGATGAGGCTAAATCCCCAGCTCAGCAGAGAAGCGACCATGGCGAAAAACGCGACAAAGGCTACAGCTCCTTTTGCGGTCTTCGGCACTTCAGCTAATTTTTCAATGAGTCGATGCACAGGTGCGGACATTGCTACAACATAACCCGAGATAATAACAAATGCCATCTGCATCGTGAAGGGAACCAAGCTCCAATAGTTAGCACCAAAGTCGACTCCGATTTGCATGGGCGACCGACCCATTGCCAGTGCGGCAATGGTTACGATGACAACAGCGAAGCATGCAAAAACGTAGGCATCAGGGAACCATTTTTCACTCCATTCTGCAAGGGCGCCACCCATGCGTTCCATAATATTGGGTTTTTCATCCGAATGACTTAAATTTGATTGCAGTGCCATTAGTATAATTCCCCCTTTTATAAAATAGGTTTTTAAATAATGAATGTAGAATTACTACTTTATTTCTTGTCCCACCACCTTTCATATCTATATATAGCAATCTTTGTGCCAGCTCTGGAAAACAACTCAAATAAATAAACTCGCTCGGGAAATGCCTTTCCCGAGCGAGTTTCACTAATTTATTGAATTATACTGGTCAGGGCACTAGAGAGAAAAATCATCGAAAGGTGTGAAATGCTTTACCCACACGTGCATAAATCTGCGCACTCAGAATTCCTTTTTGTTCTGATTAAGGATTTTAACCTTCTGGAATAGCTGTTCCACTTCACAGGTCAAACGCTTCATGCGAATAGCCCGTGCTACATAAAACTTTACTTGTTCCACGTTAAACGGTTTCATGATATATTCGAAGGCCCCACGTTTCATGGCCTCCACAGCATCCTGCCCGCTCCCATAAGTCGTCATCAATATGATGGGCAAGTTAGGTTTAATTTTATGAATTTCGCTAAAAGCCTGTAACCCATCCATTTGAGGCATACAGATATCTAAAATCACAGTTTCATATTCCCTGCTTTTAACCATTTCCAATGCTTGAATACCGTTCTCCGCTGTATCCACCTCGTACCCATCTTTACTCAGTACCGTATCAAGCACCAAGCGTAAACTCTGCTCGTCGTCTGCTATCAAAATATGACCTTTGCTTGACACCTTACTTTTCCCTCCTCGGTACAGTTATGAGAACCTGAATATGGGACTCATTAATCCGTTCTGCCGGTTACACTAAGGGGGAACCCTGACGGGTTCCCCCTAAAGTATGGATTTCTAAGAATTTGCTGCACTCTAATCGCGCTCGACGATTAAGGCGATGCCCTGACCTCCACCAATACAAAGTGTCGCCAAGCCGCGCTTTGCTTTAAGCCGTTTTAATTCATGCAGGAGGGTTACCAAAATACGGGCACCGGAAGCTCCAATTGGATGCCCCAAGGCAATCGCTCCACCATTGATATTGGTCTTTGCCATGTTCAGTTTAAGTTCCTTAGCCACTTCTAAAGTCTGTGCTGCAAAAGCCTCATTAGCCTCTACTAGATCTATATCTTCTATGGTCAACCCAGCCTTGTCTAGTGCTTTGCGGCTAGCCGGGATTGGTCCAATCCCCATGATTTTCGGATCGACACCTGCCGAAGCATAAGATCGGATGGTCGCTAAAGGAACAAGTCCTAAAGCTTCAGCCCTCTCTTTGGCCATAACAACTACGGCCGCTGCACCATCATTAATCCCGGAAGCATTTCCAGCCGTAACCGTTCCTTTTTTTTTGAAAGCTGGCTTTAGTTTTGACAGAGATTCATACGTCGCGCCAAAACGTGGAAACTCATCCTGATTAATAATGATAGGCTCACCCTTACGTTGGGGGATGCTGACAGGGACAATCTCTTCGTTGAATTTTCCTTCTTTAATAGCCTGTTCAGTGCGATTTTGGCTACGGACAGAATAACGATCCTGTTCCTCTCGAGTGATACCATACTGTTCGGCCACATTCTCTGCCGTTACACCCATGTGGATATCATCGAAAGCATCCATCAAGCCGTCCTTAAGAAGGCTATCGTAAATTACATCATTCCCCATCCGGTAGCCGCTGCGTGCTTTGGGCAGAAGATACGGGGCTAGGGACATGTTCTCCATTCCACCAGCTACCACGATATTAGCGTCGCCGAGTAAGATGGATTGAGCCGCACAAATAATCGCTTTTAACCCAGAACCACATAGTTTATTCATCGTCCAAGCAGGAGTCTCCTGTGGAATGCCCGCATATATGGCCGCCTGACGAGCAGGGTTTTCCCCTTGCCCGCCTTGTAACACGTTGCCCATAATCACTTCTTCGACTTGGTCAGGGGTTATCCCCGCCCTGACGATAGCTTCACGTATCGCTATAGCACCTAACTCCGTTGCTTTAGTTTGCGCAAATACACCGTTAAACGAGCCGACAGGCGTACGTACTGCACTGACAATTACGGCTTGCCGCAAAATTCATCCCTCCAATACTTCAGATAAAATTCTAACCAACCTTCTACTGCCGTTCCACGATCATGGCAATACCCTGTCCACCACCAATACACAGCGTAGCCAAACCACGTTGTGCTTGACTTCGTTTCATCTCATGGAGTAAGGTAACTAGGATTCGAGCGCCGGAAGCTCCAACTGGATGACCTAACGCGATAGCTCCACCGTTGATATTGGTTTTTTCTTGCTCAAGTTCAAGCTCTTTGCTGACTTCTAAGGTTTGCGAAGCAAAAGCTTCGTTCGCCTCGACAACATCGATATCATCGATAGTCAAGTTTGCTTTGAGCAGAGCTTTACGCGTAGCGGGAATTGGACCTGTCCCCATGATGAGTGGATCAACCCCTGCCGAAGCCCAAGAGGTAATCACGGCTAGTGGAGTGAGTCCGAGTTGTTCAGCCTTTTCTTTACTCATCACCACAACAGCAGCAGCCCCATCATTAATACCCGAAGCATTTCCTGCCGTCACTGTTCCGCCTGTCTTAAATGCCGGTCGCAGTTTAGCTAATCCTTCATAAGTCGCACCAAAACGAGGAAATTCATCCAGCTCGACAATAATAGGATCGCCTTTTCGTTGGGGAATACTTACCGGTATAATCTCTTCCACAAATACGCCTGACTTAATCGCTTTTTCTGCCCTGTTTTGACTTCGAACTGAATAGTTATCTTGATCTTTGCGGGTAATTCCAAACTTCTCAGCGATGTTTTCAGCGGTAATACCCATGTGAACATTATGAAAAGCGTCAGTCAAACCGTCATTGATCATCGTATCCACGATAACTTCGTTTCCCATACGATATCCTGTCCGAGCCTTTGGTAAAGCATAAACCGACTGCGACATGCTCTCCATACCACCCGCGACAATGACTTCAGCATCTCCGGAAATAATCGCTTGAGCTGCACAAACAACCGCTTTAAGACCGGAACCACACACTTTACTCACAGTCCAAGATGGAACCTCTTGGGGAACCCCGGCTTTCATCGCCGCCTGGCGGGCTGGATTTTGGCCTTTTGCCGCGGATAAGACATTACCCATGATCACTTCTTCAACGTCAGTCGGAGCGATCCCGGCACGGCTGATAGCCTCTTTAATCACAATTGCACCTAAATCTGCAGCAGTAACCTGGCTTAGTGCCCCATTAAAAGAACCGATAGGTGTTCGAACAGCACTAACGATAACGACATCTTTCATTTTGAAGTTCCTCCTTGTATTTAATCTAGGACTGGAATAGGACTGAGCCTCTAACCTAAACTAAATATATAGCAAACTTCATGCCAGCTTTGGCGTTTTTAGAATAATAACCCGTCAAAGCCTGTCAATGCCTCATTTTTCGTTAATCGCCCTGTCCAAATACCCACCGGTTTTTTGTATTTTTCACCGAACCTGTGAAACTATTTCACTCTGGAGTGCAATAAACTGCGCACGTAGTTAAATTTTGAACTGGGCCACTGCACCTTGTAAACTCTCTGCCATCCCATTAAGGTCTTGACTCGCCTGCGCTATTTCCTGAAAAAACGCCAGTTGTTCTTCTGTCGAAGCAGATACGGATTGAACCTGTGCAACCGCATCCTTACTTACATTACTTAAACGATCAATTGACGTTGTAACACGCTCACTGTCGCGTTCTACTTGACGAACTATCTGGTATATGTCCTTAATCTGCTCTGAAATCGTGTTAACCGATACTGAAATATCACTAAAGCTGGTCGCCGCGGTTTCCACCACTTCTGCCCCTGTCTCAACTTCCTTCGTCCCTGCTGTCATGGCTTGGACCGCCTGATCCGTGTCCCCTTGAATTTGCCGGATGAGGACCGAAATCTGTTTTGTTGCCTCCGCTGACTGCTCAGCCAACTTGCGCACTTCATCCGCGACAACAGCAAAACCCCGACCCTGTTCTCCGGCACGTGCGGCTTCGATGGCAGCATTAAGGGCTAAAAGATTGGTCTGTTCGGCAATTCCAGAAATGGCGTCCACAATATTTCCAATCTCGTTCGAACGATCCCCAAGTTTGAGAACGAGCTTAGCCGCCTGTATGACCACATCTTGAATACGATTCATCTGGTTTATGGCCTTGTCCACCGCATCACTCCCCGTTTGAGTTGCAAGCAGCGTCTTTTCAGAAAAATCTACCACCTTGTCCGTATTGCTGATCGCATGTTGAATGCTGTCCTGAATCTCTGACATAGCTTGCTTAGCTTCATCAATAGTCGTAAGTTGATGTTCAGCACCAACGGCAACCTGAGACAGAGAGATAGCGATCTGGTCACCTGCCTGCGCTGATTGTTCAGCGCTAATCGCCAAATGGCCCGCTGAGGTCACAACGTGTTCCGCTGAATTGGCAACATGCCCCACTAACGAATGAAGATTTTTGACCATTGTCTGGAGTGCTTCAGCCAGACGACCAATTTCGTTTTTGGCTTTAATATCAATCTCGGTTTGACTCAAATCGCCTTGAGCAACCCGCTCGGCTTGAGCTTGTAAATTAGAAAGCGGTTTAGTAATCTGATTCGTTAAGCCCACCAAAGCAAGAAAGGCAATCAGGAGCAAAATAACTGCTGTTATAACTGAGGAATAAGCAAGGGATACCAAAGGACCTAGGAACTCAGTTGTTGAAGCATTAACCGAAAGGGCCCAGGTCACACCAGGTATTGGCGCATAAGCTAACAAACTATCTGAACTGTTCAGCTTATCTTGAAGAAGACCGGTTTCCCCCTTAAGCATTTTCTGATATCCTGCCTTAAGTGTTGGATCGAGTTTGGAATCTTGTAGAGGATTATATTTCATCACCTGTTCTTGGTTTAGGTGGGCAATTGTCATCCCATTGCTTTGATATAAGGATGCATAGCCCGTCTTCCCCACTTTAATCTCCGTTGTCCTGCGCGACAATTCATCCATTCTGACATTTCCGCCCAAGATCGCGACTATCTTGCCATTTTGCTTAATCGGCACCGCTATGACGAACGCCATTTTACCATCGGCCTTGCCCAGAAGGGGATCGGAGATAACGGTTTGACTCGTTTTCATCAGTTCTTGATAATAGTCTCGTTCACTAATGCTTCCTGTGGTCCCCGCGGGTGAGTACCAACTTCCTTTTTCATCAGATACCCAAAATGTGCTGTAATCCGGTAGACGTTTCAATTCTGTGCTTAAATAGTTCTTAATTGCGGTCTGATCACCCATTGACATTACCGGAGCATTTGCGATTGTTTCCAGTTCACCCTTTTGAATACTAATCCATGCACCCAAATCCTTGGCCGCACCTTGGGTGGTTAACGTCATTGTCTGGTTCAGATCACTCATAATTATGTTTCTGGTGTTAATGTAATTAATAAGCGTGAGAACACTAAGTGTTAATACAAGAATCATACCTAGAAATGTAATAAATACTGTCTTAATACTGCGCAAAATAAAACCCTCCTTTTTTTATAAAGAAAACCCGGCTTTCGCCGAGCTTTGCGAAAGCGAAAACCGCTGGTTGCACTTATGCTATCTGCCAAAAATTTATACTTTCTGTTAGTATAAAAAAAGCCATACTCCTTTGGGTATGGCGACAAAGATAGCATCTTTCGGTAGCCTGGCAGTCATTACTCTAAGTAGAAGACCCATAGCTTTGCGTCCATAGCTTTCGCTATGTTTGCCTTTATCGCAGAGTATATTCTTAACGAGTGGAACCTCTTATCTTAGTTGTTCAGCTTATGCTCTTGAATCTTATAAATTAATGCGCGACGAGAGATCTCTAGCAGCTTAGCCGCATGAGCTCGATTACCACCCGTACAGTTGAGGGCTTTGATAATATGATTTTTTTCTGCATCTGCTAGAACACTTCGCAACGGATGAAAGGCTTCCGAACTTTCCTTAGGCGAAATCTCCGTTTCTTCAGACATAAAATGAGGAGGTAGATTTTCGGGCATAATGACTTTCGAGTTACTCATGATCAGAGCATGTTCAACGGCATTTCCCAATTCTCGGACATTGCCAGGCCACAAATAGTGACGAAAAATATCAATAACCTCCGGGGAAAAGACCACGCCTACACGCTGTGCTTCCAAGGCAAACTGATTAAGAAAATATTGTGCCAGTAAAATAACGTCATCTCCGCGCTCACACAAGGGAGGAAGATAAATGGAGACAACATTGAGACGATAGTATAGGTCCTCCCGGAAACGCTTTTCGACAATTTCCTTCTCCAGATCGCGATTGGTCGCCGCGATAACACGAACGTCAGCCACATAAGTCTGGGTGCCCCCAACCCTTTCGTATTCATGCTCCTGCAATACTCTTAAAAGTTTAACTTGTAAATTAAGGTTCATCTCCCCTATCTCATCAAGAAAGATCGTACCTCCCTCAGCAAGTTCAAATTTACCCAGTTTTTGATTAATCGCACCCGTAAAGGATCCCTTCTCATGCCCAAATAAGTCGCTCTCCAACAAACCTTCAGGTATTGCTCCACAATTCACTTGGATGAATGGTTTCTGCCAGCGGTCACTGACAAAATGGATAGTTTTGGCAACCATACCTTTCCCCGTACCCGTACTGCCGGAAAGAAGTACAGTCGCTTTAGAGTTCGCCACCTTGCCGATGCTCTTATAAACTTCCTGCATTTTGAGGCTCTCTCCAATTAATCTGCAAGGTCCGGTAGGCTCTTGGCTTAAAGCTTGAACCTCTTGCGTAAGATACTCTACCTCCCGATTCAGATTCAATAAGTGTATTGCCCTAGCAATCAAGATTTTGACTTCCTCCACGCTAAAAGGCTTAATGACGTAATCAAAGACACCGCGTTTCATCGCTTCGACAGCAATCTCAGCCGTACTATAAGCTGTCATTAAAATCACGGGCAAGTCTGGCTTTTGTTTGTGTATTTCATCGAATGCCTGGAGTCCATTCATTTTCGGCATCCGGATATCTAATAATGCTGCTCCATAGTCTTCGTTTAAAGCCATTTTCAAAGCCTCTGCACCATTATCGACAGAGTCTACTTTATAACCGGCTTTACCTAAGACTGTCTCCAGCACCATGCGCAAGCTCGGCTCGTCATCAGCAATCAAAATCTTCGTTTTTTCCGGCATATTTATTCCTCCATCTTTAAGCTTCGGTAGTATACGGTAAGAATAACGTGAAGGTGGTTCCTCCCCCCTGTTTACTCTCAACTTTAAGATGTCCATGATGAATTTCCACAATCTTGTTGCTCACTGCCAAGCCTAATCCAGTTCCCCTATCTTTAGTTGTATAAAAAGGATCAAAAATCCGCGGCAAATCTTCAGGGCTAATTCCACTCCCTGTATCAATGACGTCAATAGTTATCCCCTCCTCAACCTTCCTCGTTCTGACTTTTACTTCCCCTCCCTGAGGTGGAAGCGCCTGTGCAGCATTGAGTAACAGGTTGACCAGGACTTGCTTAATCAGCCCGGAGTCAACCGAAATCATAGCCAGGTCCGGTTCAAAATCCTTAATTAAAACAACTAAATCCTTTTTAAGACTAGGGGAGAGCAACGCGAGCGTCTCGGAAACCAGCTTATTCGGATCAATTCGCGAAATATAGTTTTTCGAAGGTTTGGCAAAGTAAAGTAGATCTTCAACAATCCCGTTTATTCGGGTGATCTCTCGAACAATGACATCCCCAAACATTCTCGACGGATTGTCTTTAGGTATTTCATCCAAAAGAATTTCGACACTTCCTGAGATAGCAGCTAAGGGATTTCGGATCTCATGGGCAACCCCTGCAGCCAATTCGCCAATAGCGGCCAGCTGGTCGATTCTCCGCACCCAGTCTTCAAAAACCTTGCGTTCAGATAAGTCTTTAAATACAATAACCGCCCCTAAGATATGCTCTTTATTGCGCAAGGTGGACGTACTGACACTCAAAGGTACTGTTCTTCCATCATTCCGCGTAAAAACAACTTCATTACCAATAAAAACCTTGCCGGTGTCCAATGTTTCCAAAATCAACGTTTGAAAACTCATCTGATCTACTAAAACTTCAAACCAATTCTTACCAATATCCTCTTTTTCAAGACCACTAATTCTTACCGCGGCATCATTAACATTCGTCAATTTCCCGGTCTTATCAAGGGTGATAACTCCATCTACCATACTCTCCATAATCATATCTGTATGAGACCGCGATTTCTCCAGGCTGGCTGCCATATCGTTAATTGCTTCAGTTATTTCTCCAAATTCACCATTACAGATGGGCATACGATATTCAAAGTCGGAACGGAGACGTCTTAAACCTGCAATAATTCTTTGGACTGAAGATGAAACATTATTAGCGATGGTTAAGACGATGCTTAGCCCAACAATCAGCGCTATACCCAACGTCAGATACATGACCATTTCCATGGAACGGATTTGTTCATCCACACTCTTGGTTAACTCGTTAGCCCAAGCATAACCAATGATCCGGCCATTACGTTGCAGGGGTATCATGGCATTTAGAATTTGTCCACGAACCATTTGTCCTCGTGCTGCCTCAGGGATCCCTTTCACCATGACTTCCCTGCCCTTATGTTCTGGGGCTATGGGTTCACCCATCTTACTGGAGAATTCGCTGCTGGGTCCGTAGGTAATAATTGCATCTAGATCTTTAGAATAATAACCTGCGCCTACTCCAGGAATAGACGCGACAATTTGATCCGTGACCTTGACCAATTTGGAATTCAAGATCGTAATTTTTTCGCGATCAGGCAACTTCTGCTCATCTTTTGTTAAAAGGCTATCATAATCCCCGGGCAGATTGATATCTAAAGAATGAGCAATACCAAATAGTTTGCTTTCCTTTTCGGCTATAAGGGAATGTTCCGCCCTCTGGATTAAAACATAGCCGGAGCCTAAAATTGGAATAACAACAGCAAGCGTTAGAATAAACATCAGCTTTACACGTAAACTTAAACCTCTCATTCAACATCCTCCCAAGGGGTCACTTAAATATATGGATTACTTTGAAGGTTTTGAAAGTTAATTATGCAAGAAGGATGCCACTCGTCATATTGTCTACTTGGAATGTGAAAGAGCAGGTCCATTGTGATTTTTAATAATACATTTTTTGTGATTTAGGAAGAAAGCGTGAAAAATTTTACACACTGTGCAATAATTGTTCACCTATAATTTCGCAACCATCCGAAATAGCACTATTTTCTTGACCAAATATCCAATAGAGAATTTGGGTAAAAAGAACCGACGGCACAACTGAATAATCCATAATAAGACTGCTGGCCGGATAATATAAGAACGCCGGTCTGAATTAAAGAGAATAATCCTAGATGGCAAGCTGCGTGAAAACGAGTTGCAAAAGTAAAGAAAACCCGGCTTTCGCCGAGCTTTGCGAAAGCGAAAACCGCTGGTTGCACTTATGCTATCTGCCGAAAATTTATACTTTCTGTTAGTATAAAAAAAGGGAAAGCCATCGGTAACTCCAAAAAGGAGTTGATAATCGATGGCTTTCCCAAATTCGACTATACCTTTTGAAAAAATGCTAACGAAATTTGTAACCGATGAAGATCCCATGCGGTGTTTCACCACTAGTTTAATTGATGCTGCTGAATCTTATAAATCAAAGCACGCCGTGATATTTGCAGCAGTTGTGCTGCTTGAGCGCGGTTCCCTCCCGTACGCTCTAAGGCCTCGGCAATTGCTGCCTTTTCAGTCGCCGCCAGAATCTCCCTTAAGGGCTGAGTGAAATGATGGTCCTGTCCTTCTGTATCTCCAACTTCCTCTCCTAGGAGGGTTATTGGAAGATGTTCCGGCAAAATCACGGTCGAATTACTCATAATTAAGGCATGCTCGACAGCATTTCCTAGTTCCCTAACATTTCCAGGCCAAGCGTAATTCATAAAAATTTGAAGGACTTCAGGTGAAAATGCAATCTTAGTTCGACCACTTTCTAGACTATAGCGACGCAAAAAATATTCCGCTAAAAGGCGAATGTCCTCTCCACGTTCCCTCAGTGGGGGTATATGAATTGATACGACATCTAACCTATAATATAAATCCGCTCGGAAGTTATCTTCGGCGATTTCTTTTGTCAAATCTCGATTTGTCGCAGCTAGGACTCGTATATTTGCATTTAAGGTCTGACTTCCTCCAACCCGTTCAAATTGCCGCTCTTGCAAAACTCGTAATAGTTTGACTTGTAAATCCAAACCCATCTCCCCAATCTCATCAAGGAAAATAGTTCCCCCTTCTGCCATTTCAAACTTTCCTAGTTTTCGACTTATCGCTCCGGTAAAAGCGCCTTTTTCGTGTCCAAATAATTCGCTTTCCAATAATCCCCCTGGAATAGCACCACAATTGACTTGGATAAACGGTTTTTCCCTTCGCTCGCTATTATAGTGAATACTCCTCGCGACTAACCCTTTTCCTGTTCCAGTCTCTCCAGTTAATAAAACCGTTGCTTTAGTGGGAGCAACCCGCCCGATATTCTTATACACTTCCTGTATCTTCGGACTTGAACCGATTAATCTCGAACAACCATTAACCTCTTGCGACAGGGTCTGTACCTCTTGGGTTAAGTTCTCAACCCGCTGAGCCATAGATTTCATATAAATTGCCCGATCCACTAAAATCTTGACTTCATCTAAATTAAAGGGTTTAGTGATATATTCAAAGGCCCCCCGTTTCATCGCTTCAACCGCAATCTCTACACTGCCAAAAGCCGTCATTAAAATTACAGATAAATCGGGTTCTAGGTTATGAATCTGATAAAAGGCCTCGAGTCCATCAAGTTTAGGCATTCGTATATCTAAAAGTACAACCTCATACTCTTTCTCCTGAACATTCTTTACCGCATCAACCCCGTTACTCACCGTTACCACAGTAAAACCTGCTTTCGTCAATGCGGCCTCAAGAACCAAACGCAGACTTTCTTCATCATCAGCAACTAAGATACTTCCACGACTAGCCATGGCTTGTCCTCCTACTCAGTCTCTTCCGTTTTTCCTTCGTTCTCTTCATACGGTAAAAATATCGTAAAGACAGTTCCTCTCCCAACCTCACTCTCGACATGTAAAAAGCCATGATGAACTTCGATAATCTTACTGCTCACTGCTAATCCAAGACCCGTACCCCGTTCTTTGGTTGTAAAAAAAGGATCGAAAATTCGTTCAAGGTTTTCAAGGGCAATTCCTTCTCCTGTATCTTGGATTCTAATTTTTACGCCCTTCGACTCTGTCTGGGTTGTCACGATTATTTTTCCTTCCTGTTCTGGCAGTGCTTGAATCGCATTTAAAATAAGATTAACAATTACCTGCTTAATCAGTCCGGCATCGACAAGAATTGGCTGAACAGACGGATCCAAGGATACTTCTAAAGAAACCAAATTCTTCTTCATGCTTGGTTTAAGCAGCTCAATTGTTTCAGAAATGAGTTCATTCGGTTGGATTTGAGCAATAATATTTTTTGATGGCCGAGCAAAATAAAGAAGGTCTTCGATGACGATATTGAGACGTGAGACTTCTTTTAAAATCACACTGCCAAAATTTCGCGCTGCGTTATCCTCTGCAATTTCGTCCAGTATAATTTGAACACTTCCTGAAATCGCCGCCAGCGGATTCCGAATTTCATGGGCTACCCCCGCGGCTAGCTCTCCTACAGCAGCTAAACGATCCACTCGACGGACACGTTCTTCAAACAGACGACGCTCGGTCACATCTTTAAAAACGAGAACCGCCCCCAATATTTTGTCTTCATTATGAAGTAAAGATGTACTTACACTGATTAGGACACTTCCCCCACCCCTATGTGGAAAACTCGCCTCATAACCGATAAATGTTTTCCCTGTATTAAGCGTCTCCAACAACCAACTCCGAGTACGAATATCCGAATAATCCGTCCCGATAATTTCTTTACCCCAACCTGTAATTCGGATAGCTGCAGCATTAATGGCCGTAACTTTCCCCGCATTATCGACCGTAATAATGCCATCCGCCATACTCTCCATTATAATCTCGTTATGACTCCGCGTATTACGAATACTTTGAGCCATACCATTCACTGCCTCAATGATTTCACCAAACTCTCCTGATGCAGCAGGTAGCCGATAGTCTAAGTCTGATCGAATTCTCCTTAATCCCATCACAATATGTTGGACAGAGGCTGAGACAATGCTGGCTAAAGGTAAAGTAATTCCCAGTCCGAGAAGTAACGCCAATCCAAGGAACATATACATGGAAGTTTCCATCTTCTGAATCTGTTCGTCAATGTTTTGTGTTAATTCATTAGCCCACACGTACCCAATAACCCGCCCATTGCGAATTAAAGGTACCATCGCGTTTAAAATATCTCCACGAATCATAGGCCCCTTTACCGCTAAGGGAATTCCTCTGTCCATTACTTCCCTTCCTTTATGATCCTGAGCAATGGATTTCCCAATAGTATCCATATACTGTGAATTTGGTCCATAAGTGATAATCGCATCCCAATCCTTCGAGTAATAACCAGCTCCGACTCCTGGATTAGCCATTACGATTTTCTCCGTTATATTCTTCAACCGTTCGTTAGAAAGTTTGATTTTCTCACCACGTGACAAGTTTTGCTCTTGCACAGTTAATATGCTATCAAAGTCACTGGGGAGGGCTGCATCCAACATGCGGGCAATTCCGAATAACTTATTTTCTTTCTCACTCATCAATGCTTGCTCGGAATGATGAATCAACAGAAATCCGCTTCCAATTAACGGTACCGTAACAGCAAATGCGAGAATGAGCATCATCCTTAAACGCAGACTTCCTTTTTTCATAATTCCCTCACTTCTTCGTTTTATTTGATGTAATGGAAATAGCTTTTAACTCTTCATTTATTGTTAAATATTACATGACAATGATTGACCTGCAAAGCGTCTTCGGCCATCATTCGGCTCTATACCTCAGTTTCACTACTGGAACACGTCATGCAAAATCTACCCTTACAACGATAAGGTTTGTTTCCATAACTCCATCATACCAAACTCGCAAGTAAAGGGGAAACCCCCACAAAAAAACTTATACTTTCTAATATATTGTATGTTAGGCAGGGTCCTGAATTAGGATATATAAGAAAGATCCTAAAGTGGCTCTCGGGCACCCTATTGTCATTGCGATTTAAAGTTTTAAGTCTAGAATAAGGCTTCACAGCCTTGGAGGATAGATTTTCGTAAGAAATAAAGTAAGTATTAAACGTATTAAACGTATTAAACGAATCATGGGTTATGCCAGTAAAGGTATCACCGAAAAAGTTTATACGCACAATGGCATACTGAACTTAAAAAATTCATGGGTTTTTAGAGAGACTTAAAAATTAGAAAATCCCCCAAACCGTAAGGGTTTGAGGGATTCGTGAATCTCTGATAATTAACGTTTGGAAAATTGAAACTCCTTATATATAAGGAGTTTCAGGCATTTTTGTCTATTACCCGTATATTATAGATAATACCCTATAACAATGCGCAAAGGCTTATTCCACCTATCTCGTAGCCTTTTTTCAATCTTCCTCGCTTACTAGCGAGGTGTTACTGCTCAATCAAGTTCTTGACAAAATTGAACAATTCGAGGTAGCTACATGCACAACCGTGCAGTTCACAATATGGGGATTTTATATATTAAAAAGGAAGTTTTACCTCCCTGGCAGACTGGAATTACTCTGGTTGGAAATACTGTAGGTACTCGCATTCGGCGGGCAAGGATCGCTATGAATATGACAATTAAAGATCTCGTAAGGGCCAGTGGGTTAAGCGAATTCACAATCATTAACATTGAGCATGACAAAGAAAATCCCTCTTTACCCACGCTTAAGATTTTAAGTAATACATTGGGGATAACTGTTTCCGAGCTGGGATCCTTTAATTTATTACCTGAGAACACGATCCCGGAAAAACTAACGAAAGCACGACTGATGCTCGGTATGAATAAAACTCAATTCGCCAAGTTTGTTGGGGTAGATCAAACTACTGTTAGGTTCTGGGAACGCGGCAAGCAAGCACCCCAAAAGAATTGCCTAAAAAACTTAAGCTTGAAGATTTTAAACTTAGGATTCAAATTGTAAAACAGAAAAGTATATTTTAATAAAATGCCTTCCTTATTAGAGGTTGTTACAAAATAACGAAAAATATTAAACTGGCAAACAGACGTACTTAAATTCTGACGTTTTAGTTGGCTTTAAAACCCTCGTGGGATGTGACTTAGATAAGAACTAGAGATATTGACAAAAACCTCCTCAAAAA
>NZ_DATLJA010000023.1:0-12238 GCF_035539115.1 Desulfitobacterium sp. | reverse complement strand
TTAACATTTTCTCTCTTTCAAGTCAAGTGTTAATTTCGAGTCCGGCTTGCACCCGCCTGCATTGCTGCTGGCTTGGAATGTCTGTTCCGTGGCGCTCAATTAGAATATCACAGTGGGTCATGGGTGTCAATAACTAAATTTTTATCATGGTTTACTCTATTGTCTTCCCTCAAATGCCTTCTTGTCTTTTCTGATCGAATAGAGTAATTATTTCTTTTTTAAAATATCTCTTTATAGAAAAGGCCAAAAGCTGTTAAAATAGGTAACAGGACATCTCATTTGAATTTACTCATCTACTATATATTAAGGAGTGTTTTGTTTTGCGTGTTTTATCAGGAATTCAACCTTCAGGTAATCTTCATCTCGGTAACTACTTTGCGATGATGAAACGCATGATTGACTACCAGGAATCAAGTGAACTCTTTTGTTTCATTGTCAACTATCATGCGTTGACTACTGTTACCGATCCTAATCTTCTTCGGCAAAAGACGCTCGATGCTGCTATGGACTTTCTCGCTCTGGGTCTTGATCCGAAAAAGTCCTATTTCTGGGTACAAGGCGATCTCCCCGAAGTTCATGAATTAAGTTGGCTCTTATCTATAGTCACCAGCATGGGCTTGTTAGAACGTAGTCATGCTTATAAGGATAAGACGGCTAAGGGAATTATTGCCACCCATGGCTTATTCGCCTATCCGGTCCTTATGGCCGCCGATATCCTTCTCTGCGGCGCCAACAAAGTTCCTGTTGGTAAAGATCAAATACAACATGTCGAAATTGCCCGTGACATCGCTCTTCGTTTTAATCATACCTTTGGCGAGACCTTTGTCATCCCCGAAGCCGATATTGAGGAGGATATCGCCACCATTCCCGGGATTGATGGCCAGAAAATGTCTAAATCCTACGGAAATGCCATTGATATCTTCTCTGACGAAAAAACTATGCGTCAACGGGTCATGGCGATTAAAACAGATTCTACACCGGTTGAAGAACCGAAGTCGATTCAAGATAATCCCCTCTTCGATATCTATTCTCTGTTTCTTGACGAGAATGGTCAGCAAGAACTCAAAGAACGCTTCGAAACCCCTGGATTACGTTATGGGGATGTCAAGAAAGAGCTTTTTGGCGTCATTTGGGATTATTTCTCCCCCTATCGAGAAAAGCGTGAGCAATATGCTAACGATAAAGCTTATGTTGTCGATGTGCTCAAAATGGGAGCGGAAAAAACGCGAAAAGTAGCCCAAGAGTATGTAACTAAAGCGCGCAATAATGTGGGCCTCAATTATTACAACTTTTAATCTTTGCTCTTTTAAACCTCTTCAATCTGCAAAAAGGGTTGCCCCAGGCTGAAAGCTCGAATTTCAGCTCTTGGGGCAACCCTTTTAAATTTCACTAATTTCATTTGAAATTCTCGCCAAAAAGTAGTTTTTCTTGCCACGGCGGATCACTAGAAACGCGTCATCTAACTTATCAAGTTGTGCAACTACGGAGGCTATATCCATATGTCGAACCCCATTTATATAGATTGCTCCACTTTCAATGGATTCACGAGCCTGTCGTTTTGAGGAAACCGCTCCAACTTGAATTAAAAGATCAACAAGAGAAATCTCTTGATCTCTTATTATAGTTGACGGAACATCACTAAACCCTTCCTCTACTTCTTTGCCACTAAGGTTCTCTAAACCGCCCGTAAACAGTGCCTGAGAAATCTTCTCCGCACGTTCTAGAGCTTCTCGTCCATGAACGAGCTCCGTCACTTCCTGAGCTAAGACCCGTTGGGCATTTCTTTTCTCAGGTTGGGTCGCAACTTCTTCTTCTAAAGCCTTAATCTCCTTAATAGATAAGAACGTAAAGTATTTGAGATACTGAACCACGTCCTTGTCATCTGCATTCAACCAGAATTGATAGAACTTATAGGGTGAGGTTTTTTCCGCATCGAGCCAGATCGTTCCTGATTCTGTTTTCCCAAATTTCGTCCCGTCACTTTTGGTCACGAGAGGCATGGTTAACCCATGGACCTCTTTACCCTCATCCACCGACATCCGACGAATTAGGTCTGTCCCCGACGTAATATTACCCCATTGATCTCTTCCACCCACTTGTAATTCACAGTCATAAAGCTCATTTAACTTCATAAAATCATAAGACTGAAGAATCATGTAACTAAATTCCGTGAAGGAGAGCCCGCGGCTCATTCTTGATTCGACGGATTCTTTGGCCAGCATCGTCCCGATCGAAAAATTTTTACCGATATCTCGGAGGAACTCAATCACGTTAAGCGAACCCAACCAATCGTAATTATTCGCTAGGATCGCAGGATTATCTGAGCTATTATCAAAATCTAGAAACTTTGCTAACTGAGCCTTTATTTTGGCAGACCACTCTTCAACCGTTTCCTTGGGATTAAGGGTTCGTTCATTAACCTTACCGCTCGGATCCCCAATCAGACCTGTCGCCCCACCAACTAAAGCAATCGGATGGTGACCTGCTAATTGAAAACGACGTAATACCAGAATCGGGAGTAGACTGCCAATATGTAAGCTATCCGCTGTAGGGTCAAATCCACAATAAAGGGTAATAGGTGTATCTAAACGCTTACGCAGCGCTTCTTCGTCCGTATTTTGATAAATAAGACCTCTATTTTTCAAGTCATCCAGAATATGCATGTTTGTGCTCCTCCTTTACCTTAAAAATCCATATTTTATTTATTATACTTTTTAATCTCGTTTATATCAACCTTGATGCGTCCGCTAAAGCACCTACGAAACATGCTGTTCAAACCCCCTCGTCCTGGCGGTTAACCTGACGATAGGTTGGATTAAGTTTGATGGTCGAATAAAATATGGTATAATTTCGATGTGACAAAATACACAGGAGGTAACAAAATGGCATCTCCCCCTAAGAAAACAACCCGATCGTCACGGAAAAAACGCTTATCAAAATGGCGTGTCTTCCTCCTGACTAGTGGTTCAATTATTGCAGTAGCCTTGATCGCGATCCTAATCTTTGTGATTTCAGCTATTGCTAAGACTCCCAAATGGGACCCTGCTGCCTTAACAAATCAGCAGGAGTCCTCAATTGTCTATGACAAAGATGGTGAACAGATTGCAGCCCTCCATGCCGATGAAAATCGGCAGATAGTAAAGTCCTCAGAAATCCCGGATATCGTGAAAAAAACCTTTGTTGCCGTTGAGGACAAGCGCTTTTATAGCCATTACGGGGTCGATCCAATTCGGATTGTTGGCTCGGCGATCAATGACATTAAATCTCGCTCGAGTAAAGAAGGAGCAAGCACGATCACGATTCAGCTTGCCCGCAATGCCTTTATCGAAGACCCCACGTCAAAAAATCTAACCCGCAAGGTCCAAGAAGTCGTTCTCGCGCTTCAGTTGGAGCACGAATATACCAAAGATGAAATTCTGACCTTTTATCTAAACCGGATCTTCTTTGGAGAATCCTCCTTTGGAATTCAGACTGCTGCAAAAACCTATTTTGGTAAAGACCTAGGGAACCTCACGCCTGAAGAAGTAGCGTTACTTGCAGGTCTACCCCAGGCTCCAAGCGGCTATGACCCTTATATTCATCCCGATGACGCGAAAAACCGCAGAACGATTGTGCTTGGAGTCATGAAAGATACAGGAATTATTTCTTCAGATGAATATAATAAAGCAAAGGATACCCCTTTTACCTATGTTGATAATATGAATAAGAACCGAGCCTCAGCTCAACGAACCTCGGTAGCGGGTTCAGACTACAAATTTCCTTGGTTTGTCGATTCTGTTATTCAAGAACTCGAAGGAGATAACTATAAACTCACTCCAGATCAAATCTTTAATGGAGGATTAAAAATTTATACCACGGTTGATTCGAAAATCCAAGCCGCTGCTGAAGCTGCCTTTGCGAATTCGGCTAATTTTCCTCAGAGTAATGACAGTACGAAAGTTCAAGGCGCGATGAGCGTATTGGACCCAACGACTGGAGCTATACGTGCGGTCGTCGGCGGTCGTGAATATACAACCGCCCTCGGCTTTAACCGAGCAACGCAAGCGACTCGGCAACCCGGCTCGACAATTAAACCGTTAGTGGTCTATGGCCCCGCTTTGGAAAAGGGCGGCTTCTACCCTGGAACCGTTCTTGATGATATGCCGGTAAGCTACAATGCTGGAGATGGTAAAAGTTACTCTCCAGTAGATTTTGATACTGAGTCTTCCGGCTGGAAGGGGCGCATAACCATGCGTTATGCCGTTGAAAACTCGGTCAACGTCTACGCTGTTAAGCTCATGAACTTAATCGGCGTAGATTACGGTTGGTCGTTTGGTAAAGACAAACTCGGTCTTCCGTTGAAAAACAGTAATCGTGTTCTCAGCTTAGCCCTCGGCACAGCTGATGTCACAACTCTGGATATGGCTTCAGCCTATGGTACTTTTGCCAATAATGGGGTACGCGTTACCGCTCATACCATTGAGAAAATTCAGGATTCAAACGGCAAGAATATTATTACCCCCCAAATAACCCAACAACGAGTGATGAAGGAGACTACCTCCTACTTGATGAACAACCTGCTTCGGGGCGTTGTTACTGAAGGTACAGGTACTCGGGCTCAGATCGGGAATTGGGCAGTCGCGGGTAAAACCGGGACAACGTCACTTCCCGACAATTTTGGTAAGAGATCAGGGAATAAAGATGCCTGGTTCGCAGGATATACACCGAATTATGTGGGAGTCGTATGGATGGGCTATGATCAAACTGATACTAACCACTACTTAAGAAACGTTTACGGAGGTGCTTATCCCGCACAAATCTGGAAGCAGGTCATGACAGTGGCACTCGAAGATCAACCCGTACAGTCTGAGTTTAAACGGCCCGCTGGCATTGTCAGTGGAGCGATTGATACGAAGTCTGGATTTTTACCCAGTACCTTGACTCCAAGCCAGTTTATTCAAACTGAAATTGCGGCTGAAGGAAATTTACCGACTCAGGTCAGCGATATTTGGGTAACAAAGGATATCGACGCCGATCATCCGACCTATCTCGCCGGGGATAAAACCCTCAATAAAGTAACCAAAGTCTTCCTCAACATTACCGACCGCAGTTCCTCTCTAAGCTGGCCGAGTGATGAAGCACCCTTTAGAGCTCCGACCGAGTACTACACGGGAAACGGAGAGGTGACCAGTCTACCCACCGTAGATCCACGGATGCCTATTCCGACTTTAGGACCTGTCGCTTATGACACTGCTAAGGGAATCGCGAGTATGCCGGTCTCTTATCCCGCAGGCAGTGAAGCGCTCACTCTAGTACTCTATGCAAAGTTTCCGAGTCAGGAAAACTTTCAACCCTATACGCCTCAAGCCCAGCCCGGGAAATCAGATCTCATCACTGTACCTTTACGTATAGATGGAAAAAGTCCATCTCCGGGTGAATATGTTTTCAAGGCTGCCTTTAAAGATCCGAAGACATCAAAATATTCGGAAACGTCCCCTGTTGCCAAACTTACCATACCGACTAAACCAGAATAACACACTCTAACTAATGTAACTTACAAAGGGCCTGCACCCAGTGGTGCAGGCCCTTTCTTGTACTAACAGAAAGTATAAGTTTGGGGCAGATAGCATAAGTGAAACTAAGGCTTCCGCCTGCTCCAGAGGCTTGGCGCAAGCCAAGTTTTCTTTATACTAACAGAAAGTATAAATTTCTGGCAGATAGCATAAGTGCAACTAAGGCTTCCGCCTACACCAGAGGCTTGGCACAAGCCAAGTTTTCTTTATTATAAATCTTATTTTAACTCAACAACCGTAACCCCGAAGTCTCCTTCCCCATGTTCACCTAGACGGAACGATTGAACGTGAGGATGACCCTTGAGAAAGGCCTGAACTCCGGCACGTAAGGCACCCGTTCCTTTTCCATGAATAATATAGACTAGACCCGCCCCAGTTAAAACAGCATCATCGAGGTACTTATCTAACTCCTCAGTTGCCTCTTCCACCATCATCCCCCGTAGATCAATTTCAGTCCGGACATTTTGAGCTTTACCCAGTCCAATTCGACCCTGGCCAACGGTTTCAGCGCGCAACGGTTTGCTGACCTTTTCCTCTTTGACAAGGCGTACCTCATTCATAGGAACATTCAACTTGATCACACCGACTTGGACAAAGATTTTCCCACTTTCATTGGGAAGTTTAAGAACATGTCCTTTCTGTCGAAGCTTGGTCAGATAGAGGGTTTGGCCCAACTTAATTTCCCCAGTGGATAACCCATCCCCTGTGCTTATCCTATTGGGCTTTTCCTTAACGCCAAGCTTATTCGAGATTTTCCTTATTCCTTGTCGAGCTCGTTCAATCGTGTGTTGATCCTTATGTTCTTCCTTTAAGGCTTGCTTCAGCTCATCGATTAAAATTTCGGCTTCACGCCGCGTTTGGCGGAGGAGCTCTGTTGCTTCATCTTGGGCTTTGGTGAGTCGTTCTTGGTAATCCTCTTCCAGGCTTAACGATTTTTCTTTAAGTTGACTGCTTTTTATTTCGATAACTTGGCGTTCTTCCTGAATGCGGCGTTTTTCTCGCTCAATATCACGTTGGGTATCCTCCAGGTTTTCGATCAGATCGGCCACTTGCATCTCCCGCTCCGTGACAAACGATTTTGCACGCTCGAGGATAGTGGAATTTAACCCAAGGCGTCCCGCAATATTGAATGCGTTGCTTTTTCCCGGGATGCCGATCAGGAGCCGATAGGTTGGGCGCAACGTCTCCACATCAAATTCCACAGAAGCGTTCTCCACCCTAGGAGTGTTATAGGCAAAATTTTTGAGTGCCCCGTAGTGAGTGGTGGCAATGATCCGGCAACCCCGCTCATGAAGCTCGGAAATGATGGCCATCGCGAGAGCTGCCCCTTCTGTGGGGTCTGTGCCAGCTCCGATTTCATCAAGCAGAATCAGGGAACGGCTGTCCGCTCCTTGAATAATCTCCACAATATTCTTCATATGTCCACTAAAGGTGCTTAAGGATTGCTCGACACTCTGTTCATCCCCGATATCCACAAAGATGCGGGTAAAGATGCCGACGCGTGAATTCGCCTCAGCCGGAATGTGTAACCCTGATTGGGCCATGGCTGCAAGTAAACCGACGGTTTTTAACGCGACAGTTTTCCCCCCGGTATTAGGTCCCGTAATGACCACGGTATCAAAGTGTTTCCCTAATTCGATATTTAAAGGAACAACCGAACCACTGAGCAGGGGATGACGAGCTTGTACCAGTTTGATTTCCTGCTGGTCGGAAAGTTCCGGCGCCCCACCATTCATTTTCTCACTGAGGTGTGACTTAGCTAGGATAAAATCAACCTGAGCTAATCCCTCATGGGCATCAGCAATCCGTTCTGCGTCCCCTTCGACATGAGCGGAGAGCTGGAGCAGGATTCGTTGTACCTCACGCTGCTCCTTCAGGGTGACTTCCCTTAATTCATTACCCAGATTCACCACTGCCATCGGCTCGATATATAGGGTCGCTCCACTTGCCGATTGGTCATGCACAATTCCTGGAAAAGATTGACGATACTCTAGCTTTACTGGTACAACATAGCGATCCGATCGCTGGGTAATAATCGGATCCTGGAGGATTTTTTGGTTCGCAGAGTTGCGGATAATCCCCTCCAAAGTATCTCGAATCCGTTTTTGTAAACGCGTGATGGCCCGCCTAAATTCCGCGAGTTGAGATGAGGCCTGATCAGCGACAAACCCATCCTCCGTAATACAGAGGGTGATCTCGTCCTCAATTCCTTTCGGTGGGTCAATGCCCAAAACGATCGCTCGGAAGTGGGGTGTCTCCGTTTTTCCCTCAATAATACTTTGTTTGATTTGACGAGCTGCCTTCAGGGTATCCCGAATATGCAAAAGCTCTTCAGGAGAGAGCGTCCCTCCTCGGAGGCAGCGTTCCAATAAAGGCCGTACTTCCTTCGCTCCTCGCACCGTAAATAAGGGATTAACTCTTAAAAGTGCTCTTCCTTCTCCAGTTTCGGCGAGGGCGTCTCGTGCTTGATCCTGATTAGCATAGGGGCGCAACGCCTCGGCGATTTCCTGGGCACGGGGTAAAAGGCAGCGTTCCGCTAAACGTTCCAGGATTTTATCAAAATCCAGCTTTCGGATAACCCGCTCATTGATAACCATGCTATTCTCCCTTTATCTCAAAAATAGATCTCCTCTTGATAATCGCTTCATTTAGAGTATCCCTCGAAAATAATGTCCCTTCGTAAATCCCTCTGGGAATCGCTCTGCCAAATAAGCGCTGACGTGTTCAAGTTCCTGTTCTGTTATTTGCTCGCCGTGTAAGGCCTTCTCCCAACCCTCTAGGAAGACTCGAACCGTATCCCGGATTTGCTCTGGGGTAGCGCGATTGAGTTGTAAACGGATATTTCCGATTCCCATTTTGGCGATCTCGCCCAGTTCTTTATATAAATTAAGGCTTCTGGCATTAAAAAGATGCATTCGACAATCTAAATCCGTCTCGATAGGGAAATCATACTTCAGGCGGTCCCTTAAGTAATGGGGTTCGCGCACACAGGGTGCACTGCAATATTTTCCTTTTTTCCCACCTAAAGTTGCTCCTACGGGGCAATATTCACTAACCATCATTTCTAGATCTCCGAAGGCCATGATCTCCGTTTTCGGCCAAGAGCTTATCTGCTCAAGTTGATGATGTTCCATTTCTGGAGAAAGAGTAACCGTCTGCGCTCCCTGCCTCAACCAGTAAGCCAAAGATGCTTGATTAAAAACGTTTAAGGAAAAATCCGTCTCAAATTCCCATTCCGGATCGATTTCCTTGAGAAGCTCCAGTTCTCCCAGATTTGCTAGTAATATTCGGGGACGCTTCTCCCAGTTTTTGGCCTTATCCAGGATTTCCTGCAGTCTTACACTTTGTCCCTCATTGAGAATTCTCGGTAAGCGCCATAGAGCTTGAGCCTCGTATTTTTGGCAAAGCTCGACGCCCTCGCGTACCTCTTCGGGAGTCATTCCCTTACGTGATCGCCAGCGTTCTCCACCCATCGCAATCCGACGCGCACCTGCTTGCAAGGCCGCTCGCGCGGATTCCAGATCACTCACCGAGACGGTCAGCCGCTCGGCCGCCAAACTCTGAGTATCATGCTTTTGGCGATGATGAGTGGCTCCACTGTTTCGATTGTTACGCGAGCTATCCTGAGAAGCTCTCCCATCCGGTGCTTCCGCTTGAACAAGTTGTTCGTGCTCCTCAGCTAATTTCCTTTTCCAGTCCTGAATGCGCTGATCATACACCGCCCGCCTAATCTGTTTCCGCGGAACGCCTTCTTGTAAAAGTCCCTCCACAGCAAGCCGGCGCATCTCATTGAGATCACTGACCGGAAGCATAACTTCTCCCTGTAAGTCCAGAACTAACTCTTCCAAATAAAAAGGTGTGGTTCCCAACCTGTTTAACTGCTGGAAGGCATAATCTTGGGTTAACGGACGCTTAAGCGCTTGCTGCGCCAGGCTCGTCGATTGAACTTTACTTGAGCGCTCCCCTTCCCACATTTCCAAGGTGAGGAATTCCCCCACAGAACCACTCAGACGAGCTTTCAGTGCGCGCTTGCGCTGTTCCTTTCCCTCTTGAAAGCTTAGGCGAGCCTTGGTCATCAATTGTTCATCATAGGTCTTAAAGACACGATCTCCTGCTCTGGTCTTACTCCCGGGAAATATAATTTGAACATGCTCTCCAGACCGGCCCTCAGCCACTTCTTCCTGACCACGCCAGATCGTTTCCACGGTAATCCCTTCATGACCCCGACTGGTCCAAAAATCGATGCCATCCCCTGGCCGCAGCGCCGCTTCCAGCTTTAGCTCGATCCGATCATCTTGAGTCTGTGCGACGCGGCCCAAACGGATCCCGCGGTTATTGGGGCGCATATAGCTCATCAGTTCTGCGCCCGGGTGTTTCTTAAGGTAGGCCTGAGTAAAATCTCGGTTGAAAATCTGCAGAAGCTCTCTTCTTTCCTCTTCACCAATCGGTTTCACTTCGCTCTGCCTGGAATTCTCTGCCAAAGCATAATCTAATGCTTGTCGGTAAACCCGAATCACGGTAGCCACATATTCCGGACGTTTCATTCGGCCTTCAACCTTTAAGGAATACACGCCACTCTCTTTGAGAAGCGTAATTTCGTCCACTAAATTCATATCACGCGGGCTGAGCAAATGTTCCCCCAAGTTAACATCCTTGAGGGTATCGGAACGCTCCTCATTGACCAAATGATAGGCCATCCGGCAAGGTTGCGCGCACCTTCCTCTGTTCCCACTTCGCCCCCCAATGAAACTCGACATCAAACATTGTCCCGAGTAACAAACACAAAGCGCACCATGGACAAAAACTTCGATGTCCAGTGGCGTTTTCCGGGAAATCATCTTCATCTCCTCAGCTGAGGTTTCTCGGGCTAAAACAACGCGTTGGAAACCCAGCCCTTCAAGATGATGAACTCCCCAAGACGTGTTCACGGTTATTTGCGTACTGGCATGCCGTTCGATTTCGGGTAAAATGCTCTGGATTAAATCAGCTACCCCGATATCTTGAAGGAGGACTGCATCCACCCCCGTTTCATAAAGGGAAAAGAGATATTCAAAAAGCTCCGGAAATTCCTGATCGGCAATGAGAATATTGACCGTGACATAGACCTTAACATTCCGTTCATGGGCGTATTGAACAGCACGACGGAGTTCCTCAGCATCAAAGTTCGCCGCACTCGCTCGCGCACTAAAACTTTTACCCCCGAGGTAAATCGCATCTGCCCCATTCTCAACCCCAGCCCTAAAGGCTTCGAAACTCCCGGCCGGAGCCAGCAGTTCCATCTCTTGTCCTGCGGAATGGTTTTGATTAACCATATTAGTTGATCCTCTTTTCTAACTCAGTAGTTCTAAAATACCGGGTGTAACATCTGCTAACGTCATCCAAGGGGGCCACTCTATTGAAGAATTCGACCAAGCTAACGCCGGTACCCGATTCTGTGTATGCCCCTTGATCGCGAAATCCTCGATATTCCCATGGTCACTGGTTAAAAGCCAAGCTACTTCTTCATTTTTAACGGCCTGCAAAAAACCACCGAGAAATGCATCGATTTGTTCAATTAGTTGGATGGACTCTTGCCATTTTTGTTTATGACCAAAAACATCCGTTAAGAAGGTCTCATAGAGCGTAAAATCATAATTTAAGGCCAATCGTCCTAAGTTCCTCCCCGCTTGCTCTGGCGAAATTAAGGGCACATCCTCCCCCGCTTCGCGCGGAACCTGATTCGTCATATCAAAATAAACGGCCCCTCCTGCTTTTAAATCAGGTATCCTCCGTAACTTTACTCTGCCTGCCATGGCGGATAAGGTTGAGGCCGAATGACGCTTTTTCCCACTCGCCACGAGCTGCTCATATTGAGGAGTAAACGCATTGGCAAACATCCCCTGCTTCCCGCGGTCAGCTAATTGCTTGAAAATGCTTTTTCCCGCGATCACCTGGGCCAATTTATCATTAGGGTAGGCGTTAAGGTGATAGCCCAAAACTTTTGAAGCATTCACTCCCGTCCAGAGGGTGGTCTGTCCTGTCGCACTTTGCGGAGTCCCCGGCACACCCAGAGTGGCCTCTAACGGAGCGAGTCTTGTTTTCCCCCTGACGATGGATCGATCCCCCCAAAGAAGATGACCACCGAGTAATTGATCGATATTCGGAGTTCGTGCTGTTACGATAGGGTTATTTTCCTCTGAACCTAACCCGAACCCATCGAGAAAAATCATCACAAAATGCATGCTATTATCTCCCAAACGATAACTATAATAGTTCATATCATCCTCTAGTTTATCCAAATTACATGCAAAAAGCCAGCAACGTGAGGAAAGTAGTACAAGAAACTAAAGGAAGCAAGTAACAACTTTTATACAGAAACGACTAAAAATACTTTCACTTTAGATAAAGAAAACTTGGCTTGCGCCAAGCCTCTAGCGTAGGCGGAAGCCTTAGTTGCACTTATGCTATCTGCCCAAAACTTATACTTTCTGTTAGTATAAAGAAAACTTGGCTAGCACCAAGCCCGAGCGAAGCTGATAGCCCTAGTTGCCTTATCCTGCCGGACGTAACCACTTGCATCGTAGGATAAAGAAGACTTAGCCGGCGCCAAAGCGATGGCTCTAGTCGCCTTATCCTGCCGGACATAAATACATGCATCGTAGGAGAATGAAAGCCGCTGGTTGCACTTATACTATCTGCCCCCCAAT
>NZ_DATLJA010000022.1:0-75529 GCF_035539115.1 Desulfitobacterium sp. | reverse complement strand
AATTGGAAAATGACCTCTCCGAACTATTGATTTTACTGGGCTAAAGGGGTTCTGTTTTTGATTAGGGACTACAAAGATTTCTTGAAACCTGAAACCCGCTCCCAGCTTGCATTGGTAATTTATGTCGCCAAACTTGGGTTTTATAGAAGGAAAGATAGAGTAATGAATAGTTTCAAAAAATCTTTGACTATTATAATCACAGGAATCATATTATCTGGATTAACAGGCTGTAATGGGAATACAGAAAAAATAGTATCTACAAATCCACAAGTTGTTGGATCAACAGTAGAAAATGATGATAACGTAAATCTTAAACAAGAGCAATCTAATAAGGCACTCGAAAATACTTATAACGGAGAGTGGCATTCAATATCAAGATTAAGATATATAAAAGGTACAATAGTATCTTTAAAACAATCATCAGAAGGGAAATATATATTAAATTTAAAGGTTGAATTTAATTATCATAGTGAGACAGACCCTGTGAGGGGAGATTTTCCATTTAAAATAGGCGAAGTTGTAGAGTTTACGCTTAAAGATAAACCGAAAATTGCTTTAAGCAACAATAAGAGAATTATTATCTATCAAGGTCAAATTACAACAGATGGTAAGAACGATTTTCTTGGTGCAGATATAAAATATTATGAAGAAAAAGGCAAGTATTTCGATATGACTGGAAAGGAAATAAATTTACCCCCACATGATTACCCAAGTAGTTGGTAAATGCTCTAAATCAAAATTATTAAAGTTTGTCAACTCTTTTCAAAAACTCGCTTTAAATCAATCAAATACTTCCTGCCCCTTGACTCGTGAAACCGCTTTCTGCCATCCTCGATAAAATTTCTCGCGCTTGTCCTTAGCCATCTGGGGTTGGAAGTGGCGATCGATGTGGTACCGCTTAATGAGTTCTTCCGTGTCAGGCCAGAAACCTGTCGCGAGTCCGGCGAGGTAAGCTGCACCTAAGGCCGTCGTCTCGATACACTGAGGACGTTCAACTTGGACGCCCAAAATATCCGCTTGAAATTGCATTAGGAGATTGTTGGCAACGGCTCCTCCATCGACTTTGAGAAGTTTTAGGTTAAGGCCAGAATCAGCTTCCATCGCGGTAAGGACATCTTTGGTCTGATAGGCCATGGATTCGAGGGCTGCCCGGATAATGTGGTTTTTACCACTGCCTCGAGTGAGTCCCAAAATGGCACCGCGGGCCCGCATGTCCCAATGTGGGGCTCCGAGTCCGGTAAAGGCGGGGACGACGTAGACGCCCCCGTTATCGGGGACTTTGGCAGCAAAATACTCAGAGTCAGCTGCTGTTTCAATGAGTTTTAATTCATCCCGGAGCCATTGGATGACGGCTCCGGCAATAAAAATACTTCCTTCAAGGGCGTAGGAGATTTGACCGTTAATTCCCCAAGCAATCGTGGATAAAAGTCCGGTTTGGGATTCGATCACGCGATCTCCTGTGTTCATCAACATGAAGCAACCAGTACCGTAAGTATTCTTAGCCATCCCCGGTTCAAAGCAGGTCTGTCCGAAAAGAGCGGCTTGTTGGTCTCCAGCGATTCCAGCGATCGGGATTTTATATCCGAAGAAGCCTTCAGGAGCGGTGTTCCCATAAAGATAGCTGGAGGGTTTAACGTCAGGGAGCATGGCTGCGGGCACTTGAAGTTCTTGAAGAAGTCCAATATCCCACTGGAGTTCTCGGATGTTATAAAGCAAGGTTCGGGAGGCATTGGAATAATCGGTGACATGGACTTGGCCTTGCGTGAGTTTCCAAACAAGCCAGGTATCCATCGTTCCGAAGAGGAGTTCTCCACGTTCAGCTCTTGTGCGAGCATCGGGTACGTGATCAAGTATCCATTTGATTTTCGTTCCCGAAAAATAAGCATCAATAACAAGACCAGTTTTCGCCTTGAATACGGGTTCGAGCCCTCGGGCCTTTAAGTCATCACAGATCTCGGTTGTTCTTCGGCATTGCCAGACGATGGCCGGGTGAATGGGTTTCCCAGTTTGTTTATCCCAGACAACGGTTGTTTCTCTTTGGTTCGTAATGCCGATTCCTGCGATGTCTACGGGGTTCACTTGAGTCCGGGCAAGAAGTTCCGCAATGACTCCGTATTGGGTGCTCCAGATTTCCTCAGCATCATGTTCCACCCAGCCCGGTTGGGGGTAGTACTGAGTGAATTCCTTCTGGGTAATGCCAATGATTTGGCTGTCACGGTCAAAGAGGATGGCGCGACAGCTGGTTGTGCCCTGATCAAGAGCGAGGATATATTTTTTGCTCACATCGATCTCTCCCTTAAACCTCTTCCTCGAGTTCAATCCCTGCCATCTTAATAAGATAGAGAGCATTTCTCGTCGTCGAGATTCCCTCTCTTAATTGATAATCAAAATGGATCTCTTGATTCTGATAAAATTCGCGGAAATGATAATTTTTAACCCGACCGTGACTTTCTTTTTCGAGTTCCCCGAGCTCTAAGTCATGGGTCGAGATGAGTCCTAGCGCCCCATCTTTTTGTAATTGGTTAATGAGCGCTTTGGCCCCATAATGACGGTCATGGGAGTTGGTCCCTTTAAAGATTTCGTCGAGAAGAAAGAAAACCGGTTTGTCCGTTTTCGCAGCTGTAACAATTTGTTTGATCCGTAGGATCTCGGCATAAAACGATGAAATATTCTGCTCCAAATTATCACTGATGCGCATACAGGTCCAAAGATTCATCAGCGAACAACTGAATTGTTTGGCACAGACAGGAGCTCCTGTATAAGCAAGGACGAGATTACTCCCCACCGTTCGTAGAAAGGTACTTTTCCCGGACATATTCGATCCGGTTATCAGAGTGATCCCCGATGGTGTCTTCATTGCGAAGTCGTTCGCCACTCTTTTTTGAGTGAGTAACGGATGACCCATTTTCTGGGCAGATAGGCCGTTTTGATCTTTTAGAATTGGGCTATGCTCTTCGAGTATTTGAGGCATGGCCCAGTCTGGATTATCGAAGCGGATATTGGCAAGGCTCGAGAGGGCTTCAACCTCGGCAAGAACTTTAAGCCAAGTCTTCAGGAGGGGTCCCGATTTCTTTTTCCACTCTTCCAGGGCAATCATACATTGATAATCCCAAAGTGTCAGGATATTGACGATTAGAAAAATAGCATTTTCCCGGCTGGAGATCCACTCGGTGATTTTGGAGAGTCTCTTAATTTGTTGATAAGCGGGCTGACTCGCTTGGTCACGGAGACTCTCCTGGCGTACTTTAAGCCACGGACTATTAAAGTTTTGATTTTCGAGATGTTTCAGCATCTCGGTATAGGTTTTTAAACTGGCTTCGTAGCGGAAAACCGTGGATAAAACCTGAGATCGTTCTGTTCCGTAGACCTTAAGAAGCAGATATTGAACAACGACTAAAAGGGCAGGGATTTGCCAAGGAATAGAGAGCTGAAAGGCATAGAGTGCAATCATGAGAAGGGTTATCATGGGGAGAACTCGCATCCCCAGCTTGACTGCAGGCTGTAAATAGGATTCATCATTCTCTCCAGCCCAACGGATAAGAGGTTCAGTCGGCTTCAGTTGATCTGAGACAAGAATTCCTTCTGACTCGAACCGTTGCCGCCAAGCTAAATTACGAGCCAACTCGGTTACAGCAACTTGTCGTTGCGTAATTTCCGAACGGTCTTTAAGCGGTTGCTTGAGCACTTTGGCTAACGTTTCACGTCCCGAAGGAGTTTGGGCCGAGTTAATCCACTGAAAGATCGAGGCTTGTCCGAACAAATCCAAATCGGAAGCATAAGGATGGTCTTCGTCTTTGAACTCGACACCTGAGTCTGGAAAGTTTACCCACTTCCCGGTTAAACGATCCACCCCTTGACGATTGAGCCCTATTAAGATTTCCGAATACTTAAGTCGAGTGCGGACGCGCTTGTGTTGAATCGCGAGATAGCCAAAGAGAATTAAGGTGAGAAGCCCCATGGCCATACCCATAATAGAATTAAAGGTTCGGTAGAGAAAGAAAGCCACAGCCAATCCCAAGATAAAGGTGGTTAAACGATAATTGCTCAAACGATTGGCTGTTTGTTGCTGTTTTTCTTGAAGTTTTTCGTAAGTCTGTTTTCGGCGTTCATAAATTTTCTTTGGCTCTTTCATGGTTTACCTCCAGATTGATCTCTAGTTGAGTTAATTCTATGGCATAAATAGCCAAATGGGAAGAGAAGAAAAAAAGTCCATTAAAAAATAAGTAAATAAAAACTCACCAAATCCCAAAAGTCGAAGTTGATATGGAAATATAATTTTAAGAAGCAATTGACTTTTACCAATCGCTTCTTAAAATTTTGCATTTAGAGTATGCGCGCGTTAGTACGCTTTCGGAAAACCAAAACGAGAGGTATAGGGTTGAGGAATACCGAGTCTACGTTCTTCACGTTGTAACCAGCGTGGTTCATACTGCTCTTCGAGTTTTTCCCACCATAAGGGTTCTCTACCTGGTAAGAAGCCCATTTGTCTTTCTAATCTTTCCCACCAAGCGGGTTCGAATCGCTCTTCGTATAACTCCCAAGACCTGGGTTCATACCCGCGAAAATTGCGATAGAAAGGATAGGAATAAGGATAATACTGACACGGACAAATATTCATGAACTTCACCACCTAATTAAAATAACTTCCCAGTGGTATAATATACCATAAACAAGGATAGGAAAGTTGGCCAGTTAAATATTTCTATTTAACGATGAACCCTCGGCATTGCCGAGGGTTCATCGTTAAATTGCTTTTCTTTTGAATAACATTGAACTTTCTTCATTACCAGTACAAGCTTCATAGCAATGTGAATGATAATGATCGATACTTGTATATCCATTCATAGCATGAATGTGTCCACCTCCTGGACAAGCCAGACTTGGACCAGTTGAGCCTCTAGCGCAGTGGACGTGACCCTGATCGAAGGTTGTTAATCCATTGTAGTAATGAAAATGAGAATTTCCCAAGGGAACTGAGGGACCTGTTATCCCATTCATACAGTGAATATGGCCATTAGCGCAGGAAGTACGAGTCCAATAAGAATGAACATGATAGTCTGACGGAACCATTAGATTCACCTCACCTTCGTACTGATAGCTTATGCTTATTCAAGTATAAGGGTGAGGTTGTCACAAACCACCTGAGGCTAAAGTATTTTTCCCCTGTTTCAAATTAGATTATGGGCACCGTGTTAGATGTAAATAGAGGAATGTTGGTGAATAAATGTGGGTTATACAAGAGTAGCATGCCAAGCTTAAAACTGTTGGTCAAGGTAAATCGGCAGGTGAAGCTGCATTTTTACCAATCCACGAAGTTTTTCATGTTTAAGACTATGCTATGGAATATACTATTTATAATGAATGTTTATAATTTCGAGGTGTTATGTCATGGCTTTTATAAATACGAAAACTGAAGACTCCGGAGTAATTTCCTCGGGTCTGCGTCAGAAAGGTATAGTGGCTAATTCAGGGGCAATGTTTGATATTGTTCGGCTTGTGAACCAAATTGCTCCGTTGGACTGTACCGTATTGATTTTGGGTGAGTCCGGCGTTGGTAAAGAAATTGTGGCAAAATTGATCCATGAAAACAGTGCGGTTAGAGATGGGCCGTTTATTAAAGTCAACTGCGGTGCCATACCGGAGAATCTGCTGGAATCAGAATTCTTTGGTTATGAATATGGTGCTTTTACAGGGGCCCAAAAGAACGGAATGCCAGGCAAATTCGAATTGGCCCACAACGGCACAATCCTTCTGGACGAGATTGGAGATCTTCCTCTGCATCTCCAGGTTAAACTATTACGTGTGTTGCAAGACCATGAAGTTGTTCGCATAGGTGGCAACTTCACGCGCACGGTCAATATTCGGGTCATAGCTGCAACCAATAGAAACTTAGCAGAGATGGTGCAACAGGGTAATTTCCGGGAAGATTTATATTACCGCTTGAATGTAGTTCCCCTATGGATACCGCCTTTAAAAGAACGTAGGGAAGACATAATGCCCTTAATCAGACATTTCAAACGAAAATTTCAAATCAAATACGGGATTGAACGTAATTGCTCGTCTGAGGTTACCAAGGTATTCCAGGCCTACGACTGGCCTGGTAACGTTCGTGAATTAGAGAACACGGTTGAACGGCTCTATGTCATGCCGGAATTTGGCACAGGCATTACGGCTGACATCTTAGTGCAGCAGTACTTGAATTCCAACTGGATGCAACAAGGCGATGGGCTTGTGACGATCCAGAAGTTGGGCCTATTGAAACAGGCTGTTAAGGAGGTCGAAAAGAAAATGATAATTATGGCTATTGAACGGTTTGGTACGGCTAAACAGGCAGCAACTTTCCTCGGTATTGATGAATCGACCCTAAGCCGAAAGCTGAGGAGACACTAATTTCTTTAGTAATAGCATCCTTGGCTCCCCTTGTACTTGGGGCCAAAACGAAAAGCTGCCAACGCTGGCAGCTTTAACTGTTTCCGGCGCCCCTAAGTCAACGAATGTGCGCCAAATCCTTAGGCGGCAAAAATGCAATGGAAAATTGCAGTTATGCCTATCAAGTTATCAGGCTCTGTCGACATAATCTCGCCAATACGCGGATATGAGTGGATTCTATCGAGTATCTGCGCATAAATCGCACTGGCATCGAATTTGCAATAATATTCTGACAAGCGCTTGCTGGGTAAAAAGAATGACTAGGAAGGCGAATTAGGTGGACCAATTAACAGGGGGGTGGCGTGGCTAAGTTTTAGTTTTGTGTGGGTTGAAGTGTTTCATAGGGTAAACCAGGTATCCGTTTCTTGTGAACCCAAAAATTTGTTTAAGGAGGAGTTTAAATGGATTATCAAGATATCATTTATGAAAAAAATATTGGGGTTGCCAAAGTAACTATTAACCGTCCGAAAGTACGCAATGCTTTTCGTTCATTGACGGTACGCGAAATGATTAATGCTTTTAAAGATGCTTGGGATGACAATACCATCGGGGTCGTGGTCTTAACCGGAGCCGGCGACCGGGCCTTTTGTGCGGGAGGAGACCAGAAAGATCGGGACAGCAGCGGTTATTCCGGTACCGGCGGAGGTCTGGAAGCTGGGATTGGATTGGAAATGGAAGGCCTGCATGCGGTGATACGTAACATCCCGAAGCCTGTGATTGCGGCGGTCAATGGATTTGCCATTGGCGGGGGGCATGTTCTCCAAGTCATATGCGATTTAACAATTGCTTCTGAGCAAGCCATTTTTGGACAAACTGGACCCAAAGTTGGTAGCTTTGACGCCGGATTCGGCAGTGCTTATCTGGCCCGAATTGTAGGTGAGAAAAAGGCTCGGGAAATCTGGTATCTTTGCGAGCAATATACGGCCCAAGAAGCATTACAGATGGGTCTTATCAATAAAGTGGTTCCCCATGACGAGCTAATGGCAGAAGTCGATGTCTGGTGTCAAAAAATTCTGGATAAAAGTCCTACAGCTCTCAAAATCCTTAAACGCTCTTTTAATGCGGACAGCGCAAATATTGAAGGAATATCACAAATGGCCATGAATTCCTTGGCTATGTTTTATAACAGTGATGAAGCGGTGGAAGGACGTAATGCCTTTGTCGAAAAGCGTCCAGTTGACTTCCGAAAATTCAGAAAATAAAGAGTACAAGGAATATAGAGAATTCCAGGGACGGTATGTTTGGAGGAGGAGCAGTAATGGAAATACCAGTTATCGCCAGACCCATGCCACGTCCTAACTTATGTGGTGGGGTTGCGGCGGCTATGAGCGGCCGGTCATTTGAATATAAGGCTCCACCCAAAAACATATCGGTTACAACCTCGTCTAATTCTTGCGTGGTTTCATGATAACTTTCATCCAACTCACCTCAATTTTTAACAGAATTTTCTGATTACAAAATCTAATGCAAGTTCTGTACCTTCTAATGGTTCAAAAATAAAAAAATATTTTTTCCTTAGAAAGTTCAGTTTTTTTTAATTTCTTCAAACAGCCGATTTTAACAACTAATGTTAATAAAATGTCCAGATATTCTGAGAAGTCGGAAAAATTCACCCAGAAATGTCCGGAAAGTTGGACCTGGATAACATTGAAGTAAGTATAGCTAATCCATACAAGAGGCTTAGACTCAAAGAATGAGTAGTAATGATGCAACCAATAGTTCTTATATCGTTAGTTCGAGGATCGCAGACGCTACGAGTCGGCCGGATAAAATATGTAATATGCACTTCTTCAATCCTACTTTAGTTATGAAACTGGTTTTATTCGTATGAATGAATACTTATTCTCTTAACCGTTAGACTGGTGAATTGTTTCATTCGCGGGACTTTTCTGACATTTAAACTGAATTGTATAGTTTACTCAGGAACAATCGAGTATCATTAGGTTAGACTACTCCTACTGAGGGGGGATTAACTGATGTTACTTGTCGAGATCATGGATACCTCGGTTAAAACGATGACTTCCTCACAATCGATAAGCGAGGCGATCAAGTTTTTTCGGAAAGCCAAGTTGAAAACCGTCTTCGTCGTTGATGAGGAAGGAATTTTAATTGGAATACTAACTCTTTCGAATTTGTTCGATGCTTTATTACAAGGGCGAGGTCTCGAAGATTACATTAAGGGTTGTTACATACCAAAAGATAAAATTATCTTCTTTCCCCAAGATAAAGAGTTTTTAAATCTCGCAGAGGTGCGTGAATGGCTGCTGAATTCAAAAGTTAGAGAGACGCCAATAATCAATAAGGAAGGTCGACCAGTTGGTGTTGTGACTCAAACTTGTGTTATCGTTTCTTTTTTGAAAGAAATGGAAGCAATGTATGACCAAATCTATTCCCTTCTGAAGGTTGTTCCTACTGGAATTTTGGCAGTGAATGAGGATAATCAAGTTACGGTATGTAACCAATTCTCTGAAAATCTATTAAGTTTACAATCCACTCAAGTCATTGGGCATGATCTAGGAGAGATTATGCCTGAAATTCAGTTAAGTAGCACCAAGCCCCAAAAAATACACCGCAATGCCACTAGCATTTTAGCGACTTCTCGACCTGTTTCCTTAGAGTCAATTCGCGGCTACATCATCGTCATGTATGATGCAACTGAGGTCGAACGTTTGGCTTTAGAGATTGAAAGTATCAAGAGCTTGCAAAGTACACTCGAAACGGTGTTGAACACAGCTTATGAAGGCTTATTGGTTATAAACGACGAGGGAAGGATCGTTCTTACCAACCGGTCGTTCGAACAGTTAAGCAATAAACGAGGGCAAGAATTAATAGGTCAAAAGGCAGGCGCTGTTGTCAAACATTTTGATTCGATTTCGAAAATCCAAAAAGGGTATGAAATAGAGAACATTAATGGACAATCAACCATTGTATCTTATATTCCATTAAAGGGTGCACCGGAGGTGTCAGGGGGGGGTTCTCAGGGTAATATATCATCAACTGGATCAGCTTCAAGACGTCATGCGAGAATTCGATAAACTGAAGCATAGTCTTAACTATTACAAAGACGAGTTATTTAAAATAAATGGTACCCATTTTACGCTAGACTCCATTATCACTACACGGAGTAAAGAAATGATCGAGGCCAAAAGGGTAGCTGCCAAAGCAGCAGAATGTTTGACCAATGTTTTAATTATCGGTGAAAGTGGCACTGGAAAAGAATTGTTTGCGCATGCGATTCACAACGCAAGTTCAAGAAGTAGAGAACCTTTTATCAAAGTAAATTGTGCGGCTATTCCCTCCGAGCTTGCGGAGTCTGAATTTTTCGGTTATGCACCTGGGGCTTTTACTGGCGCGGCAAGACAAGGGAAACCGGGCAAATTTGAATTGGCAAACGGCGGTACAATATTTTTAGATGAGATTGGAGATATGCCATTACTGTTACAGAGTAAACTATTAAGGGTAATTCAGGATCGAGAAATAGAAGTGGTGGGGGGAACCAAACCAATACAGATTGATGTACGGATTATTGCTGCCACAAATAGAGACCTAAAAATGCTTGTGAAGCAAAAACTATTTCGTGAGGATCTGTTCTACCGCTTAAATGTGATTTGCTTACCCTTAGCGCCATTAAGAAACCGAAAGGAAGACATAGAACTGCTCGTCAATAGTTTTCTGTCAAAGTATAATAGAGCTCTCAATAAAGAATTTAAAGGGATAACGCCTGATGTACTTGAAGCGTTTAGAAACTATTCATGGCCGGGAAATGTTAGAGAACTTGAGAATGCAATTGAAAGGGCTGTAAGCCTAGGAAATAACGCCTGGCTGACATGGGCTGATTTTAGTAATATTTTTGAACAGGAGCGTATCGGGATAGTAAATTCTACGAATAACTCGGCTTCATTAGCTCAAAGTAATTTGGACAAAACGCTACTAAAGGGGAACTTACAACAACAGGAAACGGAATTGATTCGTTGGGCTCTCACTGAATGTACAGGGAACAGAGTAAAGGCAGCTAAGCTTTTAGGTATAAGCCGTTCCAGTTTCTATGAGAAACTTAAGAAACATGACATTCTTAATCCGAGTTCAGCACTAACTCGAATGTAGACTATCGTTCTGGTCCAGTGGATACTGGCATAATCCAAAGTGATCCAACAACTCCTCAGACTGAAGGGTTGTTGGATTTTATCATAAATTGGACAAAATTGTCCGGCGGTGACCTGTGTGTAACCGATTCCGAGGGCTATATAAAGATTGTAGGACGTAAAAAAGATATCATCATTCGAGGTGGAGAAAATATTAGCTGCAGAGAAGTCGAAGATTTGTTGTATACTCATCCAGATGTGGAAGAAATCGCAATTGTTGCTCGGTCGGACGAGCGTCTTGGAGAAAGAGCTTATGCTTATGTGGTATTAAGCCAGGGGAAACAGCTCTCGTTAAAGAATATTCAAAAATACTTGGAAGCTCACGGAGTTGCCAAATATAAGTGGCCAGAAGGGATGGTTATTGTAAAAAGGTTACCCAGAACAGCAAGTGGAAATAAATCCATTCTTAGAGAAGAAATCAATAAGTCTGAGTGAATAAAGCCTTATGGATGACCTGCGTAAAAGAGTAGAGGTTGTCCACAAGGCTTTTACAGTAATCCTGTGTGTGAAAATCAAGACAGCTATGTCCGATATGTTGGATGCTTTCGGACATCCAGACAAAACGCACAGACAGTTAAGCAGTCGCGGCGGAGTACTAACCTACGGCCAAACACGGTTTTTTCAGTTAAATCGGTAATCAGGTATGTTTTCTTTTGTTGGATAACTCGTGTTGGTATGGTTCTTGCTATAGATAATAGTATCTTTGAAAATAGGAGGAGGATTTCCATGACTAAAGTAATTGATTACTGGCATCAACCGTTCACAGAGGAAGGAATGAAGAAAGCGTATATCGATGATCCTGAACAAAATCAGGTTGCTAAATGGTGGCACTTGGACATTAAAGGAAGGACACCCGAAGAATTCATTGCAGATATGGACAAAAATGAGGTAGATAAAGTTCTTATCCCTTCGGGTAAAATTAAATCTTATAATAGGCAGGTTTTGCAGTGGAACTTCCAAACTGAGGATGTCTACAAAATGATCAAAGACCATCCAACACGATTATACGGACTTCATGGAATCAATCCTGAAGAGAGAATGGATGGAGTTCGAGAGTTAGAACGAGCGGTTAAGGAATTTGGTTTCGTGGGCGCACATCTGCACACTTATGGTTTTGGTTTACCCGTTAATGATAAAAGATACTTCCCCTTTTATGCTAAATGTGTAGAACTGGATGTCCCTGTTGTAATGCAAATTGGGCATTCTGCAGAAGCAATGCCCAGTGAAATGGGACGCCCGATCTATCTGGATGAGATTGCCCTCTACTTCCCAGAATTAAAGATTGTCGCTGCGCATACCGGTTGGCCGTGGTGTGAAGAATTAATCGCTATGTCTTGGAAACATCCAAATATCTATATTGGCACCACAGCTCATGGCCCGAAGTATTGGGATAGTAAATTAGTAGCTTTTTTAAATACCAAAGGAAGAGGACTGGGTAAAGTCATGTTTGGTACGGATTTCCCCGTTCTTAACTGGCCTACCTGCATAAAACAAATTGATGCCTTAGAACTAAAACCAGAAGCAAAGAAACAATTGTTGAATGGATGTGCCACTAAAGTCTTTAATTTCAAGGACTAATGGATGAGGTGGTATTTATGAATGCATTTGAATTATTAACGATTGATATTAAAGATCATATTGCGTGCGTAACCCTCAATAGACCTCCTGTCAATGCCTTAAACAATGAGTTGGCTAAGGAGTTGGTCGCGGCATTTCTGGATCTCAAAAACGATCCGGAAGTAAGGGTTGTTGTCATTACAAGTTCACGAAAGGTTTTTGTGGCTGGTGCTGACATCGCTATGATGAAGGGAATTGCAGAAACCAAGAATCTTGGAGAAATGTTGGATTTCGACCGGCGATTGCAGTTTGCCAATTCTATTCTGGAAGATATGCCTAAACCTACTATTGCTGCAATTAACGGTCACTCCATGGGTGGTGGTACTGAGCTGACCCTCTTTTGTGACTTCCGATTTATAGCAGAAACAGCTACGATGGGTTTGCCTGAGATAAATCTCGGCTTATTGCCAGGCGCAGGTGGTATTCAGAAGATTGTTCGAATTATCGGTAGAACGAAGGCACTTCGGTTAATGTTGCAGGGTAAAGCCCTTTCCGCCCAGGAAGCTTTAAATTTGGGTTTAGTCGAAGGCGTTTGCCCGGCGGAAACTCTAATGGACTCAGCCCTGGAACTAGCTCGCGATTTGGCTCAGCGGGCAGCAGTAGCAGTGGCGGAAATTAAAAAGTGTGTCAACGCTGCTCTGGAACTGGAACGAGGTTCTAGTTTGGCCTATGACGTACGTGGTTTAGGTGAGTTGTTTGTGACAGAGGATGCTGGAGAAGGCCTTAAGGCCTTCCTTGAAAAACGAGCGGCGATGTTCAAAGGTTTCTAGCTTACTTAAAGGAGGGAAAAATCCAATGCGTTTAGATGGCAAGAATATAATTGTAACAGGAGCAGGTTCAGGTATTGGCAAGGCAATTGCTTTAATGTGCGCTTCTTACGGTGCAGACGTAAGTACAGCAGACCTAAACACTGAAGCCTTAAAGGTAACCAGTGCAGAGCTCGAAAAGCTGGGGAGCAAGTGTGTTGCAGTGACCACAGATGTTACAAATTTTGAGTCCGTAACAGCGATGGTTAAGCAAACCCAAGACACTCTGGGAGAGATTGACGCTTTAGTGAATTGCGTGGGCTGGGATATCATTGAGCCTTTTTGGAAGAACTTGGTAGAGTATTGGGACAAAGTCATTGATATCAACTATAAATCGGTGGTTTATTGCTCGCGTGCTGTGCTTGACGGCATGATGGAGAAAAAAGCTGGCAAGATTATCAACATTGCCAGTGACGCCGGTAGGGGTGGCAGTAGTGGAGAAACAGTGTACGCTGGGGCCAAAGGAGGAGTAATTGCGTTTACCAAGTCATTGGCTCGTGAGGTTGCTCGCTATAACATCCTGGTGAATTGTATTTGTCCAGGTCCCACCAACACACCACTATACCAAGGACAACCAGAAAAAATGAGACAGGCTTTAGAAAAGGCAATTCCACTAAAACGGGTTGCTGAGCCTGAGGAGGTTGCGGGGGCAGCCGTGTTCTTTGCTTCTGATTTAGCGAGCTTTATTACAGGTCAGATTATCAGTGTAAGTGGAGGATTGACACTTTACGGTTAATAAAACTGTTCGGAGACTTAGGTTTTGCATAAGCAACAAGTGAGGGTTACTCAAAGAAGAACTCTACCCAATACTAACGTAATTGCTGCCTACCAAGCTTAAGTCTCTCTTTTTCACTCGGGATTGTACAATTATTGGTTCACCAAAATTAACGAAATATTTAGATGAATGTGGGGTAAGGTTATTGAATAGCCATTTCGCTGAAATGCCTGGCGAAGAGGGTAAGAGCAAGATTATCCCTCTAGAGCAAGCCGTTAGACAATATATAAAGCCTGGTATGGATTTGCATTTTGCCTTTGCTCATTCGAGAGCTCATGCTGTAGCTATGGAAATCGTACGACAGTTTCGGCAACAGCCTATGCATTTAACGCTAACAGCGACGGGAATATTGGAATACGGAATTATGCTATCGTGGGCTGGGCTTGTTGACAAAATGATTGCGGGGTTTATTGGGGATACTTACCCGTCGCCTGCGCCAAATCGTTTTCTTCAACAGGCTTTTAAAGATAATAAGATCGACTATGAATGTTGGACGAACCTGACGGCTACTTTAGGGCTGTTGGCTGGGGCGCTGCATTTACCATATATTGCTACGAATTCTTTGCTTGGGAGTGGACTGTTGCATGAAAATCCTGAGTCCTTCAGGGTAGTGACTGATCCTTTCTCAGGTAAAGAAACTGCCGTGGTACGCGCTTTAAACCCTGACTTGGCCATTGTTCACGGGTTAGTGGCAGATGCGTATGGTAATACGGTCATTGGTCCCCCTTTTGGTGAAAATATGTGGGGAGCTTACGCTGCCAAACAGGGTGTTATCGTTACAGTAGAAAAGATTGTATCAACCTCTGAAATCCGCAAACTCAGTAATTACGTAAAGGTTCCAGGTCATCTGGTTAAAAGTGTCTCCGTAGTCCTTTTTGGGGCGCACCCTCAAGGGATGTCTGTTGAAGGTATACCCACTTTACAGGATCTTGGCTATAGCGAGGATTATGAAATGCGTCATCAGTTTAGGGCAGCTGCTTCTAGTGCCGAAACGCTTGATTTATGGATGCGAGAATGGGTAATGACTACGACACAACAGTCGTATTTAGAAAAGGTGGGTCATCGTAGGCTGGAAAAATTACGCTATGCGCTGAAGAATAATGAGGCTCCTGCGGATGCTGCTATAGCTACAAATAGGCCTGACATTAATGATGAGGAACCCATAATCAAAAGTGAATTTCTGATGATTAACGCAGCCCGGGTAATTCTGAAAAAAGTTTCTTCTGGTGCTTTTCCCACTCTACTAGCAGGTATAGGGACAGCCCATTTAGCAAGCTGGCTAGCAAAATATCTTGACAAAGAATGCACTTCTCAGTGGGAATTGCTCACTGAAACGGGATTTTACGGTTACTATCCTCAATTAGGTGATCCATATATCTTCAACTACGCCAATATTCCGACGAGTAAAATGCAAACCAACTTTCTGGATGTTCTGGGTTGCATCGTGGGGAGTGATGGCACTCAGTGTCTTGGCCTTCTCGGTGCGGCTCAGGTTGATCAGTTTGGTAATTTCAATTCGACCAAGATTCCCGAGAAGAATCTCTTCTTGACGAGTGGCGGTGGATCAAATGATGTCGCTTCGACTGCAGGTGAAGTAATCATTGTTATTACGCATTCTCCGAAGCGTTTAGTTGATGGGGTTTCATTTGTTACGGGTAACGGGGACAGAGTTCGGGTAATTGTTACGGACAAAGCGATTATGCAGCGTAGTAGTGCAGACGAAACGTTTAAATTAATGGGTTGTTTTGTCCCAGAGGGAAAAAGCTTGGATACGGCTATTCAAGAGGCGCAAGAGACATGTGGATGGGATTTGGAGATTAGTGATAAGGTCATGGTGTTGCCTCCTCCTTCTCGCGAAGAACTGGAGTGTCTACGGGCTATAGACCCGGAAGGAGATATCAGAAAATAAAACGGTAGGACCTGCAGTATTTTTGGCCAGCGCTGTGAACCGGTGTAGAAGTTAATACCGATTGAAAGCTGAGGTTAAGGAAATGAATGACGTAGTCATTGTCGGCGCCGCTAGAACGGCTATTGGGACAATAGGAGGTTCTCTTAAAGACATTCCACCCCAGGAATTGGGTGCTGTTGTGATTCGAGAAGTGATTAGGAGAGCGGGCATGAACGCTGAAGCAGTGGAGGAAGTAATTATGGGCTGGTCACGCCAGACCACAGAGGCTTCTAATATTGCCAGGGTATCTGCGCTCTTAGCAGGAATCTCTGAGACGGCGGCTGCCTTCACAGTTCATAGGCAATGTGCCTCAGGCCTGCAAGCCATCAGTAACGGAGCCCAGCAAATTCAGACAGGGCGGGCTCACGTAATAGTTGCAGGTGGGACTGAGAGTCTAAGCCGGGCACCTTATTACATGAAAAATGCGCGTTTCGGTTACAGAGCAGGGGATGGAGTTCTCGTTGATTCCCTAACGGAAGCAGGACCAGGCAGCCAACCTCAATCCATCTATGGTGCAATCTCGATGGGGGACACAGCAGAGAATGTTGCTGAACAGTTCGAAGTGTCTCGGGCAGACCAGGATGCTTTCGCCTTTCAGAGCCAGCAACGGTATTTAAAGGCGTTTACAGAGGGCAAGTTTAGGGATGAAATCGTGCCTGTAGAAGTAAAGACCCGTAAGGAAACACGTATTTTCGATACAGACGAACAGCCACGGGAAACAAGCCTGGAGAAATTAGCGACTTTAAAATCGCCCTTTCGTAAAAACGGATCCGTTACGGCCGGCAACTCCTGTGGTCGTAACGATGCAGCAGCGGCAGTAGTTCTCATGTCTGAAGCTAAGGCCCGGGAGCTTTCCATTAAGCCTTTGGCCCGTATTATTACCGATGCAGTGGTGGGCGTACCTCCACAAATCATGGGAATCGGTCCTGTCCCAGCAGTATACAAGGCTTTGAAACAAGCCAATTTGACACTGGATGATATCGACCTGATTGAACTCAATGAGGCCTTTGCAGCCCAGTCTCTCGTTGTAATTCGCGAATTAGGCTTGGATGTAAACAAAGTGAATGTTAATGGTGGCGCTATTGCTCTGGGTCATCCCGTCGGGGCCACTGGGACCCGCATAATGACCACTCTTCTGTACGAAATGCGTCGTCGTCATGCGTGCTACGGAATAGCAACGCTTTGTATCGGCGGTGGGCAGGGCATGGCTACTATAATAGAAGCGCTTTATTGAAGCATTGAAGGGATAGGGTTGCTTTGGCGATTTATGAGTTTGAAGGATGTAAGCCCTTGATCGGAAAGGGTAGTTTTATTCACCCTGAAGCAACAATTATTGGCGACGTTATCTTGGGTGAAGGCTGTTATGTAGGCCCAGGGGCCTGTATAAGAGCTGATTGGGGAAAGATTATTATAGGACCAGAGTCCAACATTCAGGACAATTGTGTTATTCACGTATACCCCGGGGAAACTGCACGATTAGGGCCTCGAAGCCATATTGGACATGGAGCAATTCTGCATACGCCAAATTTAGAGGAGCATGTGGTCGTTGGAATGGGAGCAATTATCCTGGATCATAGCAAAATTGGTGAGGGGTGCTGTATCGGGGCAGGTGCAGTGGTCACGGAAAACAGCGTGATTCCGCCATACACATTGGTTGTCGGAGTACCTGCCAAAATAATGGGCAATGTAAATGAAACCATGCAAAAAAGACTTGAGCGAGGAACCGCTCATTATATTGAATTAGCATCGCGCTCTAATGAAAGATTAAAAGAGCTGACAAAGGAAACGCGTTGAGCGGAAAAAGAAAGAACTTTTTTGACTCCTATGATGGAAATGAAACATCTATCATAGGGGTCTTTGTATGACGGGCCCTTCCCCAACCGTCAAACTGTATCAAGTCTTTGAATTGAGAAAATAATAAAGTGGTCGGTATAGGGAGGGGCTAAGTGCCCCTCCCTATACCGACTCAAAAAGATAAGAAGTTTTTCACTTAGAAGGAAGGGAAAGCATCTCTGCCGAAATTATTTAGTTAACTTCATATAACATTGGACTTTGTTTACCAACGGAGCGGGACACTAAATATTCTTATTCCTTAGAGGAAGGGCGGAAGGAAGAGTTTGAGCCATAAAGAAAAGGATTCGCATGAATGGCGAATGGGGTATACTACAGGAAGCTGTGCTGCCGGGGCGACAAAGGCTGCCTGTCTTGTGTTAAAAGATGACCAGCTGAAATTAACGGTTGAAATACCGCTACCGAGTGGGGAACGCTTAAACCTTCCTCTTAAATGGGCGGAAAAGGAGAGCTCCTGGGGCAAAGCGGGGATAATTAAAGATGCCGGAGATGATCCAGATGTGACCCATGGTTTAGAGATCCAGGCTTTCATCAGAGTTCTCTCCGATCAAGGTGTGATCCATATCCGTGGAGGAAAAGGAGTAGGTGTCGTCACCAAAAAAGGGCTCCAAGTGCCCGTGGGCGAAAGCGCGATCAATCCGGTTCCCCAACTGATGATTCGGAAAGCGGTTCGCGAAGTATTTCCTGAAGAAGAAATCGAAGTGGTCATCGAAGTTCCAGAGGGAGAACGCATCGCTCAGAAGACTCTGAATCCAAGGCTGGGGATCGTCAGAGGTATCTCAATCTTAGGAACTACGGGAATCGTGCGGCCCATGTCCGAAGAAGCGTTTAAGAATTCGATTTTGCCTGAGTTAGATCAAGCCATCGCTTATGGGCATCAGACGATCATTTTGACGCCAGGTCATTATGGTTTTAGAACAGCAACCGAGCAATTAAGGATTCCAGCGGAAGCAGTCATTCAAATGAGTAACTTTGTAGGGTTTCTTCTGGAGGAGGCAGCCTATCGCAAGATCGAAAACGTAATTCTGTTGGGACACATTGGTAAGCTCATAAAAGTTGCGGGTGGGATATTTCATACACACAACCACGTCGCGGATGCGCGAATGGAGATTCTAGTGGCTCATGCTGCGCTTCATGGGGTTCCACTGGATCAGTTAAAGAGCATTGCTGAATTTCCGACGGCTGAGGGAGCAGCAACGGAACTCATTTCCTGGGGCGAACAAAGCTTAATGCATGAGCTTGCTTCTTTGGCGAGCCAGCGTGCGATGGACCATGTGCAGGGTCGGTTGAAAGTTGGTACGGTACTGACCTTATTAGATGGAAGTTTCATTGGTTGGGATAAAGCAGCTCATCAATGGATTCAGGAAAGATGGAAGTGGCCTGCAAAATATTGATCAGAAAATTACTTCAATTTATTCTATAAATTGAGAGGATTTTTACGCATGCCCTAGAATTAATCAGTACGAGAATTAAATGAATATGAGAAGTCAAGGTTCCTCTTTGGAGGATGAATAGGGAAGTCGGTGCGATTCCGACGCGGTCCCGCCACTGTAAAACAAGGAGTTTCTTTCGATATACCCACTGGGAAACCGGGAAGGGGAAAGGAACAAAGACTTGAAGCCAGGAGACCTGCCTTGAACATTCACTCAACCTACGAGCGATAGGTGATGTGTTTACTGTGCGTAAGCCATAAACCATAAACTATGATGAGTCGGTCGAGACTCATCTTTTTTTATACTAACAGAAAGTATAAGTTTGGGGCAGATAGCATAAGTGCAACTAAGGCTTCCGCCTGCGCCAGAGGCTTGGCGCAAGCCAAGTTTTCTTTATACTAACAGAAAGTATAAGTTTGGGGCAGATAGCATAAGTGCAACCAGCGGTTTTCGCTTTCGCAAGCTCGGCGAAAGCCGGGTTTTCTTTATTTTCCATTACTTTAGAATATTTGAATATGGAAATAACTTGAATTAGGATACTTAAATAAGGATATATGAAATCTAATTCGGGCAGATGTTTTGAACTGTGGAGGTTGAGGGATGATAAAAGTTATAGGAATTGGCCCAGGAAACAGGGCGTGGTTACCACCTGCTATTGATGAAATTGTCGCGTCATGCGAAGTGTTATTTGGAGGAAAACGCGCGCTCGAACTTTTTCCAGATTTCAATGGACCAAGCGATACTTTATCCGGTAAATTAAGCGATAGTGTCCACAAAATACGTTTAGCTTTAGCTGAGAAAAAGCAGGTAGGCGTCTTGGTGTCCGGGGATCCTGGATTTTATAGTTTTCTTCCGATGCTGAAGCGGGAGTTTCCGGAGACGCAAATTATAGTCTATCCAGGAATCAGTTCAATGCAGTTCGCTTTTGCACGAGCTGGGATGCCCTGGCAAGAAGCCGAATTTTTCAGCGTCCATGGTCGGCCGCTGAGCCGATTGCCGTTAACGTTTCAGAAACCTTTAGCGATTCTGACGGGAGGGGAAAATACCCCCCAAGAGATTGCTGCTTATTATAAGGAGCATGGGCTAAGCTTGAAAATATCTGTGGGAAATCTATTAAGCTATCCAGAAGAAGAGTGGTATACCACCGACGTGCAAACGCTAGCACAAGAGAAGAAAGCATATAACCATGCGGTCGTAATACTCTATCCATCCTCAGTAAAAAACGAGGAAAATCTAACAGAGAATAAATCCGCGGATATTCGGGAGGAAGTTCAGGTTTCAGAAAATTGGAGCTTGGGAATCCCTGATGAGGAGTTTATTCGGGGGAAGGTTCCCCTCACGAAAGCGGAAATTCGGGTTCAGGTTCTCGCTAAAGCGAAGATTAGAGAAACCGATAAAATCTTGGATGTGGGGGCAGGGACAGGCAGCTTGAGTATTGAGGCAGCCCGGTTAGCCCGCCGAGGACTGATTTTTGCAGTGGAAGAAGACAGCGAGGCCCAGGAACTGATTTTATTAAACCAAGCAAAATTCGGGATTACTAACCTGCAACTCATCAGGGGTACAGCTCCTCAGACCTTTGAAAGAATCCCACAAGTCGATGTGTGCCTGATTGGGGGAAGTAACGGTCGACTCAAAGAAATCTTAGAAAAGGCCCCTCTTCGGTCAGGCGGAAGACTTGTTTTAACTGCGGTTACTCTGGAGACGGTGGGGCGGGGGCTAGAACTTCTAAAGGAGCAAGCTTACGAGGAAATCGATGTTATCTCAATCCAGGCTGTTCGCTGGAAGGGGATTAAGGATTTCCATATGGCTCAAGCCATGAACCCTGTGTTCATTATTAGCGCAAGGAAAAAGTAGAGTAAAACGTAGCTTTTCGCGCATCCGTTCACTCGCTTCCGAGGCAGCTCTGCCAACCCTTCTGCTTACTGCAAGTGCGTCGCTCCTGCGCGTCCATGCGCCCGCGACATCAGGCCCTCCATGGCCAAGCCCTCGGCGACGCTGTCCTACGGAAGCTTCGTTCGTCTCAACGCCCCTCCGAAGAAATCGTTCACTCGTACGCGAAAAGCTACAATTCCGGATCCTTACCCAAGTAATGCTTCGAAGCGAGTTACGATTACAGTAAGCGAGGACTATATGTCGAGCAGAAACCAAGCTTGGTCAAAACTGCGCTTACTTAAGCGGGACGAGTCACACGACGTGACTCGCCGACAGTGAGCCAAGGATGGCGAATTTGGAGGGTATCCCGCAGCTTTAATTTAGCAGTTATGCCTTAGCTTGGTCTGCGAGCGTCAGTTCGAGCGTCTGTAACGTAACTCCGCTTGCAAAATCCCACAGCAGAAGGAGAGAAAACGCATGACAATAAAAGGAAAGTTTTATGGAATTGGAGTTGGACCGGGGGATCCTCAACTCATCACTTTAAAAGCGGTTGAGGTGCTTAAACATGTTGATAGTGTTGCCGTGCCGAAATCCCGAATGGATCGAGAAAGTGTGGCTTGGGAGATTGCAAAAGTTCACTGCCCTCTGAATATTCGGTTGATGGAATTGGAAATGCCAATGACGTCTGATGAAGAGGTTCTCCAGGCGGCTTGGCAAAATGCAGCCACACAGATTCTAGATGTTCTGCATACTGGAAAATCCGTAGCTTTTTTAACCTTGGGAGATCCCTCTCTCTATAGTACATATACCTATCTTTTAAACCTATTGAAAAAAGAGCTTACCCCGGGACAAATTGAAACCGTTCCGGGAATCATGGCTATGGCTGCTGCAGCGGCTAAGGTGAATCAGCCCCTAGCTACCGGCGATGAACCGCTTCTTGTCTTGCCGGGGATTGAAGGGGTGGATAAATATCCGGAAATCCCGAATCTGGTCGTGATGAAGGTCTCACGCAACTTACCTGAGGTTCTTCGGAACCTTCGTGAAAGTGGAGGAAGAGCGGTTTTGGCAACTCGAGTCGGGCAAGTAGGGGAAGAGATCCGCGAACTGACGGAGCAGGAAGAAATGGGGAAAGTGGATTATTTGAGCTTAGTGCTGATCAATAGATAAGTGTGAGCTGAAGAGATGAACTGAATCTGTATTGGAGGAGAGAGTTATGGTTGAAAATAATAAAGGCCAAGTCATTTTCATTGGAGCAGGCCCCGGCGATCCGGAACTGCTAACGCTCAAGGGCAAGAGAATCCTTGAAACGGCTGATCGGGTGATCTATGCGGGTTCCCTTGTCAATCCGGAGATTCTGAACTATTGTCGGGACGGAATTCCATTGTATGATAGTGCAGGTTTAACCTTGGAAGATACCCTCCGCTTAATGGTTGAAGGGGTAGAACAAGGGGAAACCGTAGTTAGGCTGCACACGGGGGATCCCAGTGTTTACGGAGCGATCCAGGAACAGATGGAACCTCTCGAGGAACGCGGAATTACTTACTCCGTTATTCCCGGGGTGAGCTCAGTTTTCGCAGCAGCAGCCTCGGTGAAAAAGGAGTTTACCCTTCCTGAAGTTAGTCAGACCGTAATTTTGACGCGTTTGGCTGGGCGTACCCCCGTACCCGAAAGGGAAAGCTTGTCTGAACTCGCTAAGCATCAAGCAAGCATGGCGATTTTCCTGAGTGTGCAAGATATGGGCCGTGTAGTTCAGGAATTGCTGACGGGTTATGCGCCAGAAACGCCTGTAGCAGTGGTTTACAGAGCAAGCTGGGAGGATGAACAGAAAGTTTTCGGAACTCTGGCGACGATCGAAGAGAAGGTTAAGCAGGCTGGAATCAGGAAACAGGCTCAGATTTTAGTAGGGGATTTTCTCAATCCTCATGAAGGATTACGATCTAAACTCTATGACCCTGAATTTACGCATGAATACCGAATGGGGCAGAAGGTATGAAGCCTGAAGCAAGATTAAGGGGTCAAAGTGCTGTCATCGTGCTCACAGATCAGGGTTTGGCAACGGGCGAAAGGATCCTCAGAAGTTTGCGCGAAGGGCAATGTAGTTTTCAGATAGAGGAATCAGAACCTTCGCTTGTTTCTCAGACAGAGCGATCAGAGCTTTGGGTTCATCGGAAATGCCATGTTTCCGAAAGCGGTGAGGAAGAGTATCATACTTTTGAACGGTTGGCGGGGATTCTACCGGATTTATGGACGACGTCCTCTTTACTTATCTTTGTAATGGCGACAGGAATTGTGGTCCGGCAGATTTCCCCTTTCCTTCAAAGTAAGGATCGTGATCCAGCAGTCCTCGTCCTCGATGAAAAAGGACAATTCGTGATCTCCTTGCTCTCTGGTCATCTTGGAGGGGCCAATGCTTGGGCCAGTGAGATCGCCTATCGGATTAATGCCCAACCGGTGATTACGACAGCGACTGATGTTCAAGGCCTGATTGCCCCCGATGAATATGCTCGCAGGCTAGGGTGGATGGTTGAGCCAGTCGAAGGCTTAAAAAATGTAAACCGTTGTCTTCTAGATACAGGGCGTCTTAAGGTTTGGTCGGAGGTCAGCTTGTCCCCGGAGCATCCGTTACGGAAGGATGAACATTACATCTTTGTCAGCGAGGATGAAAAAGAAGATGCTCCGGTTTGGGTGACTCCTTTCCTGATATCTTCCACGAGTGCAGCTAAAACGGTAAACAAGGAAAAGATGAATTTGCCGTGGATTACATTAGTCCCGAGAATCCTGAGTATTGGGATAGGAAGTCGGCGGGGAATTAGCAAAGAACTTATTTTAGAAGCAATCCAGGAGGCTCTGACGGAAATTGGCGCTTCCGAGAAGAGTATCTTCGGGATGTTCAGTATTGATATAAAGCAGCAGGAAGTCGGGATGATTGAAGCGGCACGTGAGTTGGGTGTACCGTTTCGAACCTTTGCAGCAACTGAAATACAGTCTATCGTAGAGCAGCAGGAATTGTCCCGGTCAGAGTATGTAAAAGATAAGATTGGAGTGGATGGGGTATGCGAAGCAGCCAGTCTATTGGGGACGAGGCAAGGGAAGCTGATTCTTCCCAAACAGAAACGGAAAGGTGTCACGGTCGCAATCAGTATGGAAAGATTTTTGTCGTAGGGATTGGACCGGGAAGTCCTGAACATATGTCGGTACGTGCTCAAAAAGTTTGGGAGGAAGTCGATATCGTCGCTGGCTATATCACGTACATAAACCTTGTGCGTCCCTTGATTGGGGATAAGACAGTGGTAGCTACAGGTATGCGTCAGGAAATTGATCGTTGCCGGGAAGTTGTGAAGTTAGCCCAGGATGGACATTCGGTCGCTCTGGTCAGCAGCGGCGACGCTGGGATTTACGGAATGGCTGGGATTTTGATTGAATGTTTGCAAGAAGCGGAGTGCTTAGATCTGCCCTTGGAGATTATACCGGGTGTGACAGCGGCTAATGCCGCGGCTTCCCAGTTGGGAGCACCGCTAATGCATGATTTTGCCGTGATTAGCTTAAGCGATCTTCTTACTCCTTGGAAAGTGATTCTTAAACGGGCTCGTTTGGCAGCTGAAGGAGATTTTGTGCTGGCGATCTATAACCCGAAAAGCAAGGGACGTCAAGGGCAGATTGAAGAGATCCGCAAGCTCCTATTGGAGATTCGTTCACCTGAGACTCCAGTGGGGATCGTTCGCGAAGCACTACGGGGAGAGTCACCGCAAGTTACAATCTCAACGTTGGATAAGTTCACGAGTCTACCGATTGATATGTTGACTACAGTGATTGTCGGAAGTTCGCAGACGCGAGTCATCGGCCCCTATATGGTTACACCGCGAGGATATGTTCTATGAACCTCTTGGTTCTCGCCGGAACAGAGGATGGGCGATGCTTAGCGAGCGAACTCGAGTCCCATGGACATCAGGTTTGGGTTTCGACTTTAACGGAGTACGGAGCGCAGATTGCCGAAGCTCAAGGTCTGCATACTCGTCACGGGGCATTGGATGAAGCAGGACTTTTTAATCTATTTGAGCAAAATTCAATTACGGGCTTGATTGATGCGACCCATCCTTATGCCGAAAAAATCCACGAACTTGCCCGTAGGGTGAGTAAGGAGGCTGAAATTCCCTATTTTCGTTGGGAAAGGCCTAAGATTTCAAGTGAAGATTCTCCACTCATCCATTGGGCGGCCGGATTAGAGGAAGCGGGTAAGTTGGCCTGCCACTTGGGGCAGCGAATTTTCTTGAGTACGGGGAGCAAGAATTTAAAAGATTGGTTGGAAGTACAGGGGTTTAAGAAGCGAGAAATTTTCGTACGAGTCTTGCCGAAGGCTGAAGTGTTACGTCAGTGTGAAGCTCTCGGATTTAAACCGTACCAGATCATTGCTGCCCAGGGACCTTTTAGCCAACGCTTTAATGAAGCGCTTTGGGAGCAACTTAAAATTGATGTCGTTATCACCAAGGAGAGCGGTCAGGTCGGAGGAACGGAAGAAAAGATTAAGGCCTGTCTTAAATTAGAGATCCCGATCATAGTTTTAGAGCGCCCCCAAAGTGAGAAATTAGAACCTGTGGAAACAATAGAGGAATTTTTGCAAAGGGTGGAGGAGTTTAAATGAATACAGAAATTATACTTCTCGGGCATGGAAGCCGGCGGAAGGAAGCCAATGAAAGTTTACTGGAAGTTGGCCAGAAAGTGAGCGAAATCTTAGACCGTGAGGTTACACCAGCGTTTATGGCTCACTGGGAACCGAGTCTGCCAGAAACCGTTGAGGCGAAAGTTACGGCGGGTGCCCAGAAAATTATCATCATGCCTTTATTCCTTTTTCGAGGAATGCATGTGACAGTGGATATCCATGAGGAAGTTCGTGAAATTCAGGAAAAATACCCGGAAGTGGAGATTGTCTTTACATCTGAACTGGGTGCGGATGATTCAATTGCCTTCTTAGCGAGTTTGCGGATCAAGGAGGCTTTAGGGGTATGAATAATTTCTTAACGGATCCGGCCCAAATCGAACGCGATAGCATGTCCTTCATCCATCAAAATCTGCAACGGGTGTGGAACGCACAAGAGCTAAAAGTCGTAGAGCGGTTGATTCACACGAGCGGAGATTTAGGGCTGGAGCCTGCGATCGCTATTCATGAACGCGCTATCGAAGTAGGACTTCACGCTTTGAATCAAGGGGCTTCAGTGATTACCGATGTGGAAATGGTACGGGCAGGCATTGCCAAAAAGGCCCTAGCAGAATTAGGCGGGAGCGCGGAATGTTTTTTAGGGGATCCACGTATTCCCCAAAAAGCGGCTGAATGGGGGCTTACCCGGACGATGACTGCTCTCCGGCTGAATAAAGAACGTTTGCGGGGAGCGATTGTTGCCGTAGGTAATGCACCGACTGCCTTGATCGAGGTATTGGAGCTTGCCCAAGATCCGGAATACCGTCCGGCCTTGATTATCGGGATTCCTGTGGGCTTTGTCGGAGCGAAGGAATCGAAGGATCTGCTTTGGCAAAAACAGGAGTTTCCCTCGATAACGGTTTTGGGAACCCGTGGTGGGAGCCCGCTTGCGGCAACGGTTGTGAATGCGTTGATTTACTTGGCTGTCGGGCGGACGCTGTAGGGTTGTGCAGTAGGTTTTGCAAGCGGAGTTACGTTACAGACGCTTGGACGTACGCTCGCAGACCAAGCTAAGGGTATAACTGCTTGATGCAAGCTGCGGGATCCCCTCCCAATTCGCCGCGCAGAGCTGCTATGCCGTCCATGGCGCACTCTGCACTAGGCACGTCCTGTGCCGTCGCCTTGGCTCACAGTCGGCGAGCCACATCGTGTGACTCGTCCCGCTAAAGGAAGCGCAGTTTTGCCCAAGCTTGGTATCTGCTCGCGTAGAGTCCTCGCTTACTGTAATCGTAACTCGCTTCGAAGAGTGGACTGGGCAAAGACCCGAAAGCTACATTACTGGCTCTTCAACGCTATAACCATAGCGGCTTATAGGAATAACTGACATCTTGGAGGTGATTAATCATGAATAATGAAGCCATAGAAGCTGATTACCAGCAACCGCTAAAGCCAGGTCGTGCAGCTCGTCTGATGGTTCAAGGGACGTCTTCAAATGTGGGCAAAAGCGTTTTAGCGGCGGCCTTCTGCCGGATTTTCTATCAGGAAGGGTATCAGGTTAGTCCCTTTAAAGCCCAGAATATGGCCCTCAACTCTTTCATCACAATCTCAGGCGGAGAAATGGGCCGGGCCCAGGTTGTCCAAGCTCAAGCAGCTGGGGTAGAACCTGATGTGCGGATGAACCCCATTCTCCTCAAACCGACTGGTCATACGGGTTCTCAAGTCGTGATCATGGGGAAATCGCAGGGGATGATGTCTGCTCTGAGCTACCACGGGGAATATCAGAGAAAGACCTGGCCAGTGGTACAAGAGGCCCTTCATGCTCTTCTGCAGGAAAATGAAGTCGTTATTATTGAAGGCGCGGGAAGCCCAGCGGAAGTCAATCTTAAACAGAATGATATTGTTAATATGAGGGTTGCGCTTGAGGGACAAGTTCCGGTGCTTTTAGTTGCGGATATTGATCGGGGCGGAGCTCTTGCTGCAGTTGTTGGTACCTTGGAATTGTTAGAGCCGGAAGAACGACTGATGGTTCGCGGGATTATTCTTAACAAGTTCCGTGGGGAACTCGCACTTCTTCAGCCTGCACTTGACTTTTTAGAACAAAAGACTGGGATTCCGGTAGTTGGAGTGGTCCCTTATTTTAATCACTTTCGAATTCCTGAGGAAGATTCAGTTGTGCTGGAGGAACTGGGGACTCAGGGAGAAAAGGTCGACAAAAGTGGAGCTAATGAACCCCGGTTAGATATTGCGGTCATTCGCCTGCCTTATCTTTCAAACTTCACGGATTTTGATCCTTTAGAAGATGAGCCAGATGTGGCTTTACGTTATGTGAAAAGCGTTGAAGAATGGGGAAATCCGGATTTAGTCATTGTTCCGGGGAGTAAAAATACGTTGGCTGATCTCCGTTTTCTCTGGGAGAATGGGTTGGCGGAAAAACTCCAAGGCTCCTGGAAAGACGAAGTTCCTCTGATTGGGATTTGCGGCGGCTATCAAATGCTAGGGCGGGTCGTTCGGGATCCTCTGCATACGGAGTCAGAGCTTGAGGAAATTGAGGGCTTGGGAATTTTACCCCTCGAGACAGAGTTCGCATTGGCAAAGCATACCGTTCAGAGCCGAGGAACCGTGCTCGCAGGGCCCCTTTTTCTCCAAAAATGTCTGGGCGAGGCGATCCAGGGCTACGAAATTCATATGGGCCGTTCCTTTGTTGAGGGGGATACACTTTTCGAGATTCAGGGTCAGGATACAACCTATGGAGATGGTGTCCAGGCTGGAAGTGCTATCGGAACGTATTTGCATGGGCTTTTTGATAATGATTCTTTACGAACAGCCTTGCTTGAGTGGCTCTGGGAAAGAAGACGAGAGAAACGTTCGGTTACGAGCTCTCCCTCGCAGGCTGCAATTCGGGAACAGGCGTTTAATGAGCTCGCCGAGCTTGTTCGCAAGAGTGTTGACATGGAAAAGATTCGTCAAATCATGGGACTTGAAAGTGAGTGTTTGGCGTGATCACTCCCGCACCTTTGACCTACCTCTTCGGTTTTGTCTTGGACCAGATCATAGGGGATCCTCGAGGATGGCCGCATCCTGTTGTTGAGATGGGAAAAGTCATTTCCTGGGCGGAGAAACATTTGAATCAAGGAACACGTCAATTTCGGCATCTCAGCGGAGCGTTGCTTACAATTTTTCTTGTAAGTATTAGTTGGCTCTTGACAGCGGGAATTATGGGGGGGGCAACTCGAATTCATCCTCTGCTAGGAATTGGGTTAGAAGTCGTGCTTTTTGCTTCCACTCTCGCCAGCAAGTCCCTGTTAGATGCCGGTAAAACGGTCCTGGCGCCATTGCGGCAAGGCAATCTTCCCGAAGCACGCCAGAAACTGGGGTGGTTTGTCAGCCGAGATACTCGTAACCTTTCCGAGGCGGAGATAGTCCGAGGAACGGTGGAGACTTTAGCGGAGAATTTTGTGGATGGAATTCTGTCTCCCCTTTTTTACATGACTATTGGCGGAGCACCCCTGGCGATGGCCTTTAAGGCTGTGAGCACACTCGATTCAATGATTGGGTATCGGAATGAACGTTATCACGATTTTGGTTGGTTTGCGGCACGCACGGATGACTTGGCCAACTATATTCCCGCCAGACTTGCGGTAGGAATTCTGCTTTTAACGGGAGGGTTGAAAAGATTGCCCGTCCGCCACGCTTATCAGATCTGGAAACGGGATGCCAAGGCTCACCCGAGCCCGAACGGTGGAAACCCGGAAAGCATTGTCGCAGGATTACTGGGAGTCCGTTTAGGGGGAATCAATATCTATCACGGGAAATCTCACCACCGAGCAGAGATGGGGGATCCCTTGCATGAATTAACCTGGAGAGATATTTTGGTTTGTGAAAGCCTAGTCCGATGGGCTACTTGGCTTGCTTGTGGGATATTCTGGGGAGTTCTCGTAGCTCTTAATTCAGTGATATAAGTTAAACACACATTATGCCTTTAGAGTTTGGCGGAGAGGAGGGGTGAATCATGAATATTCCACGTGTCGTGATTGCCGGAACCCATAGTGGAGTGGGCAAGACAACTTTGGCGACAGGAATTATGTCCGTCTTAACTAGCCGGAAACATCCTGTGCAAGGTTATAAAATCGGGCCCGATTATATCGATCCCACGTTCCATGCCTTAGCCACGGGTAGACCCTCGCGCAACCTAGATCGTTGGCTGCTTGGAGAACACCTCACTTCTGTTTTCGCTCGGACGGCGGCAAATCAATGGGCTGTCATCGAGGGAGTGATGGGGCTTTTTGATGGCATGTCCGGAACGCAGGGCTTCGGAAGTACTGCCGATGTGGCGAAACAACTGCAGGCGCCGGTGATCCTGGTGATCGATGCCATCAATATGTCTCGTAGTGTGGCCGCCTTGGTTCAGGGGTTTTGTACCTTTGACCCGCAGGTGAAGATTCGTGGGGTCATCTTGAACCGGGTTAAATCCAATGCTCAAGAGGAATTATTGAGAGAAGCGATGGCTGAGATTAATGTTCCTGTTTTGGGAGCCGTCCCTAAGGAAGAGTCCTTACATCTTCCAGAGCGGCATTTAGGGTTAGTCCCCTCCCAGGAACGGAAATTTCAAGAAACCTTTTGGGAAGATCTTAACCGTGTGATAACAGCCTACCTTGATCTTGAACAACTGGAACAGGTGATGTTGCAGGCAGAAGATTTTTCTGATGAATCCATCAACAATTCTGTAAATAAGCTTCAAACTAGAAAAGCAGTGGAAAATAAAAATCCTTTCCTCGGAAAAACAGGGGTAGAAGTCCAAGATTTTCGTCCTCGCTTGGGGATTGCCTCGGACGAAGCCTTTACGTTCTATTATCAAGACGCTTTGGAAAAGGCGGAAGAGTTAGGATTTGTGCTCGTTCCCTTCAGCCCCTTACACGATTCAGTCCTGCCTGAGGATTTAGCAGGAATTTTCCTCGGCGGAGGTTTTCCTGAACTGCATCTTGAGCAGTTGAGCCAAAATCAGACCTTTATCCAATCCTTGGCTGAGCTTGCGCGTGAAGGTAAAGGAATTTATGCTGAATGTGGCGGCTATATGTATCTAAGTCAAGCGATTACCGATTTCGAAGGTAGACGTTTTCCGATGGCTTCGTTAATTCCTGAAGAGGCTGAGATGATGTCCCGGTTGCAAGGAATGGGTTATCGGTCTGGGGTTATGACTCGAGATAACTTTTTGGGCCAGGCGGGGACAACGGTACATGGACATGAATTTCACTATTCACGGGTTCAATTCAAGGGGAAATCTGAAGCTGAAGATCACTCTGCCTGGCAGTTGTTTAAAGCAGGACAGCTTAAGCAGATGGAAGGATATGCCCGACAAAATATTTTTGGATCTTATCTTCATATCAACTTTGCAGGCCATCCTGAACTCTTGGATCACTGGAAGAACTGGATTCAGGACAGAGGAGTTCGACGATGATTCGGGTGTATACGGGAGAGGGCAAAGGAAAAACAACTTCGGCAATCGGTCAGGCTTTAATCGCTTCTTCCCGTGGAGCGAAAATTCTGATCCTCCAATTTCTCAAAGGAAGCACTTATATGGGAGAACTCTATGGCTTAAACCGCCTGGGGATACCCCTTGTACAATTTGGTGTCGGGTGCAAATGGGCAGGGATGATTCGTACGGGTCTTAGACATTGTACTGGGTGCGGAGAATGTTTCCGGAAGAATCGTGATCCTGAGTTCGCACTTCCACTAGTACGGGAAGGTTTAACCTTTTTAAAGGAGCAGGTCCAAAGTTCTCACTACGAAATGATTATTCTAGATGAAGTCAGTCATGCGCTAAACCGTGGGTTCTTACCATCAGATGAACTCCGAAGCATCCTTCAATCTGCTCCTGCAATCGACTGGATCTTAACGGGGCGAAATTTTCCGCAGGAATGGTTAGGGGAGGTCGATGAGTGGTGGGAACTGAAAGCGGTGAAACATCCCTTTCAAGAAGGTATTCGGAGTCGCAGGGGGATTGAATATTAATGAGTTCTTATTATGGTCGAGCCCGTTGCCCAGGTACCTGTGGAGAGTGGATTCAAGGAGCAAAAGAGGGGACCCCTTTTCTGATTGATTGCCCGGTTGATCGCTATGTCGAAGTCGAAACACGCTGTGTTAGGCTTCCCCAGAAAGCGGGAAAGAGGGGCTCATGGCAGTTACCTGCTCATAAAAGGAAAACCGAAAAAGCTTTAGCCCTTCTGGCTGAACGATTTGACTTCAAGTGTGAGGGCAGGGTGAATTTCTGTTCTGAGCTTCCAGTAGGTAAAGGCATGGCAAGCTCAACGGCCGATCTTTCAGCAGTAATGGCAGCAGCACTCAGTTCCTTGGGAATATCTTGGGAACCTGTAGATCTGGCTCGTATCGCCTTAGCGATCGAACCCTCTGATCCGGTGATGTTTCCCGGCCTTACAGAATTCGCGCATCAGGATGGAAAATACATTCGGAAAATCGGAGCCAATGTGCCAGCGCAACTGTTGGTTCTCGATTGGGGAGGAACACTTGATACTCAATCTTTTAATGCCCGCTCTGAGCTGAATGTTCATTATCGAAAAAATGAAGGAAGGATTCAGAAGGCTTTAACCATTTTCGATGAGGGCATAGCTCATTCCGATTTAGAGAAACTGGCTTATGCCGGGACAATCAGTGCCCAGTGTAATCAAGAGATCAATCCCAAGCCTTATGCCGCAGAACTCCTTCATTTGGTGCAACAGATTGGCGGCTTAGGGATGATTACCGCTCACAGTGGGACTTTACTGGCAGGGGTCTTCCCTCCAAACCTATCGGTGCTCCAGAAAAAGGAGATTTTAGAAAACATTCGTTTCCACTTTAATCCGGTCAATATCGAATGGATGGAAACGCGCAATGGTGGGATTCAAAGCTTCTCAACCGAGGGCGAGTGGGAAGACACAAAGCTGGAACAAAAAGGGGGGGATACGAATGCATGGGGGCAACTTACGCGCAGCTCAGGAGAGATACGGTAGAGAAAAATTTATCGATCTATCGGCTAATATCAATCCTTTTGGACCGCCAGCAGGTGTTTGGCAGTGTCTAAAAAGAGCTTTACCCGAAATCACGCATTATCCCGATCCAGAATACAAGCGTCTTACTTCAAAATTAGCCCAGCAATTCGAACTCTCACCCGAGCAAATTTTGGTCGGAAATGGGGCAGGAGAACTTCTTTTTAGTCTGACGCTAGCTTTGCAGCCAAAAAGAGTATTGATTCCTGTACCCAGCTTCGGTGAATATCAGCGCGCAGCCCAGGCTGTAAATGCAGAAATACGCTATTTAACTTTAGGCGTTCAAGGATGGAATAGCTTACCCGGTGTGGAAACATCTGAAGAACGCGAAGAATTTATATCATTATGGCAAAATGCTCTGACCGGCTGTGATCTAGTCTATCTTAATTCACCTCATAATCCGACGGGTAGTTTAATGGGGCCAGAACAATTTAAGCTGATCCTTCAAATCGCGGAAACGTTAAACTGTTGGGTTTTCTTTGATGAGTCTTTCTATGAGTTTTTGAGTGAGAATCATCGTTGGACAGCTAAAACCTTTCTTCAGGAGCATCATCAACTGGTTGTCCTATATTCGATGACCAAGTTTTTTTCCTTACCGGGGATTCGGTTGGGGGCACTTTTTGCTCACCCTGAAACCCTAGATTACGTACGAAAGTTTAGAGATCCCTGGTCTGTCAATGTATTGGCCGAAGAAGCGGGAAGAGAGGTATTAAGGGATTCTGCCTTTCCCGATGAAGTTCGTCAGAAGTTGAACGAGAGCAGGGACTTTTTCTATAATCAGTTTCAGAATGCTTCATTGGCACATTTAACTTTACATTCAACATTTGTCAACTTTGCCTTGATCGAAGTGCAGGATCGGACTGCGGCCGAAGTTGTGGAGAAACTAGGGGCACTGGGGATTCTGGTCCGTAATTGTGATAACTTCCAAGGGCTGGAGGGTCAGTATATTCGGGTGGCCATCAAGGATAAGTTGAGTATGCAGCAATTGATCGAAGGTCTACAGACTGTGTTTAGCCTTTAAGGTATCAGAAGGGAGGAGATTGAGAGAACGGCCTACCAGAATATTTCTAAAGAGGGCGAATAAATGGATAAATTCTAGGAACAGGTGATATCTGTTTAGAGGAGTGGATACCATGAATTATGAGAATAACGACCGCATCAAAGGTGGAATTCTCGGGGTGATCGTGGGGGATGCGTTGGGATTACCTGCAGTCCTGCAGTCCGCTAATTTTAAGGAGACCTTGCTTAAAGCCGTTAATCTTGGCGAAGATGCAGACACGGTCGGGGCAGTTACGGGGGATGCACAAAGGATGGGAAAAGGTGTTGATCAACTTATGAGGTCAATGCATTTTCCTTTTTTAGTATTTATGTTTGAGTTCGAATATGCACAAGTCTCGGAAAATTATAGAATTTTTAAATAAAGGCTTATATAAAGATTGACAATTAGAATTAAAATAAATAAAATGTAAGTGTAATACTAAATATTAATTTAAAATTATTTTATGAAGAAAAGAGGCGATCAGATGCTGGATTTATTTTCCCCTCCTTGATACCCCATGCACAAGGGTAGATCTCAACGAATACATAGATAAAACTTTAGTAATCTAAAGATAGGAGGACATTGAATGAGTCAGTTGATCTTAGCCAGATTGCAATTTGCTGTGACGACATCGTATCATTTCCTCTTTGTACCACTTACGCTCGGATTATCCGTTCTGGTAGCTATTATGGAAACCATGTATGTTCGATCAGGAGACGAAACCTACAAGAAGATGACAAAATTCTGGGGTAAACTTTTTCTCATCAATTTCGCTGTCGGTGTTGTAACAGGTCTGGTCCAGGAATTCCAGTTTGGCATGAACTGGTCTGAGTATTCTCGGTTCATGGGAGATATCTTCGGTGCACCTCTGGCGATTGAGGCGCTATTAGCTTTCTTTTTGGAATCAACCTTTCTCGGCCTCTGGGTTTTTGGTTGGGAGAAACTCCCTAAGAAAATCCATGCCTTATGCATTTGGCTGGTTGCTATTGCTAGTAATATGTCAGCCTTGTGGATTTTAATTGCCAACTCCTTTATGCAAGAACCAGTCGGTTATGTTTTGCGCAATGGCCGTGCCGAAATGGAGAGTTTCCTTGCCTTGATCACGAATCCACACGTCTTCTATCAGTTCCCGCATACCGTGTTGAGTGGTTTCACCACAGCAGCTTTTTTCGTCCTCGGTATTAGTGCTTATCATCTACTTAAGAAAAATTCTCCGGAAGTTTTCCGTCGATCTTTTAAAATAGCGATTATTTTCGGCGCAATTAGCGTTTTTGGTGTAGCTGGAATTGGACATTTACAAGGGATTCATCTCGTTCAGGCCCAACCGATGAAAATGGCTGCGGTCGAAGCGCACTGGGATACGGAGCAGCCGGCTGGTTTTAATGTTGTCGCTTCAATTGATGAACAAGGTCAGAAGAACAACTTCGAGCTTAAAATCCCGGGTGTATTAAGTTTTCTTTCTTATAACAATTTCACAGCAGAAGTGAAAGGAATTAAAGAACTTCAGGCAGCTGATGTCCAAAAATACGGCCCCGGTGATTATGTACCCTCAGTAACACCGCTTTTTTGGAGCTTCCGGATCATGGTGGGGATAGGAAGCTTAATGGTTTTACTCGTTTTGCTCGGACTCTACTTTTGGAAGACTCAACGTTTTGAACAGAAGACATGGTTCTTAAAAGTACTTCTCTGGTCAATCCCCCTGCCTTATATTGCAAGTACGACGGGGTGGTTCATGGCGGAGTCGGGAAGGCAGCCTTGGATTGTCTATGGCTTGCAAAAGACGGCATCAGGTGTTTCCACAGTCGTTCCAGCCGGTCAGGTTCTAACGACATTGATTGCCTTTACGCTGATCTATGGGGTCTTAGCCGTAGCGGATGTATATCTTCTCGTGAAATTTGTGAAACAAGGCCCGGATGGAGTGGCGACTGAGTCGGCTGACAATGTGGCGAAGGGGGCATCCTTATGGACTTAAACATTTTGTGGTTTATTTTAATTATGGTGCTTTTTGCCGGGTTCTTTTTCCTGGAAGGGTTTGACTTTGGCGTGGGCATCTTACTTCCGTTCCTAGGTAAAAACGACACCGAACGCCGCATTTTAATCAACACGATTGGACCGGTCTGGGATGGCAATGAAGTTTGGATGATCACTGCTGGTGGCGCATTATTTGCCGCTTTTCCAAACTGGTATGCTACTTTGTTTAGTGGATTCTACCTGCCACTTTTCCTGATCCTTGTCGCACTGATTGTTCGCGGAGTGGCTTTTGAATTTAGAAGCTCGGACCGAAGTCCTCAATGGCGAAATTTTTGGGACTGGATGATCTTTATCGGCAGTGCTTTGTCGGCGATCCTTTGGGGTGTTGCTGGCGCTGATTTGTTACGCGGAGTCCCGATTGACGCGAAGATGCAATTTGCCGGAAACTTCTTTGATCTTGTCTCTCCTTATGCTATCTTAGGGGGAGTATCGACTTTCCTTTTGTTCACGCTTCATGGAGCACTCTACTTAAGCCTTAAGACCGAAGGGGAAATACTCCAAAAAGTACAGAAGGCGGCCAAGAAAATTGGGGTAGTGACGGTCCTTGCCGTCGTCGTTTTTGCGGTAATGACCTTTTTCGAGACGGATCTTTTGGCGAATAACGGCGCTACAATTGTCCTACTGGCGTGTGCTCTAGCCCTAGTCTTGGCTAATATTATGGCACGGAGCGGAAAAAGCGGCTGGGCATTCATTTCGAGTGCGTTAACGATTGTCTTCCTAACGGTTTCCATTTTCTGGGGACTTTTCCCCCGGGTTATGGTTTCGAGCCTGAACCCGGAATGGAGTTTAACCATTTATAACGCATCATCAAATCCGTATACCCTGAAAATCCTGACGATTGTCGCGTTAACGATGGTTCCGATTGTCCTGGCCTATCAAGCCTGGACCTACTGGATATTCCGGAAGAGGATTACCTCGAAAGATTTACACTATTAAGCAGGACAGAAGAGGTAAGAAAAAATTCAAGCGAGTTAGGGCAAGTCACAACTTGCCCTTTTTTCGCATTTCTGCGAGGATAATGGGTGCTTCATGGAGAATAAATATTACCGAGCAAAGGACACAGTTAGCCAATCGGATAAAGGAAACTCTTTTCTTAGAATTAGGGGATGAAGATATGATCGATAAACGGCTCCTGCATGAATCACGTCGCGTTTCGAATTTTCTCATGATAACTATCGGACTTGGGGTTGCCATAGCAGGGTTGGCTGTTGTCCAGGCTCGTGCTTTTTCCCATATTGTGGCCGAGGTTTTTCTCCAGGGGGCGATGTTACCTCAAGTTTGGAACTCACTCATGTGGATATTAGGAATTTTGGTGGTCCGAGGCATCGTACAGTGGTTTAGCGAAGTTACAGCCCATGAAGCGGCGATCAGGATTAAGGAAAACTTGAGGGAACGTTTCCTAAAAACGTTAATCCAATTAGGTCCCCTTTATGCTCGGGGGGAACGGGCGGGGGAATTGGTGAACACGGCAATCGAAGGGATCGAAGCTTTAGAGGATTATTTTGCGCGTTATTTACCCCAACTTGCTTTAGCGGGTTTAATTCCGCTTTTTATTCTCTTTTATGTTTTCCCCTTAGATTATGAATCCGGGATGATCCTCCTCTTAACCGGCCCGCTGATTCCAGTTTTTATGATGCTGATTGGTAAACTCGCCGAAAAGAAGTCCTTGCAGCAATGGCGAGCCCTAAGTTGGATGAGTGCTCATTTTCTGGATATGCTCCAGGGATTAGCCACTCTGAAGGTCTTTGGTCGCAGCCAAGATCAAGCCCGCGTTATTGGGAGGGTGAGCGATTCTTTTCGGCGGACAACCCTAAGTGTCTTACGGATTGCTTTTTTATCAGCCTTGGTTTTGGAATTCATGGCGACAATCAGTACAGCTCTTGTAGCAGTTGCTTTAGGGTTAAGGCTGGTCTATGGCAAGATTTCCTTTGAGGAGGCCCTTTTTCTGCTGGTCATAGCTCCAGAATTCTATCAGCCCTTACGGAATTTAGGCTTGCAGTTCCATGCGAGTCTTTCGGGAGTAAATGCAGCTAACCGGATCTATGAGGTTCTGAATCAAGTTGAGAATCTAGAAGGCGATGTGCTTCATCAAGAGATGGAATCAAATATGTCCATAACGGGGATCCCCAAAGATTTGACCTTGTCGTTTAAACAGGTTTCTCTCGTCTACGCAGCGAAGGAAGCTCCAGCCCTTGATGACCTTAGCTTCGATGTCCGTTCGGGCGAACGCGTGGCGCTCGTTGGTCCGAGTGGTGCTGGCAAAAGTTCGGCTTTTTCACTACTTATGCGCTTTATTGAACCGACAAAGGGTGAAATCTTGATCTCGGGAATCCCGCTCGGGCAATTCCCTCCTGCCCAGTGGCGCTCGCATATCGCTTATTTGTCCCAACAGCCGTATCTCTTCTCAGGCACGATCGAAGAGAATATCCGTTTGGCTCGTCCAGAGGCTCTGGATTCTGAGGTGAAAGAGGCGGCGCAAAAGGCAGCAGCCCATGATTTTATTGTCAGCTTTCCCCAAGGGTATCAGACCTTGGTGGGAGAAGGAGGAGCCAGCTTAAGCGGAGGTCAAGCTCAACGGATTGCGATTGCTCGGGCTTTCTTGAAAAATGCCTCGTTGTTGCTTTTGGATGAAGCGACAGAAGGGTTAGACGCTGAGAGTGAGTCTGTCATTCAAAACTCTTTGACGGAGTTGATGGCAGGACGAACAGTGCTGATGATCGCACATCGCATGAATACAGTCTGTCAGGCCGACCGAATTCTCGTTCTTGATCAAGGAAAAATTGTGGAAACAGGATCACATCAGGAATTGGTACAGCAACAAGGACTTTATTCCCGTTTTGTCCAGGAATACCGAGGTGTGACAGAATGAAAGGACTTACGTTTTTACTTCGGCAGATGGCTCCTTATAAAGGGCGTATTTTGCTAGCGCTTCTTTTAAGCGCGCTGACGATTTCCAGTCATATTGGCTTGATGGCAACAGCAGCCTATCTTTTGGCCAGAGCAGCTCTTCATCCTGCCGTCATGGATTTAATGCAGGTAATTGTTGGCGTGCGCTTTTTTGGGATTGCTCGAGCCGTGTTCCGTTATTGTGAACGTTATGTTTCTCATGATGTAACCTTCCGCATCCTAAGCCGGATTAGAGTCAGTGTTTATGAAGCGATTGAACCCTTAGCACCAGCACGACTAATGTTTATCAAGAGTGGGGATTTACTCAGCCGAATTGTTGGGGATGTAGAAATCCAGAAAGATCTCTATTTGCGAGTGCTCGCTCCCCCCTTAGTTGCTTTCCTAGTCTTGTTAGGGTTTGGTTTATTTTTGGCACCCTTCGACCGGAGAATGCCCCTTATCCTTGCTGCGCTTTTTTTAATCGGGGGAGTTGGAATTCCTTTTATTATTAAGGCTCTAGGTCAAAGAGCGGGAGAGCGTAAGCTTAAGGAAAAAGTCCAACTTCAAATCCAGACGCTTGATCTCATCCAGGGGATGACAGAACTGCTTTCCTTTGGACAAGAAGCGGTGTACCTGGAAAAATTCCAAGCCACCCAAAAAAGCTATAGTTTAGCGCAAAGAAGTTATGCTCGCTTATCAGGGCTATCAGGGGCAGCTCTGGGAATGGTTTCTAATTTGGGAATGTGGCTGGTGCTTGTCTTAGGGATAACCCTTGTCAGACAAGGAAAACTCGATGGGGTCTATCTCGGGATGCTTGCGCTGGGAGTCTTAAGCAGCTTTGAGGCGATTCAGGCGTTACCGATGTCCTTACAAAACCTTGAGGAAAATCGTGCAGCTGCGGATCGTTTGTGGGAGTTGAAGGAATTAAAGCCAGAAGTTGAGGAAACTTTTCCCGCTCTTTCTTCCTCATATACTTGGGATTCTTCTCCCTGCTTGGAAATTTCGCATCTCAGTTTTCGTTATACAAAAAATGATCCCTATGTTTTGAAGAATCTCTCCTTTGAAGTACCCCTGAAAGGAAAGCTAGGAATCGTTGGCCCAAGTGGCGCAGGCAAGAGCAGTCTCGTTAATCTCTTTCTGAGGTATTGGGATTACCATGAGGGAAGTATAAAATTGGGTGGCAAGGAACTCAAGTCCTTGAATTCGGAGGAGGTACGGCAGCTTTTGGGGGTGGTGACGCAGAAAACCCATCTTTTTAATGCTACGGTTAAGGAAAATCTCTTACTGGCCAAACCTCAGGCAACGGATAAAGAATTATATGAAGCCTGCCGCAAGGCTAAAATCCATGACTATATTCTGTCCCTGCCGCAAGGGTATGAAAGCATGATCGGGGAAGAAGGACTTAAACTCTCGGGCGGACAACGGCAACGCTTGGCGATTGCTCGAGTGATATTAAAAGACGCCCCAATTCTGATTTTGGATGAAGCCACGACAGGGCTTGATCCAGTGACAGAACGGGACGTTATGCAGGAAATGCTTAATTTAATGAAGAATCGGACAGTCTTAGTCATCTCGCATCATCTACCGATTGTGCAAAACTTGGATGAAATTGTCGTCATAAATGAGGGGGAAATCGTGGAACAGGGAACACATCAGGAACTCCTAAACGCGGGAAAGCTTTATACAAGATTATGGGAACGGGCGGATATTTTTAAATCGTGGGAATACGTATTGTAATTTTCAAGACTTTGGGCGGGGAGTACTTGTTTCTGCTAAAGCGTATCCTTTACGGTTCAAGGAAATGATCGCACCGATTAAGGCAAGTGCTGCTCCAACGAAGAGAACCGTATGATAAGCAATCAGAAACGATGACGTTTGTTGGGCGGAGGTTGCATTTCCGATGCCGCGCAAAGCAGCGGCTTGCCGATTTTCAAAAAGCGTGACGGATAAGGCAATCCCCACAACCATTCCTAAATTCCGGACCAAAGCATTGATTCCTCCTGCTAAGCCCAGTTTCGGTTTCGGAACAGAACTCATGACACTGCTGTTATTCGGAGATTGGAACAGGCTAGACCCAAGCCCTATGAGGAGCGGGCCAGGAAAAATCTGCAAAGCAGTTGAAGTGGCACTCACGCTTGTGAGGTAAAATAGGCCGAGCGCGGTAATGAGTAAGCCACTCGTTGTTAAAGCAACAGGGCCGATGCGATCTGAGACATGACCGCTTATTGGGGCAACAAAAATCATGACAATCGGGAAAACAGACATCATTAATCCAACGTGCAGGGGTTGGTAATTAAGAACGTGTTGCAAGTAAAAGGGCATGAGCATCGTATTCGTAAACAGGGCTGCGAAGGAGAGAAAGCCGGAAAGGTTCCCGATTAGAAAGGGGCGGTTCCGAAAGAGAGAAAGATCGATCATCGGGTGGGATACCTTGGTTTCCCAGCGGAGAAACAGACTTAGAAGGAGAATTCCAAGGAAGAGCCCGAGAAGAATGACAGGGGATGTCCATCCCCTGTCTTGACCGTTATTGATCGCAAATAAGAGACTTAGCATTCCCAAGGTAAAAAAGATGGCTCCCAGGATATCGAAGGTTTCCTCTCCCCGTTGGGGTTTATCCTTGGGCAGGACCATTTGAGCGGCAAGATAACCTAGGATACCAATGGGTAAGTTGATCCAAAAAATTGAACGCCAACCAGTGAAACTAATTATGAGTCCGCCAATGGCTGGCCCAGATAGATTTCCCAGAGCAACCACAGTTCCGGTTAAGCCTAATGCCCTCCCCCGTTCCTGGGGTGGGAAATTGGCAGTAATAATTGCCGCGCTGTTGGACATCAGCATTGAAGCTCCAAGCGCTTGGAAGATACGCATACCGACGAGCATCCAGATGTTATCGGCTAAACCGCATAAAAGTGAACCAAGGGTGAAAAGGATAAACCCAAGGGAAAATATCTTTTTGCGGCCGATTAAATCGGCGACCCGCCCGAAGATAGGGAGTAAACTGGTGATCGTCAATAAATAGGCGGTAACGACCCACTGCAAAGTGGATAAATCAGTATGAAGCTGGGTGGAGATTGTGGGCAAAGCGACGTTGACGATGCTTGAATCTAAAGTAGACATAAAGGTCCCCACTGACACGTTGGCCAAAATAAGATAACGATATTTAGGCGAATCTTTAAGTTCACTTAATCTACTTTTTATATTTGCAACCATCTTGAGGGGCTCCTCTCTCGATCTCTCTCTACGGGTTTCGATAGCTAACCTCTATTTGACATTGTACACATAGAGATATGATACTACTTTTTCGAATAATTTCCAGATGAAAAGTTAAAAAAGAGATATAGAAAAGGGGCATCTTTCTTCGGAAAACGAAGCGAGATGCCCCTTTGTTGAATTCCGCTAAAGTAGGGTTTGAAGATTAAAAAATTCTACAGGCTGTTCGGAAAGAATAGCGTTGATTTTCCAATGCCCTTCAATTTTGCGCAGGTCGAGCTTGGTGCTATAGCGATTTTCCGTCTCTTGACCATTGGCAGCGACCTGGGCTTTGAATTCAAAGTGAACTTTTCCCTGATTAGGGGAAAGTTTATCTACTTCTATAATTCTAACGGATTCGACCTTAGATTCAGCCTTTGCTGCTTGTGCTGCGAGAAATCCATTCTTTGTAATCTTTTCAAATGTAGCTTGATATTCTGGGGTAATCACGGGAAGTAGCGACGCATTGACTTGAGTGTAGTTCTCCAAGGTATAGGTGTAATATTTTTGAGCAAAGAGCAAGGTGAGATCTTCAATTTCTTTACGATCGATCGGGGTTAGGGGTTCAGCAGCAACGCTAGAAGTCTGAGCCGCCTGGAGGGAATGGGCAGAAGTCAAAACGGAGGTGGAGGGAGCACAACCTGATAAAAATAATGAGGTTAGAAGGGCAGAAACGACCCAAAAATGTTGTTTCATTGTTCCTCACTCCTGATCTAAACTTAAACTAAACTTCGAAAATTTGATACTTATTTTCATAGAAATACTTTGCTATAGAGGATGATAAAGAGTTCGGCAAAGGCAAGGAAAAACCTGCCTGGAGGGCAAAAGTATTTCGAAAATTATAGACTTTTCTATATTTGCTAAAATTTTATAAATAATTGAGTTCGATCGTCATAGAATGAGAAGGAAATGCGTCTAAATATAGAGAAGAAGTATAAGAAAAATATGGAAGAAGGGATGATGCTTCCCATGCTAAAGATGTTTCGTAAGTTAGTGTTTCCCATGGCTTTCGTGTTCTTGGCTCAGACGATTGTTCCGATCCCAGCCTTGGGGGCTGAAGCGAGAACGGGCATAATTGCTGCGACAGCCAAAACGGACATTAGTCTTGAACAAGCGATTGCTTCAGTCAAACAAAATTTTGAGGTTCCAAAGGAATTCGATCAATTTACTTCAGGGTTTAACAGTTATAATAACCGGCAAAGTTGGTCTTTGAATTGGTCGAAGCCAGACCAGGACGGCGGAAGTTTTTCGGCCCAAGTGGACGTGAACAGCGGTGAAATTTTAAGCACGAATTACTGGAAGAATACTCTTCCAGCAGAATCGGGATTCAATTTGCCGAAAATTTCTTATACAGAAGCGAAGGAAACGGCGCAACAGCTTGTGAATAAGATGTTAGCTTCTCGTTTAGGAGAATTAGAGTATGTTCCACAGGATTCCCGGGTCATTCCACTGAACAATTATGGACCAGTCACTTACTCGTTTCAGTGGAAACGTATGGTCAATGGAATCCCTTTTCCCAGCAATGCTATCAATGTTCAAGTGCATGGCGGGGATGGTCGAGTCACAAGTTATAATGTCAATTGGAGCTCAGAAGACTTGCTTTCTGCTCAAGGTGTGATCGGGGATGATAAGGCTCGCCAATCGTTTAGTGAGCATAAGCTGCTTCAACTCCAATACTATGTTCCACAGATGATTCGGCCTCTCGCCGCTAACACGAAGGGCCAAGCTCGTCTCGTTTACCAAAGTACTCCGTCCGATAATGCAATGATCGATGCTCTCACGGGAGAACCTGTGACGCTAGAAAAGGGACAATGGCTAGCTGGCGATGGCCTTGCCTATGACAATGGAGGGTATGGTGGAGAAGCTAAAAGTAGTGGTCAACAACCTGCCCTGACACCGGAGGAAGCAAAGGAAGTTGAAAAGACGGCACAGATGATCACTCAGGAGCAAGCCGTTGAATTCGTTAAAAAATGGGTAACAATTCCTGATTCGCTCACGTTAAGGAATGCGAACCTGGGGATGGATGGAAGCTATAGACCGAACCAAGTCTGGACGTTGGATTGGAATTCTGCTCAACAGGGCAAAGAGGGAGTCCAATATGTTTCAGCTCGGCTGGATGCAGTGACAGGAGAACTGCTAGCCTTCAATACTGCGCCACAAGTAACTACCGGCACAGAGAAGATGACTCCGATCGATCGAGCGACTGCTCAGAAACTCGTCGAAGAATTTCTAAACAAGATTCAACCTCAGCATTTGCAAGATGTAAAGTTGGTTGAGGGTTTCAATGGGGCTTATAAGGGTCTGGGCGAGGGTTCCACCATGCAAGAATTTAATTATCAACGTGTGGTGAACGGAATTGTATTTCCCAGTAACGGAATGACAGTGATGGTTGACACGTTCGCGAAAACCATTACAAACTACAATCTGAACTGGTGGACTCTGGATTTTCCAGACCCTTCAGAGGGTATGATTCAGAGCAACGCTGAGGAGAAATTTTTGCAAGCCCGTCCTCTCGAACTCAACTATGTGCAAATTTATAATCCTAGTGGGTTAGGTGAGATTCGCCTTGTCTATCAACCTTCTCTAGATAATGTCCTTGCCCGCTCAAATATAATGGATGCTAAAGCAGGGCAGTTCTTGGACTGGCAGGGGCAAGCCTTAGTCGACTTGCCACATCCTTATTACTTTAAGGATATCGCTGGAAAATCTGCCGAGAAAGAAATCAGTTTACTAGGTCAAGCGGGTATTTTTGGTGAAAATAAAGAACAATTTAAACCTGACGATACTTTGACCGTGACTTCGCTTCTCAAAGCGATGATTATTGCCAAAAATGGAGCCTGGCAGAATATTAACTTGAAGGATGAGGAAGTGCTTCAAAAGGCTAAAGAGCTAGGCTGGTGGGAGGAAGACTTGTCCCCAACAGCAGGTGTAAGTCGAGAATTGATGGCTAAGCTGCAGATTCGAATTCTGAATTTGGAAAATATCGCTCAGATTCCAAGCTTGTTTCAAAGTCCTTATAAGGATGTGAAAGTTGATAATCCTGCCGTGGGGTACGTAGCTCTGGTAAAGGGTTTAGGATTGATGAAAATTGACGGAGCAGATTTTGAACCGGGACGAGTCATGACTCGAGCTGAAGGAGCGTATGCGTTGGTTGAGACCTTAGGAGTCAAATGGTAAGAAGAGAGAAAATATGAATTAAGGCATAAAAATGACCGGCTCTGGGAGAGACGGTCATTTTTATGCGTAAATAGTGACAAATTTCTTTTCCCGGCATACGATGTGTCAAGAATATTTCATGTGTAGGCATGTACGAAAGGAGTAGGGGCTATGAGCACCATGCCAATGACGGGCGACTTTGTCCGGGAATCTTTGGAACTCCATCTTTTCTGGGCACGGATTATGAAAGAACATGCCATTTTTGATGAGGATGGTTTCGAGTGTAAAGATGTTGCATTACTTCAGGAGGCGGAGAATTTTAAATGTAAATTTGAGGAGATTTTATATGAGGCCATTTGTCTGGCTCCAGGGGTGATTAGTGCCGAGGTGTTACAATCTGGGGAGCTCTTTACCGATAAAACATTAATGGCCGAACAAAAGATGTTAGAACTCAGTGGTATTGCCATTAATACGCAACTCACAGTTAATGAGTTAAATTTACAGCCGGGAATGGGAATGATTCCCCCGGGTACTGGAATTGAAGAAAAAATTTGTGTGCTCAATGAAAAGGCACTTACTTGTGCGCAAGCTATGGCCGCTTTCCTGCAACGAGTTTATGATGACGTCACCAAAGCATGCTGCCTCTTCACGCACAATCTTCCCTCGATTTTTCAGCATCAATTGGATGAAACAAAAATGTATATGAAACACATCCTGCGCTTACAGAGGGGGCAACTGGTTGATCCAACTTTCCATAGGGTTGAGATGGAAATGTTTTGGAATCAGATCATGAAAGAGCATGCCGAAGTGATTCGCCAACTCTTAGACCCGAAGGAAGAGCCTTTGATTGAAAAAGCAAATATGCATGCCAAAGCATTTAAAAAAATCCAAGAAGAATTTGAGGATGGGACCCAGGCAAAAACTAATCTCCAGCAAATTACCCGAGAAACTTACGCGGCAACCTTGAGCCTTAAAGATTTTAAAGCGACGAACGCAGAATTAATTCTCGCTTGCCAACTTAAATCCACAATTTCAGCTTTGCTGGCCGATCATGTTCTACGTGAGACCAATCACTATCTTAGAATTTTAGAAATGCCACTACCGGAATTTCATGGAGGAAGAGGGTAGTCCTAAGAAGTACTTAGCTCTCAGATAGCCCTATGGGTATACAGCAAAGAACTGCACCTCAGAGGAACAGTTCTTTGCACATTTGCCGTGCCTATATTAATCTTCGATGCTAATGGCACTCACAGGGCAACTTTCACAGGCTTCTTGAACGGATTCCTTGTCAGCATCCGGTACAGGGTCCGTATACACACTTGCCAATCCGTCATCTTCCATACGGAAAACATTGGGGCACGTTGAAGAACAGAGCCCACACCCGATACACGCACTTTTATCCACTTTTGCAGTCATTGCGGTAACCTCCTTAGAGCACTTAGCTCCTTTGATGGTTATATTATAAAGGATTAAAGAGGCGAGCCAAATGATTCAGATCACAGTTTAAAATTTATTTTTCTCCCAGCGGAAATTCGTTAAGGCAACATCTCAGATAAATATTATCTCTAGAGATTACTTTTTTTTGATCCCTCACTGAGAATTAAGGAAGAAAAATGTAAAATAGTGAAGAATTTTAAGAGTTTAAGAAGGAATTTGGCGGAATATCAAGAACAAGCTAAATAGTGTTTGTAGAGAAGATGGGAGAGAAAGTATTTGGATGCGGGTGAGTATTTGGCTGGTTTTTATCAGCTTATTTTCGAGAAAACCCAGGATGCAATTCTATTAGCGAACCGAAATGGCGAAATAATCGATGCTAATCCTGCTGCTGAATTAATGTATGGGTATAATATTGGAAAGTTTAAGAGTATGAAAATTATTGAACTTTGTCCCAATGGTGACGAGGGTATGGAGGAGCTCACTTTACAGGATATCTTTCTTAAGGCCCCGAAGGGTATTTCGTTTACGGCAATCCATCGCCGTTCGGATGGGAAACGTATTTATGTCGAATGTAATTGCAAGGAGATCGTTTATAAGAACCAAAAGATCGGGTTGAATACTATTCGCGATATTTCAGAACGAAAAAGGGTTGAAAGCGAACTCAAACGTTATCAGAATCACCTTGAAGAAATGGTTAAGTTGCGAACCGATGAACTTGAAAAGGCAAATCAAAAACTAAAAGATGAAGTTCGAGCACGAATCAAAAATGAAGAACAGTTATCCCGTCTTGCGGCGATTGTAGAGTCTACGGAGGTTGCAGTTATCGGATTAGATTTGGATGGGAATATTTCAAGCTGGAATAAGGCTGCGGAGAAGTTGTATGGGTATTCTAGAGAAGAAATCTTAGGAAACTCGGTCTTCCTGTTTATTCCCAAGAATTTAACGCATGAGGTTCAGAAAAACCTAAATCGGGTTGTTCAGGGTGATAATTCGGATCGCTTTGAAACCCTATGGATGTGCAAGGATGGCCACTCCATCAATGTCTCGCTTACAATCTCGCGGATTCAAGAAGCAGGCAAAACAACAGGTATTTCGATCATTGCTCGTGATATCACAGAACGCCGACAAATGGAATTGGAAATGTCGCGTATTGAACGGGTAAATTTGATTAATGTGACGGCGCTTGGCATAGGTCACGAAGTGCGGAATCCGCTGGCCACTGTCCGAGGCTTTTTACAAAAGTTGGGCGAAAAAGAGGATTGTAGTCCTTATAAGGAATATTTTGAGCTAATGATTGAAGAAATGGATCGCGCGAATCAAATCTTATCTGAATTTCTTGTAATCGGTACGAATAAGATACCAACACTTCAGTTACAAAATCTTAATTCAATCATAAAAAAAATGTTTCCTCTAATTGAAGCGGATGCTGCCGGTCAAAATAAATGGGTCAAGTTCGATCTTCAAGCGGTTCCTGATATCTATCTGGATGATCAAGAGATGCGTCAGGTCATCCTAAATTTAGTACGAAACAGCTTGGAAGCAATGAATCCAGGAAGTTCACTTTACCTTAAGACCTATACAGAAAAAGAGAGTGTAGTTTTCGAGGTAGAGGATGAGGGCAGCGGTATTCCTCAAGAACTCATGGATAAAGTAGGAACACCTTTTTTTACAACCAAGGAACAAGGAACCGGATTAGGTATAATGATCTGTAAGAAAATCATTAACCGACACAAAGGAAAAATAGATATCTATTCCTCACCTGCAGGGACTCAAGTAATCCTTCGATTTAATAAACCTTAATGAACAGAAAAACAGGCTTAATCGAGAAACAATCGTGAGTAAGGAAGGAATTTTGTATTCCGCTGTCCAATTTATAAGAAGGTATCATAGGTGAATGAATGAGTCATAATGAGATAAGGAAGTGAAGAAAATGGTGTTATCTCCTAAAGACACTGTGATTGGTTTTGTGGGAACTGGAGTTATGGGTAGAAGCATGGCGAAAAACTTGCTAAAAGCAGGCTATCGGCTGAATGTCTACAATCGGACGAAAGCAAGTGCCCGAGAACTCGTTGAACTTGGTGCAAATTGGCAAGATACGGTGGCCGAACTTGCTGAAGCAAGCCAACTTGTGATTAGCATGGTGGGTTATCCTAAGGACGTCGAAGAAGTTTATCTTGGCAAAGACGGTTTACTCGCTCATGCCAAGACCGGAAGTTATTTAGTCGATATGACCACTTCCAGCCCTTTGTTAGCGAAGAAGCTTACCGAGGAAGGTAAGAAAAAAGGACTTCTTGTCTTAGATGCTCCTGTTTCTGGTGGAGATATTGGAGCAAGAGATGCTAAGCTCGTGATCATGGTCGGCGGGGAAGCGGAAGCTTTTAACGCGGTTAAACCTGTTTTTGAAGTGATGGGTCAAAATATTATTCGCCAAGGGCCTGCAGGGTCTGGTCAATATACCAAGATGTGTAACCAAATTACAATTGCTTCGAACATGATTGGCGTTTCGGAAGCAATGGCTTATGCTCAAAAAGCGGGTCTCGACCCAAGCCGAGTTCTTGAAAGCATCGGTGGAGGAGCAGCAGGCAGTTGGTCTCTTTCTAATCTTGGCCCCCGGATGATTGCGGGGGATTTCGCTCCAGGGTTCTATGTCAAACACATCATTAAAGATATCAAGATTGCCTTAGATTCAGCACAGGAGATGGGTCTCAAGACCCCAGGGCTGGAGTTGGCCAAATCTCTCTATGAAAAACTTGCAACTGAAGGGGAAGAAAATAGCGGGACTCAAGTTTTGATTAAACTTTATAACCTTTGATTAAGTGAGAGTTCGTTAAGTATACAGTGTTATTTTCCTAAAACGATAGACAAATTTGTGTGCTGCTTGTAAAATGAATTAAACAGAGAGGCAATGACGCCGTCGTAGAATCATCTGTTTTCAGATGATTCTACGGCGGTTTATATTTATACTAACAGAAACTTCCATGAACCTGCCGATTCACAGGGAGGTATGAAAATGTAGTCCATTTTCGTAAGAAAGTATAAGTTTTGGGCAGATAGCATAAGTGCAACCAGCGGTTTTCGCTTTCGCAAGCTCGGCGAAAGCCAAGTTTTCTTTATAGCTTCAGCTCTAAATACGCGAGTGATCAAGAAGCAAAGATTTATCTTGGCAATTTCTCGAAGAGAGTATATAATTTAATATATCTGAATAGTCGCTATATTTATACAATTAGGAATATTTGCTTACTAGCTTTGCAGATAGATTTTTTGGATACTTGGGGAAGTTGTTTATGCTACAAGGCATTAAACAGAATAAAGAGAGAAGTCAGAAAGGGGTAACTCAATTGAAAAAGAAGGCGTCGATCCTAATATCTGGAATCTTAACAACTTCTTTATTGCTTTCCGGTTGTGGAAGCGCTGCTGCCCCAGCAAGCAGCAGTAGTTCGAGCGGATCATCCGGTTCAAGTGGGGACACGATCAAGATCGGAGTTTTAGAACCGATGACGGGTTCATATGCAGCAGGTGGAGCCATCGAACTTGAAGGTATTAAGCTTGCAAATAAACTCTATCCAGAAGTCCTTGGTAAAAAAATTGAGCTAGTCACTGTTGATAACAAGTCTGATAAGGTTGAGTCGGCAAATGCAGCTTCACGCTTAGTTGACAAAGAAAAAGTGACGGCGATCATCGGCAGCTATAGTAGCTCAATGTGTTTGCCGGCTGGGGATGTCGTTAAAAAGGCAAAAGTTCCTACAGTTGCTCCTTCGGCCACGAATCCATTAGTTACCCAAAATAATGAATACTTTTTCCGGGTGTGTTTTATTGACCCCTTCCAAGGGCAAGTGATGGCTAATTATGCTTATAGTAAATTGAATGCCAAGAAAGTCGCGGTTATTCAAGAAGTATCCAATGATTATTCTGTAGGTCTGGCGAAGTTTTTCTCGGATTCCTTTAAACAATTAACCGGAGATCAAAAATCAATTTTATCTCTTTCCAACTACAATACCGGCGACCAAGACTTCACTGCGCAGTTGACGAATGTTAAAGCGCAAAACCCGGATGTCATCTTCGCACCGGGGAACTTCACTGAATCCGCACTGCTCATGAAACAAGCCCGTCAGTTGGGGATAACGGTTCCCATTATTGGTGGAGATACTTGGGAAGTGAACGAATTTTTGCAGATCGGTGGAAATGCAGTTGAGGGTGCTATCTTCTCAACCTTCTTTACGACTGAAAAGCCAATGACCAAGGAATCTGAGAAATTCCTCGCTGAATATAAGAAGGCATATCCGGATAAAGAACCTGCAGCCGCTACTGCTTTAGCCTATGATTCCTATATCTTAATCCGTGATGCGATCGAAAAAGCAGGTGCTGCTGATTCCGTCAAAGTGAGAGATCAATTGGCGAAGACAAAAGACTTCCAGGGCGCAGCCGGAGTTATCACTTTAGATGAGAACCGGAATGCTGTGAAAGATGCAGTCATTAAGCAAGTGAAAAATGGTAAATTCGTCTTCATGGATATTGTTGGCGCGAAGTAAAGAAGAAGTAATGGAAATTACCTCTGGAGTAAAGGATCTGTACGAAATAATGTACAGGGACAAGATACGCTTCCTTTCTTAGGAAGCGTATCTTGCTCTGGGTGTGGCAAAACAGAGAAAAATAAATTGGAAATTTTTGAGGTGATGTTATGAGCTTAGCAACGTTTTTTCAGCATTTGGCGAATGGAATATCTCTGGGTAGCCTCTATGCTTTGATTGCCATCGGCTATACTCTGGTTTATGGGATTCTAAGGCTGATTAACTTCGCACATGGTGATGTTTTCATGATGGCCACGTATTTCGCTTTCTATGGAATTGCTATTTTTGCTCTTCCTTGGTACATCTCTTTTCTCCTAGCGATTATTTTAACTGGAATTTTGGGATATTTCTTGGAAGCCGGTGCCTATCGACCTCTGCGGAATGCGCCCAAAATTTCTCTCTTGATTTCGGCGATTGGCGCCTCGTATCTCCTCGAAAATCTTGCAACTGTACTTTTCGGCGGGCGTCCGAAGTCTTTCCCTACCCCCAAAATTTTTACGGATATGGTAACGATCCACGGAGTTGCGATTCAAAAACTGACCTTCTTTATCCCTGTTGTTACGTTGATCTTTTTATTTTTCCTTCTCTATCTAATTAACCATACTAAAAGCGGAATAGCTATGCGGGCTGTTGCCAAGGATCATGAAACAGCCAGTATCATGGGAGTCAATGTAAATCGGATTATCACGCTCGTCTTTGTCATAGGCTCTTTGTTAGCGGCAGTAGGCGGAATCATGTGGGGAATGAAATTTCCCAGCATTCAACCCCTAATGGGAGTTATGCCTGGACTTAAGGCCTTCATCGCTGCCGTAATTGGTGGAATTGGCAATGTTAAAGGAGCCGTTATCGGAGGTTTCCTCTTGGGCATCACCGAGATTATGTTGATTGCTTTCTTACCCTCTTTAAGCGGTTACAGAGATGCTTTTGCTTTTGTATTACTCATTGTAATATTACTCATTAAACCAACAGGCATTATCGGTGAAAAAATCGCGGAGAAGGTGTGATACATGAAAAGAAATACGATTTTGACACTGATCTCGCTTGCGATTTTAGCGATAGCTATTTATTTTATTGATCAAAATTTGGATTCCTATAAAGTTCGGATCTTAAACTTATGCGCGATTTATGTGATACTTGCAGTGAGTATGAACTTGATTAACGGCTTTACAGGATTGTTTTCGTTGGGACATGCTGGATTTATGGCAGTTGGTGCCTATACTACGGCAATATTAACAATGCCGCAAGCGGTTAAATTACAGAACTTCTTTATGGTTCCAATCGCGAAGCCACTAGAAACGCTAAATCTGCCGTTTCTCCCCGCACTCTTTGTTGGAGGGTTGCTTGCGGCCTTTGTAGCTTTCTTAATCGGGGCTCCTGTATTACGGCTCAAAGGGGACTATCTTGCCATTGCCACTTTGGGTTTTGGCGAAATAATTCGGGTTATTTTCACGAATACGCAAACTATAACGAATGGTGCTTTAGGTTTGAAGAGTATTCCTAATACGTCGAATCTTTGGTGGACCTTTGGCTTTGCAGCTTTTACAGTAATTTTTATTGCCTTCTTAATCAACAGTAGTTATGGACGTGCGCTGAAAGCAATTCGTGAGGATGAAACCGCCGCTCAAAGCATGGGAATTAACCTCTTTAAACATAAGATGCTTTCCTTCATGGTTGGGGCTTTTTTTGCAGGAATTGGCGGTGGACTGCTAGGGAACCTGTTGGGAACGATCGATCCTAATATGTTCCGCTTTTTCTTGACCTATAATCTCCTCTTAATGATTATTCTCGGCGGGATGGGAAGTATAACTGGTTCCATTATTTCAGCATTTATAATTACGATTGCAACGGAAGTCTTACGCTTCTTGGATGATGGAATGACAATCGGAAGTTTGACAATCCCAGGCATCACCGGCTTGAGGATGGTTGTTTTCTCCGCTTTATTGATGATTGTTGTCCTCTTCTTTACGCAAGGGCTGATGGGGACGAAAGAGTTTACTTGGAATAAACTCTTGAACCGGTCACAAAAACCCCTCGCTAAAGGAGGTAGGAGTTAGTGGAGCTATTAAAGGCAGATCATATCACAATGCAATTTGGTGGTTTGACAGCGGTTAAAGATTTTAATCTGTCCTTAAACCAGGGTGAGATTGTTGCTTTGATCGGACCGAATGGAGCAGGCAAAACGACCGCTTTTAATATGATAACTGGAGTCTATCGTCCAACCCAAGGGGAGATTGATTATAACGGGAAAAATATTACGGGATTACGCCCTGATCAAATTACAGCTCTTGGAATTGCCCGGACCTTTCAAAACATTCGCTTGTTCAAAGACTTGAGCGTATTCGAAAACGTTCTTATCGCTAATCATTTGCACTTAAAATCGAATTTCCTCGAAGCGACTTTTAGACTTCCCCGTTACCGTCGGGAGGAGCGAGAAATGCGAGAAACTTCCCTGAACCTCCTAGAAAAGGTGGGGCTTGCTGACCTGCGCGATGAAAAATCAAGTTCTCTTCCCTATGGAAAACAGAGAAGGTTGGAAATTGCACGAGCCTTAGCAACTAAACCCCAGATCCTTCTCCTAGATGAACCTGCTGCAGGTATGAATCCAAAAGAGACTGAGGATTTAACACAGTTCATCAAGAAAATTGGACATGAATTTAACTTAACTATCTTTATGATTGAGCATCATATGCAGGTCGTCATGGGCATATCCGATCGGATTTACGTCTTTGATCATGGGGTAACGATAGCTGAAGGAAACCCTTATGAGATCCAGAATGACCAAAAGGTAATCGAGGCGTATTTGGGGGTGGCTGAAGAAGATGCTTAAAATTGAAAATCTTGTGGTGGCCTATGGAGGGATTGAAGCCTTAAAAGGAATCAATATTGACGTTGAAGAGGGAAAAATTGTCACCCTTGTTGGGGCAAATGGCGCTGGCAAGAGTACGATGCTGCGTTCAATAGTCGGACTGGTTAAGCCGAAAAGCGGTTCAATTACCTACCAAGGTAAAAATCTATTAACAGTAAACAGCCATAATATCGTCAAAAACGGAATCACTCTAGTTCCCGAAGGCCGGAGAATTTTTCCGGATTTGACGGTCTTAGAAAATCTCAAAATTGGTGCCTATACCCGAAAAGATGATAAGGAAATCAAAAAAGATGCAGAATGGGTGTACAGCCTTTTCCCCAAATTAAAAGAACGGGAATGGCAGCTTGCCGGAACGTTATCCGGTGGAGAGCAACAAATGTTGGCTGTCGGGAGAGCCTTGATGTCAAGGCCTAAACTCTTGATGATGGATGAGCCTTCCCTCGGGCTCGCTCCGTTGATAGTTAAAGATATCTTTAATATTATTCAGGAGATTCACAAGTTAGGGGTAACGATACTACTCATTGAACAGAATGCGAATGCAGCCCTGAAAATTGCCGATGTGGGTTATGTTATGGAGACGGGCCTGATTACAATGAAGGGAACTGGTCGAGAACTTTTGGCTAATGAGGAAATCCGCAAGGCATATTTGGGTGAACAGGTAAAAAAGTAAGAGCTGATATAGTTAAGCCCGACCTCTTTTCAATGAGGTCGGGCTTTTACTAATGAGCCCCCAATGGAGGATCAAAATCCGATTCGGTGTAGTAAAAAGCTGCCTAGTCTTTTAACCAGGGGGAGCGCAACTTTTCGAGCTATGGGTAACCCTACTCTTTTTGCTAAAGGAAGTCCAATGTTTTGGACTAAGGGAGGACCCAGTCGACGAACCAGTGGAGGTCCGATACGGCGAGCAATAGGGGGACCGAATTCCTTCATCAGAGCGGGGCCGACTTCGCGTAAGAGGAGAAAACCTTGCTTTTTTAATGAGCTTGAGCTTGTCGGGGAGAGTGGGGCTTTAGTGGGTAGGGTCGATGACTGAAGGACCGAAGAGGGTTCAGCTTTTGGCGAGGATCCAGATAAAGTTCTTAAGGAAGTGGGAATGGTTGAATGGGGTGGTAGAGGAGCTGGAACGCTGGGGTTAGTTAATGGGTAAAGTGAATCGGAAGACTTTGGAGAGGTCAAAGGAGCTGAAGGTACCAGCGGGGTTGAAGGAGATGCAGGTTTCAAAGGTGGTCTTGAATAGGGCGTGAAATTCCGTGTTTGTGGGAAAAGAACTGTATTCGAGCGGGAATAAGCCGAAATGGGTAGCATTGGTATTCCCTCCTTATTTTAGGAAAAGTTCTAATGCACAATATTCAATCATGATGGAATATGTTACCAATAATTGAAATTCAAGTTTTGCGGCAGCGACCAGACTTCAAAGTGGCGTTCGCAAAAGCGGGCACTTACGGCTACAAACTGGAAGTTTTGACGGTAACAAGTGATGCGAAAGATAGCAAAGTCTTAGCTTCTTATGAGGGACAAGTTGTTGTTACAGATCCTGTTCCACAGCAGTAAAATTTGATTTTCTCTAAAATAAAATGCCCGAGAATTTATTTTTCGGGCATTTTTCAGTGCTATTATTAGCTTTTATCTAGCAACTATGGCCTTACTTTTTAGACGAAAGTTTCAACATTAAGCTTCTGCTACATATTACGGCCAAAAGAGGTAAAAATAGAACCATTATCGATTTTAAGGAGAGTGGCCTTGATGAAAAGAAAACCATTAATGAACATCATGGGATCAACTGTTTATCCACTGGGTGATAAAGACCCAATCCCTAGCAACAAGGATAAAGAAGATGAACCCAAAGAGATAAATGAGCATGTTGAGAAGTTCTGAAAATGGACCGTTATTCAATCATAACAAAAGTACCCTATAGAATAGACTCTTTATTGTCTACTCTATAGGGTACACTTTACATATTCCGAATTACCTCCCGAATTACCTCTGAATTACATATCATATTCTGAATAACCTTTTATTTTATAGTTTAAACAGCATTTCCGAATACGTGGGGAAAGGCCAAAGTTCGGCATCCACAATTTCTTCTAACTGATCAGCGACTTGGCGGAGTTCTCCCATCGTTGTGAAGACGCTATCACGATAGTATGCCGCTTGCTTATAAGCATCTATTAAATTCTTAGCCTCAGCTGTAACGCTTTTTAAGTCGGTGATTTTTTGCTTAAGAGCAACCAGAAGGGAAGACGTATCTTTGAGAAGCTCTGTCTGAGCAGAAACCTCCGCTTCGGCGTAAGCCGTTTTCACGGTATTGATTGATTTAGCTAAAGAGGTTACATATTTAATCGAGACTGGCAGAATCTGTCTTTGAGCCATATCGAGCATGGTCAGTGCTTCAATATTGATCGATTTTGAATATTGCTCAAGGTAGATTTCATAACGAGAATGTAATTCTGTACGATCCAAAACCCCGTGCTTTTCATAGATCTTAACATTTTTTTCAAGAAGTAGGGTAGGAACGGCTTCAACTGTAGAACGGAAATGGGGTAAACCACGGCGTTCGGCTTCTTCCACCCATTCCTCCGAATAACCGTTGCCATCGAAGAGAACTCGAGAGTGGTTAGTGGCAATTTCCTTTAAAAGTGTCCGTAATTCGGTTTGGAAGTCTTCGGCTTTCTCTAAACGATCCGCAATCAGGGACAGCGTTTCAGCGACAATCAAATTTAAGACTACATTTGGACCGGATATAGAGAGAGAAGATGGAACCATCCGAAATTCGAATTTGTTACCGGTAAAGGCAAAGGGCGAAGTACGGTTGCGGTCTGTTGAGTCTTTGGGAAGCGAGGGCAGGGTACTGACTCCAATTTCGAGCTGTCCGCCTTGAATCGAACTTTTAGGACCCCCATTTTGCAGTTGCTTCATAATATCGGAGAGTTGGTTACCCAAGAAAATGGAGATAATGGCTGGAGGAGCTTCATTCGCTCCGAGACGGTGGTCATTCCCTGTGTTGGAGGCAGAAAGTCTAAGCAAGTCAGCATGTTCATCAACTGCTTTGATTACTGAACAGAGGAAGGTCAGAAACTGGGCATTTTGATGAGGGGTGCGGCCAGGCTCTAAAAGATTAACGCCATCATCGGTGCTCATCGACCAGTTATTATGTTTGCCTGAGCCATTGACTCCGGCAAATGGTTTTTCATGGAGTAAACAAACTAAATCATGACGAGTAGCAACTCTCTGCAGAGTCTCCATAACCTGCTGATTATGATCAGTAGCGATATTCGTTGATTCAAAAATCGGGGCAAGCTCATACTGGCCGGGTGCTACTTCTTTATGTTGCGTTTTTGCTGGAATTCCCAGTTTCCATAACTCAACATTGACGTCTTGCATGTAGGCTGTAACCCGTTCGTTGATACTCCCAAAATAATGATCTTCCATCTCTTGTCCCTTAGGAGGCATTGCGCCGAAAAGGGTACGTCCCGTGAGTATTAAATCCGTTCTCTGTAGATAAAATTTTTTATCAATCAAAAAGTACTCTTGCTCTGGTCCAACAGTTGCGATGACACGTTTACTCTCAGTGTTGCCAAAAAGCCGTAAGATGCGCAGCGCTTGTTTGTTGAGAGCCTCCATAGAACGCAATAAGGGCGTTTTTTTGTCGAGGGCTTCGCCGGTGTAGGAACAGAAGGCAGTCGGAATACAAAGAGTGACGACTCCAGCATCTTCATGTAAGAAGGCGGGAGAAGTACAATCCCAGGCGGTATAACCTCGTGCTTCGAAAGTTGAACGGATTCCACCATTCGGGAAGGAAGAGGCATCAGGCTCACCTTTAACAAGCTCTTTTCCTGAAAACTCCATAATGACATTACCATCAGCCGTTGGGGAAATAAATGCATCATGCTTTTCTGCTGTGACCCCGGTCATCGGTTGGAACCAGTGCGTGAAGTGGGTAGCCCCTTTCTCAAGGGCCCAATCCTTCATCGCATTGGCGACGACATCAGCAACTTCTAGGTCTAAATGAGTTCCTTCATCGATTGTTTTTCTTAATGCTTTGTACGTGTTTTTTGGTAAGCGTTCTTTCATTACTGTGTTGTTAAAAACATTGGCTCCGAAAATATCCATTTTTTATCCCTTCCTTTTGTAATTTTTAGTCTTTTCTATAAGAACAGAAAAAGACACCCTTATAAGAATTTCTCAGTTACGAGAAGTCCTTTTAAGAGCGCCTTTGCCCTAATCATTGTTAACATTAAAGTAGCATATTTTTCAACGAATATCAAGGCAAATAAGAATGTATACAGGATTACTGTTGAATAGTTTCTCTTTTAATTCTAAGTGATTTGCGAGTTTAGCTGCTTCTTGAAGACTTGGATATCGTTCAAGTATAGTTTTCTCTTTTTTTGTGGATAATAATTTTGGCTGTCCTATCTGAAAAAAGGAGGTTTTGGCTTTGTTCAAACATATCAAAGATATGGAGTATACCGTTCATGTCGATCGGCCTGACCCGAGATTTGCGAATCTATTGCTCGAGCAATTTGGTGGCCCGCATGGCGAGCTAAAAGCGTCGATGCAATATATGACGCAAAGTGTTGCTTGTAACGATGACAAAATTCGAGATATGCTCCAAGATATTGCTGCGGAAGAAATGAGTCACTTAGAGATGGTTGGCGAAGCCATTTCAATGCTTCTCGGCCCAACGGATAATATCTCTCGTGATTTTCCAGCAATTCATATGGCACTATTGGCAGGGGGGCCTCCCTTAATGAATTCGATGGGCATCCCTTGGACAGGTGCGTATATTGAATCAACTGGGGATCTCTATACAGACCTGTCTTCAGATTCCACGGCAGAACTTAGAGCAAAATTGATTTACGAACGGTTGCTTCAACAAACAGATGATACGGGAGTCAAAGATATGGTTCGCTTCCTCCTTAGTCGGGAAGAGTCTCATAACTTCTCCTTCATGCAAGCGATTAAAACTTTGGAAGGTACTGGCGTGAATAAGGACTTCCGCGATTCCGAGTTTTCGAAGAAGTATATGAACTTGTCGACAGGTATGGGGGATGCCCGGGGTCCATGGAATCAGGGGAATGGAATTCAATATGAAGAAAATCCAAATGAAAAATTTGGTGGCCCTGCACAATATGGTAAGGATCGTGGACCTGATAGTCAGGGGGAGGTAGGGCCAGGGTATAATGATCATACCCGCAACAATCCTCAATATGATCAACCTCAGTCCCCTGATCCCGCTCCATCAAAGCCCCAGTCTTCCCCGCCAATGCATTAATAAAACAACTCCGCATCAGCTAAATTGATTAGTGATGCGGAGTTTGACTTTTTAGAGGAGAGTTTTATTCCTTTGACTTGTGCTCGTGAGGATCTCTCTTCGGAGTAGTACGCAGGCTTCGTGAAAGCTTGGGAGATGAAGAAATATGAACATGTTGCCCGTGCTTATGATCATGATGAAGCCCTAACATATGCGCAACTAAGTGATCTTTGTCTTGAAGTTCATCGAACCAGCCATCATTGGCATCCGATTTTAGATCAAGTGTACGGATGTAAGGCTTAAGATCAAGTAATGGGGTGCCATTATAAACATCAATTCCAGAAATCAGTACTTCATTACCTTCAATTCCCTTTAACTCGACGATGCTTACGCCAATTGGGTTGGGACGAACGGGTGAGCGGCTGGCGAAGACGCCGACTTCGATCTCGGGTGCCCAAGAGGGATGAATATGAAGCTCAGAGCTAGGTTGGGTTTGATCTAAATAGTAAAGGACATAAAGATAACGATAGGTTGAAAGCTTATCAAGCCCTTCTTGAAATTCCGGATTTAGGGTGATCCAAAATTCACCGGGGGCATCCTTTTGGGGTTGGTGAGGGGTTGGAAGGGCGGGAAGATACGGAGAATGGATAGTGCCAATGGCTTGAAATTGAATTTTCACGGAAAATACCTGCCTTTCATTTTTCACGTTCCGAATAATGCCTTTCAGAATAATAAGCCAAATGGTCGGATAACATGGCTGAACGACATTCCGAAGGAAGAAATGTAAGCTATAATGAAGTAAAGGAGGGAAAAAACTATGGATACATATCGCGTAAGTGTAGGGGCAAACGGAGAAGTCATTTTGCCGGAAGAACTAAGAGAAGTATTAGGCTTAGTACCAGGTGATCTATTAGCACTTACAGTTGATCTTGAGGGTAAGGTTAGGGTTAGGAGCGCAGAACGTTCAGTTGGTCCTCTTTCTGATTTCTTTGAAGATTTGATTTTACAAGACCTTCATTGCGAGGGTTGTACCGGAGATCAATTACAGGAGAAGTTTTTACATCGAAAAGTCCAATTAAGTACGGTACTCGACCGACTTTCCGAAGAGGCGAGAAGGGCAAACCAAAAAGGGGAAGCAATACAATGGCAAAAACTCCTGGGCCTTTTAGCAAATGATACTCAAGGCCCCTATCGTGTTTTTTTATCCTTCCGTTCTGAACGTGACATTCATAAACTCCCCCAACGAGTGAACGAGGAAATAATAAAGGTATTTCAAGCATTAGAAAAAGATCCATTAAATTATAAACGCCTTAAGGGACCTTTTTATGAAACATACCGAATCTCCTTAGACGGGGAGTTTAACAAAAAATACCGAGTGATCTATACGGTTTTTGAAGAAGAGAAAATAATTGGAGTCATTAGTGTAGGGGAACGGCAAGAGCTTTACCATTATCTACTGGGTATGTCATAACCCTCCATGCTGTCGCGCACCTCCCACATGAAAATGGGAACGGGCATGAATAAGATTAACATCCAGGAGCAACTGACGATCTGACAGCAGGGGTAGACAAGAACCATCAGCCGCAATCGTATGGTCTTCGCGAAAGATAATCACACGTTCGGCAATATCTTCCACAATGGAGAGATCATGGGTCGCTGTAATAATCGTTTTACCTTTCGAATGAAGGGTACTCAGAAATTCTACCAACCAATATTGAGTTCGGGGATCGAGCCCATTGGTCGGCTCATCGAGAAAAAGAATGTCAGGATTGACGGAAAGAACGCTGGCTAGCGCGACCTTCTTCTTTTCTCCTCCGCTTAAATGGTAGGGTGGGCGATTTAGTAAGTGGGAAATACCCAAAAGCTCAGCGATATCCTGAACACGTTCAGAAATGACCTGGGGCGAGAGTCCAGCTTGGAGCGGGGCGAAGGATAATTCATCACGAACTGTGGTTGAAAAGAGCTGAGCATCTGAATTCTGAAAGATAAATCCTATTCGTTGTCTAAACTCAGAGAGAAAGCTTCGTTCCAGTAAAGATTTTTCGGTGACTTCCCTACCAAACGCAGTGATGGTACCGGACGTTGGATGAAGCAAGCCACTCAGGATCTTGAGCAGGGTGGATTTTCCACACCCGTTAGCACCAAGGATGACGACGCTTTCCCCAGCGAAGAAGTTTAACGAAATGTTCGAAAGTACATTCTTATCTTGAACATAAGCATAGGAAAGATGATTAAGTTCAAGAATCGGAGCTTGCATGGGTAGCCTCCTTAGAGATTGGGGTTTGTTCCAAAAGAATGCGGTGATTGAGAAGTGTCATGTTCTTAATACGTGCCCAGAGAAATTTTTGTTTACCAAAAATATCAATAAGTTTAAGTCCATCTTCATAAGGCTCAATGATATCCACAGCTTCCATGAACAAGACTTCGTTTTCTCCTTCTTTCAGATACACATTGGCTTCACACATACCGCAATCCTCCATTTATTTTATTTATCTTTGAAATTAAAAAAGACCATAGAGATTTCCATTCCCGTAAAATGGAAGGAGACCTCCATGGCCTTAATTCCTTTATGCTGTTGATATCTTATTCTTCATTTCTTGTCTGTTTCCTGCAACACTTCTGGGATATTTAATGAAGTTTATGGATTTTTCAGATAGATTTTTAGCTTTCTGAAGAATTCTACATGATTTTTTTCAGAATGGGGAAATTTAATAGAGTCGACATAAACGTTTTTTGGAGGTGCCTATTATGCCAATGATTCATTTTGATGGACCTACATTAAGCATTGATCAGAAAAGAAGCTTAATTCATGGTATGAGCCAAGCCGCTTCGATGGCAACGGGTCTCCCGATGCCATCAATTACAGTCGTTTTGGACGAACATGAATTTAGCAACATGGGAATTGGTGGAGACGTCCTAACTGAGAGTCCTTATTGGGATAAAGTTAAAGAGATTAAAGACTGAAGCATTTAAGTTAACCGGAGCCGATGGAGACTGGGGACGATTTAGCCCCGGTCTTTTATTTTACTAACAGAAACTTCCATGAACCTGCCGATTCACAGGGAGGTATGAAAATGTAGTCCATTTTCGTAAGAAAGTATAAGTTTGGGGAAGATAGCATAAGTGCAACCAGCGGTTTTCGCTTTCCTACGATGAATGCGGTTAAGTTCGGCAGGATAAGGCGACTAAGGCCACCGCTTTGGCGCTGACCAAGTCTTCTATATCGCAAAGCTCGGCGAAAGCCGGGTTTTCTTTAAGTTTCCAATTGTATTCTAGTTCTAGATGGGTTTCGACTGAAGCCTTTGATTCTCTGTTTCTAGGGTAGGTTGTCGGAGTAAGAAGGTCAGGAGACTTGCGAGTAAACAAAGTAAGGCGGCAATCGTATAAGCTATTGAATAGTTTTTGGTAGCGTCGACCACTGCACCGGCCATTAGCGGACCGATGACTCCTCCGACACCCCAAGCGGTAAAGACGAGCCCGTAGTTAACTCCGCCATTTTTGGTGCCAAAAAAGTCATAGATTGCAGAGGGAAAGAGGGAGAGAAGAGAGCCATAACCGAGTCCAGCAAGGGCCGCTCCTAGGGCGACGAGCTCTGGGGTGCGGTAAAGTGAGAAGGCAAACATATTGATGGCTTGGAGGAGGAAGAAGAGGCGCATTGTCCAGGCCCGACCAATTTTGTCCGAGAGCCAACCTGCGAGGATTCGCCCTCCGGCGTTAAAGATGGCGAGAAGTGCGACCATAGCATAGCCCCAGGAAATTCCGGCCTGAATCTTAGCAATACTGGAGAGTTGACCGATGATCATCAGTCCGGCAGTGGCGCCGGAGGCAAACATGATCCAGAGAAGGTAAAAATGAGAAGTCCTTAGCATTTGTTGCCAGGAATAATCGGTTTTCAGAAGACCAGGAGATAGCGGAGGCGTGCCTTGATTTGATGGAGAGCCAGGAGAAGTGAGGATTTGTACTTTGGTATGTGCCTGGGCAGAAACTTGGGGCGGAGCCAGTGGAACGGCAAGAATTTGCGAGAGGGCTACGATGGCGATTAGAAACATAATCCCTTCAATCCGGAAAGCGCCCTCGATACTAAAAGTCTTAATAAAGCTGTTAGTCATGGGGGCAATATAGAGGGAAGCGAGACCAAACCCTGCGACAACAATTCCGGATATCAGCCCTTTCTTTTGAGCAGGGAACCATTTGACAGCCGCAGGAGTGGCAGCAGAGTAACCAAGGCCAATCCCAATTCCGGCGATCACGCCAAAAGTCAGGATCAGGAGGGTCAAGCTATGAGTAAAACTGCTTGAAATAAGCCCTACTCCGACGAAGAGTCCTCCAAGTGTTGCGATCCAGCGGGGCCCGTAGCGATCTTGAAGCCGTCCTGCAGGAACCATCATTAAGGCAAACATGGCACAGGCTACAGTGTAGGGAAGAGAGGCTGCGATTTTGGTCCAATGAAGCTGTTCCGTCAAAGCTGCCGCGAAAACGCTCCAGGTATAGAGTACGCCTAAGGCGAGATTGATTCCAGTTCCAGCCAGTGTGACTGACCATCCACGCGCTGTTCTATTCATTTTCTAGGTCTCCTTTCAAGCCCTTCACAAAAACTACACCTATACACTTTCCCCCTCATTTATCTGTACAATCTTGGGCCCTTCACATAGAGACAGAAACAAGTGAACAAAATCCACCCTTCAAAGGGACCTAATCCTGATATTTTGCCTTTAGAGAATTTACGACCGTGACATCGGCTAAAGTAGTCGTATCCCCGAGGGCCCGCCCTTCAGCAATATCTCGGAGAAGTCGGCGCATGATTTTTCCACTTCGGGTCTTGGGTAGTTCTGCGGTAAAGAAAATATCATCGGGGCGGGCGAGGGTGCCGATCTTTTTCGCGACGTGTTTTTTCAGTTCATCGATGAGCGTGGGATAGATTTCGATCCCTTCTTTTAAGGTGACAAAGGCAGAGAGGGCTTGCCCTTTAACTTCATGGGCCTTGCCAATAACGGCAGCTTCGGCGACAAACGGATGGTCGACAAGTGCGCTTTCTACTTCCATCGTGCCAATGCGGTGCCCAGAGACATTGATCACGTCATCGACTCGGCCGAGAATCCAGAAATAACCGTCTTCATCCCATTTAGCCCCGTCACCAGTGAAATAAATCCCGGGCCAGTTGCCAAAATACGTGCTTTCATAGCGTTGGGGATCCCCATAGACGGTCCGTAACATCGCGGGCCAGGGTTCCCGGATGACAAGGTAGCCACCGCTTCCTTTGGGAACAGGTTTTCCAGAGCTGTCGACCACTTCTATTTTTACGCCGGGAAAGGGGACCGTGCAGGAGCCCGGTTTGAGGGCAGTTACTCCAGGTAAAGGAGTCATCATAATCATCCCAGTTTCTGTTTGCCACCAGGTATCAACAATCGGGCAATGCTCTCCACCGATATATTTGTTGTACCACATCCACGCTTCCGGGTTAATCGGCTCACCCACAGTACCAAGAAGTCGAAGGCTTGAGAGATCTCGTTTTTGCGGATAACTTGGGCCCCATTTCATGAAGGTCCGGATCGCAGTTGGTGCAGTATAAAGAATACTTACCCGGTATTTCTCGATGATTTCCCAGTAACGGTCTTTATTCGGGTAATCTGGGCTCCCTTCATAGAGGACAAGTGTGGCACCGTTGGCAAGCGGTCCATAAACGATATAAGAATGACCGGTAATCCAGCCGACATCAGCGGTACACCAATAGACATCCTCTTCTTTTAAGTCAAAGACCCACTCATGGGTTGTTGAGACTCCGACCATATATCCGCCTGTGGTATGAACTACCCCTTTAGGCTTACCGGTCGTTCCGCTCGTATAAAGGATAAAGAGCATATCTTCCGCATCCATGGGCTCGGCTGGGCAATTTGGAGAAGCGTTTTTCATGGCTTCATGGTACCAAATATCGCGATTTTCTTGCATGTTTACGCCATGGACTGTTCGCTGAACGACGACGACGTGTTCAACACATTCTACGTCTTGGAGTGCGATATCGGTATTTTCTTTTAAAGGAATGATACTTCCTCGGCGAAACCCACCGTCTGAAGTAATAACAACTTTGGCTTGGGCATCATTAACCCGATCCCGTAAGGCGTCTGAGCTAAATCCACCGAAAACGACACTATGTGGAGCACCGATCCGGGCGCAGGCCAGCATGGAGATAACCGCTTCGGGAATCATCGGGAGGTAAATCGTAACGCGATCTCCTTTACTCACTCCCAGGGATTTGAGAACATTCGCGAATTGGGAGACTTCACGGTGGAGATCTTGATACGTAAGAACCCGACTGTCTCCATTTTCTCCTTCGAATATAAGAGCAGCTTTATTCCGGTGCCAATCCTGTAGATGTCGGTCAAGACAATTATAGGAAGCGTTTAGTTTTCCTCCGAGATACCACTTAGCAAAGGGAGGCTTCCATTCCAAGGTTTTCTCCCAAGGTTCAAACCAGTCTAGACGTTCGGCTTGTTTTTCCCAGAAGTTGAGGCGCTCTTGCCCCATTTCGTAGATTTCAGGTGTGCGAATGTTTGCTTGAGCAGTGAATTCCGGGTTGGGTTTAAATACTCGGTCCTCTTGTAATAAAGCTTCTAATCGTTCCTCCTGCATAAAATCCCCTCCGCAACTTCCTTGGCTAACTCCTCATCCTAAAATCAGGATGAGGAGTTAGCCGAGTTTCTTCTACAGGTATTTTATCAGAAGGTACGGAGGAAGTTTACGTTGTGAAGATGAAAGCACCAGTGCCAACGGTCAATGGTCTAAAAATCCAAGTTATTGGATTCACAAAATGTGGATTCACAAAATGACAGAATATTCAGCTGATTTATCTTTGTTTTACAATTCTAAGGTTATGACCCTTGACGGTTATCCGCTAACCCTATATTATTCATTCTGGATGACTAAGGCGTTTATTTCGAATTTATCAAGTGTTTAGTCTAAAATTGATTCATTTGGAAGTGTTATGATGAGGAATATACGATTAAAAGTAAGTTATGACGGTACAATGTACCATGGGTTCCAACGGCAACCGGAATTCCATGGCCCGACGATTCAGGGTACCCTAGAATTAGTATGGAGAAAATTGGTTGGCGAAGAAGTTACCCTAAATACAGCGGGACGCACAGATAGAGGTGTGCATGCAACCGGGCAAGTGGTCAATTTTCTAACTGCAGCCCAAATTCCCGATGCAAAGATTCCGAAGGCTTTTAATAGTTTGCTGCCAAGGGATATTCGGATTTTGGAAGCACAGACTGCTCCCCAGGAGTTTCATGCTCGTTTTTCCGCTCGCTGGAAACGCTATGATTACAGAATCGATAATCAACCCATTTCCAATGTCTTTACCCGGTTGTATGCACTGCATGAGCCGATTCCCTTACGGGTTGAGGAGATGAAACTTGCTGCCCATTTGCTTGAAGGGAAGCATAATTTTAAAGCCTTTTCCTCGGCTGGAGGAGTAAGTAAAACCTTTGACCGTAATTTGTACGTTTGCCGAATCCAGGAGGATGAAGGACTCCTACGGATCACCTGTATTGGTAATGGGTTTCTCTATAACATGGTGCGGATTATTGCCGGGACCTTGATTAATGTCGGAAAGGGTTGGATTCAAGCTGAAGAAATTCCGAATATTTTACTCAGTTTGGATCGAAAGCGTGCTGGAATTACGGCACGGGCTCGGGGGCTAACTCTAAGTTATGTCCATTATGGTGAGGAAAGTCCGTATGAAATTTTTCCAGAGTATTTGCCCCCAATGAAAAGTGACGTGAAAAATTCGTTCTCGAGTAGTAAAATTGAGTTGAGATGATTGGATGAATTGATTTCAATGAGATCAACCAAGCAGGAGTTCATTAAAAAGGAGTTTAAAATGAAACGTACACTTTTTAGGCTTACCCTTATGACGATCTTAAGCTCACTTATCTTTTTGAGCGGATGCGGAGCGAGTAAGACAAGTTCAACAAGTTCGTCCAAGCAAACAACGTCAGCCAATTCTGCAACTCAGACGCAAAATCAATCCCCGGCAGCAGCTACGCCCTCGACGAAGCAAGCAGCCGATCAGTCCTCAACTCCAGTAGGGCCGGCTACGGCCCTTTTTCCGGAGAGCATGAATGGTTCCTGGGTAGATGCAAAATCAGATGTGCTAAGTCCCATAGATGGCAATCTGGATGGAGTTATGGATGGGCATTTTCATCTCACGCTGCAGTTACCTCAACCCGTTTCGCTCGAATCCATCTTTATTCGTTATTCGGAGTTTGGGAAAGAACTGCGTTGGGATTGGATCTATAATAATCATCTGACGCCAGCTGGGTATAATCTGGGAGTTTACGAACAAGGAAACCTGATTCCCCTTGGACCCGATACAGGAATTAAAAGATCAGGACAAGTTGAGCTTGACCTTTTTGTAGCCGGACTGAATAATGCCAAGGGAAGAGATACTTTTTCCTTTAACCCAGGAAGTAATTTTCAAATTGAATTAAACTATACGACGCAAGCTGGAGAGCTTAAGAAGTGGAGCGCCAATATAACGTCTCAATAAGTAAAAATAAGTAAAACTCCATAAAAATTAGGCAGAAAGCCTTGACATTCATAGTGTAATTTCATAAAATAGTAACATGAGTCTTTATGTTGTTTGATTATGCCTGAGCCCCATATAAGCAACATACGCTGAGGTGATTGAGCCCCACGGAAGCGGAAGAGATAAAAGAATACGGAAAGTTTTGGAGGTAATATCATGTCCACGTTCTTTGCGAAAGCGAACGAGGTGGAGCGTAAATGGTATGTCATTGACGCTACTGGCCTTGCTTTGGGTCGTCTGGCTACTGAAGCTGCACGCATCCTTAGAGGTAAACATAAACCAATCTTTACCCCGAATACTGATACTGGGGATTTTGTCATTGTAATCAATGCTGAGCAAGTTATCTTAACCGGTAACAAACTGGATCAAAAATTATATCGCCATCACTCTGGATATCCCGGTGGTTTGAAAGAGGTTCCTTATCGGAAACTCATGCAAAATTTCCCTGAACGGGCTGTCGAACATGCCATCAAAGGTATGCTTCCTCATAACAAGTTGGGCGCGAAAATGTATACAAAGCTTAAGGTATACAAGGGTGCTGAACATCCTCATCAAGCTCAACAACCCGAAACATGGACTATTCAATAAACGGGAAGGAGGAAGAATAACTCATGGCTGCACAATTACAATATCAAGGTACTGGACGTCGTAAAAACGCAATTGCGCGTGTTCGTTTAATTCCTGGTGAAGGAAAGATTACGATCAATAAAAGAGATCTTGGTGAGTACTTCGGTAAGAAGACTCTGGAAATGATTGTTCAACAACCGTTTAATGTTACGGATATGTTGGGTAAATATGATGTCATCGCTCTCGCTAATGGTGGCGGTACGACAGGACAAGCCGGCGCACTACGCCTCGGCATTGCTCGTGCTCTTCTGAAAGCGGATATTAGTTTACGTCCTGCTCTCAAACGGGCTGGGTTCCTGACGCGTGACCCACGGATGAAAGAACGTCGTAAATACGGCTTGAAGAAAGCTCGTAAAGCACCACAATTTTCCAAACGTTAATTATCAGAGATTCACGAATCCCTCAAACCCTTGCGGTTTGGGGGATTTTCTAATTTTTAAGTCTCTCTAAAAACCCATGGATTTTTATACGTGATAGACAAGTAATACACAGGTAATAGACAATATAAATTAGATGAGATCAATGGCTTTTTAAGTTCAGTAATGTCCTTGTATGTGTAAACTTTGTCGGTGATATCTTTACTGGCATAACCCATGATTCGTTTAATACTTACCTTATTTGCATCTGCGTTATCCATGAGGGTGGCGAAGGTATAACGGCAATCATGAGGTTTATGGTCAAGTCCTAACTGTTCCATAATAAGACTCTATTTCTCGTCCTAGTAATTCCAGTATGACATCTTCTTATTTTGTGATTGACGATCAAATACTTATGGCCTTCCGTTTTACGCTTAGCAACAAACGGGAGGATTTTTTGGCTCTGTTGCAAAAAAATTACTAATAATATAAACGGCATAAATGGCAAAACTGTTCTTTAAAATACAATTACTACCAACATTCATGATACGTTGAATAAACTCCATTTCTTCCAATGGAGTCATTCGACCTGCTTGATTTTTTCGAAGCATGTGCATGGTTTCAATACCGGAAATTGTGGAGCATGCAGACTTGAAGCTTTTAAACCCTAGCATTGGTTTGACAATTCGCTTAATAAAGGATGGTCTTGCTCGACGATATTATTAAGATATTTTATTTGCCGATGCTGAGTATTACATGAAAGTCTGCCGCCATATATAAGCTCATTAATCAGGACTTCATAGGTGAAATATTTATCAGTGGTAATTACTCTTGGCATTTGATTATGATTGGCTTTCAGGGCTTTTCTGAAGAACTTTTCTGCTGACTTTTTATCCCGGTTTTCAGAAATCCAAAAATCAATTGTTGCACCGTCAGAATCAACAGCTCCGTATAGATAAGACCATTGACCTTTGATTTTAATATAAGTTTCATCAACTCTCAAGGAATCGTTGGTCGTGTTGAGATGCTTTCTGATCCTGCTATTAATAATAGGTGAATATTGCTGAACCCAACGAAGAATAGTTGTATGAGATATTGATAAGCTACGTTCAGCCATCATTTCTGCAAGGTTTCTATAAAATAAAGGGTATTTTAGATACCAGCGAACGCAAAGCAATATTATCTCAGACTCGAAGTGTTTCCATTTAAAGATATTTACCATTATCTGTGTACCCCCTAAGTTGAAAGTGATATCATCTTAACAGGGTTTGGGCGATGTTAAAAGTAGAAAATCTTATTTGCACCAGAACCGAAATGTGGGCTGTTGTATTATCAAGTACCAAGTGTAATGTTGCAAACAAGTTCAACGGCAGTGAAAGAATTTTAGCCGATGATACATATAGCCGGAATATTGCTGTTCTAAAAAGATTTTCCGCCCCTAGTAAAAAGATGGCGCTTACCATGTGCTGCAAATGCTATTTTGATGTTGAATCCGAGATTTACAAATCGGATATAATGAGAAAACATGTTAATAATATACTTGGGTGATGTTATGTTTAAAAAATATCAAAAAAGAAAGCCAGAAAGTATCATGAACAGTAAAGAAACAAATAACGATGTAGAAAATAACAGTTTGTATAAATCGCTGGGTAATAATATATCATTGTTTAAAAATATTTTTGAAAATGATGAAACGTTAATTATCAGAGAATTTCAAAATAAGCGGTTAAAAACTGCACAATGCTGTATTATCTATTTTGATGGAATGGTGAATACAGAAATTGTTAACGAGAATATCATTCAGCCTGTCCTTTCCTGTGATTTATCGGAAGATATTGAAAGTGACAATTTATTAGAAGAATTAAAGAAGAAGGTTATTGTTTCAAATAATGTGACTTTGGAAACTGGAATTAACAAAATGGTAAGTTCCGTTATTAATGGAGATACGCTTTTTTTACTAGAAGGATATGACAAAGCTTTAGTCATCAGTTCAAAAGGCGGGCAGGCTAGGTCAATAAGTGAGCCGAGGTCCTCAAGGGTTGTCCGTGGACCGAGGGAAGGCTTTACGGAATCAATTATGGTGAACTTGTCGTTGGTACGGCGTAAAATAAAAAATCCCGATTTAAAGTTCAAGTTCAAGGAAATTGGTGAAAGAACGCATACAAAAACCTGCATCTGTTATATTGAAGGTTTGGCTATGGAAGGTATATTAAGCGAATTGGAGCAACGTCTGGATAAAATAGAAATTGACGGTGTTATGGATTCCGGGTATATTCAGGAACTGATCAAAGATGCACCCTATTCTCCATTTGAGACGGTAGGTTCAAGTGAAAGGCCAGATGTTATTGCAGCAAAGCTTCTGGAGGGCAGAATAGCTCTGTTTGTTGATGGAAGTCCCTTTGTATTAACGGTTCCATTTTTAGTTGTTGAGAATTTTCAAGCGAATGAGGACTACTATAATAACTACATTTTTTCCACCATGAATCGGCTTATGAGAGGTTTTACTGCAGTAACCTCCATTACTATTCCCGCACTATTTCTGTCAATTGTCACTTACCATCAGGAAATGTTGCCGACACCGTTACTGTTGAGCATCTCTGCTTCAAGGCAGAATGTTCCAATTCCAACAGCAGTATCGTTATTTATAATGTTTCTTATATTCGATATTTTACGGGAGGCCGGTACTAGAATGCCATCTTCGATAGGTCAGGCAGTAAACATTGTTGGTACGCTTGTATTGGGCCAAGCTGCTGTAGAAGCAAGATTGGTAAGTGCTCCTGTCATTATTGTAACTGCTCTAACAGGAATTATGACATTGATCAACATGAATTTTATAAGTGCAACCATTATTTTCCGGAATTTTTTATTATTGGGGGCTTCATTTTTAGGGGTCTACGGATTCTTATTGTGCTTTATTATTCTTTATCTGCATTTAATGAGTATCCGCTCTTTTGGTGTACCTTACATGATGAACGTCACTAGAGCTAGAAACCATGATGGACAGGATGCATGGATTCGTGCCCCATGGTGGACCATGACCTTAAGACCTAAAATTATTGCAGCGAAAGACTTAGTCAGACAGTCATCAAGGAAAAGCAAGGAGAAATAGCTTATATGAGAAAAAAAAGAATTACCTTGCTGGTATTGATGCTCTTGATAAATGAAATATTCACTACAGGCTGTTGGAGTTATAGGGAAGTAGATAAATTGTCAATTATTGCCGGTGTAGCTGTTGATAAAGGGATAAATAATCAATTTCAAATGACCGTTGAAATTATCCAGGTTAGTACAGGCAAGGACACAAATATGACGTCAAAAACGATAACGATGGAAGGAAAGACTTTGTTTGACGCTGCCAGAAATTTAATAACCTTATCCGGGAAAAGACTTTATTGGAGTCATGCAAAGGTTATTATTTTAAGTAAGGAAATTGCAAGTGAAGGGGTCACAGAAGTTGTTGATTGGTATAATCGTGACTCTGAAACGCGGGAGGATATTCATATGTTGATTTCTGAAGGAGCATCTGCCAAGGAAATATTTGATGGACAGGGAACCACAGAGGATATCAAATCGTTTGCATTGGATGAAATGATAAAAAATCAAGAGAGTTTAAGTAAAGCGCCAATAGTTGATATTTTGAAGTTTGATATTGAATCAAAAACTAAAGGTGTTTCAACAATAATTCCTTCTGTAAATCTAAAGAAAATGGAGGGAAAAATGGTACCTCAAATAATGGGGACTGCAATTATTAAAAACCATAAGCTGGTAGGCTTTCTAAATGGTGAAGAAACAAAAGATTTGACTTTCATTAGAAATGAGGTTAAAGGTGGAATATTAATTGAAGAAATGCATGCAAACAATGTACCTACCTTAGTTTCTCTTAAAATATTTAAAAGTAAAACAAAATTCACGCCTGTTGCAGATGGTGAGGATAATGGGAACATTGAAATAAACTTAAATATCGATACAACAGTTGCTATTGACGAAATACAGGGTACAGAGAACATTTTTGATGATGAAGGACGGAATGAACTGGAACAAAGTGCTGAAAATACATTGAAAGAACGAATTGAATCATTAATTAAGAAAATGCAATCAGAATATGATGCAGATATCTTCGGATTTGGGGCAAAGTTACGGGAAGATAAAGCACAAGTGTGGAATAGTGTGGGCAATAATTGGGAAGACGTTTTTAAAGATTTGAAGGTGAACGTTAATACGAGGGTGCATATAAAAAATAGTGCAGTGTTATCTAAGACTGTTGAAGAAGGTGATTAACAGTATGTTTATATTGGCAATTATAGGATATACTTTTTTGGCTATTTATGAGTTTATACCCTTATACAAGCAAAAACTTTGGCATGACTTTTGGGCAAATGCTGTATTGGGGATTTCTTCCTTTACAATTGCCATATTATTGTGTCTGAATGTAGAGATTCCAAGCCCTGAAAAGCCAATTCGGGAATTGATTATTTCTATATTTGGAAAGTAGGTTTATAATGCAAAAAGAGCAAATTACAGACAAGGAAGCAATATGTCTTTTAATCGTATTTGTTATTGGAAGCTCACTCATTGTTGGCGTTGGAGGAGAGGTTAATAATGATGCATGGATCGCCGGAATAGTGGGCTGTATTATGGCTATTCCTATGTTACTTGTATTTTCAAGAATACTATCACTTTTCCAGGGGAAAGATTTATTTGATATTCTGAATATAGCACTAGGAAAAGTGATAGGTAGAATTGTTGCCATTATATATATCTGGTATGCTTTTCACCTAGGTGCATTGGTGCTTCGCAACTTTGGCGAATTCATCAAGATAGTAGCCATGCCTGAAACACCAATGTTTGTGTCCTTACTTTGTTTGGGATTGGTGTGTATTATTGCTGTGAGGTTAGGAATAGAAGTATTGGGAAGAACCACTACATATTTTCTTCCAATCCTATTTTTCACTTTAGTAGTGGTAGAATTGCTGGCAATACCACAACTTCATTTAGACTATATTAAACCTATATTAGGGAATGGCCTAATCTCGGTATTGAAAGGTGGATTTTCGACTTTTTCGTTTCCCTTTGCTGAAACAGTCCTATTTATAGGTGTATTTGGTTCATTAAAAACAAAAAAGTCACCTTTTAAGGTCTATTATTGGGGGATATTAATTTCAGCAATCATTATAATTATTACAACAATTAGAAACATTGCAGTTTTAGGCAATATGATGGATAGCTTTTATTTCCCTTCTTATGCAGCTGTAGGCAGGATTAAAATCGGTGATTTCTTAGAAAGAATAGAAGTATCTGTGGCTATTGTATTTGTTTTTGGTGTTTTTGTAAAAAGTTCAATCTGTTTATTAGTCGCATGTAAAGGAATTGGGAAAATGTTCAATCTAAAGGATTACAGATCGATAGTGATACAGACTGGATTATTAATGATTTATTTTTCTTATACAGTTTTTGATAATAGTATGGAGATGAAATATTGGGCTTTTAAAGTTTATCCTTTTTACGCTTTTCCTTTCCAAGTGATACTACCTATTATTATATGGATTTCAGCAGAGATTAAAGCAAGAAAAAATAAAATGACTATTTAACGGCGAGTTCAAATGATGTCGTTGAAAATCCGCATAACCTTCAATTTACAGAAATGGATTCTTTAAATATACCGGGGGCATTACCTGATTTCGATTTTGCTGTTATTACGGGTTCAATCGTTTATAATGTAAGGGGTTACTAACAGTGGGGAGAAAAAGCAGCTGTATCGCTTTTTCTCCCTAATTTTTCACCATTAACACATAACTTTCATAACCGAGTTTGGTTTGATCAACAATGTCCCGTCAATTCTAACTTTTTTTGACTCGAAGAAGAGGATCACTGTGGAACCACCAAATTTGAAATAGCCCTTTTCCTCCCCACGATTTACGCGCTTCTTAGGAGTATAGGTTTGAATAATTGAACCGACACAGGTTGCTCCGACCTCTATATATAAGACATCACCAGAGTGATCTGAATGGAAGGTGCTCCATTCTCTTTTATTTTCACAAAATAGTTTCTCGACCTTTTGAAGTGCGACTGGATTTACAGAGTAGTAAGCTCCTTTTATTTTTAGCGTATCCTCACAGGTCCGTTGCTGTCTATGAAATGAAAGCGGTGATAATCCGTTGGGCAGAGTCTTAAAATTAAGCACGTCCCTTTGCTATATTTCTCAGCGACTCTATCATCTTTAATCAGTTCTCTAAGGCTATACGTAAAGCCCTTGACTTGAACCAGGCTATCTAAATCTAAATCTATGTTTTCATAAGCAAAAAGCTTCCCATCTCCCAATGAAATTAGTGAATGGTTATCCGATGGTTATTCTCGTTAATTCAGACCGGCATTCTTATGTTATCCGACCACTGATTGCCAAAACATCCGGGCACCGTTCTTACGGTATCCGGCCATCAGTCTTATCTAATTCGGCCAAAGGCCGGTACCTCATGCATGGAGTTTATCATAGATTATTCAGTTGTGCCATCGCCTCCTTTATTTTGGGAACTGTGTGGTCTTAAGCTTGGGCCTTTCAGCTCTATCCTGTGAGCATTGTTAACCAGCCTATCCAGTACCGCATCTGCAATGGTAGCATCTTCAAAGACACCATGCCACTTTGCAACTGGTGGCAATTGCGCAGATATTGCGATGGACTTTCGACCATAACGATCATCAACCACTTTCAGAAGATCACGACAATTGCTCCACCCTCATAACGTATAATGTACCCAGGGGGGTGGGCACGAAACTAAAAAAAGATAACTAATACTACTAGAGTCTGTTACAAAAAACATTAACGGCAAACGACAGTTCGGTAAAAATAATTACACCTCTATCCATTTGTGCGGTAAAATAAGGTGACAAGCCAAATTAACGCACAAGGAAGAGGTGTAAAACTTGATTCAACTA
>NZ_DATLJA010000021.1:0-12344 GCF_035539115.1 Desulfitobacterium sp. | reverse complement strand
ATGAAAATAAAAATCGAGAATATGAAAAACATGGTTTATAAATGCGCTTGGGAAGCGGATAATGGTCTGCCTCTTCAAATCTCTTCAGCCTTAGCTAAACTCTATTGTGCCCAGTCAGCCAATGAGGTTATTGATGACGCCCTGCAGATTATGGGCGGCATTGGCTATACCACCGATTGTCGTATCTCGAGATTATGGCTGGATGCTCGTGTCTTTAGAATTGGCGGCGGTACGGACGAGGTTATGATTCATGCTGCTGGTAGAGCCATTCTGAAACAATACAAATAGTAATAGACTTTAAACCGCATCGTCGAGTGATTTTCCTTAATCCTTTACTAGAATATTTAATTCCCCCCAATAAATGAAAGGAGGTGTTAGGGAAGTAACAAGCAGGGGGGGATATAAAATATATTTCACAAAGCGTTTTCTGTTTATTTTTAAGAAAAGGAAGGGGAACTAGACATGGAACAAAGTAAAAAAATTCATTACGCTTGGTTTGTATTCATTTCTTTAGCCTTGATGTTCTTTGCCTCAGTAGGAATGTTGGGAAATACCAACGGACTCTATCTGACTCCGGTTGCCAAAGAAATGGGCTGGACACGTACAGATGCATCTTGGTATTTAACCATTTATATGTTAGTTATGGCGTTTAGCCAACCCTTTGCCAGCCGATTGATTTATAAAGTCAGTCCGAAGTTATTATTGGGTATTGCCATGACGTTTGTTTGTGTAGCTACAGGAGCTGCTTCCCAGTTTCATACGATTATGGCTTGGAATATCTCTGCAATCTTTATCGGTCTTGGCCAAGCAGTCATTATGTACCTTGCAGTGCCTATCCTTCTGGGTAACTGGTTTAACAAAAAATTTGCTACGGTTTTAGGTATCGCCTTGGCACTTGGTACTCTGGGTTCTGCGATTGCCAATCCTGTTGCTGGTGCGTTGATTACCCAATATGGCTGGAGAAGCGCTCGCCTCATCATGTCTGTGGCCGCTTGGGTGATAGCCATGCCTGGCATTCTCTTTATTATCCGTTTTAAGCCTGCAGATATGGGCTTAAAACCTTACGGCTATGAAGAGGGACAAGACTCTAAAGCTGCTGCACCTTTAAAAGGGGTTTCAGCAATGAATGCCCTGAAATCTCCCGCAATGTATATGGTTGTTCTGTTAGCTGGCTGTGTTGTCTTGTTTGCCTCCATGAATACACAGATTCCTGGATATGCTACTTCAGTTGGACTGGCCACAACGGTTGGAGCATTTGCCATGACCATTCTGAACTTTGCCAATATGGGCGGAAAAGTTTTCTTGGGTTGGCTTACTGACCGTGTAGGATACCTTGGCGCTATGCTTACGGCCTTAATCAGCGGTATTTTAGGGGCAATTATTATTCTGATGGGTGGCGGAAACGTTACCATCTTCTACACGGGTTTGATTTTCTTCGGCCTTTGTTTTGCTTCTCTGACAGTGATGCTGCCGTTGGTTGTCAAAGGTATCTTTGGACCCAAAGAATTCGGGAAGATCTATAGTAACGTTACCATGGTACAAAGCGTCATCTCAGCCTTCGCTGCCATTATTTACGCAAAAATTTTCGACATCTCCAAGAGCTTTGTCTTTGCTTGGCAACTTAACCTTGTCACCTTGACGCTTGGTATTATCCTGTTATTGGGAGCCGTTAAGATTGGCAAGAAGCTGATTCACGAATAGAACTTATCCAGCGCTCTTTTCCATACTTTAGTGGTAAACCCCAGTCTTCTATGGGATTGGGGTTTACTGATTACCCTCTTTTTCCTAGGAATTTTTGTATATTTCTGCTTTACTTCAGACACTCCTTCCTGGTTTATTTCGGCGTCTATCGGCATCTTCACAGCAGGTATCTGTCTAATGAAGCTGGCCTGCATCGGTCTATCTGATGATTCTCGGTGGAGGATCGATAAAAAGAGCACTTCCTCTATTGAGTTAGGGTTATCTGATGAACAAATAAAAGAACTCTATGAGAAAAAAGTTATTACCCAAAGGGATTTCCAAACAGCAATGAAAACCAAGTAGTTGTCTGAAAAGAGGAGATTAACATTATGGAAGAAAACACTCAAATGCCGAAGTTCGGCATGCTATCCGGTTATCGTGTAGTGATGATGGGAGCATCCGTTGCCGCTCCTTTCGCAGGGGAATTGTATGCAGAAAATGGTGCAGATGTAATTTGGATCGAACATCCCACGAATGTTGATGCTGGCCGTGTTGCCCGAAAAAGCGGGAGCTGGCAACAAGATCGTCGAAATATGCGCAGCTTAGCTATGAACTATACCAAAGACGAAGGTAAAGAAGTTTTCTTGAAACTCTTAGAGACAGCCGATGTTTTGATCGAAGCTTCTATTGGAGGGCGTTATAACAAAATGGGCTTGAGTGACGAAGTCCTATGGGAGCGCAACCCCAAATTAGTTATTGCCCACATCTCGGGTTTTGGGCAAACTGGACTTCCGGAATATGTGAATCGTGCAAGTTATGATCCTATTGCCCAGGCTTTTGGCTGTGTAATGAGAATGAACGGTATGCCGGGTCAGCCTTCTGCACCTGCTATGCCCTTCCCAGGTGACTACACAGCTTCCTTTTATGCTTTCGGATTGACTCTTGCTGCTTTGCTTAAGCGAAATGAAACAGGCAAAGGGGAAAGTCTTGACCTCGCTCAGTATGAATTGATGATGCGTATTCAAGCCAACTATCCGACCGACTATCTCCGTTATGGTTTAGATTATACGAAAGAGGGAAATCATAGTCGGATTTGTGCAGGCTATGGCACCTATCCTTGTAAAGATGGCAACGAAATTTATATGCTCTTTTTAAATCCCGGAGTACTTCAAAAGGGTTTGCCTGTGCTCGGCGTAGAGTACGGTACAGAGCTTATTCCTGAAGGTTCTTCCTTTGTTCCGGTGGATACTCCTGCTGCCGAAATGGTGGAAGCCGCAATTATCAAGTTCTGCTCTGAGCATACTGCAGAAGAGGCCGAAGCTCTCTTGTCAGCAAATGGCGTTCCTTGTTCCCAATTGCTCAATTATGAAGAGGCCGTGAATCATCCGCACTACAAAGCTCGTGAAGTCTTTACGATCTGGACTGCTGCCGATGGAGAAACACAAATTCCCGGGGTAAATATTGTCCCAAAGGTCAAGAATAATCCTGGTCAAATATGGCGTGGTGCACCTAATATCGGCATGGACAACGAGGATATCATGGAAGAGCTCGGTATTCCTAAAGAGCTTGTTGAGAAAATGTATACAGAAGGCAAGTTAGGCAAGCGTAGCTATTTCGAAACCAAGTAAGATAAACCAGGGTGTTTTTTAGAAAGAAATTTTTTGGAATCAATCCGTTCATAAATACTGTGAGCATACTAAAATCCCAATTCGTAATAATCCATATTATATCTAACTGTTTGGCAGTTTGGTTAAATTAGTGAACACAAATACTATCACATGGAACAAATGAATATGCAAAGTCCACATATATCGAGTCTTTTCATGGACACAGACTTGGAATGGGTTTTGCTATTAGTAGAGTTAGGAATCGCTAAACAATAATACCGCATTAAAGCGTTATATTGGAGGTAAAAATCTATGAACGAACAGTCAACGGTAAAGCATCCTTGGTTGGATGACCATGCCAGGATTGACAAAACGTCCAGCAGCGATGAGAATGGACATTGATGCTAACGGAGTAATTACGGGCTTGTTCTAATCCAACCACGAAAATAGAAATATCCATGAAGAAGAGTGTCAAGCCTGCATACGCTCAAACGATTATAGTAAATTAAGTAGGAATGAAGAAGCCCTGGCAGCTGCAACCAGCATTGTACGGGGCCTCTTAATAGTTAATTAATTAGTGGCTTACTCTGATTGAAGTGTTGGAGGGATTAAGATGGCGACAGGAATTATTCACGCTGGGGTCTGCGGCTTTACCATTAATGTCAAGGCAGTGATCGATGACACCCTAGCAACTTCGCGAAGAAGCAAGATGATAAAATTGGAGATCAGCAGCGATTGTCCTAATTACCAAAAGATGGCCAAAGAGTTAACCGACGTAGATGCTTACAAAGAAATTATGCATAAACTTCATACGGGGAAGGTTTATGAAGTTTTTTCAAAATATAGCCCGCATCCCAGCTGCCCAGGTGTCTCCGGAATTATAAAAACGGTGGAAGTGGCAGCCGGTTTAGCATTGCCACAAACTGCTAGCATTAGTGTAACGAAGGATAATCCTTCGTTAGATGAATTGGGCAAGATCCAAAGTGAACCGAAATCTTAGATGTAATAAATTGGATGTGTACTCCGTAGTGGGTCCAATCAGCGATTTAATAGAACGGGCCTTGGGCTTTAAACAGGGACTTTTGTTCCAGACAGTCCATCCAATAGCAACTTCTCTTGACTGGAAAGGCATGCTAGAAGGAGGGGTTAATCATACGAAAATATTTAGGAAAATACTTGAGTGTATGGAGTATAACAACAACCTTAAAGAAATCCTTCCGTTGAATACGGGTCCTTGTACGTATTGCACAAAGTGTGCCTATCTAGTGGGAGAGGTGTGCCAATTTCCAGATAAGGCTGTGTCATCTGTTGAAGCGAATGGCATAGACGTAATGGCTTTGAGAACAGTTGCCATTGCCTGTCAAACGATTGAAGATGAACTTGATGCTATCTACAATACCTTGCTTGACCCTTTCCCGATCGTGTGGGTTGAATCAGGCCTGCACAATTTTCCTTCTCAGTTGAAGGATAGAATACAGCAAGAAATCAATATGTTGGCTCCACCATTCAACTTAAAGGGGAATGGAAGATGGACAGAAAGTTCGGGAAGCAGTAAAGACTGCAGCGACTTCAAAATTTATGGTTCTGACGGGTGGACCAGGAATGGGGAAAACCACCACACCGAGCATTTAGGAATCCAATAAGCTAAAAATAATGATTTGCTGTTTTATCTAAGGACGTCCTGTGAGGGACGCCTTAATTTTTTGTATAAAGAAAGGGGCTACCTTGAATGTTTTCAGGGCAGCCCCAGAAAAGATCATAAGATTATAAATGTTACTCTTAAGAATGTTACTGCTACTAAATTTACGAATCAAAAGCAGCCTTTCTGGTCAGCAGAGCTGCTACAGCACCGAATACTACAGGAATCAGCAGAAGACGCAATATACCAATCGGAGCTATACCCTGAGCAATTAACACGCCCACAATAATGGGCGCAACAGCTCCACCCAGACGGGTCACGCCTGCTCCAAGCCCCAGACCTGTTGCACGTATTGCTATCGGATAGTTTGCCGTCGCAAACGGATATAACAAGCCCTGCGGCATAAGAGTGAAGCCAAACAGGAATAATGTGACTGCAAACATTAAGGTAGACGTCTTTACGGTTACCAAGAACAGGAATACGCCATTTATGACATAGTATAAAAATAGTGAATTCTTATAGCCAATTTTTTCGGCAATTTTTCCTGCCAGAATATAGCCTAAGCATTGACCTAAAAAGTAAATTGTGCTAAGCAGTAAAGCGGATTTCAGTTCGTAACCCATTAAGGTAACGATTTTCGGGAACCATACCAAGAAGGTAGAAATCAAACACATATTGACAAAGAACATAACCCAAATCAATATTGTATTCCGGGCCAGTCCATTTTTGAATAATTCCACTATGGACACTTTTACCTTTTGTACTTCATCCATTTCATACTCATCATCCGGCCGAGGAACAAAGCTTGGGTCTGCTTTCGTTAAAATCGAGACAACTTCACTTTTATCTTTTTTCTTTAAAAGAAGGACCATCGTTTCAGGAATGTACTTGAGAACTAAGGGAACCAGAAGCAGTCCAAGAATTGATACCCCGAAGAAGCCTCTCCACCCCAGTATAGGAATCAGCCAAACTGCCAAAAGCGTGGTGAGCATCTGTCCCAGCGTAATGCCTATGGTATTGGTTATAAGCAAAAATCTTCTTGTCTTTATGGGGGTGTATTCCGACAAAAGAGAATTGGATACCGGTGTTATGGCTGCGATTCCCATTCCACCAAAGAAACGCCATAAAGCAAAAATATAAATATTATTACTGACAGTTGCACAAAGAGCCGTAAAAAGACTGAATAAGACAATGCAGCCAATTAACGTTTTCTTTCTTCCGAATTTGTCGGTTAAATATCCTAGAAGCAGTGCGCCTAAGACAGATCCCCACAGGCTCGCGCTGCCAAGAAGCCCGCTGACTGTAGGGCTCAGACTCAGTTCCTTCATGAGTACCGGAAGTGCTGCACCATAAACCGCTTGGTCGAAACCGTCAACTACCAATGCTAAAAATGTGATAATCCAGATACCACTGAAATACGGATTCATTTTACTGTTGTCAATTATTCTGTGTACATTAACTTTTGCCAAAGAGTTTACCCTCCTTTAAAATGAATTTTGATCATTAAAGGTTAACTTAAAAGTTGTCTTTGACAATCCCCTCCCCAAAATTTAGCAAATATTTTTGATTTTACGAATATTATATAAATTCCAATAATATTTATCTGTCAGTTTCAATACATAAAGTTAATTTATATTGTGTTCTATGAGAAGACCTTGAAAAAGAGGTTAACTTATCAGTTAACCCAGATAAATAAATTTTCTCAGCATAAAATCAATAAACAATAATGGGGTGCTGCTACCAACTGCGGCTCCTCTCCGATTCAAATAGGAGTTCTTCGCCTCTTATATACCTTTGGAGATTTTCTATCAAAACTTTGAAAGCCCTATCATTATAAAACGGTGATTGAGCAGCCGCATGCGGTGTTAAAATGACATTAGGCATATCCCATAATGGGCTGTCTTTCTGCAGAGGTTCATTTACAAAAACATCTAAGCCAGCACCGGCTATTTCTTTTGCTTTCAGAGCATTTACCAAAGCAACTTCATCGACAATCCCACCCCTGGCTATATTGATAAAGTAAGCCGATTTTTTCATCATCCCAAATTCTTTTTCGCCGATCATATTCTTTGTTTCAGATGTGAGCGGGATAATAGCAACTACAAAATCAGCCTCCTTCATAAATTGTTCAGTTTCTGAAGTAGAATAACATTTATCAATCCATTGATTTTGCACGGGAGTTCTCTTTAAAGCAATTACCCTGAAGTCTAATAATTTACACTTTTTAGCGATGTACTCGCCAATCTTACCCAGCCCAATAATTCCGACTGTCTTTCCGAATGTTTCATCACATAAAGCTTGCGCGGCTTCATTCCACTCTTTATTACGCTGAGATTGACCAAATACGGGGAGAGCCCGGAGGAAGGAATAAATATAAGCCAAGACATGATCTGCCATAGGAAAACCATGTATACCTTTAGTACTGGTTATTCTGATATCCATATCTCTAATTTCCGAATTAACCAGGATATCTACTCCGGAAATTACACTATGGATTAATTTAAGGTTTTTTGCGTTTTTACAATAATCAATTACGCCCTCGACATAGGGATATGTTACGAGAATATCCGCATCCGGAGCTTTATGCAAAAGCTCGTTTGCGCTTAAGGCATAGACAACTTCGACTGCCGGTACAACCTCCTTAATACCTTTTATATGATGCTCTTCGATAAAAGGACGGTTCTTATAATCAAGAATGGCAATTTTACTAATATTCATAACTTTTCTCCTCCATTATAATTATAGTCAAACCGAAAACACGATTTGCGGCGTTTTAGTTAACAGTTCAGCCCGTCAGCCGTTATCAGGTAATTGTCACAGCTGAAAGCCAGGGCCTGAATTACACAAGGCGAATAAAGATTTTCTTGAGAGTCATGGGTAAGCACCTGAGAGACGATATTTGGCTCATTGTCAAGGGTATGATATGGTGGAACGACCGGCGTTCGTACGATCTTAACCTGACGAAGGTTTTCCGTAATATACTGGTAGAGTGCCGCGCTGATAAGGCCTAAGCCAACGAAACCAATTTTCTTATACTTCAGTCCTTAATGATATTGACAATAGCTTCAGGGCATCCTTATTCGTATACTTGAGTGTTTGAATTATCGGGTATGTTTTACATGTACCTATTTCCCGGGTTGCTCATTCGGGCGGTACGCTTGTCCATCAATCGCGCCGTGGCCGATTACTGACATTTCAGCCTCAGCAGGAAAAAGAATCGTTGTCCCGTAAGAAGGCGCCGGAATGTCTAAGAAGTAGCGGTTATATCCGCCAAGAAACTGATTATGATTTTGAATAACCAGTGCGTCTATATTTTGATCCATAGAATCTCTGATTGATGACCAGCGACGCTCCAATTCCTTGTTCGGTATTGGACATTTGAATCTTTCCCCAAGGTAATTTAGCATTTGTCCATCCACCCAATCTTTTATTCTTTTAGATAGCAAATTGTTTGTAATTACTTTAATATGTTCAAGTCATTTTATCCTCACCTTTCGCTAAATTAGAATATTTAAAATAAACACTATTTTTTTATAGTATAAATCTTATTATGAGTAAGTTCTGTAATAAAACGTACAGAACTTTTATTATTTATACCTACCACCAATGGAAAAATCCCGTAAACCACGGGAAAATCCAACATACTGAAATACTTTTCTATAATCAAATGGAGTATAGTCCAGGAATCAACGACGCTCCAATTCCCGGGTAGGAAGCGGTAATCTGATTCTTTCTTTAAAACCAGGATAATCAATACTCAATGAAATTCCTCCTTGTGCCTATTGTTTTGTTTAAGATCAAGAAATGATAGTTGAAGTACTTCCTTAATGTTTTGCCTTTAAAAAGATTTAAATAATGTGAATATAGAGTTCTATTATTGATTTCGATCCGTTTTAACCTTCCTGTGGAGAACTTGTCCAGTCGTCCACAGTCCGCACTCCATTCCTTGGGACGATTTGTTGGAACTGGCGACGGATGGCTGAGTAGAAATGTCCGTTCGATCGCGAATTCTCATCTTTGGATACATACCCGTTCTGCATCTATGCCCGCGCTCTTCTGAGATAGAATCATGCTAATCCTACGAAATGGAAGCGTTAGCATTGAAAGATCAGAAGAAAGCGGAAGATATTGTCGCTGGGAGGGTACAACTATTATCACCGATACTGGCAGACGGACTGGACCCAGCCAAAGCCCGTCAAATTAAAGCCGTCCTTGTGAACAAACAGGTTTGTCCGAGCGTACGTTACGTCGGTATATGGCTCAGTATCGAGCTGAAGGATTCCGTGGACTCCTCCCCAAAACAAAAGGCAGACACAAGAATACGCTATTCCCCAGCATCTCTTAGAACAAGCGATTCTATTGTGTCGTGAAGTCCCGAGCCGAAGTGTTAGCCAAATCATTTAGATCCTAGAATGGAAAGAAAAAGCACAGCCGAAACAACTTAAGCGAAGTACTTTACAAGAAAAGCTCATGGAAAGCGGATACAGCTCCTACAAATGCGGATGAATACGAGCTCTGGAATTTCGGCTCGAAGGTTCCAGAAGCGGCATTGCAATCAATTATGGCAAGCAGACATTAAATTCGGTCCTTTTATGCCTATCGGACCGAACGGTACCCTCAAACAAGTGTATCTTGTCTTGTTTATTGATGATACAACGCGATATGTCTTGCATGGTGAGTTTTACCCAACGCTCGACCAGATCATTGTCGAGGACTGCTTGCGCTAAGCTATTCAACAGCAGTTGTGAACTGAAATACGAGTTGCTAATTCAAGTTTGATACGATTACAAGCCTGATATAGGTAGATAAATAAGTCAAGTGTGTTGGAAACTGGAGCTTCTGTATGCTATTAATCGAGAGGAGAGTAGACAAGGAGGGATACAACACTTAAAACGGCCAAAATTGAAGGTTCTAATAGCGCAGATACTTGAGCTAAACGTTCGGCAGATTGTACCTTTTTCACAAAGGCTAAATATGTCAAACATTAAACCACCGAAATCAGATCAGTGATTTCGGTGGTTTAACAAAAAAAATATGTGACCGTGAATATCATCCTATTTTATAAGTAACTCCCCTGCAGTAAATGCCTGTTTTAATAATTCTTCCGATAGCTTCAAATCAGGCGAACTTGTATTAGAACAAATCAAGCTGTCTACGAGCTCCCAACCGAACATTGAGAAGGAGCCATTGACGGACTGGATAGCAGTTTGAAACGCATCTTTGTTGTCATTTCCTTGTGAGAAGATAGTAACTGCTTTTTTCCCAGGATAACGAGCTTGGAATGGGAATGAAGAGCCTCCGATCATAGGGAACATTCTATCAAGCCACAGCTTGGATTGGCCAGAAATTTGCATGAAATAAATGGGTGAGCCAAAAATAATGCAGTCTGCATTTTTAATGTCTTCATACATCGGTTGTAAATAATCTTTTGTCGAGCAACCCTCATGACTCCTACAATAGAAACAGCCTTGGCATCCCTTGATGCCATCATCATTAAGGTCATAGATTTTTCGCTTCTTAGGTTCCTTCTATTTCTTTTATCTCTAACCTAATACGCTTCTTTTCCTCGCGCTCGATTCGTAGGTCCTAAAGGGTCCAAGACAGGATTGAACTATGTTTGAGACGAGTGTACAAAATAATATACAGTTTTGTGCAAGTTAAAGTAAATTGAACAGTAAATATCAGTAGCGTTGCATTAAGCTACATTTAGGTTTGTCAATAAAAGAATTCGCCAGTCCGATGTTGCTTAAATTTACTTTATTGGTGTATACACCCAGTTTGCTTCTCTTGCCCAAGTCCAAAGGAGTATTGACCCAAGAGGTAGTCCTTTTCCACATTTTTACACGATTTATATTGTTACAGAATAACTGGATCGTAGGTTAAGTCATTCAGCCAATCCGTCTCTTCGTTCATGATCTGGTGTTCTGTCACTTTGTAAATCTGGCCATACTTGATCCGCCGAGAACCCTTTTTTCGTCGTCGGAGCTTCTCTAAAAACGAATCGTAGCTTTCGTAAAGACAGGCGATTAGTATCCTCTGTAGTGTCAGCAAATCTCGTTTGTACTCGATTTCAAGCTGGAGTAAAATCAGTGTGCAGTAGGTCATGAGCGCTAAAAGCAATTGGTTAATGACTGCAGTTTCGCTCGTGCCGTAGAAATGCTTAATCTGAGCATGTTGCTTTAACCATTTGAAGAACAACTCTATTTGCCAACGGTACCGATAGATCTCGCCTAATTCCTCTGCACTCAGTTCAAAATCATTGGTCAAGATGGAGAAGGCTTCGTTGACGTTATCATCAAGGGTTACCACTCGGAGTGTATGCTCCATTTTTCGGGAACTTGTACCCAAGACAACATCGACGTCTTCTTCAATAATGCCATCTTCCTCAACCGGTCGTTCAACACCGGTCAATTCAATGGCAGCATTGTTTTTTAGTCGAGTAACAAATCGCACACCGTTTCTGCAGTATTCATCAAACAATTTGTAGTCAATGTAACCCCGGTCAAAAATGTTAAGCGCGTCTTTATCGACAACAATCAGCTCATCCAATTTCTGTTTATCTGCTGTCTTTGCCGGGGTAATGATCACTTCGTCCGGGACAGCCATTCCATCAAAGCTCAGTCGAAGATGCATTTTAACTCCAGCTTTGGTTTTTCTAAATACCGCCCAAGGATACCGGGAAAGGCACAAACTAATGATGGATGCATCGATCATGTACAATTTTCCTAGATGCTGCTGAATTACACCATACCCTTTCTTCTGAGCAACTTTGTTTAAAACCCCTTTGAAGAGCATTTCCGAAACTTTAATGGGTAGGGTCTTTAGTCTCCGGGAAATTTGGCTGTGACTAATGCTTTCTAACCCAATCGCCTGACCGAGATTATCACTCTGAACACTTGAACTGATCTTTCGTAAAGCTTCAAATTCTTGAAGTTGAGCATGACTTATAAGAAGGGCAAGCTGGCTTGTTTTAAGTTTTTGGGATCTCTTATCCAGATTGGGAACTTCCTCATGAATCTTGGCCCAAATATTTTTAGAAAAAATCGGTTGAAACAGTTGCATAAATGTGGATTGCGTAGTATCCTTGTCCTGCATATTTATCTCCTTATAATTTGAGATTTAGGCAAGGACTACCCTAACTCTAATTATAAGGATTTTTTATTGTATTTCACAGGAATAATCAGGAATAACGGCCATTTTTAAAGGATTTTCCTCGTTTTTTACCTGATTTGACATTTGACTTTTTCGCTAATGCATTCATGCAACGCTACTGATTTTAATAATGATTCTGGTGCAGAAACCCTCTGATTTTTTCATCAAAAAGCAGGAATCTACCTCAATTGTGTTGAATTATATAGTATAGTGGAGATAACCATAGATATCTCAATATAATTTATCTATACTGTAGTTTGAGGTGA
>NZ_DATLJA010000020.1:0-86965 GCF_035539115.1 Desulfitobacterium sp. | reverse complement strand
GAAACTGGAAGATAGCTTAAAATATAGGGATCTACCTGACTTTACCAGCTTACTGGCTACTTTAATAAGCCGTGTCCGAATACTTTCAATTTGCATCGTCCTTTGCCCTTGCGGAAAACAAAGAGTCCTCAGCCAATTGGTTAAATTATAAGCGAGCAAACTCAGCATCATCTTTACCTCATTAATGAGGTAGGAATGGCTATTCATTTTGTCCATGTAAAAGCCATTTTTGGCTTCCTTAATGTAGTTCTCCATCGTCCCTCTTTTTTTATAAGCAAGGACGATATCCTGGGGGGAAGCCACATCAAAATTAGTGACAAAAAAGGAGTGATGAAAGAACATCTCGCCAACAGGCCTTACAGAGTGGATAATCACCTTTCTCGGTTTCGACCATGACTTGGCTTGGTAAATGGTTTCTTCGAAATAACATTCTGTTTTTGAACTATTAACGAATGGAGAAGTAGAGCGATATTCTTCCGCAAGACGTTGTAATTGGGCATTGGATTTTAAGCGAATAATGTAGTAAACCGATTCTTTTTCACACAAATCATACAAGCCCGGAACGGCAAATCCGCTGTCCCCACGGAGGAATAAACTCGTTTCTGGAAACTTCTCATTGTAATGCTCAATCAATGGCTGAATAAATTCCACGACACCGTTTGAAGTATAAACATTCCCTGGGCGAAGCTTAGCTTTGAGAAAATCGCCTGTAGCTCCATCAAAAGCAACCAATGGATGAAATCCCATGGTTCCATAGTGAGCATTGTAAGACGAAGATTCCTGATCTCCATAGGTATCGGAATGAGTTGAATCCAAATCAATGAAAAGTGCTTCGGATTTTCGAAACGAGTGAATTTTATCCAGCAACTTTTGATTCGCTTGATTTAAATACTCGATCGATTCTTCATCGAAGCGTGAGTAAAAACGAGATAAACTAGGCTGTGAAGCTAAAGCTGAGGTTCCTATAATTTGTGTAAATACAGGGTCTTTCGTTAATTGATCGGCTGCGTCATCTTCAGAATAACCGCCAATCATTTGATAAATCTTTTGACGCAACAAATTTTCGTTTGAATGGAAATAATACGACCGGGAATCCTTTAATTTCAAATGATCTTTCAGTATCTTAGAAAATCCGATTTTTTCATCGAATTCTCTGAAAAGAAATTCGCCCGTATCCGATGAAAGAGCGCCTCCGTCATTGGACAATTTGATTTTGTGATTGAAATTAAGAGTGATTTGCGATAAAGTAGCCATATAAAGAATCCTTCTTTCTGTTGGTTATTTTCTTGCAGATTTAACTCTAACAGAAATGGGTTCTTTTTTCATTTATTTGATGAAAAAAGTTTTTGCTTCCAAGCTTTAGTTATCGCCATTTAAACTACTTTGTGTGAAAAGCTGTGAATAATTCAGGATAATATTAGTAATATTAGTAATAACACTTTTGAAGAAGCCAACGCAGTCTCAATGGTAATAAAAGACTATCCAGACTTTCCTTCAAATCCATCTTATACTGTTTCAAAGAAGCTTCCTACTGGTGGAAAACAAGGTGCAACAACAAATGTTAAATTTACAACAAAAGTTGAGAAAGATCGAGAGGCTGCTTATGTAGTAACCCTTACAAAAGATTGGGACATTACGGTAAATGGGAAATATGTAAAGAGTTCTTGGAAATATTATGTCATTCCTAATAAAGCAGTCCTATTGGAAAGCATTGATAATGATAATCTTCCAAACCTGATAAAATAGCATAAAGCTTCTACTCAATATTCTTATCCTGTTCAGTTTAGATTAAGGAATGGTGTTCTGGCTGGTCACACCTTCTAACTAAAATACGAAGAAGCTCACTTTAAAAATTAAGTGGGCTTCTTCGTATTTATTAACTTGATAGACTTACTGGGTTGGACTGCTTAGTTAACGAAATTTCCTGCGTCCGTGTTTCCTGATTTTCCATCTGTTCTTTTTCTAAATTTTCTTGAGCAACGGACAACATCAGCTTAATCCGATTGAGCTGATTCACTTCGCTTGCTCCTGGATCGAAGTCAATCGGAGCAATATTGGAAAGCGGGTAGGAGCGTCTTAACTCCCGGATCATCCCCTTACCAGTAATATGGTTTGGCAAGCAGGCAAACGGCTGCAAGCAGACAATATTGTTTACCCCACTATTAATCAGTTCGACCATTTCCCCAGTTAGGAACCAGCCCTCTCCTGTTTGATGGGCGAGCGAGAGATGTTTTTCAGCACCCTTCGCAGTATGTCGAATCGTGTGTGGGGCACTGAAGCGTTTGCTCGCCTTTAAGGCTTTTTTCAGATCCCGGCGATAGTACTCTATGACCTCGATCGAGATATTCCCATTGACCATACTTTTAAAGCTGCCTGAAAGGAGTTGGTATTTAATCTGGTTATCAAAAGCACTATAAAGTAGGAAGTCCGTCAAATCGGGCATAACTGCTTCTGCCCCTTCTGCTTCGAGAAGTTCAATAATGTTATTATTGGCTGTCGGGTGGAACTTAACGAGGATTTCCCCGACCACTCCAACTTTCGGTTTGACCAATTGTTCATCAATGGGTAGGTTATCAAAATCCCGAACGATCCCGTAAATATTTTCGCGGATTTCTTGGCGATTGCCTTTAATCAGCGATGCTTGACATTTTTCCACCCAACGTTCATAAAGAGCATTCGCCGATCCCGCAACTTTTTCGTAAGGACGAACGTGATAAAGCACCCGCATCAATAAATCGCCATAAATCAGTCCGTGCATGAGATCGCTAAACATCGCCCCAGTGATTTCAAAGCCAGGGTTTTTCTCGATTCCTGAGGCACTTAGGGAAAGCACAGGAATATGCTCGAGCTTGGCATCTCGCAAAGCCTTCCGAATAAAGGCAATATAATTCGTGGCTCGGCAACCGCCGCCCGTCTGAGTGATAATCACGGAGGTATGATTCAAATCATACTTCCCTGAACGCAATGCTTCCATAAGCTGTCCGACAACGATAATCGCTGGATAACAGGCATCATTGTGAACCGTACGGAGACCTTCATCGACGGCAGCTTTATCCACCGAGGGAAGAATTTCCATCGTGTAGCCTGCCTTTTCAAAGCCCGTCTTTAAAAATTGGAAGTGAATTGGGGACATTTGGGGCGATAAAATAGTATGGGTCGTCTTCATCTCTTCGGTAAATACAACTCTCTCCGGTAAATCATAAAGTTTTTGAGGCATAAAGTTACGTTTATCGCGCTCGTTAATCGCTGCAATCAAAGAACGGATTCGAATACGAGCCGCTCCTAAATTATTGATTTCATCAATTTTCAAAAGCGTATAGATTTTACCATAACGTTCCAAAATCTCTTTGACTTGGTCACTGGTCACAGCATCGAGACCACACCCGAATGAGGTTAACTGGACAAGCTCAAGATCAGACTGTTGAGCGACATAACTTGTAGCAGAATAAAGACGTGAATGATACACCCATTGATCGACAACCCGGATTGGTCTCTCAACAGGCAATAAATGTCGGATCGAATCCTCAGAGAGAATTGCAAATCCATAGGCGCTGATCATCTCAGGAATCCCATGATTGATTTCCGGGTCAATATGATAGGGGCGTCCTGCCAGAACAATCCCTTTCATATGGTGCTGTCGAATATATTCAAGCGTCTTTTCACCCTGATCACGTACCTCTTGTTTATAGGCCGCTAACTCCTCATACCCTTTACGCATGGCCTCCACAAGTTCATGCTTGGGAATTCCCTCTGGGGCCAGCTCTTTAACAAGGCGTTTCGCCATCCGTTTTGGCATATCCAACGGCAAAAACGGATGGTAGAAGGTGATCTCGTTATGACGCAAAATATCCATATTCGCCCAAATCGTTTCTGGATAAGAAGTCACAACCGGACAGTTGTAGTGATTATTCGCTCCTGAGTCTTCTTCAATATTATAGGGGATGCTAGGATAAAAGATTTTGGTAATTCCTTTATTCACTAAATCGACAATATGGCCGTGAACGAGCTTGGCCGGGTAACATGCCGATTCTGAAGGAATTGTATCCATACCCTGTTCATAGATCTTTTTCGAGGTGCGGGTAGATAAAACGATGCGATAACCAAGCTCCGTGAAAAAAGTGTACCAGAAGGGATAATCCTCATATATATTAAGCACCCTAGGCATACCAATTACACCGCGTTTAGCTTCGCTTTCTTTTAACGGTTTATAGTTAAAAACGCGTTTATACTTAAATTCATAAAGATTTGGAATATCGTTATGACAAATCTCCTTGCCGGCACCCCGTTCACAGCGGTTGCCGGAGAAAAACTCACTTTCGCTCGAGAAATGCTTGACAGTTACCATGCAGTTATTTCCGCAGAGTCCACAACGTTTCATGGTTGTCTCTGTCGAGAAACTTTCAAGTTCTTCACCACGGAGAAGGCTAGATTCATATCCTTCCTCATAGCGTTCGCGCGCCACTAAGGCCGACCCGAAAGCCCCCATAATTCCCGCGATATCCGGGCGAACCACGTCCCGACCGAGGATCTTTTCAAAAGAGCGCAGAACCGCATCATTATAGAAGGTTCCACCTTGCACAACGACCTTTTCACCCAATTCTTCCGTACTCCGCAAACGAATGACTTTAAAAAGCGCATTCTTGATCACAGAGAGGGAAATTCCCGCGGAAATATCACCCACCTCGGCGCCGTCTTTTTGCGCTTGCTTCACTTTCGAGTTCATGAAGACAGTACAACGAGTCCCTAAATCAACTGGTTTTTTCGACCTTACGCCAAGCTGGGCAAACTCTTTCACCCCGACATTGAGGGAATTCGCGAAAGTCTCGATAAAGGAACCACAGCCGGAAGAGCAGGCTTCATTAAGGCTGATCGAATCAATGACCCCGTCTTTAATGACTAAGCTCTTCATATCTTGTCCACCAATATCAAGAACAAAATCCACGCCCGGTTGGAAAAAATCCGCAGCTTTGAAATGAGCAACCGTTTCGATTTCCCCGATATCCACTTTCAGTGCAGCTTTAATCAGATGCTCCCCATATCCGGTGACTGCCGAATTCACAATTTCCGTCTGCGAATTCTTCTTGGCAAAGAGTTCCTTGAGTGCTTCAATTGTCGACTCGAGAGGGCTACCCAGGTTGCTTCCATAATACGAATAGAGGAGACTTCCTCCCTCGCCAATTAAGGCGATTTTCGTTGTCGTTGACCCCGCATCAATTCCTAAATATGCCTTGCCCGCGTAGGTATCAAGATTTTCACGTTTTACTTTATACTTTTCATGGCGTGCTAAGAAAGCTAGATATTCTTCCTCATTGGCAAAGAGAGGGTCCATTGCCTCGCTATCCCCCTCCCTCATCTTACAAATGGCCGGAGTCCGCTCATACAAACATTCAAAAGAAATTGGTTCTTCACTGCGCGAGGAGATAGCGGCTCCGATTGCTACAAAGAACTGGGAATCATCGGGAAAAACGACATCTTGATCCGTGAGCTTCAAGGTCTCAATAAAGCGTTGACGAAGCTCCGACATAAAGTGTAACGGACCGCCGAGAAAAGCCACATGCCCATGGATTGGCCGGCCTTGTGCCAAACCACTGATTGTCTGATTGACAACGGCTTGAAGCACTGAAGCAGCGATATCTTCCTTCGCTGCCCCCTCATTGAGCAGGGGTTGAACATCTGTCTTCGCAAAAACCCCGCAACGAGAGGCAATCGGATATATATTCTGGTAGTTCTTAGCCAGCTCATTTAACCCTGCCGCATCGGTCTGCAAAAGAGTGGCCATTTGATCGATGAAAGCTCCGGTTCCACCAGCGCAGGTCCCATTCATCCGCTGCTCCATCGATTCCCCTAAAAACGTAATCTTCGCATCTTCTCCCCCGAGCTCAATCGCAGCATCAGTACTCGGAATTTGCGACTTGATCGCATTCGTACAGGCAATAACCTCTTGAATGAACGGAACTTTGAGTTTCTCAGAAATATTAAAGCCACCTGAGCCGGTAATCATTAAGGTTAACCCATGTCCTTGGATGGCCTGTTTTGCATCCTCGATCATCCCAATGACCGTATTCTTGATATTGGAAAAGTGCCTTAGGTACTTCTTATATACAATTTGATTATCATCACTAAGCACAACTATTTTCACAGTAGTCGAGCCTATATCTAATCCTACATTTAATACTTTCATTATTTCTCCTCCATTGTAGTCCTAGGTCCACCGGCCATTGGGCATTGGCTTTGGACAGACAGTTTTTTGGCATAATCGGCAATACATTTGTCGATCTCCGTTCCAGATAGCAATTGCTTGTTAACCAGACAGAACATAAACAAGCCAAAGTTATAAGCAAGAATATTCACAGCCCCTATTTCCACATCTGCTATAAAGTATCCTTTCTCCTTCATCTTGGACAAGTAATCCATTAACAGCCTTTTTAGCTCACTAGGAATTCTACATAATGGAGCATCGGATATTGATATGAAATCCTGATTACGTAATTGCAACATAATAATCTTCTGGTTCTTTCGCAAGTTTTCCTGGTAGCATTGACAAATTTTTATTAAATCTTTTTCGATATTTTCTTCCATCTGTTGCTCAAAGAGGGCTTTGAACTGCGGATTGACGATGTATGTTTCAAACATCGTCTCGAAAAGATTCCGTTTACAAGCAAAATGCCGAAAAAGCGTCATTTCACTAACCCCGGAATGAAGCGCAATTTCCTTGGTAGTTACGGCATCATACCCTTTTTGTGAAAAAAGCAATAAGGAGGCTTCTAGGATTTTCTGTTCCGTCGCAGAGATCATTTATTATTCCTCCCCGAAGCCGGTTTTTCTGCCTAAGGATGTTAGTATCTACTAACATCCTTAGTTTATCATTTCCTTTTCAATCTGTAAACAGCCTCCATTTTTCCCCTTCAACTCCTCCCTTATTTTACTTAAATATTAACTTTCGCATTGTGATCTAAATCAAAAAAAGGTAAAAAAATAGAAGGCTCTGAATTCCAAGCCTTCTATCCTATTGAATTTGAAGTTAAGTTTCCTTTATCGTTGATCGTTCTTCCTATTTCGTTTTATTCGAGGATAACATCGAGCTGCATACCGTTTTTCAAACCAAAAGCATTTCCCTCATCAGTATCAACATGCATATCTAAGGCATAGTTTGGGCTGACACGAATAAGTACCCGTTCAAAAACTCCAGCTCGCGGTCCGTCAACAGCCACTTTGACATGATCTCCATCTTTTAGGTTATACTTTTTAGCATCCTCAGGAGTCATATGAATGTGGCGAGCTGCGATTACGGTCCCATGCTCTAATTGAATTTTTCCTTTTGGTCCGACAACTTCGAGTCCCGGAGTTCCCCTAAGATCTCCCGAATCCCGAACCGGAGGTTTAACTCCCAGCTTGAACGTATCTGTCGCTGCTAACTCAATTTGAGTTGCTTTACGAACGGGTCCAAGAATGCGTACGCCTTCCATTGAACCTTTCGGACCGACAAGCGTTACCTGCTCCGCGGTAGCAAATTGACCAGGTTGGCTCAAATCTTTAGTTGGGGTAAGCTTATAACCTGCCCCAAACAAGGTCTCAAGATCTTCCGGTGATAAGTGAATGTGACGATTCGATATTCCTACATTTACTTTAAAAGTTTCCATTTTCAATCTAACCTCCCGTGATAGTATGCCACAAATCTATGGTTCGTAGCGCTTTCATCATTATACTCCTTTTTTCGTCAAAATGTCTTCTTAGTTCGTTTTTTAGAGCGGTTTACAGATAATTTCATGAACCTTCGTTTTGAAAAAGTAATTGGAATGCTGTGGGGTCAGGACAATAGCGCTATCTGCACCATGCCCTGTTCCCGCTATGGCAATCACCTTTTCGCCAAATTCAATCAAGCCCGCATCGAGGGCCATAACTGAGCACTCAATTCCGACTTTAATTCCCTGTCCAAAAAGCCTTAACGCATGGGCCACGATTTCCCCCGGGTAAAGTCCGCCATTTTGGATCCTTAATGCACGATCAATCCCCGCAAAAAGGTGGGTCGTTGTCAACACTTTTACCCCGCTGTCCTCTAAACCTTTTCGGCGTTCTTTCTCCATTTCATCAACACCTGGTCCTGCAAAGCCGACATGATGAGTCACGCAAACGACCTGTACGCCTTGATTCAAGAAGAGTTCAGCTGTAGCCCCAGAGTTCGAAGCAACAATGAGCGTGGAAATACCTAGCTCCTGCGCTCGCTTCAACACTAACCGTATTACCTCCGGAGTATTCTCTGGACCCGGCTCTTCAAAATACTTTACCTCCATATTCATTTTTCTCCTTTGCTCTACTTTCCAGTATTTTTCCCTAATTAAAGACTTTCCATCTGCCAAATAACCTCTCCATCAACGAGGGCAGGAACAATAGGAAGAATATTCGCTGTCGAACAATAGACAACATCTTTCTCAAAACCCAATTCGAGAAGACGGTGCCCATGATCGGATTGCTCGATCGTCTCGAGAAGGTTAAGCTTAGAAATCTGATAAATCATTCGTGCCGCTTCCCCCAAATCATTCAATTGAATATCTTGGCCTAGCGCATCAATGAGCATACCTGCACATAACGTATCAGGTAAATCAAATCGATCCTCTGTTCCGGCACAAAAAATTACGATACCTTCTAGCGAAATCCGTTGTTTAAGATGATGGATCGCCCGTACGATGCTTTCAAGATTAAGAAAGGAAGCCATCCAAACCGCCTTAGCCTCAGCAGCCGCACGAATCGCCCGTGTTCCATTGGTGGTCGTCATGATCACCCTTTTTCCGCCCACCTTTTCTGGGGCATAATCAAAGGGCGAGTTCCCCAAATCAAAGCCCTCGATCCGCATGGACCGACGTTCTCCACCGAGGAGTACACCCGGAATTTCCAAACGCCTTTCAAACGCTTCCTCCGGAGTCAAAACCGGGAGAATGGCTTGACAACCATTGGCTAGGGCCGTAACCATGGTACTAGTGGCCCTTAAAACATCGATGACGATGACAAGCTTGTCTTCCAAATAAGGAAGGACAGGTGTTCCTGCACTAGGTAGTACTTCAATTCTCATATAGGGTCACCTCCTTCGGTAAGTATACGTATAGGTTCAACTGTAGGATTTCTCTCATACAATCTTAATTCCTGCTAATTTTAGTCTAACTTCTCTATCTTTTTTTAGTCCACTCTGAAGACTGGTATTTTTGAACAAGTCCGGGAACCAGAACTTGTTCAGCCGACTTTAACTTCGAAGGAAGAAACTCGATCTTCATCACTTCTTGAAAACCGATACAAATCTCCCGTTCCAATTCCTCCCGACTAACAGGATTAAGCCAGACTTCATCGAGTGCACAGGCTTTTTGCATAAAACCAGTTAAAAAGCGTTGCCGTACTTCCGGTTTCGAGAACTTCAAAAGTCTGAATAATAGCTCAGCATCAAAATGTAAGGGGATTGACCCATGCTGTAAAAGCATTCCATCCTTACGAACTTGGGCACTACCTACTAACTTCATACCATCCACCACAAGCTCGTACCAAGACGGCGCATCAAAACAGGCGGCAGAACTCTCTTTACCCACACCAGAATGGGCGACCATCTCCGCTGAGATCCCTAAGGCTTGAAACCCTTTAAGCAAAGCCTGGCTTATTTTTAGATAAGATTCAATAATTGTTCCATTGACTTGGTCATCCTCTTCTGGCGCAACGACACTATAGGTTAATTCATACTGATGGAGAACCGCTCTGCCTCCGGTCGGGCGGCGAACCACATCGACACCCGCTTTGACGCATTCTTCTTCAACGACTTCCTTAGCATAACTTTGAGCATAACCTAGGGAGAGGGTCGCGGGTTTCCAGCCATAAAATCTTAAAACCGGTTGGGGATTCGTTTCACAAGGCATGTTCAGCATAATTGCCTCATCAAGTGCCATATTCTCTGCTCCGGTATGGATAGAAAAAGGAATATATCTCCAAGTTTTCATTTCTTTACTCCTCATCCAGTCTAGCAGTTTAGAACTTCACCACTATCGTAAGTCGCCATTATTCAGGTAATTCTTGGAGATTCCGCGTAAGCTCCTGCCATGCTTTGTCGATTTCCCCTGCCAGGAGAGGACGAGGATAATTATAGAGCTCTTCCCCCGGAGTTTCATTAAAGTAGGGACGGTTACAATCCGGGCACCCTGAGGTACGGAAAGCCTCACCCGTTTGGAGCGCGTTCTTAAGCTGTTCAAGAGCTAACCCGTAACTCACCACTTTCCCTTCCGCGTAGCGAAAGTTCTCTGCCTGGGCTAATCCTTTCCGAACAAGATAATACCCTGCCTGAATCCTGCGATAATGCTCCATCTTCGGTTGGGGCACTTTTTCTAAGCGGGTCCCTTTCACTGGCGTAAACGCAAAAAGAGCTACAATGATTCCCCGATCCTGCAAATCCTGAATTCGTGTGAGCATCTCTTCCTCGGTTTCCCCCAACCCCACAATTAAATGGGTTGCTAGATGTCCTGGGTAATGTGCTGCTGCTTCCGTTAATAAGAGATACCGTGAATCCCAGGAGCCGTCTTTCATTTGGGCAAAGATTTCGGGTGTTGCCGCGTCAAGGGCAATACTTACATGTTCCGCTCCTAAGTGAATCAGTTCCCCGATTTCCTCGATGCTCCTCGGGCCAGCCGAAACACAAACGGGTAGCTCGGGACGTGAAGTCTTCACTTGACTGACCCATTTCTTTACCTCCTGCAAGGCCTCCTTGTCTTGGACAACCTGAAAACAAAGACGATGAAAATCTGCTTCTTCTGCCGCTAAACCCTTTAGGCTAGCGGAGAATTCCTCGTCTTGATAGTCAGGCCAACTCACACGGGATAAGAGGTCTGCCCTAGCACCACTTTCCCGAGCTTGAGCACAAAAAGCACAATTGAACTTGCAACGTTCGCCCAGCAGCAGATAAGCAGTGGTCGGCAGGGCATCTACTTTCACTTTTCTGAGTCCCAATACTTTTGCAGTACCTAACGAGCACCGAATCATAATGCGCAACACTCCTCTCCGCGTACGACGCTCAAACCTCTCTCAACTGCCAAACGTCGAGCATCCGGGGTAGGTAACACAATTCGATTGAGTCCTAAGGCTACCCCTGCCTCATCAAGTTTTTTCCGGTACTGACCTTTTGGACGCATACAGCCCAAACTCAGAGAAATGTCTGGAAACCGCAAGCGCGCCTGGGCCAAAAAACGAATGACTGATTCAAGCTCTGGCGGTTGTCGGTCTGCATAGCGTGTTCCCGGAGTCGGAATAAACACCAGAAATACCAATCCGTCAAGTCCTAACTCCTCTAGTAAGTCCAGTGCTTTCGCTTCGCCTCCCCATTCTCCGCCCCGCAGACCTAAAGTGAGGTGGGGCATGACTTGGACCTGTTTTTTTAAGTTCTGATAAACGTGAATATAATCCACTAAAGAACGCTTTAACCTATATACTTCCTCAATCGTTTCCTGATCCCCTACAAAATCAAAGGATACCACATCCGCTAATCCTTTGAGCAACGGAATTTCTTCGTCATCGAGTAATCCAACGTGAAAATTGAGATGGCGTGACTTTTTAAGCTCGTGAAGAAGATCGAGATGAGCCGTGAACGGAACCTTCCCCTCAGAAGTACACCCGCCACTGATCAGAGCCGAACGATAGGAGGATCCATCCTCTTCTTCCCGCGGGACTTTAACATCTGCTAAGTCGGTCATTCCTTTTAAATAATGCTGCCCACAGTGGGCACAATTTAATTCGCAGGAGGTACCCGTTAAACTAATACTTTCTGTCGCAACTGGATAATCGAAGCCGATAACATCTGGAAAGTGATTTTTTCGAGTTTCCCAACCCTCATTTATCCATTGTTTCGTCTCAGCTGAAAATTCTTCCATTACCGTTCTCCTCCTTAACCTTTCCTCATTCCCTTCGGGGATAGTAGGTAAAAGGCCGCCTTTCTGGCGACCTTTGTGGGTATTTATAAGTTTACGCTTTACGCCAACGAAGATCGGGATGACGGGCTGCGGCGGTTTCATCTAAGCGTGTGACCAGTGTATTGTGGGGTGCATTTTTCACGCGATCTGGATCCGTTTTAGCCTCTTCCGCGATCTGAATCAAAGACTCGGCGAATTTCTCTAAGGTTTCCATGCTCTCAGTCTCCGTCGGTTCAATCATCATCGCTTCTTCCACGATGAGGGGGAAGTAGATCGTCGGCGGATGATATCCATAATCCAACAATCGTTTGGCGATGTCGAGCGTATGAATGCCATAAGGTTTGAGGTATTTCGGAGTGATAATAAATTCGTGCATACATACCCGATCATAAGCCACGTAATAATGTTCCTTCAGGATGCTCATTAAGAAATTCGCATTTAAAACGGCATTTTCGGAGGCTTCTTTTAAGCCCTCGCCACCCAAAGCCCGAATATAGGCATAGGCTCTCACGAGAACACCGAAGTTAGACATGAAGGATCGAACTCTCCCGATGGAAAGCGGGCGATCAAAATCAAGCGTGTAGCTGCCATCTTCTTTTTTCTCAACGAGAGGCTTGGGCAGATAGGGCTTCAAGAACTCTTTAACCCCAACAGGTCCTGCTCCCGGTCCACCTCCACCATGAGGTGTCGAGAAGGTTTTATGCAGGTTAGTGTGCATGACATCAAAGCCCATATCCCCAGGTCGCGCCAACCCCATAATCGCATTGGCATTCGCTCCATCATAATAGAGCAACCCGCCTACGTCATGAACAATCTTGGCAATTTCCAGGATATTTTCATCAAAGAGCCCTAACGTATTCGGATTCGTGAGCATTAAAGCGGCGATTTCGTCATTGGCCACAGCGCGCAGGGCTTCAATATCAACCCCACCCCGTTCATTCGAAGGAACCTGAACAATTTCAAATCCAGCCATGACTGCCGTCGCAGGATTCGTCCCATGAGCGGAATCAGGAACGATGACTTTCGTTCGTTTCGTATCCTGACGATGGGCATGATAGGCCTTTACAATTAGGATCCCCGTCATCTCTCCATGCGCTCCGGCAGCGGGTTGCAGCGTGAAAGCATCCATCCCCGTAATCTGACCCAGATCTTCCTGGAGTTCATACATCAGTTGTAAGGAGCCTTGAGTCAACTCTTCGGGCTGATACGGATGAAGCATCGTAAAACCAGGTAAGCGGGCCAGCATTTCATTAACCTTGGGATTATACTTCATCGTGCAGGAACCCAAAGGATAGAAGCCGGTATCCACCCCATGGTTAAAAGTGGATAACCGGGTAAAATGGCGAACCACATCTACTTCGGAGACTTCCGGCAATTCCGGCTCTTGTTCCCGTAAGAAATCTGCAGGAAGGAGAGCGTCGCTAGCGACCTCCGGGACATCACAGGCAGGCAAGCTGACTCCAGTCCGTCCTTCGCGGCTTTGTTCAAAAATTAACGGTTCCAATTCTTTCATTTCACTTCCCCCAGTCTGGCCACAAGATGATCAATATCTACTTTACTCTTGGTCTCGGTCACACAAAAGAGGAGATGATGATCCAACTCTGGGTAGAAGCGAGAGAGATCAAGTCCACCAATAATCTTGTCGTTGAGCAGCTCCTTATTAATTTTAGCTGGACTCACTTCCGTCTTGATCACGAACTCATGGAAAAAGGGTTGAGCATAAGCTAACCGCATTCCAGGAAGTTTGGCAATTTCCTGAGCCGCGTAATGCGCTTTTTGTAAATTTAAATTGGCCATATCTTTAAGTCCTTTTTTGCCGAGACCCGCCAAATGAATTGTAAAAGCTAAGGCACAGAGCGCTTCATTGGAACAAATATTCGAGGTTGCTTTTTCCCGACGAATATGCTGTTCACGCGCCTGTAGGGTAAGAACATACCCCTTCTTGCCATTTTTATCGGTTGTCGCCCCGACAATTCGACCAGGCATCCGGCGAACATACTTATCCCGGGTCGCTAAGAAGCCCAGATAGGGCCCTCCGTAATTGAGAGGATTACCAAAAGGTTGTCCTTCCCCAACGACGATATCCGCTCCTAGTTCACCCGGGGATTTTAATAACCCTAATGAGACTGGATTGACTGACATGATGAATAAGGCGCCTTGGTCATGGGCGAGTTTAGCGATTTGCTCTGCCTGCTCAATGCCTCCAAAGAAATTTGGACTTTGAAGAAGAACCCCCGCGACGTCTTTCCCCAAGTGTTGTTCAAGAGCGTCAAGATCCACTACTCCGTCTTTAGCGGGAACTTCAACCATCTCAACGCCCCGTGGAGGTAAGTAAGTTTGAAGCACTTCCCGGTATTCCGGATGAATTGTGGTTGGAACTAAAACGGTTTTGCGGCGGGTAGCATCACAGCTCATAAGTGATGCCTCAGCCAAGGCGGAAGCGCCATCATACATTGAAGCATTCGCCGTATCCATACCCGTCAGTTCGCAAATCAGGGTCTGAAATTCATAAATTGCCATTAAGGTTCCTTGGCTGATTTCCGGTTGGTAGGGCGTATACGCCGTATAAAATTCCGAGCGCAGGAGAAGTTGATCCACATAACTGGGAATATAATGTTCATACGCGCCTGCTCCCAAATAAGAGGTATACTCCTCTAAATTCCCATTGCGTTGAGCGATACCTTTAACTAGCTTCACCAGATCTTGTTCAGCCAATCCCCCGGGAACGTTTAGACTCGTTTTAAGCCGAACAGTTTCCGGGATATCTTTAAACAGATCATCGATGGACTGTACCCCAATCCTAGCTAACAGCTGATCCCGCTGGCTCACCGTGTTCGGCACGTAATTCATTTTAGTGGGCCTCCTCCTCAATAAATGATTCATATTCAGTAACTGATAACAAATCCTCAAGAGCTTTCAAGTCATCGGCTTCTACCTTTACGAGCCACCCTTCACCATAGGGATCACTGTTTAACGTATCAGGTGCATCAATAACGATCTGATTGAATTCAACGACTTTTCCGCTCACCGCTGCAACGATATCGGAAACTGCTTTAACCGACTCAACCGTGCCATACGCATCACCTGCACTCACTGTTGCTCCTTCTTCAGGAAGCTCGACAAATACGACATCCCCTAAACTCTCTTGTGCATGCTCAGTAATTCCGAAGGTGACAATGTTTCCTTCAACTTTCGCCCACTCGTGGGTTTTAGTATACTTAAGATCTGTTGGATTCATGATTTATTCCTCCCTATTTTAATCTAATTTAATGATAAAAAGGTCTGGGTCGTGTAGCTTCTTGCCCATCCGCTCACTTAGCGCTCCAGGGCTGGCACACTTGCTTTCGTAGCAGCTTCGCCAAACCTCAGGGTAATACCTGAAGTGCGTCGCTCCTGTGCGTCCGTGCACCCGCGACATCAGTCCATCCATGGACAAGTCAAGTGGCTACGCTACGCTACGAAAGCCTCGTGCGCCTTAGCGCCCCTACGCGAAAGCGTTCACTTCTGTGCAAAAAGCTACGCTTTTGGGTCTTTTTAGTTATTCTTAGAAGCTTTTTCAGGGTAGCATCGAAATTAGCGGGCTCTTTTATAAAATGGCGTAGGAATGATTTGAGCCTTAACCGCTTTGCCACGAATGATTACATCTAAGGTCGAACCCATCTCCGCTAAATCCGCGCGGATCAAGCCTAGCGCTATATTTTTGTTCAAAGTCGGAGAGAAAGAACCCGAGGTGATGAAGCCTACTTCTTCCCCGTCTTTTTGAAGTGGATAATGCGAACGAGCAATCCCGCGTTCGATCATTTCTAAGCCCACGATCTTGCGGGGGACTCCGCTTTTCTGCTGAGCTTCAAGTGCTCCCTTGCCTACGAATTTCTCTTTACCAAGCTTAACAAAAAAGCCAATTCCTGCTTCCAAAGGAGAGATCTCCGGGCCCAGTTCGTTACCGTAAAGCGGCAAACGGGCTTCGAAACGCAAGGTGTCTCGAGCTCCAAGTCCAATGGGCTGAACTCCTTCGGGGGCACCCACTTCAAGAATCTTTCGCCAAAGTTCGGGAGCTTTATCTGGGGCCAAATAGACCTCAAAACCATCTTCCCCTGTATAACCCGTACGGGAGATAAGACAGGATGCTCCACTTACTTCTCCGTGCTTAAACCAATAGTATTTGATTTCTGAGAGATCGGTAGAGGTTAACCTTTGCAGAATCTTCTCAGCGAAGGGGCCTTGTAAAGCGAGTTGGGCAACTTGACTTGAGATATTGTCCAACTGAACCTCATACCCTTTTGTTTGCTCAAGCATCCAATTATAGTCTTTATCCGTATTCGAAGCATTGACAACGATGTAAAAATGTTCAGTACTATAACGGTAGACTAAGAGATCATCAACAATTCCGCCGTTCGGATAACACATGGGAGAATAAAGAATCTGCCCATCCTGAATTTTGGTGACATCATTGGTAATCAAGTTCTGCACGAAGGGAAGCGCCTCTTTCCCGTTTACATCGACTTCTCCCATATGAGAAACATCGAAAAGGCCAGCCTTTGTCCTGACCGTGTTATGTTCTTCAATCACTCCGGTATACTGAACTGGCATTTCCCAGCCCCCGAAATCGATAAGCTTGGCTTTGGCCGCGTGATGCTCCTCATAAAGAGGAGTACGTTTGAGTTCCGCCACTTAAAAACACCTCCTTAAGATTTGAGTATTACCAAATTCCAGGCTTTCATGAGAAGAATTTAGCGAGAAAACGATTCCTCTGTTTCCCTTAAAAACATAAAAAAACAGAGAATAACGCGTCGCGTTACCTCTGTCCTTTAACCTGAGAGATTCGCCTTTCGGCTTCCCCTTTGGTGTTCTCGTTCGAGAAACTCTCCAGAGCTCCGTCTTTCAGTAGTACTTTTGCCTGAGAGTTTCCCTTCCTAAATGAGCGACATCAAGAAGTTTGCTCCTTCGGCGTCCGGGCTTACCGGATCTCTCCCACTGAAATCATTCGGTGCTTATGTAATTTTCACTATCCATTACATTATACGCAGGCGAATGTTATTCGTCTACACCTAAAAAAAATTTATTTTGAGAATTCAGCATATTTCTATTACATTTTTAGAGCAAGGGTATTTAACTCCTCCCCAACCCGTTGAACCCCCTCAATCATCTTGGTAATATCCTGTGTAGCCTTCGCCTGTTCTTCAGTAATCACTTTGTTTTGCATTACTCCTTGAGTAATCCGCTCAATAATCTCCTGAAACTGATTTAAAATCGTCCCGATTTCATTGGCAGAGCGGTTACTTTCCTCAGCCAGTTTCCGGACTTCTCCAGCAACAACCGAAAACCCTCTCCCCTGCTCGCCTGCACGTGCAGCTTCGATAGCTGCGTTTAAGCCGAGTAGATTCGTTTGCGTGGAAACTCGACGAATAAATTCCAAAATATTGCCTGTCGCTTTCACTTGTTCTTTGCCCTCATACGCTATCTCGGACACAGTTTGACTGATTCCTGCAACTTCTTGAGCTGATGCTGCCATTTCCTGAATCGCCCCTGCTGCTTGTTCAATCGCTTGGCGTAATTCGTCAACCTGTTTCCGTATCACATCTTTTAACTCCTCGTCTTTTAACAAGGAAATGACCATACCTACAGCGATACGAGCAACTGGGGTAACTACTTCAATTGGTCCGGAGATCCCAAAGCTTCCTAGCTTTGTTCCTTCCCGATCGATAGCTATATTAAATCCTTCCCGTTGTGATCCCCCAGAACGCTCTTCCTCCTCTTTCGTAACAGCAATTTCGCGAATCGAAGTCGTCATAATCCTTTGGCTACCTTGATGTACACGACCGATTCGCGACCCTGCAGAATCAGCGATTATTTTTCCTGTCTGGTCACAAACAATGCCATGAAAACCACTTTCCGAATGAATCAATTGCACAATTTTATCGGCGATTTGCTGAGTGAGAACCATCTACTCCACTTCCCTCAAAATATTTAATACAATCTAGTTGATATACCTGATTCGCTTTTCTAAATAATACAGATCTTTTCTAATTTAACTATCTTTTCTATTTTAACTATTTTCATAAATATTGTCTAGAAAAATATCATCAAATGTCGTAAAGAGGAGTTTTAACTCCTTTTAAAGTTTTTAATAATCAGTAAAAGAAAAGTCATAAGGGCAATGATGATTACCCTTATGACTTTTGGCAAAATTCATTATTTGTTTTGCCTAATACTACTCTAATTCTTTAACTACCGAGGCGCACCGTGGGCAGAGCGTGGGATGAACCTCATCCTTCCCTACTTCGGGATGATACATCCAGCAGCGTTCACACTTTTCACCTGTTGCTGAACTCACCGTAAGACTTAGACCTTCGATATCTTCAGCTAGCGCAGCATTTTCAGGTTTTTCTTCCTCTGGTTGATGGAGCTCAACAGCGGAAACTATGAAGATCTCAGCAAGATTAGGAACCTCTTGTAAGAATTCATAGAGGTCGGCCGGAGTGTAGATATCAACCTGGGCAGTGAGCGGATGATTGATAAGCTTATCTTGGCGGGCTTTCTCCAAAGCCTTGGTAACCTCAGCCCGTATGGCTAAGATTCTATCCCATTTAGCCTCAAGTTTCTCGTCCATCCATTCCGGCTTCACTTTTGGCATTTCTTCGATTTGGATGTTGGACCCTTCGCCGACACCTGGAACATAGGGCCAGATCTCATCTGCCGTAAAGGTGAGTACTGGAGCGATTAAGCGCACCAAGGCATCCAAGGTTTGGTAGAGTACCGTTTGCGCAGAACGGCGCAGCACGGAGCTTCTCCCTTCGACATAGAGGCGATCTTTGGCAATATCCAGATAGATCGCACTCAGCTCAATGGTACAAAAGTTATGCACTGTATGATAAACCCAATGGAACTCGTATTTTTCATAACCCTCAAGTACGCGGTCGATGACTTTTCCTAGTTGCAGGAGTGCCCAGCGATCAATTTCTGGAAGCTCCGTATAGGGAACTTGATCTTTTGCCGGGTCAAAGTCCTTCAGGTTACTTAACAAGAAGCGTAAGGTATTCCGGATTTTTCGATAGGCTTCCGTCATCTGCTTCATAATCCGCGGGGAAGCTGCCACATCGTTTTTATAATCAGCGGAAGCGACCCAGAGTCTTAAGATATCTGCGCCCATTTGGTTCATCACTTGGATCGGATCGACCCCGTTACCCAGCGACTTCGACTGTTTTCGGCCTTGCTCATCCACGAGGAAGCCGTGCGTAAGCACTGCCTTGTAGGGAGCTTTACCGAAAGCGGCGACAGCCGTAGACAGCGAAGAGTTAAACCAACCCCGATGCTGGTCAGAACCTTCAAGATAGAGATCTGCCGGCCAGGTGAGTTCTTCCCGTTGTTTGAGTACTCCAGCATGACTTGTTCCGGAATCAAACCAGACATCCATAATATCCGTTTCCTTACGGAACGTCTGACCACCACAAGGGCAGGTCGTTCCCTCCGGTAAAAGCTCTTCAGCAGTATGGACGAACCAGGCGTCAGACCCCTCCTGACGGAAGATCTCCTGGAGTTTACTGATCGTTTCATCCGTAACGAGTGCTTTTCCGCAATCCTCGCAGTAGAAGATCGGGATCGGTACACCCCAGGTCCTTTGGCGGGAAATACACCAATCTCCCCGATCTCTAACCATGTTATAAATCCGGTCTTTCCCCCAAGTAGGGATCCATTGCACTTGCTCAATCTGTTCTAAGGCCTCTTTCCGAAAGCCATCGATTGAAGCAAACCATTGCTCGGTTGCTCGGAAAATGATCGGGTTCTTGCAGCGCCAACAGTGAGGATAACTATGCGTAATCTTTTCTTCAAGCACCAAGGCATGAGCATTTTTCAGATCCTCAATAATGATCGGGTTGGCTTTATCGACTTTGAGTCCGACATAAGGTCCGCCTTCTTCGGTAAACTTTCCTTGATGATCAACCGGGCAAATAACCGGTAAACCATATTTTTTCCCGACGATGAAGTCGTCTTCCCCATGGCCAGGAGCCGTGTGGACAAAGCCGGTTCCCTGTTCCAGGGTGACATGCTCACCCAGAATCAGCGGGGATTCCCTTTCCATAAGCGGATGTTGACATTTTACGAATTCCAAATCCTTGCCCATAAACGTTTTTTCAATGGGTAATTCCAAATTCCAAAGCGTACGAAGTTGGTCGAGGAGTCCCTCAGCAACGAGCCAGTGTTCTTCACCGACTTTGACTAGAGCATAGGTGAATTTCGGATGTAAACTGATCGCTACATTTGCTGGGATGGTCCAGGGAGTCGTGGTCCAAATCACAACGAAGGTTTTTTCTTCGTTAAGAACCCCTTTACCCTCTTTAACTGCAAATTTGATATAGATCGCTGAAGAGGTTCGATCCGCATATTCAATTTCTGCTTCTGCTAATGCCGTCTCGCAGGAAGGACACCAATACACGGGTTTTAGTCCCTTATAGATATACCCTTTTTTCGCCATTTCACCAAAGACACCGATCTGTTCCGCTTCATACTCTTTGTGGAAGGTTAGATAAGGATGTTCCCAGTCGCCACGCACACCTAAACGCTTAAAACCCTCGCGCTGGATGCCAATATACTTTTTCGCGTACTCCTTACAACGTGAGCGGAATTCCAGGGTGGAAACGGCATGCCGATTCAGTCCCAGTTTCTTAATCACCTGCTGCTCAATGGGTAGTCCATGCGTATCCCATCCGGGGACATAGGGAGCATCATACCCCATCATCGTCTTATACTTTACGATCATATCTTTGAGCACCTTATTTAAGGCATGCCCGAGATGAATATCGCCATTCGCATAAGGTGGTCCATCATGGAGGACAAACTTTGGATGACCGACTCGGGCTTTTTGAACTTGCTCATAGAGATTATTTTCTTCCCATTTTTTTAAGATCTCCGGTTCGCGTTGGGGTAGGTTACCCCGCATCGGGAAATCCGTTTCCGGTAGGTTTAAGGTATCGCGGTAATCCATAAAACCATTTCCTCCTAATAATCTTGTTGTTCGTAGTATTAACCAAAATAAAAAATCCCTGTCCTCAAAAAAGGGACGGGATATTCTCGCGGTGCCACCCTTGGTGCTAAATCTAGCCACTCGGAACCCTTTAACGGGGGTGATCCGGAGAAGCTTACTCTTGCGTTCAGCTTCTCACTCCAAGGTGATTTCCTTGTCTTACCTCACGGGCTTGCACCATTTCCCGCTCGCTGAAGAGGATATATCAAAGACTGTCCTTGTCCACATTTTTTCAGATAAAGCAAATACTAAGCTAAAACTTTACGGGTCAAACTCACTAATTTTGCTGTCGCTCCAGATTCGACTGGGTCCACCACAAATAAACAGAGATACGGAATTTTTCTTTTCTTCCAGGTCTGAACCAACTCATAAAGTCCTTCTTTAACCAGAGTAACTTGATGAGCATCAGGTTCTGTGGATAAGCCGACGACTACTCCCCGTTGCTCCATTTCATCAAGCGCTTGGAACGCATGATCGAGCAAGTCATCACTCCCCGCCATGAGAATATCTCCGGCACGGAAGGGGCCAGCTTCAGTCGATCCGAGATAAAAGACTTGAATCTCCTCTGGATATGATAGTAAGTCACCGAGGGTTGAAACAAGTTCCACATCGCTACGACCCACTTTCCCAGTAGGGTGAGCCATGTCTTGACTATGTAGACCTAACCCCTGAACCAGAAAATCGGAAGCCAGTTCCGTGTACAATATGCTTTTCATAACCAGCCATCCTTCTACAAAAACTATTACTGAAACGATATCATCTATTTTACCACGATTCTTACCGATTCCGCAAGATTTAAACCCTCGACGATACGCTAAAGAAAACCCGGCTTGCGCCGAGCTTTGCGCTATAGAGAACTTGGTCAGCGCCAAAGCGGTGGCCTTAGTCGCCTTATCCTGCCGAACTTAACCGCATTCATCGTAGGAAAGCGAAACCGCTGGTTGCACTTATGCTATCTGCCGGAAATTTATACTTTCTGTTAGTATAAAGAAAACTTGGCTTGCGCCAAGCCTCTGGCGTAGGCGGAAGCCTTAGTTGCACTTATGCTATCTGCCGGAAATTTATACTTTCTGTTAGTATTAGAAAACCTCAGGAGACCTCAGCAGAAATTTCATAACCCTTATTAAAGGCATCCGCAAGGTCAAGCTGTGCACGCAGGAAGGACTTTAATTGCGTCCGGATCAGTTCTCGTCTTTTGCGAAGTTCCTCAATTTCCTCGTTCACCTCATCAACCTTTTTCTGAGCCTCGAAGAGGCGCTGAGACTTTTCTTGTTCTGTCGTTTTAAGCATAAGCTCAGCTTCATGCCGTGCCGACTGCTTCACTTCCTCGGCAGTCTGTTGAGCAAGCACCATCGTCTGTTGCAACGTTCCTTCAAGCTGCTTATATTGATTCAGTTCTTGCTCAAAATGCTTAACCTTTTCTCGGAGCTCAAAATTTTCAGTGTAAAGAACTTCAAACTCTTTACTAACTGAATCCAGAAATTTTTCCACTTCTTCTGTTTGATAACCACGAACCCCTTTACGAAACTCTTTATTTCGGATGTCATTTGGAGTCATCGGCATTGCCCATTCCCCTCTCTAACGCTTCTGTGTCCTATAAATAATAATAGTCCAGGCAATTCTTCCTTTCCGAGTCTCGCTATCATCTAAAAGACGTAAGCGGCCTTGCCCTCGGCAGGAAATTATATCCCCAGACTTTACTTCCAAATCGGCCCTGCTGATCATTAGATCATTCCGTTTAACTTTTCCTTGATTAATCCATTCCTGAACGACTCCTCGAGCCGCTTTAAAGCTCGAAGCAACGATAGCATCAATCCGGGAAGAAGCAACCGTAATCCGTAGTTCTTCCCCAGGATCTTCACTAAGGTGGAGCTCTCCGTGAACACGTTCGACGCGAATATTGGCCCGTCCAGCCTTTCTCCACTCTTGGAGTAAATAATCAGCGATTTCTGAAACGACGGCAACAATCATCCCCTGAATTTCTGGATGGATATCCCCAATCAGCTCCCTTTTTAAACCGAGCCCCATCAGCGATCCCAAAATTTGTCGGTGTTCTAAGTCGACATGGGGATCCAAAGAAACCACCGTTAGAAGAGCGATTCCTTCTCGTACCTGTTCAAAATCGTCAGAATTCTTACTAAGGAAATAACACACTCTTTCCGAGTCTGGAAATCCTCCCTGGATCTGATAACTCAAAGATTCTTTTTGGAGAACCCCCTCAAACCATTGCGCTAAACCTAATCCCAAGAAAGGAGTCCTTAGGGGAAGCTGTTCTTCAAGTACTGCATCAGCAAGATCTAAGAGATGTGCCGCTTCGAGACGCATCTCTTTATCCTGCCAGAATCCTAAAACACACCGATCGATCCAGTGTTTCATAAACCTAACCTAAGCAAAGTGTTAAGGATCATGGGTAAAACCAACAATCGTATGAGATAAAGTGCAAAATAAGCTAAAATCGGTGAAATATCAATTCCAAATCCCCTTCCACCAATTTGAAACCGTTGAAAAGGTCTCAGTAGAGGCTCAGTAATATCATTGAGAAGACGACCGAACCGAGAATTCGACAACTGGGGAACCCATGACATTAGAGCCTGAAGGACAATCGCATATCCTAGGAGCATCAAAACTGCATCTATGACTTGATAAATAAAAGTGAGGATAGATATCACACTCCTTATTTGCTAGTTAATGACCAGGAAAATCCTTTTTCTTTGCTATCTTCACGTGACTCCCCGGAAATATCCACATTATTGGGAACGAAGAGAAAGATTCCTTGACCTACTTTTTGCATATTTCCACCCAGTGCATAGGTTGCACCGCTGACAAAATCAACGATCCGTTTTGCGAGATTATGATCGACGTTCTCTAAATTGACAATAACAGGTCGACGATTTTTCAATTGATCCGCAATATTTTGGGATTCATCAAAAGTTGTCGGTTCTAAAACAACAACTTTTACTTGTTTCTGACTATGAATACTTACGACTTGTGCACCTTTCCGGCTAGAAGGTCGCCCTTCCTGAACCTCCTTTTCTCTTTCTTCCTCTTCCATCAGTTCTTCATCAACCTCATCATCAGCAAATCCCATAATTCCAATTACTTTGTCAAATATTTTGGCCATATAATATATCCTCCTTTAAAACTATTTATTTTCAATTTAAATGTTAACATACCCTTGGCGTTCCCCAAAAATTTGCCGTCCAACCCGGATCATCGTCGCTCCCTCCGCAATGGCCAGTTCAAAATCCCGACTCATTCCCATCGAGAGCTCTTTGAGTGTAACCTGGGGAATATCTTTTTTCTGTAAGGTATCCCGAATCTGGCGCAGCTCCCGAAAAAACATTTGTGTTTCTCCAGTACTAGCATCTAAGGCCCCAATCGTCATCAATCCTTGCGCCCTAACATGTGGACAGTCTGCTATTATATTTAAAAAATCCTCAACCTCTTCCCTCATCAACCCAGCTTTATCCGGGTCTTGTGCCGTATTAACCTCGACGAGCACAGGCCAAATGATATCTCGCTTAGTACCCTGTTCTTCAAGGGTTTTAAGAAGACTCAAGCGGTCGAGGGAATGGATTAAAGTAATATGATTATCCAAATACTTCACTTTATTCGTTTGCAGACGCCCAATTAAATGCCACTCACAATCTTTAGGTAAGACGGGGGCCTTTTCGAGCCATTCCTGTACCCGATTTTCGGCAAAAACGCGTTGCCCCGCCTGGTAGGCCTCTTCGACGGTTTCTACACTCATCGTCTTACTCACTGCCAGAAGCTTAATCCCTTCTGGCTGCCGTCCTGCACGTTCTGCAGCCACACTGATTCTTTGCTGAATCTGTTTTAAGTTGTCTTCAATACTCACGAATTACACCTGCCATGCTGAAAGCATTCTACACTTTTTCCTTATTTCCTGCTAACTCCAGCTCTATGATGGTATTTTTACGTTAGCACTCAATCCCTCAATCCCTGCACGCGGATTCTTGACGACAGGAATACCCGAGGGAAGATTCTCGACACAGATGAGTGTATCATTCTCATCAAGGACTTTAACTTTGCGGTATTGAAATATTCCTTTCTGAACAACATAGACACCCAGTTCCTCTCCCTTCGTAATAAGGGCACTTTTGGGAATTACTATCCCACTTATAGGTGGCCGTGAAATCCATTTCACGTCTTGAATTCGGGAGTTTACCGTCCCGTCAAGATACTGATTAAAACGTACAACGATTCCCTGGGGATCATCGGACTTACGCATAATCTTGGCACTCTGGACCTGACCGTTCAGATTTAATTTTATCGTTTTCCCAACACTTAAATCCGCTGAAGGGTTAAGTTCAACGAACGCCTCAGTTGGGATCAAGTTATTGACCATCTTTCCCATAGGTACACCCGCTTGGACAATGTCGCTCTGCGCTTGTGAATTTTCCTTCTGTTCAACAATTTTTGCTAAGTCCATCTCCAATAAGCTTTGAGGGGTAACCGTACTTTCCAAACCATCTACTTTTTGAAAGAACAATCCACCCATTGGGGCATTCACCTTAGCCGCTAGCTCTTTGGAAATCGTCCCTGGAGCAGCTCCTTCTGGGTGAATCAAGGCTACATTTTCCCCGCGTCGGAATCTTTGTCCGTCTTTTCCGAGGAGTTCTACTTTACCAGAGACGGGAGCCTGAATTAGATATTCTTCATTCGCGAAAACCGCTTTGACCGCCTCGCTATGCTCAATCACCCCCGTTTGGGCAAGTTCGAGCTCAATCGACCCAGCCATCCAGTTCGAGCGATAAACCCAACCCAAAGAACAAAATATAAGAGTTACGAGTAAAACACCCCAGAACAGTCTTTTTACCATGGTATGTCTACCCTTGTTCTTTCTCATCTTATTCCCCCTGTTCAGCAACTGGCAATTCACAGGTAAACACTGATCCCGAACCGAGACGGGAGGTGACTCCAAGCTTCCCATTCGATCCCTCAACAATATGTTTAACAATGCTTAGTCCTAAACCCGTACCCCCTTGTTCTCGAGAACGTGCCTTATCCACCCGATAGAACCGTTCAAAAATTCGAGGCAAATCCTGTTCTGGAATTCCACAGCCGGTATCTCCAAATTCTAAACGGACAAAAGAGCCGCTTTGGGACGCAGACAACCATACTTTACCCTTAGCCGTATATTTCACTGCATTCTCCAACAAATTTAATAGAACCTGACTAAGCAAGTCTGGACCCATGGCAACAGCCGGCAGATCCGGCTTGAATTTCATCACCAATTCAAGCCCTTTGGCCTCCGCGTACGACGCAATTACGGGTTTTATCTTCTCATACGCTTCCTGAACTCGGCTTGAACTTACGCCTAATTCGCCATGCCGATTTTCAATATGGGAAAGTGTTAACAGATCGTCGATGATTCTTTGTAAGCGTAAGGTTTCCGTTTGGATAATCGTTAAGAAACGCTTTCGCAGAGCAGGATCTTCCGCTGCACCGTCAAGCAGTGTTTCGACAAACCCTTTAATTGAAGTTAAAGGGGTTCGCAGTTCATGCGAAACATTGCCGACAAATTCAGTCCGGACCTGTTCCAACCTGCGAATCTCAGTTACATCATAACAAACAATTACAGCTCCCCGAGGACGCGTTTGAGTCTCTTCTCCCAGGAAAGGATTCACCTGAACTCGAAGTGTTCGCTCTCCTAAAGCGAGTTCTGTACTCCCGGATCGTCCTTCCTCCAAGGCATTTTGAACGAGTTCTTGGAGAGCTCCGTTACTCTGAACTTCGGTTAGATATTTACCCTTCAATTCCTCTTGCGCATGGGCAAATATCTTTTCGGCCGCCGCATTAACAAGGACTACTCGGCCCACTTGGTCAAGCGCAACTACCCCTTCTTGCATTCCGGCAAGAATCGTCTGAATTTTCTCAGCTTCTTGCGTATTCTTTTGAAGATGCACTTTAAATTTTTGCGCCAGCGCAATCATTTCTGTCCCGATTTGACCGAGCTCATCGGTCGAGTCAAAAAAATAAGCTTTATTGAAATCTCCTTTAGAAATCGCTCGGGCTATAGTATTGAGTTTTTCCAGACGATGACTAAAGCGATTCGCAAGATAATAGATTACTCCTCCGGGTAAAAAAATAGCCAGAATAAAAGTCGTCCAGTCGAAAATGGTAGTTTTCCCATTAACGACCCCCTCCCCTAGCCAGAAAAGAGATAAAGACAGGGAAGTTGCCGTCAGATAGCCAATCAAAAGTTTCCACTTTATACTCATAATACTTATCCTTTTAACCGGTAGCCAATGCCCCGAAGTGTCTCAATATATACAGGATTTGCGGAATCTTTTTCCACCTTCTGCCGCAAATGACGAACATGGACATCTACGGTTCGGGTATCTCCTGCATAATCATAACCCCATACCCTTTCCAAGAGTTCATCCCTCGAATACACTTTTCCTGGATGAATAGCCAGAACCCGCAAAAGCTCAAATTCCTTGGGGGTTAATTCGACTTCCTCGCCCCGGACCAACACCTGATAACGATTTAAGTCAATCTTTAAGTCGCCGCGGATTAATTCATTTTCTTGTGTTTGTGGCTTAATCCGGCGAAGTCGGGCACGAATACGGGCTAAGAGCTCCCGAGGACTAAAGGGTTTCGTCAAATAGTCATCTGCCCCTAATTCCAGGCCAAGAACCTTATCGATTTCCTCCATTTTAGCAGTCAACATGATCACAGGAATATCTCGAACCTTTGAATCTTGTCGAAGCTGATTGCATACTTCCAAGCCATCCATGCCTGGCAGCATAACATCCAGAATCACCAGATCCGGCAGTTTCTCTTCAATCGTCTTAAGTGCTGACGGACCATCAAAGGCCATGAGTACCGTATACCCTTCCTTTTCAAGATTGAATTTTAAAAGTTCTTGAATAGGCTCTTCATCATCTACGACTAGAATTACGGCCATACAATTTCCCTCCTCAATCCTTGCGCCGTATCCATCCCGCCATCCGACCCGTCTTCAATCCCTCCTGGCGATGAGAGAAAAAGCTGTCGGTATGACAAGCTGTGCAAATCGAAGCACTCCAAATATTTTCCGGTCGGACTCCTTCTTCAAGCAAAAGCAAACGATTCGCTTCCCAAAGATCCAGCTGAGCATGACCAGGACGAGAAGACTTCAAAAAGGGTGTTTTCTCAAAGGCCTCCTGAAAAGGCTTCACAACCTGCTCATCCACTTCATAACAACACGGACCGATACTCGGTCCCAAGGCCACCCAACACTCTCGAGGTTCTCCGCCCATTTTTCGGAATTCCTCGAGCACTCGAATGATAATTTTACCCACAGTTCCTCTCCAGCCTGCATGAGCAATACTCACGGCTTTAAGAATTGGATGATAAAAATACACTGGAACGCAATCCGCGAAAAAGGCCATCAGCCCCAAGCCGGTCGTCGTGACCAAGCCATCCACTCCAGGCAGAACTGTTCTAAGATCTCGCACCCCCCGTCCAGCATCAGATGATTCGACGAGTTGAACCTTGACATCATGCACTTGTTCCCCGATCACAAGATCGTTCCACGCTACGTTCCATTCCTGAAACCAAAGTTCACGATTTTGCAAGACCTTTTCAGAATCATCGCCAACATGCAACCCTAAATTCAAGGATTCATAGGGTGCGTTACTAACCCCACCCCAACGCGTTGAGAACCCGATTTGGATTCCGCATTTTTCCCACTCTGGAAGCGTGAGATAGGTTAAATTCTGGCCTTGACGATAAACCCAGCTCATAATCGGCTCCTCATACCCGTTCGCTCAATATATTTTTACTATACCATAATTTTTCCAGTCTAAAAACCTACTAAAGTCCTATCTTTGTGTGGAAATTCAACAAAGTGAATGGATGTACGAAGCTACACAACCACACGAAGACACAAAAAGCCCCCCAAGGGGAGCAAACTGACTTGAAATATACTAAAGTTGAATCTACGCAGACGCTAATTAATGATGTTCTGGCTCTGAATTAAACTCCGGCAAACCCTGAGCATCCACTAAGATAACATCCACCCCAATCTTTTTGACTCGATCCCAGGGAATGGCGAGATCCTCGGTCCGATTACCCCCAAAAAAAACCCAGCTGCGGGAGGCCCCAGGGACGATGATTCCCTTCACGACGCCGCGTTCTAAATCCAGATCTAAATCCTTAATCGGGCCTAACCGTCGACCATCTTTAATATTGACGATGTCCAACATGCGAAGTTCAGAAATCCGCATCGGTATACCTCCCCCCTCACATCTTAATTTATATGTGAGGGAGAAACGTTTTAGACTATTATCGTCAAACGTATTTACGCATATGATTCAGTGCAGCCTTCTCCAAGCGTGAGACTTGGGCTTGGGATATCCCTATCTCATCCGCAACTTCCATTTGAGTTTTACCATGGAAAAAGCGCAAGGATAGAATGAGCTTTTCCCGCTCGCTTAAACGGCGCAAGGCTTCGCGCACCGCAATTCCTTCGAGCCAACTGGCATCAGAATGTTTTTCATCGCCTATTTGGTCCATTACAAAAATTGGATCTCCACCATCATGGTAAATGGGTTCAAAAAGCGAAATCGGCTCTTGAATCGCATCCAGCGCGAAAATCACCTCTTCTCGAGGCAAGGTTAATTTATCCGCGATCTCTGAAACCGTTGGTTCCCGCGAGCATTCGCCCACTAACTGATCCCGAACCTGAAGAGCCTTATAGGCAATATCTCGCAAAGAACGACTGACTCGAATCGGGTTGTTATCCCGCAAATACCGCCGGATTTCACCAATGATCATCGGTACGGCATATGTCGAGAATTTAACATTTTGCCCTAAGTCAAAATTATCAATCGCTTTCATTAACCCGATACATCCCACCTGGAAGAGATCGTCGACATATTCTCCCCGATTCGTAAACCTCTGAATTACGCTGAGGACAAGACGCAAATTACCGTAGATCAATTTTTCCCTTGCTTCACGCTCCCCACTTTGATAAGCAACAAACAATTCCGTCATTTTCTTACTGTTCAAGACAGGTAATTTTGAGGTGTTCACTCCACAGATTTCAACCTTGTTTAAAGCCATTCGAGCACTCACCTTCCCAGCCAATTTCCTCTTGGTGAGTATGCCCTAACTGACTTTATGTTATTCTAGTCGACAAAACTCTTTCCTTAATCTCCTAATTATGCGTTTTTCCAACCTTGAAATATAGGATTGAGAAATTCCCAAACGATCGGCAACCTCCTTTTGAGTTTTTTCCTCTCCATTATCTAACCCAAAACGGAGCTCCATGATCAGCTTCTCTCGATCAGATAAGCGATCCATCGCCAGATGAAGAAGTTGGCGGTCCACTTCCTCTTCGATCGGCCGTGAAATAATATCATTTTCCGTCCCCAGCACATCGGATAGTAACAGTTCATTGCCATCCCAATCGATATTTAGGGGTTCATCAAAGGAAACCTCCGAACGCGTCTTATTATTTCTCCGTAAATACATGAGAATCTCATTCTCGATGCATCTTGAGGCATATGTAGCCAGCTTAATCTTCTTTTGGGGATCAAACGTATTCACAGCTTTGATCAGTCCAATCGTCCCAATCGAAACCAAATCTTCAATCCCAATACCCGTATTCTCAAACTTGCGGGCAATATACACAACTAGCCTTAAATTTCTCGCGATTAGCACATCACGAACCGTCGGATCGCCAACTTCCAACCGTTCTAGCAGATCAACTTCTTCATCCGAACTTAAGGGAGGAGGCAAAGCTTCGCTACTACCGACATAGTATATTTCCTTCCGACCCCTGATCTTCTGTTGGAGTTGACTCCATAAAACATAGAGTTTATTTATGATTGGCTCATACCATCTCATCGCTCAACCTCCGCTTCCTTGAACATGTTCCGGATGTAACAAGGCCTGGTATTCCCCATCCGGACTTAAGGATTGTTGGACTAAGGCTAACGTTGCTTTGATTTCCCGAACTTCAGAAGAGGAACTTAAATAAACACGGTTCGGGCGAACTCCCAAAAGCCAACTTTTGTGTCCTACTGCTTGGTATGGGATAAAAACGAAAGTCCTCATCCATATGGGATCTGCTTTCCAGAGCCAAGGCCAGGGATCCTCCAACTCACGCCAAGGAGCCTGAAGTATCGATCTCAAGTCCTCTGGGAACGACGTGGCGACAGTTTCTTCTTCCACGAGAAGGACTGGAGTCCCCGTAAGGGGATCACGCAACTGATTCCCCGTATCCAGCATTGCTCTTACTTTGACAATCTCGCTTTCTACCCCGAAATCAATTGATAACTCATACAAGGCAGGTTTTAATTGCATCGTTCTGGATAGCCATCTTAACCAGAGCTTTTGCCCTCCCCACCACAGGAGAGCGCCTAACGGTAAAATCCAGAAATTCTGAGTACCCAACCTAAAAGCGGATGATGCGAATCCATCAAATTCGGCCCAACCCCACAGAGCATAGACTCCGCCACCCAAACCTGCAGACAAGATCCAAAATAAGGTCAATCGCTTATAGTAAGACCGCGTCCCGACAGGTGCAAAACTCACCCAAACCATCGCGAAGGGGGTGAGAATTTTGCTCAAGAACAAGAGCGAGGAAGCCGGCCAATAGGCTGAGAGAATGACCGGGAACTCGCCCACGATCACTCCGCCCAGCAAGCGTTGAATGCGGATCGAGGTATTGAGCAGCCGAGCAGTTAAAAGAAGAAGAAAGAGATCCATTATTCCATTAATCATCAGGTCAAGATCCAGATACCTTACGATCATCCTGTAGGCAGTCCCTTCTGTACCTGCACGCTCGCACACTTCTTCTCAAATTATACCGAAAGGTGAGGATAAAACCTGTCGTATTACGTGGGAATTTTTAGGAAAACACAGGCGAGTCTTGACGAGATATAGCAAAAGGAGCCAACCCAATAGGCTAGCTCCTTGAAATCTTATAGTATAGGCAATACGTGGCGTCTTTACCGACGACGGCGTAAGAACTCTGGAATATCCAAATCATCCGCAGCAGAAGTTGCGGCGACAGGCCGAATTACCGAGTCTGAAGCCGTTCCGGTTTTACCCAAAGAACTTTGAACTTGGTCAAAACCTGTAGCGATAACCGTGACCCGGACTTCTTCCTTCAAGCTTTCATCAATGACGGCCCCGAAGATAATATTTGCATCTGGATCAGCTGCTTCAGCAATAATCTCCGAAGCTTCATTAACCTCAAATAAGGTCATATTTGGCCCGCCGGTAATATTTAGGAGAACTCCTTTCGCCCCTTCAATCGAGGTTTCCAAAAGTGGGCTCGATATCGCTTTACGTGCTGCATCTGCAGCCCGGTTTTCACCAGTAGCTTGTCCTATTCCCATTAAGGCTGAGCCCGTGTTCTTCATAATCGTCTTCACGTCTGCAAAGTCCAAGTTAATTAGCCCTGGTACTGCAATTAAGTCTGAAATCCCTTGAACCCCTTGTCGCAGTACATCATCTGCGATCCGAAACGCTTCGTGAATCGTGGTATTCTTGTCCACCACTTGCAACAAGCGATCATTCGGAATCGTAATCAAGGTGTCGACTTTGCTTTTCAGCTCAGCGATCCCTTTTTCAGCCTGCATCGCTCGTTTCCTTCCCTCGAAGGTAAAAGGACGAGTGACCACACCTACCGTTAGCGCCCCAAGTTCTTTCGCCACTTCGGCGACAATCGGAGCAGCTCCAGTACCTGTACCGCCTCCCATGCCTGCAGTGACGAATACCATATCGACACCCTTCAGGGCTTCAAGAAGTTCATCCCGACTTTCCTCAGCCGCTTTCATCCCGACTTCTGGATTCGCACCTGCACCTAAACCCTTCGTTAACTTCGTTCCGATCTGTACTTTTTGACCGGCACGCGAGAGGTTTAAAGCCTGGGCATCCGTGTTAATAGATATAAAATCAACACCCTTTAAACCGGCTGTAATCATACGATTGACCGCATTGTTTCCCCCACCACCAACACCGATGACCTTTATCCCTGCGAACTGGTTAAAGTCCATGTCAAATTCAAGCATCTAGCTATTTTCCCCCTCGCAATTTCAGCTGTTTATCCTTTATCTTACTAACAGAAAGTAAAAATTTTTGGCAGATAAACTCTAAGTGCAACCAGCGGTTTTCCTTTCCTACGATGCAAGTAGTTAAGTCCGGCAGGATAAGGCGACTAAGGCCATCGCTTTGGCGCTGGCCAAGTCTTCTTTATCGCAAAGCTCGGCGAAAGCCGGGTTTTCTTTATCGCACATCGAAAATTTTCAAACTTGCTTACAGATTCTAGGTACAAGACCAATATTCCTTTTTTCACGAATAACTTTTTCCGTAAAATAATTGGAAAATATGAGTTTAGATTTAACTTAGACTATTTCTTCAATAGATGTCGCCTAATTATGGCAAGATTATTGAATAAACGAACTCCAAAAGCAACAACTGCGGCGAGATAAAGATCTACGCCAATCCGATCTCCGATATAGGCCAACAACGAAGCGAGCAAGGTATTGGTGAAGAAGCCGGTCAAAAAGACGGTTGAGTCAAAATGTTCTTCTTGAGCTGCTCGCAATCCGCCGAAAACGGAATCCAAAGCGGCCAGAATCGCTACCGACAAATATTTTGCATACTCCACAGGAACGGTAAAGGGGCTAAACCAGCCAATCCCTAAACCGAGCAACAAACCCAATATTGGCAACCACATTTAAATAATCCTCCTCATTAACGACCGATAACGGGCTTGGCCGCGGTGAAATCAATATACCTTACCCCTTTTTCAAAGGATTTATAGCCTGTGTCATTTAAGAGTTGGTAAAGCCCTTCTAATTTATCTTTCCAGTCTTGAGCTTGTCCTAACCGCACTTCAACTCCACTGGTCAAATAAATTGTAATCTGCTGAATAGGGTTGACATAAAGCTCCCCAATCATAGGCAAGAGTTCTTTAGGTGCTTCTCGTAAAAGGAGAAGTGCTGCATCCAAACCTGGAAGCTTAAGTTCTTGGCCGGGACCCGCCGTATCCGGTATGGTGACACCGTTAATTACAGGATAACTATTATTCGGCCAGCCTTCGCTTCTCTGCAAAAATATTCCATGATCATCGACTTTAACCACACCCTTGGGAACGACCACCAAGGCAACGGGGGTACGTTCCGTGACTTGAACGACCAAAGTCTGTGGAAATTGTCGTTTAAATTGAACGCTTTGAACCAAAGGATGAAGGGTAACCTTTTTTCTTAAGCTCTCCCGATCCATGAACACTAGATTCTGCCCTTTGGCACTACTCGTTAAGCGATCAATTTCGACCTGAGGGATCTGCTGTAAGCCCTCGACTTTGACATTTTGAATAACGAAGTAACTGGACCGAAGAAAGAAGGTCAAGCCCACTACCAGTAGGATAACCAATGTCGGGAGATAAAAAAAGGCCGCACTCGTTTTCTTAGGTTCCATGTATGTTCCCCCTCGTCCCAAGTATACAGAATCCAGCCTTGGCTGTCATGCTTTTTCTTAGCTCAAGAACTGACTCGTTTCAATTTAGCGCCAAGCAGACGATACTTTTGCTCGAGATTTTCATAGCCTCGATCAATATGTTCAACCTTTTCTAGGACCGTGGCTTCCTCCGCCGCCAGCGCAGCCAGGAAAAGTGCTGCCCCTGCTCTTAAATCGGTCGCCTCAACAAAGGCTCCTTCTAAGCTTTGCACCCCGCGAATGACAGCTGTACGACCTTCAATTGTGATTTGCGCTCCCATGCGACGCAATTCATCCACCTGCTGAAAACGATTTTCAAAGATCGTCTCCGTGATTACGCTTGTATCCTCGGCCATTGCCAACAAAGCCATAAACTGGGGCTGCATATCCGTCGGAAATCCCGGATAAGGCATAGTTTTGCAGTCTACTCCTTTAATTCTACCCGTACTTCGGACACGAACCGTATCATCCCCGATTTGAACTTCAGCACCCATTTGGCGGAGCTTGGCAATTACGGGCTCTAAATGCTCGGGGATTACATTTTCGATTTCAATATCTCCACAAGTCATGACTGCTGCAACCATATGGGTTCCAGCCTCAATCCGGTCGGGAATCACCGTATGCTCAGTGGGCTTCAGTTGACTGACTCCATCAATCCGGAGAATATCCATACCCGCTCCCCGGACTTTCGCCCCCATCTTATTCAGGAAATTCTGCAAATCCACTATTTCCGGTTCACGCGCTGCATTATGAACCAACGTCGTTCCCTTAGCCAGAACAGCAGCCATCATTATATTTTCGGTAGCTCCGACACTTGGCACATCAAAATAAACATCTGTACCTCTAAGTTCATCTGCCCATGCCTCAATGTAACCATGTTTTTCTTTGACCCTAACTCCCAGTTCTTGAAGTCCTTTAATATGCTGATCCATGGGTCGGGAACCAATCGCGCATCCTCCGGGGCGTGAAATTCGAACCCGGCCGTTCCGAGCCAGCATCGGTCCTAAGATCAAATTAGAGGCCCGCATCTGACGCATCAGACTCTCATCGACTTCCCAGCGTTTCAGATTTGTGGAATCGACAATCAGCCCTTCGTTTTTAATCGTTACTTCCGCTCCGAGGTATTCCAAAACGTTGATCATATGTTCGATATCTGCCAGATGCGGGATTTCTATGAGATTAGATCTTCCGGGAGCAAGAAGGGTCGCCGCCAATATAGGTAAAGAAGAATTCTTTGCACCACTGGTCCGTACCTTTCCTTCTAGCCTTTGTTTTCCTGTGATGACGTAGCGATCCATCGTCATAGAAATACCTCCTCTAAGCAGTTATGCAAATTATACAGTTAAATAATGGACCTCAGTCCTGAGTTCGACCCCATATTTTTCAAAGACGTCCTTTTGAATCGCTTGAATTAATGCTAAAACATCGGCTGCTGTTGCATTTCCTACATTCACGATAAAATTAGCATGTTTAGGCGAGACTTGAGCTCCGCCTACCCCCTTGCCTTTCCACCCCGCTTGTTCAATGAGCCTGCCGGCAGAATCTCCTGGAGGATTACGAAATACACTACCCGCATTGGGTAGCTCTAGCGGTTGAGCATCTTTGCGTCTCGCAAGATTTTCAACCATTTGCGCCTTGATCTTTTCTTTTTTCCCCGTATTAAATTGGAGTTCTGCTGCTAATATCCAGGCTTTTCCTTGCAGCGAACATTCCCGGTATCCAAAGGTTAGCTTCTCTTTAGCAAAGGTTTGGATCTTTCCATCCTCTGTTAAGACCTTTACCGTATGCAGCACGTTCTGGATTTCCTCACCGTGTGCACCAGCGTTCATAGCAATCGCTCCACCAAGCGTTCCTGGAATCCCCCTAGCAAACTCCAAGCCACTAAGACCCCGTTCCCCTGCTTCTTGGGCTACCCGGGCCAAGGAACAACCTGCCTCAGCCTGCAAAGTACATTTTCCCCAAACCTCGCCCGTTAAGGCGGTTGTGACGATAGTAATCCCTCTTAATCCTTCGTCCGGAAAAAGAAGATTCGAGCCACGCCCAATCAGACGGATCAGGATTTGCTCATCTTGGGCAAATCGCCAAAGCTTCTCAATTTCGGAAACCGTTATTGGCCATACGACCCACTCAGCTAAACCACCGATCTTCCAGGTGCTTAGAGTCTTCAACGGAACATTCTGCTCCATTCGTCCCTCTATTCCATTCATCAACATCCACATTCCACCTTATGTTCTTCTTCACTTCCCACCAGGATACCCCAAGTTGTAAACCCTGTAGGATCTCGTGATAAATCATTTCCTCTCCTTCACCCAGGGGAGAACGATGAAGCCTTCCGAAATACCGAAAACTTCCCGGTTCAGCGTAAAAATCGACGAATTCATCACGGATCACCCAGTAGGCTTCTGGAAACCTGTAATTTGGTTTTCTCCCTACCGACTCATCTTTGAAGAGTTTCTTCAACCAGGTCTCAGGAACCACCCAATGCAGCCCCCGACCCTGTTCAGCCTGCCAATGACTGTCAGCCCCAGGCCAAAGGACAGAAGGCTCGTAGCCTGCTTCTGCTAATACCTGCCAAAGCAAGGGCCGACCCTCTTTCTGGGCGCCTTCAGAAACCGGAAGGACCACGTCTTGATCCCATAGTCTATGTAAAAAATCCGCAGCTGACTCTTGGGTCAGACCCTGATTTTCTCCCCACCGTCGATAATTATTTTGAGAATCAAACTCTGGCCAATATACTATCTCTGTTGGACCGCAATCTGAGAGATCCTCTTCCTGCCCATCCACGCTCGAAATTGTCAGGCCCGTTAAATCCAACGGCTCTTCAGCAGAAACTTCCCTGATGATCGTTTCGATCTTCAGGGCATCAAGCAAAGCCTGAAAGCCCAGCCCTTCTTCTGCGCCGTACGGAGTAAGTAGGAGAATTTTCCGCTTCGGCCACATGACAATCCACTCCCTTCCTTCTGACTGTCATATGTTATGCCAACCGTCAAGAAGGTGTGATTCGGGAGCAGATTCCTTCTATTTCCACCCTGTTTCGAAACAGATGTTCACGATTTTGCTTAAAGCATCAGGCTGAGCTAGTCCCTTCGCTTTTACAGCCATCTCTTGGAGCTTACCCGATTGCCCCATTAAGTCACGAATCGTTTGCCAGAGGGCATCCCCGGTTAATTCTTTATCCAAAATGACGCGCGCAGCTCCAGCTTGTTCTAACGCCCGAGCATTGTATTCTTGATGATTTTCAGCCGCATAAGGATAAGGCACAAGGATGGCGGGTTTACCTGCAACCATCAATTCTGCAAGTGAAGCTGCTCCCGCACGCCCAATCCAGAGATCAGCACAAGCTAAAGCTGCTGGCATATCGTTCAGGTACTCAAGCACCTTCCAATTGTCTCTCTTCCACTGGATCCCTGCCTCTTTCAATCCCTTTAGAGTTTCCTGATAGGTCGCGCTTCCGGTGGCCCAAACGACTTGAACTTTCGGCTGTAAGGATAACTCCTTGAGCACCTTGAACATGGCTTGGTTAATGCTCCGTGCCCCTCGGCTTCCGCCCGTAATGAGCAAGGTCAAACACTCAGGGCTTAAGCCAAGCCGCTCCGCCCCTTCCTGCCGGCTTACCTGACCGATTTCCGATCGAACAGGTAAACCCGTCAAGACAAGTTTCTTTTGGCTCCCAAAATAAGCAATACTGTCTGGGAAGGTAACCATAACCTTACGCACAAACCGAGCAAGGATTTTATTAGTCACACCAGGCAGGGCATTTTGCTCATGAAGCAGAGTAGGAATCCCAAAGAAGGCCGCCGTTAAAACAACCGGTCCAGATACATATCCCCCTGTTCCCACGACTAGGTCAGGCTTAAATTTCTTCAGGATTTGTTTGGTTTGCCAAAGTGCTTTAACACTTTTAACTCCGACCTTTAGTGTTTCCACGCTGATCTTGCGTGGTAGCCCATGTCCAAACACGCTGGCAAACTTCAGACCTGCCTCAGGAACAAGCTTCGCTTCCATTCCTGTATCTGTGCCCACGTAAAGGATCTCAGTTTTCGGGTCAGCGGACAACATTCCCTTCGCAATCGCTAAGGCAGGATAAATATGTCCTCCAGTCCCTCCCCCGGTCACAATCACACGCACGGGATCTAACCCCTTTCATTCGCTTAATGATTATCTTGGCATTTTAGATTTTTTCCTGGTACTTTAGCTTATGGGGCTATGCTCCAGTAGTTCTTCGAAGCGAGTTACGTTTAAGTTCAATTTCTCAGCATTGACCCCAGGCACCGCTTTGGCCAAAGGGAGCGTATTAAAGCGAGCAGATCACCGAACTTAGCTCAGAAGTCGGGCGGAGGCGGGACCGCGCACACGACGTGCATGGCCGGCAGTGAGCCAAGGATGGCGATTTTGCCGGATATCCCGCCGGAGCCCGACTTCTGAGCTCTAGTTTGGTCTGCGAGCGCCACAAGCGACCGTGGCCAAAGCTGTGCCGCTGTCCTACTCCTGTAAAAAAACTAGCGTGACTCCCGCGAAATATTAAGCAGCACTCCGACCCCAAGCATCGTGAAGACGAGCGAAGTCCCCCCATAGCTTAAAAACGGCAACGTGATCCCAGTTACAGGCAAAACCCCGCTCACAACCCCCATGTTAATCATCGCCTGAATGCTGACCATCGCCGTTAGCCCGACCGCTAAAAGCCCTGTAAAAGCATCTGGAGCTCCCATAGCCACGCGGAAACCTCGCCAAGCAAACAGGAAGAACAGAATAATGACGAGCGAAGCCCCCACGAATCCCAATTCCTCTCCGATCATCGCGAAAATAAAGTCGGTGTGATTTTCCGGGAGGTAGAGAAACTTTTGTTTGCTTTGCCCGAGTCCTAAACCAAAGAGCCCTCCCGGACCTAAGGCCAACAACGCTTGAATCGTCTGATACCCTTTTCCTGAAGGATCTGCCCAGGGATCGAGAAAAGCCGTGATTCGTCGCATCCGATAGGGCGCAGCAGCGATCGCTGCAACGACTAAGCTTAAACCCGACCCGCCTAAGGCCAGCAAATGGCTAACCCGTGCTCCCGCTGCAATCAGCATGAAAAACGTTGTCCCGGCGATAGCTAAAGTCGTCCCTAAATCCGGTTGAAGCATAATCAATCCTGCAACCAGGCCAAGTAATCCTAAAATAGGTAAGAGCCCTTTGCGAAACGATTTTATTTTATAGGGATTAATGGCCAAAAGATGCGCCACAACCAAAACCATCGCCAATTTGATCACTTCCGAAGGCTGAATTGATAACGGCCCTAGCCCAATCCAACGGTCAGCACCATTGACGCGACGTCCTACTCCAGGGATCTTAACCATAATCAGAAGCACAATCGCCAGAATCAATGCCGGTTTAGCGAAACGCCTTAAAAGCTGCAAATCCAGCCGCATTGCCCCGGCCATTGCTGCCAGACCGAGGCTAATCCATATCACCTCCATCTTCAAGAAGTGATAAGGATCATCATACTGGATATATCCTTTAACTGCGCTTGAGCTGTACACCATCACTATTCCAATAGTGAGAAGCGCGAGTATTGCGCCCAGTAAGATCCAATCCGGTCGGTGGCGTCTCGGCATTTTCAAGTTCCCCCTTTGACTTATGAGATGGGTTCCCTATAATGCCTACGCACTAACTCCTTAAAGAATTCCCCTCTTTCTTCATAACTCTTAAACATATCCCAACTTGTACAAGCTGGAGAAAGAAGGACAACATCTCCGGCAACAGCCTCGGCGGTTGCAAGCTTGACCCCTTCCTCGAAACTTCCTGCTCGAACAATTCGGGGGACCCCCACCTCCTTAGCCGCTTGCTCCATTTCATCAGCCGCCATACCTAAAATAACAACGCTTTTCACGCGTTCTTTCACGATTTTCATAAAATCGTGAAAATCGAGACCTTTATTTTTCCCGCCGGCAATCAAGACGATGGGCTGTTCGGCAAAAGCATACAAGGCCTTTTCTGCTGCATCTGGATTTGTTCCTTTAGAATCATTGATATATAAAATTCCATCGAACGTGCCCACAATCTCCTGACGATGTTCGACTCCCTTGAATTGCCGAAGCCCTTCAGCAATTTCCGAAAAACTTAAACCGAGTTCGCGAGCTGCTCCGATCGAAGCCATCACATTTTCTAAGTTATGACTACCGCGGATCTGCAATTCTTTCCGGTCGAGAACCCGCGTAACCTTCCCGTTTTCAGAATAGACAACATCTTCGCCTCGAAGGCTGATTCCTTCCTTCAGGTAAGTCGACGGACTAAAATACAGAACCCTAGCCTTAAGACTTGGACCTAGAGCCCGAACTGCCGGATCATCCCAGTTTAAGATGGCTAAATCTTCTGAGGTCTGATTCTCAAAAATGCGAGCCTTTGCTGCCAAATAATTCTCGATTGTAGCGTGTCGATCCAAATGATCAGGTGTGATATTCAACAGGATCGCTATATTTAACCGCAGCTCGTCTATCAGTTCAAGCTGGAAACTAGAAAGCTCAGCCACGATAATACCCTTCTCGGACAGCTTATCGGCATGTCCACTTAAAGCCACCCCAATATTTCCTGCGACAACAGCGGGTCGTCCCGTTTCCTTGGCTAACTCCCCAATCAAAGTGGTCGTCGTTGTTTTCCCGTTCGTTCCCGTAATTCCCACTTTCTTCGCCGGATTATCCCGCAACGCGAGTTCGACCTCGCTCCACACCGGTACCCCGAGTGCGATTCCTGCTTGGATAAATGGAAGCTTTGGCGAAACCCCCGGTGAAAGCACAATCAGTTCCGCTTGGACTTCTTCCCATTCAGGAATCCGACCCAAAACAAGTTGACTTGGGACAAGGCCTAATTCAGATAACCCCTCTAACTTTCCATAATCCTGCTTATCCGTCAAAATAACGTTCGAGTCCAGCTCCAACAACTTTTTCACAGCCGCCAATCCACTTCGGCCAGCACCTACAACTAAAACTTTTTTATTTTTTAAATTCACACGGATCACCTTCTATAAATTTCTTCTCTATTCATTCGATATTGCAAAAGCATCTACTACTCTAAAACCTTAAAAATGACTAAAAGAGACCCAAAAGTGTAGCTTCTCCCCTTCGAGGATAAGTCGACTAGGGCTTGAGTTTCGTACCTCACCTCTAAGCCGAGTCTCCTATATTGCACAGAAGTGAACGATTTCGCGGAGGGGCACTATGCCGCACGATGCTTCCGTGGACGAAAGCCCGTGAAGGGGTTTCGCGCTTTAGCTTAGCGGCGCCAGTTGACTTGGCCAAACAAGTGCGTAAGCCTTACCACGGCTTACGGGCCTGATGTCGCGGGTGCAACCTTCGGGCGAACAGTTCACTGGACTGTTCGGAATGCACAGGAGGACGCACATGCAGAAAGCAGAAGGGTTTGGCAGAGCTCCCACGGAAGCGAATGTGCCAGCCCAGGAGCGGTTAAGTACGTGAGTCTCCGATGGAGACTCACGCCCGAAGGTCCGGATGGGCGAGAAGCTACACCACCCAGAATCGTCCTCTGATAGTGCTGCTTAGTGGCATGAATATCTACCCTAAAGAAGGTAAAAACGAAATAATCCCAAGCAATCCAAAAATAAGCGCCGCAGTCCAAAACGTCAGAACAACTTTCCGTTCATTCCATCCTGACAGTTCAAAATGATGGTGAATGGGACTCATCTTGAAAATCCGTTTTCCTGTCGTCTTGAAAGAGATCACTTGAATAATAACTGAAAAGGCCTCAATAACATAAACTCCCCCCAGAAGCAGAAGTACGAGTTCCGTCTTCGTAAGGACAGCTAAACCAACCAAAGCTCCACCCAAAGCCAAAGAGCCGGTATCTCCCATGAAAACCCGTGCCGGATACTTATTAAACCTCAGGAATCCAAGACAGCCACCCGCTAAAGATGCCGCAAACACGGCTAAATCTGACTCATACGCCAATATGGCGACTCCTCCACCTTGAGTTGCCCCAAGCAAAGCAATCAGCATATAACTAAGCGAAGTGATAAACGTAGTCCCAGCAGCCAAACCATCTAACCCATCTGTTAGATTCACGGCATTCGTAATTCCCACAATGATGAAAGCCACGAAGGGATAATAAAACCATCCTGACTCAAGATGAACAGACGTGAACGGAATGACAAGATCGGTTCCACGGCCCAGTAAACGCACAGCCACCCAGGTCAGGATAAGGGCTAAGACAAGCTGGCCGATTAATTTTTGATAAGCTCTCAAACCCAACGAACGATGCATCACAACCTTAATAAAATCATCAATAAATCCAATGAGTCCAAAACCTAGCATCGCCCCTACAACAGTAACCATCTCTAAAGAAGTGGGTTGTTCTGCACTCAATAACGCTGCCGCCACAATCCCCACCAAGAAAATGATTCCGCCCATGGTTGGGGTTCCCGCCTTTTTCAAGTGACTCCGGGGTCCATCCTCCCGGATGTTCTGCCCAAACTTAAGGGTGTGTAATAAAGGGATCAGAAAGGGGCCCAGAATCAAACTAATGATAATCGCTATTCCCCCGGCCATGAGTAAACGTTCTGACATGAATCGATTCCTTCCTTTTCTCCGAACTCAAACTTCTTAGGACTCGAGTTTTCTATTACCGATTTTACTACATTTTAGGTGGATTAGGATATCTGTAGAGCCTCTGTAATCTTTTCCATTTTCATTCCTCGAGAAGCCTTAATCAGAACCCAGGTTTCATCCCCAAGTGAGTTGAGCAGCATTTTTGCTTGGGAAATCGCTCTATCTCGATCCGGACAGACATGCACTCTAACTTGCGGCATACCAGATTCCAAGGCCCCTCGGGCAATCTCTTCAGCTAAGCACCCAACGGTAATGAGTTCCGTGATTCCGAGCTGGGCAACAGATTGACCGACAGCATAATGCCCACTAGCACTCGCTTCCCCAAGTTCGTACATTTCACCCAAAATAGCCAGCGTAGCCTGACTTGATCTTTCACTCAAAACCTTGAGCGAGGCCTGCATTGAAGTTGGGTTGGCATTGTAAACATCGCTGAGAAGCCTACTTTCGCGGATACCCGGATGTAATTCCAGACGCATTTTCGAAAGCTCCAGCTCCGCTAGGCCGCGGCAACCCTCCTCCATTGAGATTCCATAAATTTCTCCGACCGCCAGAGCGGAGAGAGCATCTAAAACATTGTGTTCACCGGGCAAAGGGAGATCCGCAAAACCATGCTCTGACTGAGTTACAATCTCGAACTGGGTTCCCAAGGTTCCCGTTGGCACGAGATTCATCCCTTGAAGATTCGGCTGATGGTACTTCCCCTCAATGCCATAATATATCTGAAGATGTGGATCTGTTTCTGCCATCTTGACGCTCCAGAAATCCTCGCCATTGAGAACTGCCGTTCCCTCGACTGGGAGCGCTTCGATCAACTCCCACTTAGCCTTCGCAATATTCTCCTGGGAGCCAAGAAGTTCCATATGGGTAGTCCCAATATTCGTAATTACACCCGTATCGGGTCGAACGAAATCGCAAAGTGCCCGTATCTGTCCCAACCCACGCATACCCATTTCAACCACGAGAATTTCCGTAGTCGCTGGTGCATTGAGTAACGTCATCGGCACGCCGAATTCGTTATTTTGATTTTCCTTATTCTTATGCACTTGGTATTTTTGGGCGAGGACGGCCGCAACCATATCTTTAGTTGTCGTCTTGCCATTACTCCCCGTAATCCCAACAACCTTAGCCCCTAATTCCTGGCGCCATACTTTGGCTAATTCCTGCATAGCGTTTAGACCGGATTCCACGAGGATGAACGCCTTGCCTTCAGGCACATGCAAATTCGGCTGTTCCTTCATCCTGGCTTTTTCCGCGATTACGAGATTAGCTCCGTTTTCCCAAGCGACTTCGATATAATCATGTCCGTCTACTTTCTCTCCCACGAGTGCAAAGAAAGCTTCCCCTCCTCGCGTTTGCCGGCTATCGATGACACATCCGAAAACCGGAACTTGCGGATCTCCGTTACATTCCGTCTTTAAAATTTCGGCAATACGTTTACTTTTCCACATAGCCAAGCCCCCTTAAGGCTTCTTTGGCTACTTCCCGATCATCAAAAGGAAACGTTTCTTTTCCAATGATCTGATAGTCTTCATGCCCTTTGCCAGCAATTAACACAGTGTCTCCAGGTTTGGCAATTCGACAGGCCGCCATGATGGCCTCCCGGCGATTAACCATGACCGTATATTCCACTCCAGATATTCCAACCAGAATATCCTTAATGATCTGCTCAGGTTCTTCGGTTCGTGGATTATCTGAAGTCACGATCACGAAATCACTCAACCGTGCAGAAATTTCGCCCATTTTCGGCCGTTTCCCCTTATCTCGGTCACCCCCACACCCGAAGACCGTGATCAACTGGCCTTGGGTAAATTCGCGAGCCGTCTTTAATACGTTTTCCAGCCCATCCGGAGTATGCGCGTAATCAACAATAACCGGGAACGGCTGCCCCTTACGCACACTTTCAAACCGGCCGGGTACACCCTGGACTTCCGCCAAGGCATCGGCCGCAAGCTGGGGATCACATCCTCGTTCTATTGCCCAGGTAAATGCTGCAAGCGCATTGTAAACGCTAAACATGCCTGGAGTTGAATAATGAACCTCTTGTAACTTGCCTTGAAAACGCACGGTCATCTGAATTCCATGTGCTGACAATTGAATATTTTCAGCCCTATAATCCAACTCTTTAGCCCGAACCCCATACGTTATTGTCGGAGCAGCTGAAACTTCGCAAAGAGTTTTGGCGGCGGGATCGTCCCCGTTGATAATCCCAATCTTCGGTTGTTTAGGACCTTTTAATTCCTTAAAAAGACGAGCCTTCGCCTGTAAATACCCCTCCATAGTCTTATGATAATCTAAGTGATCTTGTGTTAGATTCGTGAAAATTCCGGCGTCAAATTCGCATCCCTGAACACGCCCTAAATCCAAAGCGTGAGAAGAAACTTCCATCACTGCTAAATCGGCGTCCTCGCCAACCATCGTCGCTAGTAGCTTTTGTAAATCAATCGCTTCTGGCGTAGTCCGGCTGCCCGGAATTTTTCTTCCCGCGACCCGTGCCCCGAGCGTACCAATAAGGCCCACTTTTTTCCCTTGCCTTTTCATAATTTGTTCCACAAGATAGGTAATCGTCGTTTTCCCATTCGTTCCCGTTACTCCGACCATTTCTAACTTACTGCTCGGATGATCATACAGGTTTGCGGCAATTTTCCCAAGTACATCGCGAACATGTTCAACCTGAATCTGGGGGACCTCAAACGGTAACAAGCGCTCTACTAAAAGCGCTGCAGCTCCTTTTTCGATAACCTGAGCTGCGAAATCATGCCCATCCACATTCGCTCCCGGAACGCATGCATAAAGATCCCCCGACTGGACCTGTCGGGAATCCATCGTCATTCCGTGAATCTCTACTTTAATATCTCCAGAGGAAGCCAGTACCTTAATTTCATCAAGAATATTCGCAAGTTTTTTACTCACCATTGGCACCCTCATCACACCTTTCTATTCTAGTATAGACAGTTCAAATTCCGAGCAGACTTCGATCTATTTTATTTTCACAGCCCCTAAGCTATATTTGTTCGCTATAGATGCCTGGTAAACCCCATTACAGTATAATTCTCATGATACAAACTGAAAACCCTTAAGCGTTACTTTTGATCCAAGTTGAGAGCTCAAAGATTCGTTGGAGTGGCGTTAAGCAAGCGTAGACTCCGAAGCGAGTAAGGGCCGCGCACTTGGCCATGGAGGGCCTGATGCCGCGATCGTAAGGATGCGAAGGAGCGGCGAGCTTGCGACGGAACAGGACGTTCCTAGTGTCGTGTGTGCCATGGAAACAAGTGCGACTGACCGGCCAAGGTCAATCGGGCTAAACACACGACCAGAAAGCAGAAGGGTTTGCCCCGGCGCAAGGAGGCAAGCGAAGTAGCCAACGAAGACACCAGAGTGAGAGCCTGTAGTGAAAGCATCACTATAGGCATCTCTTTAGGTATTTCTATCCGCATTTATGGCTTCAGCGGCGTCCGCCCCTGCATCGCCTTAATCGCTTCAAAATCCTCATCCTGATCTTCCCACCATTGCCCCATCGTAGGAGTACCAGCCTCGTTCCCTAAATAGAGAAGCACAGTTGAACCCGCTTCGACCTTGGCATCAGCAGTTGGAACTTGATCTAATATATTTTGCCCTTGTCCCTCTGTCATGACCTTAAACCCGGCTTGGGTCAATACTTTTTGCGCCTCTCCAAGAGGCAAACCCAGAACGGAAGGAATGGTCGCTGCCTTTTTTATTGGCGGAAATTCTAGACCTGGCATCGGCTTACTCGGCGTCAAGGGAGCATTAAGATCAGGTTTGACCCCTAAATACTTCAAAGAATCCAGCATCACTGCTTGCACAGGTGGCCCAGCCACGGCACCTCCAAAAAAAGGCACCCCGTCGATCACCGCAAGAATAGCTAATTTAGGGTTATTTGCCGGAGCAAAGCTTACAAAAGAGGCAACATAATCCCCTTGAATATACGCTCCATTCACCACTTTTTGGGCGGTCCCGGTTTTTCCGGCAACTCGATAACCGGGCAAGAATGCTCGACGTCCGGTCCCATTCGTTACTACTGCTTCGAGAAGTTCACGTTCAATTTTCGAGGTGTCTTCGCTGATCACGCGACGAACTTCCTGTTTTTCAAACGGCTCTACGACATTAGCACTCGGCCCCACAATTTCTTTGACGAGTTGTGGTTTCATTAACACTCCACCATTCGCAACAGCCGAAACTGCAGTCAGCAGTTGAATCGCCGTAACATTGTTGGTTTGCCCAATGGACATAGTCGCAAGATCCAAGGCCGTTGCCTTCTTCTTATTGGCCAAAATCCCGACCGCTTCACCGGACATCTCTATCCCTGTCTTTTGGCCAAAACCAAAAGCAGTCAAATATTTATAAAACTTATCCATACCCAGGCGTTGCCCCATTTCAATAAAACCGGGGTTACACGAGTTCTCGGCAACTTGCATAAAGGTCTGATCACCATGACCTCCGGCCTTCCAGCACCGTACATTCTTGCCCAGTACCGTATAGAAGCCAGGATCGAAAAAGTGCTCCGTCGGGCTTATTTTCTTCTCTTCCAAGGCCGCCGCCAGTGTAATAACTTTGAAGGTTGAACCTGGTTCATAGCCGTTTTGAATCGCAATATTTCGTCGCGCACTGGCATCAAATTCCTGATATTTATTCGGATCGAAGGTCGGCGCGGTTGCCAAGGCCAACATTTCTCCAGTGTTCGGGTCCATCACCAGAATTGAAGCACTTTTAGGAACTTGACCATTCATATTCGCTCCTTGACCCGACATAAGCTTTTGAAGTTCTCGTTCCGCAAAGGCTTGAATATTTTTATCGATCGTTAAGCGAATCGTGTTCCCTTGTTTAGGCTCTAAATACATCTGCTGGGCTTCGGGTAAAGGGATTCCATTCGCTGCGAATTCAGATAAAACGGCCCCCGGCATTCCTTTCATTTGGGCATCCCTTGTCAACTCTATTCCTTCAAGCCCTTGATTGTCAATCCCCGCAAACCCAATAATATGAGAGGCTAGCGTACCATTGGGATAGTAACGCTGACTATCTTCGGTTACGCCAATTCCAGGTAAATCCATGTCTCTGATTTGGGCTGTCACTTCCGGAGTCACCTTTTTTTTGATATATTCTAAGGCTGAACGTTTCGTAATCCGATCCTGAACCTCCGTAACCGGCATTTGGAGAAGCTTGGAAAGCTTTTGGGCGATCTCGGCCACTTTTCCGGAGGCTCTCACTTCTGCCGGTAAAGCATAAACCGTCTCAGTGCTCACACTCATTGCGAGCACATTCCCATTTCGATCTTCGATATTGCCACGCTTCGGTGCCACGGGAACGCCTCGAAAATGCGTATCTTCCGCCTTTTGTGAGAGCTGCATGCCTTGGGCCAACTGCACATAACCTAACCGGATAATAAGCACAACCAAGAAAGCGCTAACGCATAAAAAAAGAAAGGCGATTCGTTTACGCATGACAACATAAGGACTCACCGTCCCCACCCCCCTATTTTCTCGGGGCGTCACCGTACTTCAAACCGCCTTTTTTAGCGCTGAGTAGAAGCAAAAAAGCTTGTAAATTTTTGAGAAATTTGCTTCAAGACTGAAGGTTGTTCCGTTACTGGCTGCGAGGCAGTTTGAGTCGGCACGGTACCCGTTTGGCTCTTGGCGACAGGTAATGTTCCAGCCATATATACTGTACCCGCGGGTTTTTCCATCCCCATCGCGAGGGCCTCACTCTCAATTCGGTTCACCGAACGCAACTTATCTACTTTAACCTGGAGTAGGTCATTGTTTGACTTGAGAGAGGTAATTTCTTTCTCCACGACTCGAATTTGTGCACCTTTAACGACCGTCAGGTTAATCGTTTCCACGGCGAGAGCCGCTGCCACGGAAACGGTCAGACCCAAGACCAGAACACTCTTCCAATGAGAGGGTTTGCTCTTTCGAGAGATAGCTTGCTTTTTCGGGCGGGGTAATTCATCTAAGGGCTGCTGCCATTCCAATTTTCCCTGCGCTACTACCAAAGGTATTCTTCCTCCTTTCGCTTTAGACCGCTAAAGTTTTTCGGCAATTCTGAGTTTCGCACTTCTCGAACGAGGATTCTCCTCGATTTCTTCTGCTGAGGGTAAAATCGGTTTTCGTGTGATAACTTTGGCTACAGGTTTAGCCCCACACAGACAAACCGGAAAATTTGGCGGGCAAGTACAACGTCCTCGCCAGGAATTCATTTTTTCTTTGACAATTCGGTCTTCCAGGGAGTGAAAGGTAATCACCCCAACTCGGCCACCCGGAGCTAAACAAGCAATGACTTGATCAAGTGCTCTTGCCAAAACCCCAAGCTCATCATTCACCGCAATTCGTAAGGCTTGAAAGGTCCGCTTCGCGGGATGAGGTCCTTCTCTCCGGGCAGCGGCCGGAATAGCGTTTTTGATAATCTCCACCAGTTCTCTGGTGGTTATGATTTCCTTCTGATCTCTAGCCTTAACGATAAACTCAGCTATTCGTTTTGACCACTTTTCTTCCCCATATTTCCAGAGGGCCTCGGCGAGCTGTCCAGCACTCCATTCATTGACAAGTCGTTTAGCTGTCCAGGGGTTTTGGGGATTCATCCTCATATCGAGCTCGGCATCCTGCATATAACTAAAACCTCGTTCCGCTTCATCCAATTGCGGAGAAGAAACACCTAAATCGAAATATATGCCTTGCACCGGTAAAAGCCGGAGAGATTCTAAACTCGCCTGCAGTTGTTCAAAATTTTGCTTGACTAAAATCAAACGATTATCATTGTGAAAGTCTTCCTGGGCGCTAGCAATCGCTTTCGGATCCTGATCAAAGCCAATCACTTTTCCTTCTGCTGACATCTTTGATAACAATAAGCGTGTATGCCCTGCTCCGCCCAACGTACAATCGACGTAAACTCCAGAGGGGTCCTTAAAAATCCCTTCAACTGTTTCCTTGAGTAAAACGGTGACATGTTGAAATTCCAAGACCTTCGTCCCCTTCTTTAAATTCCTAGGTTAACCAAGGACTCTGCCGCAGTAGTGTAAGCATCCTCGGCCTGCTGGCTATAGTCTGTCCAAAGCGCTTGACTCCAAATCTCAACTCGGGACGAGACCCCAACGAGAACCACATCTTTTTCCAATTGGGCATATTCGCGCAGATTCGCGGGTAGCAGAATTCTTCCCTGCTTATCCACTTCACATTCGGTCGCCCCGGAAAAAAAGAATCGGACAAAAGCCCTGACATCAGGCTGGGTAAAAGGTAAATCATGAAGTTTCTGTTCAAGGGCTTGCCACTCCTCAGCAGGGTAAATGAATAGACAGTGATCTAAGCCTTTGGTGGCGATAAATTTCTCGCCCAAGGCTTCGCGGAATTTAGCCGGAACAATCAGTCGGCCTTTCCCATCAATTGTATGGAGGTATTCCCCCATGAACATACTGTCACCCCACAATGATAACTTTTTGCCCCACTTTGCTCCACTTTAACCCACTATTTCTCCATTCAGAGGAATTCTCCTGCAAACTTGTTTTATTTTTTCATAAAAAATTAAGATTTAGGAAGAAAGTCCTAGTCCCAAGAGTACACTCGATCCCTCTCCTAGCAGATTTTCTTTAGAATTCTTAAATCAAAGTGTATCTATAATCATGAACGTGAATTTATAACAAAACTGACACCGCTTGAAAAGCGATGCCAGTTTGCTTAAATTAAAGATATTATATGATAGGCTTTTAAATAATGTCTGTTAAATGGGGTTCAGTTCACTTCTCCAAATTCTTCAATTTTACGGTAAAGATTTCTGACACTAATTCCAAGTAGCCTAGCAGCCTGAGTCCGATTTCCATTTACTTTTCTCAAGATTTGTAAAATATACGCCCGCTCCACATCAGCAAGGGTTGGAGTAGGAATACTTTGCTTCTCCTTTTCACCGATTCTTATCTCCTCTGTAATATTCTCTTCTCTTAGATCACCGTTCTCTTTCCATGGCTTTAAATCACGTTTCCGAGTCAGAACCTGCTCTGGCCAAAAATCTTCCGGATGAATCTCGAAACCCTCAGCGAGAATCATCGCCCGTTCGATTAAATGGGCCAGCTCTCTAACATTTCCCGGGAAATCATAATGGAGGAGGGCCTGTTTTCCCTCTTCTGAGAGCAAAACGCCTTGACTTAACTCCCTTTTTCGATTGGAGTCTAAAAAATACTGGGCTAACGGAATAATATCATCCTTCCGTTCTCTTAATGGAGGCAAGCTCAGGGTCAGCCCATTTAAACGATAAAAGAGATCCTGTCGAAAACGTCCTTGTTCTGCTTCCTGTTTAAGATCACGATTCGTTGCAGTGATAATTCGCACCTGCACCCGGCGTAATCGAGTATCCCCAACTCTACGGAATTCTCCAGTTTCTAAAAAACGCAAGAGCTTAATTTGGAGAGAAAAAGGCATTTCCCCGATTTCATCAAGGAAAAGGGTTCCCCGATCAGCCATCTCGACTAACCCCAGTTTAGTTGCGTTTGCCCCAGTAAAAGCTCCTTTTTCATACCCAAAAAGTTCGCTTTCCATTAACGCTTCCGGAATCGCCCCGGAATTCAAAGGAATATAAGCCCGGGCACTTCGTGGGCTCCAAACATGCAAAGCACGAGCGAATAATTCCTTGCCAGTACCGCTCTCTCCCTGAATCAAAACTGGAGTATCCGCCTGTGCCATTTTTCGGGTCAATTCCTTCAAAGAACGGAGCAATTCACTTTCACCGATTATCTGAGGCTCATGATTCTGCCGATTGACCACTTGCCTTAAACCCGTATTTTCGATCATCAGTTTGCGCTGTTCTAAAGCCTTCTGGATTGTGATTTCCAACTCAGACAGATTACAAGGCTTCATGAGATAATCGTAAGCCCCTGTTTTCATAGCCTCAATAGCTGATTCCACGGTTCCGTGCCCAGTGAGCATTACCACTTGTAGGTCTGGCTGGCGCTGCTTTATTTGAGGGAGAAGTAAAAGTCCATCCCCATCGGGTAACCGTAGATCGAGCAAAACAACATCAAAAAAGCTTTCTTGGAGTAAAGCCATTCCTTCCTGAGCCGTGCCTGCTTCCAGAACTTCATATCCACGACGGCTCAGTCGTTGAACAATAATCTCTCGGAAACCTTCTTCATCATCAAGAATTAGAACCTTATAATGATACTTCATTGATCAAATCACTTCCTTGTGTGGCAGAATAATGGACACAGTAGTCCCTTTCCCTTTTTCACTTTCTATGTTCAAATGTCCCTGCATTCGCTGAATCATTCCATAACTCACGAAAAGTCCTAAACCTGTTCCCCGACCTGCTGGCTTCGTTGTAAAAAACGGATCAAACACCCTCGACAAATCTTGGCTGGAAATTCCCTCGCCATAGTCTCGAACTACTACTTTGATCTGTTGACCCTCTTGATAAGCGTGGATTTCTATGGTCTTCCCTTCCTCTGAGGCATCCATTGCATTGGTTAAAATATTAAGCAGAACTTGTTGCCATTCATTTTCATTACCCAAAAACCATAAAGCCGGTTCAATCTCTTTCTTTAAGGTTAACCCTTTCTGCTTCGCACGATGGGCTACCAAATCTACGATTTGTTGAATCGCGTTTCCTGCATCCATTAGGTCATTGCCTTCCCTGCCCCGACGAGCGAAATGAAGGAGCCGCCCCGTAATTTGCTTGCAACGTTCGATTTGCACAGTTACAATCTTCAAGATCCTTTGGATCTCCGAATTGCCCGGCGGATTACCCTGTTCTTGCATCCGGTCAAGTAAGTCCTCGCTATGCGCAGAAACAATGGCTAAGGGGTTATTGATTTCGTGGGCTATACCCGAAGCTAAAAAACCCACCGTAGCCATCTTTTCTGTCTCAATCACCCGTGCCTCCATCTCTACTTGCTGAGTAACATCTTCAAGGAGCAGAAGATAGGCGGCATTTTCAGAATTTCCAGGGGTGAGCCCATAATACATTTGACGAATGTAACGACGTTCTCCATTCACATCAAAAGGGAGGACCTTCCCATTCTCCAGGAATAAACAGTCCCTTCCTTCTCCGTTGAGAATAGTTTCGCAGGATACATATCGCAGATCTTCCGTACCAAACCAATCAGCAAAAATGGAATTCCACCAGAGGATTTGCTTTTTATTATCGACTAATATCATCCCGGCTCCAATTCCGTTTACCACCGTCTTGAGAAGTTCCCGCTCTTCTTTTAGGTTTTCATTTTTTTCATTGATTTGACGCAACAATCGATTGAAAGCAATGACCAAATTTCCAATCTCATCATTGCTTTCCCTCGGAATTTCAGCCAAGAGATTTTCTGTCGAAATGACTTGGCGTACTCCTTCCTCGAAATGTTCAATCGGTTGAGTAAGTTTCAACCCGAAATAAACACTGATTAACGAAACAACAAGGATTCCAAATAAAATAATTCCCAATACCCGTATAGAAAACTGTTGAACCGGGCTATACGCTTCACTCACCGGTTGCTCAATAAATACGCCCCAATTTGGGATTCCTACCGGTGCATACGTGCCAATAACTCGAACCCCTTCTGGATTTTGGTACTCACTCCCTTGATGCGTAGGAGAATTTCCAGCTAAAAAATTCTGAACCGCAAGATTGTTTTGGACATTTTCCTGTACGAGGACCCGGCTAAAGTCCGTATGTCCAATCAAATTTCCTTTTTCATCTGTTAAGTAGACATAACCCGCTTGCCCAATCTGCAAATTTGTAAACTTTGTGACAAGGCTTTTAAGATCCGCCCGAGCTTGCAGGTATCCAAGGCTTTGTCGTGTTTGAGGATCTTGAATGCTCACAGTAAGATAAACTTGGGGACGACTATCCGGAGACGTAAAAAATACTTCGCTTAATGAAAAACCAGGTTCGAAGCGAACCGGAAAATAGTTAATTTTTTTATGCTCCTCCGGTAGAATAACTTTCCTACGTGAAACCTGACCCAATACACGATAGTCCGAATCGGAGATTTCTAAGCTCTCGAAATACGGAACTTCACGGAGTAAAGTTCCTAAAACGACATCTCGTTTACTCGAGTCTTGACCCACTAAAGTATACGCATTGGTTGAGGTGACATGAATTAGACTATCCACCATATTGGAGATAAAATCATCAATTCGGCCTGAAAGCACATGAGCCCGTTCGTAATTTTGCTCTTGGATGTTGGTTTGTAAGTAAGCGCGTGACGCATTAAAGCTTATCATTCCAAAAATTGTAAGTGGAAGAATCGACATTAAGATACCAAAAAAAAGGACTCGAGCCTTAATTCTCATCCACCAGGGAGAGCGTTCTTGGGTCATGGTTGAATCACCTGATCCGCAAAACTCAAAACACTAGGAGAAGGATTAACCCCAAGTTTTTGAGCTTGATTTAAGTTCACGGAGAAGATAAGGCGGTCGGGTGTTTCGACTGGAATGTCTTTGGGAGAATACCCCCGCAAGATTTTACTCACAATATGTGCGGACTGAACCCCTTGTTCCCGATTAGACGTACCATAAGATGCAAGACAGCCTTCTTCGGTATCAAGGGGGTATACTCCAAAAACCGGGATCTTGTTGGGAGTAGCTAGATTGACAATTTCCCGGGTACTCGTCTCTAAGAAAAAACCAGGAAGTAAAATTATCGCCTCGGTTCCGTCCTTTTGTATACTCTCAAAGGCTTGCTGTATTTCTCCGGAATTAGCAACGGTATACGTATGCACCGATAGCCCAAAAGCTTGGGCAACCGTATTTAGTTCCTTTTGAGTTTGGGCAAATACGGGGACTCGAGTATCTCCGAGCACAGCCACCTGTTTTACTTCTGGCAATAGACGATGCAAAAGTTCCAAGCGCTTTGGCGTCAATTCAAAATGAAAGTTATTGAGTCCTGTTAAGGTCCCCCCGGGTTTGGATAGGTCTTGAACTAAGCCAATATCTACAGGCGAAAGCGTACCCATGAAAACAACGGGGATCTGAACCTTATTCTTCATCGTAAGATCCCTAAGGGTCTGGGCTTCCACGGCCCCAGCTGCCACGAGCACATCCGGCTTTTCTTGCACAAGCTGATAGCCGAGATCATTCATCCGATTAAGATCATTTTTTGCATTTTCAACCTGATAGTTAAGCTGCACACCTTCGGAATATCCTAACTGTTCGAGCTCCGACTTTAAGCCTTCTACTTTCGTAAGTCGTAGATCATTGGCAACCAAAATTCCGATCTTTCGGAGGGCAACTTGCTGTGAAGGCTTACTTATTAAAAAACGAGCTAAAACAATAAGCATCATAATTATGACCACAGCTACAACCCCAGCAACAACCCCAGTTCTTTTCATCTGCACACCTCCCTCATCTTCGGTTTTCTCTTCACCTACCAGTGTAGCATTAATAGGTGCATCGTCAAAAGGGGCATTCACATGCCCCTCTTCATCATCGAATGACCGACCAGAGTACCTAACTATTTAATTTCCACTTTTTCTTATTCTAACCTCAATTCCTGTATCTTTACTTTACCACGGCTTTATTTCCAATGTTAAATTCTAAAGTCGAAGGGGCTGAAGTTTTTGGCAATCCGTAGATGGGAAGGAATCGGAAAGCAAGGAAGAGGATTGTGATCTCTGCTAAAGCGAAGAGTCCAATCATGAGCAAATGCTTAGGATCGGCCGTATAGGGATTCAGCGTATCCGCACTCAACGGAAGTTGTTGTCCTCCGATTACAAAATTAACCCGCATGGCAATGACCCCAATCAACGTCAATAAGGAACCCAAGGAAATCCAACCTAGAGATTTTTTTGTCTTCGGAAGAAAGGTAAGGATAAACGGCACCAATAAACCCAAACCAATCTCAACGCCTAAAAACATCGTTTTGTGACTACCGTATAAGAAGAGTTGTGCTGCTGCATGACCAGCTGCATTAGCATAGTAGAGAACGATAAAGTCAATAACCATAAGCGTACCATCGACCACGATAAACCACTTCATGAGCTGAGCAATGTCAAAAATTAATGCTTTACGTTCCGGAGTAAGGCTTTTTTCCGGAGAGTAGAAACGTTGAGTTATAAGTAATACTAAAATCAATAAACCGGTTCCGGATACCATGGCTGACATCAAGAAAATCAGTGGCATGAGCCCCGTATGCCAAAGAGCACGGGCTTGAATATTCGCAAGGATAAACCCAGTATACCCATGAACGAGGAGGGCTAAGGGCACCCCAAGCGTCCCCAATCTTTTAATCCATTTGTCATCCTTGGCTAAGGCTTGCTCGGAGAGGTCAGTTTTTCCAAAGGTTAAGAGAGCATAAAGTTTTTGCCGGAAACCCGTTAACGTTTGGGTTCCTTGAGCAAAATCCCGGCGCATCATGAACCAAAGATAGATTACGCTATTCAGGGGATATAACGTGAGTAGGAACGTTCCATAAGAGATCGCCGAACGCGGGTTTAGGCGGTAAAACAAGGTGTAGAAGCGTTGGGGTTGCTCTAGATCTCCAATCAAATGCAGCGGAGCAATTGCCAACAAGGCAACAGCCATAACCACGCCTGCCTTCGCAATTGATTTATATTTTTTTATTCCGAATACGGTTCCTAAACTAGAGAGTACGAAGGCTCCGGCACTTAGGCCCGTGTAGAAAAAATAGATCGCGATCATCACACCGAGTTGAACGGGATGTTCAACATTAGCGATATACGTAACATTATCCACCTTAATCCTCCCCTTTCTCTAGGTTCGTATAACGCGCACCCATAATATCCTGATCTGCTCCAATATAGAAAACCATCGGTTCTGTATTCATTTCCGGTTTCAAGACTTGAACTGGATTATTCGCCACAAGTTTAGCCACGAGACTCTTTGGGTTATTTAAATCACCAAACACGCGTGCTCCGCCTACGCAGGTAGTCACACACGCTGGAAGTAGACCCTCCTGAACCCGGTGATAGCAGAAGGTACATTTCTCTGCTGTTTTCCGGACCGGGTTAATAAACCGTGCATCGTAAGGGCAAGCAGCCATACAATACTTACAGCCAATACAATGATCATAATCGATTAAAATCGTACCATCTTCAGCCCGATAGGTGGCTTGCACCGGACAGGCTGCTAAACAAGGGGCATTGTCACAGTGGTTGCATAAACGAGGTAAACGGTAACGGGTTACCTCAGGATAGGTTCCCTTTTCGATTTCCTTAACCCAGGTCCGAAAGACGCCCTCCGGAACTTGATTTTCAATCTTACAGGAAACGGTACACGCATTACACCCGACACACTTACGCAAATCAATAACCATCGCGTAACGTTTCTTTTTCTCAGCCACTTATGCCACTCCTTTCAAATTTTTCATTAAAGAATCTGATCTCTTCCTGGCACAGTTCTAAGGCCAGTTGAGCGAAGTAAGGATAATATCGAGAAACTTCCAATTTTAGAAGCTCTGCCGTGAACTGGGGTAGCCACTCCAGTAAATGATTTTCAAGAACTCTCTGTTGCAATTGGCGTATACCAGAAATCTCTTGTCCAGCATTTGTCGCTTTATTTTCCATTCGACAAAGGTAAGCCATGAAGGAGAGCTCTAGCCCGAGGTGATCGGGGATCTTGGTCTCCTTGAGCGGTTCAAAAATATTCAAGGCGCCCGGATTAAATCCCACCCTCTCATAAAGATCGGAGAGTTGATGTGCTGGACTTCCCCAATGTGATCCGTACTTTATCTTCTTACCTTTGGAGCGCTCCGCTCCCCGGATTGCTGATTCAAAAGGGGGTAGAAAACGACCAGAGACGGGAACAAAGAAGAGATCATAATATTCTTGCGTCAAGCAAAGAAGCTCCGGATCATGGGTCTGAATCCTATTGAGAATCCCTGCAAGTTCAAGAAGCTCTCCAGTCGTGCCTGATTCTGTCCAAGCCTTGAGAACTTGAATAACCTGAGGTGATGGCTCTTTTAAAAAGATTCCTGCCAAAAGCTCATATCCTCTTGCTCGGTCGATTGCATTTTCATCCATTCTGAACATTTAATTAGCCCCCTCCAAATCCTCTAAAGCTTGATAATCCGAGCTTTAATCGTATTACGATCAGTGGATCCCCCGATGAGATCAACCAGAGGATGTGCAGTCTTCATGCTGATATCTCTCAGGGCCAAAAGATTAAGCAGAACGCCTTTACCCCCCTTGGGATCTGCAGAAATTACTTTTCCATCCACGGTATAGGATTTAGCCCCTGCACCCCAATGTCCATAGCCGTATTCCACTGCAATTGAACCTTGGCGTACGCCGCGACGGACCTTAACCGTACCCTCTGCCTCACCTGACGGGGTAACAAGTTTAACTTTATCTCCACTCTGAATTCCCAATTTTGTCGCATCCTCTAGGTTTAGTTCAATAAAATTTGTATCCTGCATATCTTTGAGGACAGGGACATTTGACAGGTAACCTCCCGTTCGATAACGTGGTTTATAAGAAATCACTTGAAACGGCCAATCTGTATCCGGATAAACCTGATTAATAGTTCGTCCATCGGCAAAGGCCGGAGCTTGCCAAGTTGCAGTGCCAGGTAGGAGCTCACCCGTCATACTGTTACGGATGGTCCCTAATGTCTCATTATAAATGTTAACGACTTTGGCGAATTTATTATGAAGAACTTCCCCATCATAATTCTTGTCATAATCCTCAAACCGTCCACCTCGTGCAAGTAGGTAATAGACTTTTTTCCACTCTTCCAGAGTGAGTGACGATTGATAAGGTTTTAAATCCTCTTCGAGGTCGGCTAATTTCAGTTCGTCAACCTCGATATCCGGCACAGGAGTTTCATCAAACGCAATATTAGCCATTGCCTTTAAAAAGAAATCCGCCGCTGAATTCATTGGAGTTGCTTCCCCTTGAGCATTCGGAATCGCTTTATCCCCAACGCCAGGTAAATTAAGACGTTTTCCAACCTCAATAAGATAAGATTCCAGGGAATAGGGCTGTCCACTCTTTGTCTTTGGAACGAGAGGATCAATCACCGGGCGACGGGCACCAGTCACTTTTGTAAGAATCAAATTCCAAACAGGTGGTACTCCCCAGCTTTCATAAAACGTCGTATCAGGAATAATATAGTCGGAGTATTGACTCGAATCACCCATCATGACATCTACTCCGATGATAAGCGGAACATTTTTGGGATCTTTAATATAGTCCTCAACCTCCTTACGAAAAAGGCCGGGAGTTGCATAGAGTGGATTTGTCATCCAGAGCATAAGAATTTTAGCGGAATAGGGATAGCCCGCCATCATCGACGGAATGACATGTCCTTCCAACGCATCAGATAGCGGAGTCCAGGGAAGAGTGGCCGGGTATGGATTTTCTCCTTTGGCTTTACGTGCTTTAAATTCTGGAGTGTCCTCGTAATTCGCACCCTCGCGACTAATTTTGAATCCCTTGGCTTTTACCATGCCCGGAACAGTGAGGAGATCATAACGTTTCCCTTTATCGACCGCAAGATAACCGCCGCCGCTCTTCGTCGACCCACCTTTTCGGTTGATGTTTCCAACGAGAGCATTGAGCATGATAACCGCCATAGAACTGTAAAAACCATTCGTGTGCATTGAAACACCACCATGATGATCCGTTGCTGCCTTCGTACCGTGGCTAAAGAACTCTTTCGCAAGCTTAAAGATTCGCTCTTTGCTTAGACCGCAAGCTTCAGCATATTGCTCAAAAGTAAATCGATTGGCTTCCTCGAGAAGAAGCTGAAGGGAGCTCTTAACAAGAACCTCCTGCCCCCCAATCGTTAACTTTCCACTGTAAAGTAGGACGCCTTCATCGCTCTCAGCGTAATTTTCTGGATTACCTGTTGCTTTATCGATGGCTACATAGTTGATATTGGGTTGAGTATTTGCGGCAGGTTGATTATTCTCAGGCATCTTTAAACCGATCTGCTCGGCACGTAGAAACTTTCCAAAATCCGGATGATTAGGTTCTTGTATGACGAGATAGGTTGCATTAGTCCAGGAAGGATTTTTCTTCTTCGTTGCTGCCTCTTTACTCGGAATAGATAGATAAACCTCATTGATTTTCTTTTTCTCAAACGCCCATCGGATCATCGCCATTGCCAGTGCCCCATCGGCGCCCGGGCGAACCGGTACCCAGGATGATTCTTCCGCATCGGGTGAAGTATACATCCCATTTTGCAGAACAGGATCTACAATAACTGCTCTCATACCCCGTTCTGACTGAGCGAGAGCAGATTTTCGGGCCATCGGCTGGAATGGAATACCCGCCTGACCCGGTGCATTTCCAAAGAACATTACAAATTCAGAGCTCATGTAATCAGCTTTCATATGGGGCTTCTTGTCCCATGTATCGAGAAACGCCAAGAAGGCTATCCGGCGGCTGGCGCCGCAAATTCCACCGTGACCGAAGAAGTTCGGTGTGCCAAAACATTGGGTAATGAAACGTTTGGGGAATTCCGTCCGTCCATCATCCCGCCCACCAATAAAGACAAGTTGATTAGCCTTCGGTCCCCATCCGGGTTGCTCCGGATTAAGTGGGGTATTTTGGTCATGGATCTGACGAAAACCTTCAATGATTCCGTTTTCCCCGATTTCTTTAAATAATTCGCCACCTTCTACCGTTTCCTGAATAGCCTGTTCCCACGTAATAGGTTTCCATTTTCCTTCACCGCGTTGACCTGTACGTTTCAACGGGGTGAGTATACGGTTCGGATCATAAACCATTTGATAGGCTGCATTTCCTCGTTGACAAACGGTTGCTCTCTGAGTATGTCCTAACTCTTGGTATTGCCCTAAACTCAGATAGGACTCCTTAAGGGAAGTTGTGTAAGGAAGATGAGGTTCTGCATTACTCGGATGGTAGGGGTTTCCTAAGACCCGTAGAATTTTGCCCGTCTTCTTATTGACTTTGACCCGGTTCCCGCAATTGCTCCAGCAACCTAAGCAGACACTATTTTTTAGGATGATATCAGGATTAAGTGTTAAATTTCCCGTCTTTGGGTCAATCTTCATTTCTACCGGTATAGCCTCATGGTCATAGGGCGTGGGATTTGCAATCATCTCATCGGCAAGTACGTCGGGGAGTATGTTTTCCATCCCTAAACCAATAGCAGTAAATGTACCTACGGTGGCTACGGATTTTAGAAATTCGCGCCTTTTCATGTTATAATCTCCTTTCTCGTGGGACCTGTTTCAATCTGGGAATTTTCTAGCAAAAATTAGATCGAATTTTGTTTGTGATTAATCATCCAATCCTTTTAAATGCAAAATCCATGCCACTTAATTGTTCCTCCGAATAATATGAATTTACCCGAAAGCTACACATCACCCCGCCCAAATTACTCCCTCTGCATGACAAAAAGTCACTATTTTTCCATGCCCAAAAGGCACACTGACAAAATGTCAGTGTGCCTTTTGGAAAAGTTGCTTTACTCAAAATTTATTTTTATATCATCGTCTCTCTAATTTTCCTTACCCCGCTGCGAGTGCTACATAACGATAAATAACTAGCGCAGTTAAAATCCACATCATCCAGTGAATTTCCTTCACTTTACCTGTTGTCAGTTTTAAGAAGGTGTAAAAGACAATACCAGCAGAAACACCGTTAGCAATACTATAGGTAAACGGCATCATGATGATGGTCAAAAATGCCGGAAGAGATTCTGTAATGTCATCAAAGTTGATTTCCTTGATCCCGCTCATCATGATAAGTCCAACTGTAATCAAGGCTGGTGCCGTCGCAGCATCCGGAATAATGATAAAAATTGGGGCAAAGACGAGTGCCAGAAGGAAGAGTGAGCCGGTCGTCACAGAGGTTAAACCCGTACGACCCCCTTCGCCAATCCCCGCAGCACTTTCTACAAAGGAAGTTATCGTAGAGGTTCCCATCAAAGCTCCGAAACTAATTCCCAAAGCGTCCACTAACATGGCTTTCCCAATCGCCGGAGAATTTCCGTTTTCATCGATCAACCCGGCCTTTTTTCCGGTTCCAACCAAGGTTCCAAAGGTATCAAATAACTCAACAAACGTAAATGTCAAAATCAAGGTACCAATACCTGTTGTAAACGCTCCTTTTAAATCGAGAGCACCAACGGCCAGGTTACTAAAATTAGGCAAAGCCCAATGAAAACTGGCAATATTCGTTGCTTTTAATGGAATTCCAATCAGAGTTGTGAGGATAATCCCGTATAATAACGCACCCTTTACTTTTCTCGCCATTAGGAAGGCGATGATCGCTAAACCGATTAAAGCGGTTAACGTATCCGGTGCTAAGATGTTTCCAAATTTTAAATCCCAGTCCCAGAAGTGTAAGCTGTTCACAAAGCCATTCTGTGCTGTGAGGGTCTTAATGACATCCGGGCTGGTATGTACTTCAGCAACCAAGATGTGTGATAATTTTAAACCAATAATCGTGATAAATAAGCCAATACCTACGGTAATACCGGACTTAATGCCCGCAGGGACAGCTTCAACTAAAATCTGACGAATTTTCGTAACGGTTAAAATAACAAAAATAATTCCTGAGATAAAAACGGCGGCTAAAGCAATCTGCCAAGAAAATTGCCCACCGTGAGCCGAAGCTACGACTGCAAAGTATGCATTCAAGCCCATACCTGGCGCTAAGGCAATCGGGAAATTAACAAATAGCCCCATGGCTATCGTCACAAGACCAGCCGCTACTGCCGTTGCAAAAAATACGGCGTTCGGATCCATTCCCGTTTGAGATAAGATACTTGGATTGACAGCCAAAATGTAGGCCATCGTCATGAACGTCGTCAGTCCCGCCATGATCTCAGTGCGGACATTCGTATGGCGTTCGGAGAGATGAAATAATCGTTCTAACACTCAGAGTTCCCCTTTCAGATTTTTTCTCTTTTGTTATTCGAAGGTTAACGTGGATATTGTACACCAAATCCGAATGTTTATCTAGATATTTTTTCTAACGTTCACACTATTTTTTAGCTTTTTGTTTGGAAAAATCCTTCCGATGATTACTAAGCGAGATGTAAAGGCTTGCCTAGAATCCCGTGAGCCGCCTCCATTACCGCTTCCGGTAAAGTCGGGTGCGCATGAATGGTGTAAACGAGATCCTCAGCATTCAGCCCTTTTTTCACGGCCAATACGAGTTCCTCAATCATACTACTGGCCTGAGGGCCCATGATACTCGCACCCAATACCGTTCCTTGTTCATCCGCTAAAATTTTGACTATGCCGACCGTCTCCCCTAGCGCTATCGCTTTCCCATTAGCACTAAATGGGAACTTACTTGCTTTATATTTCCTTCCTGAGGCTTTCAGCGCTTGCTCCGTTTGACCCACCGTAGCGATTTCCGGATAAGTAAAAATGGCACTCGGGACGGCATCATAGTCGGCCTCTGCGGGTTGCCCAGCGATATTTTCTGCGGCGACGATGCCCTGCATTGAGGCGACATGAGCCAGCATGATTCCGCCCGTCACATCACCAATCGCGTAAACATTAGGGAGGGAGGTTTGCATTTTCTGATTGACGACAATTGCCCTTCGCTCAGTTTGCAGCCCTAAACTTTCACTATCTATCCCTCGCAAATTCGCTTTACGGCCTGTCGCAACCAGGACCTTATCGGCGAGGATTTCCTTTTGCCCTTTAGCATCTTCGACTACAACCATAAGCTGAGATCCGTCCTGACGGATTTCTTTAAGTGCTGTTTTTGTCATGATTTCCATGCCTGACTTCTTTAGAAGCGGAGTCATCCTCTTCGGGATTTCTTCATCGATATTAGCAAGTAAGGAGGGCAGCATTTCCACAACCGTGACTTTGACGCCGAATTCCTGATAAATCGAGGCAAATTCCAGGCCGATAACCCCTCCGCCGATAATCACTAAACGCTCAGGCAGCTCTGTCATCTCAAGAATTTCATCACTCGAGAGGACACCAGGTAAATCCACCCCTGGGATTGGCAAACGAGCAGGCACTGATCCTGTCGCCACTACGAGATTCTCCACTTCATAGCTCTCCGGTCCAGATTCTGTTTCCACTTCGATCTTCCCTGCTTCGCGGACTTGTCCCCACCCCTTAACATATGTAATCTTTGCCGCCTTAATCAGGTGCTCGACTCCGCCAACTAAAGTATCCACAACCTGATCCTTGCGCGCCATGACTTTTGAGAAATCGAAACTGGCATTGCCAACCTGAATTCCAAAATTCCCGGCATGCTGAATTTCTCGCCAAAGTTCGGCACTTTTTACCAACGCTTTCGTTGGGATACAGCCCTTATTAAGGCAGGTTCCGCCAATTCGTTCACCTTCAACTAAGACCACAGATAACCCCAATTGTGCTGCACGCAGCGCACATACATACCCTCCAGGGCCTCCACCTAAAATTCCAATTTGGTACTGCATGACCCAAACCCTCCTGTTCTATCTAACGGTTCACTTCGTCATAATCCTCACAATTCATACACATTTGAGATTTTCCCTGCTTATAGCTTGCTCGAAAAACAAACTTCTTAATAGAAACGTCCAGCGACAGTCTTTGCCCAGGCGACTACCTTAGTTAAAAAAAAGTGACGACAATTAGACACTTATCTAATCGCAATCACTTCCGCTAATTTGCTGTTTGCATATTACACTTTAATTTTGAACGAGAGATTTGTTTAACTGCTCCACTAAATCATCTGGTTTTTTGCCATGCGTTAAAGCCGCACCTTCAATGCTTTCCATTGTCGAAGAAGGGCAACCTAAACAGTGCATTCCCAATTCCAGGAAGATTTGTACCGTTTGCGGATACGTTCTCAAAACTTGTCCAACGGTCATCTCTTTCGTAATCAATCTCAATTCCCCCTCTTTATCTTACAAATCAATTCTAAGTAAACTAGTCGGTTTTAATCAATTATAAGGGATAACCTTTCAATACACAAGACTCAGCTCATCTTCAGCGCTAAACCCTGAAGCAGCGCATAGATTCTTTCCGTCAAATCGAGTTCAAGGGTACCGATTCCACAGCTCGGAGTAAGTATACTTTGGGCACGTAACCGCGCCTCATTGACTCCCCGTTTAACGAGCTCTTGAATATTTCCTTCGAGACATTCCTGTAGACTTTCCACGGTCTCCCCAAAAGCCTTGGCTGAAGTCGGCACGATTCCCCAGGAAAGAATTCCTCCTTGCTCCAAGAAATCATTCAACGACTCCGCTAAAACGATCATACTCGTCATATATTCATAGGCATCAAAGTTGACCACCCGGACCTTAGAATCAAAAAGCAGCGTCCAATCTGTCCCTGCGCAGACATGTACCCCTGGTATACCCCCTTGTCGAAGGATTCCGTCAGAAATCTCATTGATATGAGCAATAAGGCTCTCGCGTCCTAAAGTCACATGCGTCGACGCTCCATAAGCATAAAGTTCGGGTTCATCGATTGAGATAAGAACCGGATAACCGAAACGCGCTAAACGTCGGGTTTGCCACTCACCATGCATCGCCAATGCTTTAACCAAGAGATCCCGCTGGATCTCATCATAATAACTTGCGCGCCGATTAGCATCCGTGATTTGCATACCCACCGTCAACGGTCCACTTAATTGTCCTTTGACCAGTAAAACGCCTTGGGTATCTCGATGTTCTATATCCGCACAAAAGCTTTCAAACCCGATTCCCCCCTTAGGAGTGAAGCCGAAAGCATCCAGTGCTTCTATTTCTCCGCTTTCTGCCCGCAAATAAAGTTCATAGAAACGGGCCATTCTCTCCGGCCAATCCGGAGCCTCCACTTGAAATCGCGGCGAAGCAAAACCTCCAATCACTCCGGTTTCAATAAGCGGCCGCAAAAATTGACCAATAAAGGAGCTTTCCGCCCCTAAGTTCGGGAGTTGAGGCCAATGGGGAGCAGTGGGTACTGATTGCCAAATTAAATCCAACGCAGCTTCAGGGTCAGAATGAGGCAAGCTTCCTATCCCTGTCGCTAAAAAGTGGGGTTCCCAAGTTTTTGGGTTTAAATCTGAACTTTTATTCTCTTCTTTTCTCACCATAATCCCATCCTTTACTCTCGTATACATTTGCCATTCAGCGTATTTTTGCCTGTCTTCATGACCTCTGCTAAGCTATGCTTTGTAGGTCTGCTCGGGTATCGGCGAAACGCTTTGCCCGCTCATCACGGCGCCAGGGCTATTCTGAAAGAGGCCATTTGTTATCCATTCAGGCGAAGCGTTCACCGACCAAACTAGGACTTAAACTCGGGATTTAAAGAGGGGTACCCGCCAAAATCGGCTCCTGCCTCTGTTGGCGGCGGCGCACGTCCTATGCGCCGCCCCACTGAAGCTCCTGTTCCGAGTTTAAGTCAAGTTTGGTGAGCGGCTCACTTAAAGTCTTCATTCCTAACAAAAGGCTCTTTTGGGTCTTAAGAAGACGGACGGGGATTTGCGATACGCCCCTCTGCTTTAAGTCTTCGCTCAGCAAATCGCTTCACCTTTCTGTGTGGCTTAATACTTGTGGCTTAATACTGTAAGAATCTTAGGAGACCCGAAAGCGTAGCTTCTCGCACAGGAGTGAACGATTTGCGGCGGAAGGGCGTCGAGGCGAACGAAGCTTTCGAAGCTTAGCGGCGCCAGTGGTTCACTTCAGGTATTACCCTAAGGTTTGGCAAAGCTGCTTCGGAAGCAAGAGAGACAGCCCAGGAGCGCTAAGTGAATGGATGTGCGAGAAGCTACACGACCCAACCTTTTTTCTCACCTGATGATGGTACACAGCGACCAGAATGCCTACCCGCGTAAAGCAACAACTAGATACCAAAGGTAATACCAATCTGTCCATCTCCAGGTTGCCCAAACCAAGAAGATTAGGGATAATATACCAGGCACAAACAGAATTGGACGATAATGCCCTTTAACCTTGTGCACATCCCGTATCCTGATCGGAAGAAAAAGCAGAGATAATCCTCCATACACTGCTAAGGGCAAATAAATCGGAACACCCCACGGGTGTGCTGCCCACAACAAGGCAGGTATCCAAATCCAGCGATAGCGACGTTCTAACCATAAAGCCAGCCCAAGTGCTGCAGGAGCTTCGGGCATATGTGGTGCTGCCACCCCGATATGTAATAAACGAAGCAGCACAAACGAAAGCGTCAAGATGATCCATATGAGCAGCGGAGACTGCTGTTGTATGGCAGCCCATAAGGGCCATTGTTCTGGTATCCAAACCGCCCAAGAAACTTGGGTATGAAAGAGAAACGACGTCACAATTCCAGCCAGAGTTCCTTCTCGACTTAAGAGCGCTAAACCCTGCCAGTACCACGCTCGGCGAAGAGCACGTTTGGGTTTTCGTTCCTTAAGATCTTTATACCGCCAACTGCTTGCGCTAATATTCGCCAAAATGACGAGTAACACCCAGGCCGCCCAAATTCCTGCAACTAGAGATTCCCGCGACCAAGGTATGGGAATCTTCGTTTGTCCTTCTGTGTTGTAAACCACTTTCCCCCAGGGTCCTTGAAAACCCGATTGAGTCAGCTGAACATTGTTTAGCGAAGAAGGGACTTGAGCTCCAGTGACTCGAGCTATAAAAGTCGGCAACGGTTGGGTCTGTGCCTGAACATTATTCCAAAAATTTGAGTTTATTAAGCGTGGATCAGCCTCTAAGCCCGTACCTCCTGTCCACGCCCACAGGGATGGATGGAGCATTCCTGTGCGGATAAGGTTTCCCCAACCGGAGGGGTTAGGGAGCCGATTTGCAGGTACCATCTTCGCTGGAAGTTCTGCCCATATCCCCATCCCCATCTGATCCGCCGCCTCCAACCAAGCTTCATCTGGAAAAGGTCCAATAAAATAAATAAGGTTATACCCTTTATCCTTTTGCGTTGTTAACCATTGTTGGACTTGCCCCGTATGTCGCACCTGAGCCTCTTGCTCAGGAGAAAGGGTTAGTCCTGAAATCGTTAAGGGTTGTCCATTTTTAACGAACTTTCCCTCTTGCAAGGTTATTGAGGATAATCCAAGAGGGATGGATACATCATCCTTATCTCCCTTTGGGTTCATCACGGTCAGATAAAGCTGAAAACGAAACGGGTCCTTCGTCGTCCATTGGCGAGCCTGAGGAACGGTAAAAGTCAGAGTTAAATCCTGAACTGACGATTCCCCAAGTTCAATCTGTGCCGAAGCTGTTGCCACCGCTGAGGAACCATCCGAGAGAACACCTTGGATATTCCAGGGACCATATTCTGAAACCGAATGATGAATGATCTGGGTTTGCAGTAAGACCACCGCGTCTCCATTCTTCCACTGAACACTCACCTTTGGCGTTGCCAAACTGGTTTCCATGGTTGCGACTAACTGCAACGCGCCCTTAATTTGTCCCTTTGCAGGCCAGTTTAAACCAAATAACGTATTTTCTTGAAACGGCGGTGCTGAGGACTCAATCAAAATTAAATTATCTTCACCATAATGAAGCGCATTCGCGGGCAGGAGAAACTCTTCCTCTCCTCCATCATCCGCAAACTTGCCAATCTGATGAGTGCTATCCATGCCATTGAGATAGATCGCTCCTGCTCCATTAACGCCCTTCATTTGGAGGAGAACATTGCGAGCACTCCATTCAGACGGGATTTGAAATTTTTTAACCGCGACATGGAATTTCTGAGTTGAGGGAAGAATTACCTCTCCTGCAGCAATCAGAGGATAATCTCTCTTTTGCTGGGTCAGATTTTGCGATTCCGTTACAAAAGCTTGTCTTAAAGAAGAATAGCTATTCCAGCTTCCTCGTAAATCTAAGGTTAAACGCTGAGTACTGATAGGTCCTGCTCCCGTCTCTAAGGACATTCCCGGGGCCCCACTCCAGTTCCAAATTAAGAATCCAAACGCTAGTATTGATGCAGCAAGAAGTAAAATAATGCGACGTTTAAACATGATTGCGTTTTACCCTTTCTTTTAACAATGGGATTTAATACAATATGTTCGCGAAAATAAAAAAAAATCCTTGCTCTGAAGGATAAAAATAAGTCGTTAGTAAATGGACTAACGACTTATTCAAGTTCTTTTAGTGGACTAACGTCTTTTGGCATTCGGGACAAACGCCATAAAACTCCATCCGATGCCCCATCACTTTAAACCCTGTTTCTTCGGCAACCTCATCTTCCATCGTTAAAAGAGGGCGATGATAATCTACGACTTTTCCACATTCCGTACACACGACATGATAGTGATTTACAGGATTTCCATCAAAACGGCTTGACATATCTCCATAGGATAACTCAAGAATATGGCCGTGTTCTTTAAGCATGTTGAGCGTATTATAAATCGTACCGAGACTTACTCCTGGGAATTTCGCTTTCACTTGATTATAGATATCTTCTGCAGTCGGATGGGTATCCGTCCCTAAAAGATATTCAAGAATGGCTTGTCTCTGAGGCGTAAACCGCACGCCTTTTTCCTTAAGGTGTCTTAAAATATCAATAGCGTTCATAATTCTCATCTCCTAGCCTGCCCATTAATAAACTTATAACCATTAAAACCTCAAACTTACTTGTTTTCGATATCAATAATCTCTTAATAATTATTTTAATTTTATTATAAATTTTGATTGTCATATTGTCAATAATTATTCTTGATTAGGAGTCTTTGGGATCTACTCCCTATTTTCGCTGTGAAACATTAAAAGGGAGAGCACTTCGACTCTCCCTTTTAATGTTTCACATTCAATTAGTCTTGAGCTGGAGCGCCAACAGGGCAGACTCCTGCACAAGTACCACATTCTGTGCAAGCATCAGCGTCGATGACGTATTGATCATCTCCTGCACTAATCGCGCCTGCTGGACATTCAGCTTCGCATGCACCACAGCTAATGCAGTCTGAGGAAATTTTGTAAGCCATTAGAACAACCCCCTTCTCCCCTTATTCAACGTCACTATACCAAAGAGAAAGGAAAAAGGCAAGATGAAACTTACTATTTTACCCATATACTAAAATATCATTCATTTCAGAGAACGACTTAGATAATGATTAAATATCCCGATCTGGGCGATATGGAACCTGATAAAGTCTTCGCATACAATGCGAGCAGTATGGCAAGGTACGATTGCTGACATGATTTCTCCGAAAAAGAACATGAGTTAGGTCTTCGTGTTCAAAACCACAAGATCGACATTTTTCTAACACCAGTATTACCTCCTAGGTTGTGAGCTTATGTACTATTACCTGATACTCCTAGTATGTTCAATAAAGGCCTTCACTAAACCCAAATTGATCTTCTTCATTAACATTTAAAATCTTGAGCTCAGGATATTTTGCAAATGTCCTAAGGTATAGCACTCAAACATTTGACAGTAAGGCCGGAAATACTCCACCGTCTTCGTTTCAGGCCAACGCTTTTCGGGAAGGGTGTTCAACCAAAGAATCTCACGAACTTTTCTGCGGATATTCTTGAGAAGTCCGGCTGCCCTCTCCCCTTCAAGAGTCTGGGTATCACTCAGAATAATCAAAACGGTATTGCGCGAAAAGGACTTCGCATATTTCTTCGCGAGTTCTTCTAAAGAAACAGCGAGATTCGTCCCTCCACCCCATTCTTTACTTGCTTCTGGCAATGCAGCCTGAAGCATTGCCTGGAGGGAATGTCCGGACCGAACCTTTCCTGTCAGTTCGAGCAAGCGATCAGCAAAGGCATAGGTTTCAATCCCGTTCACGGCGGAAGATAAGCCATAGATAAATTGCAAGATAAATTCCGTATACTTCATCATCGAACCCGACAAATCACAAAGCAAAACGAATTTCGGACGGCTCCTCCGCTTAACGCGAAAACGGCGTTCAAGCAACACTCCACCGAACCGGAGATTTTCCCGCAGGGTATGACGCATATCAATTCCGCCTCTCTTGCCCCGCGCTTGATACCTCCGCGAAGCCTGGGCGGCGAGTCGTTGGGAAAGCTGCTGAATCAACTGCATCACCTGTGGCCATTCTTCAGGCGTAATATTCTTAAGATCTCGCGTAAAATATTGAATTTCTTGTTCACGGCAGGCCCGTTCGACTTCAGAGAGAAGTCCCCCTTCTCCAGGCGGAGATAACGGAAACTCAGACTCCTCTCCAAGTTTATGCCGCCAATACTCGAGAGATCCTCTAAGCACCCGTTCGACCATTGGCTGAAAGGAATGATCCACCGGGATTCCATTACGGATTCCTTGCTCAGAACGAGTCAAAAAATCTTTAATCCGTTCCTTTTCCGCTTCCGGAAGCTGCAAATAAACCATCCGTTGTTCCTCGGTTAAATTCAGTTCCTCCCCTTGGAAGCTCAGCTCTTTGCGACTCTTAGAGAGCCCCTTATGAACATTGTCTGCCTTTTCCCGCGCTTCGTTTTGCCAATTCGCCTGCTGCTCTGGTGGAGCAAAAAAAGCTCGGAAGGCTTCATTAAACCAGGGGATATTTTGCGGAGATTTTACCAGAGTTGCTTGGAGGATTCCCTCAGTCCGTTCTTTATCCTCTAGTCCAAGCTTCAGCAAGGATTGCAATGCATCTTGGACTTCCGTCATACTTACAGGGACTCCACCTTCCCGAAGCAAGCGAGCGAATTCGAGAAGATGTCGGTCTAGTTCGCTACGTTCCTTTATCACATGCTCACCCATCACGATCACCTATAACGCTTTCGCTTCCCAAAGTAAACGTTCAGCGCCCATTTCTTGATAGAAAAGTTCTAAATCCTCCTGGCTTTTGATGAGAAGACTGAGCGTCGACTCAATCCAAGCCGGATCCAACTCTGCTTTGCCCATAACTAACAGCGCCTTCGCCCAATCTAATGTTTCTGAGACAGAAGGCATCTTCTGAAGGGTCAATTTTTCCCGGAGCACGCCCACGGATTTGGCCACTTGATAGGCTAGTTTATCAGGTAGTCCTGGAAGTTTGGCTCTCAAGATCTTGACCTCTTTCTCCACTGAAGGGGGATCGACATGGAGAAAAACACAACGCCTTTTCAACCCGTCAGAAAGCTCTCGTTCCCCATTCGAGGTTAAGATGACTAAGGGCCGTTCCTGTGCTTTTATTGTCCCCATCTCCGGGATCGTCACTTGAAACTCACCAAGTATCTCCAGTAAAAACGCCTCAAACTCACCATCGGTCTTATCAATTTCATCAATTAACAATACCGAAGCTTCTGGACTCATCAGTCCTTGTAGTAGAGGACGTGGAAGTAGATATTCAGGAGAAAATAAATCTTCCTCCTGTAGATTCTCCTTCTGCATTTGAATCTTTAAAAGTTGCCTTTGGTAATTCCATTCATAAAGCGCCTTATTTTCATCTAAGCCCTCATAACACTGTAACCGGATCAATGGGGCAGCCATCACTTGGCATAATGCCTTAGCTATCTCTGTCTTGCCTACCCCAGGAGGCCCTACAACTAAAATCGGCTTTTCCAATTGGATTGCAAGATAAGCTGTGAGCGCGATCCGGTCTTTTTTCTCCGTAATATACCCTATTTCTGACAGAGCTTTTTCGAACTCATCCAGAGTCATATCGATTTTCATACCTACCCCTCCCCACTTCTCTATACCCGATGACTAACCGCCACTAGACTCCTGCTTCTTAAGCGGGAGATAAGTGGCGCTAAGTCCCTGGGTATAGAATTGTCTAAATCTATGATTTGGTGCCAATTCTTATCCTCGTAGGGGATAAGTGCAACTGGACTTCAGATGAAATCAAAACTCCATCTGAAGTAAGTTTTCTTTATAGCGGTATCATACCACGAAATAAGTCTTATGAAAATTCTGAAATATTGATGCATTGCTCAAGCACTTCGAAGGACGCTAAACGGCTAAAGGCCAAAAAGTCATCCCACTGGGATCGTTCCAACTTCCATGGACAATGGGCAGAAATCCGGCTGGCAAACCCAATGGGTTGTCCCCCTATCCGTTTTTCCGTGCGACGTTGGGCTAAGCTCACCACCCCTTCTGACCGTGCGGTACAAAAGATCGGTTCTAGACAAAGTACAGGTCTTTCTTTATAAGTCACCTGCAAACTGTACTGATATAAGGGTTTGACCCCCACTTTCGCACTTTGGATCTTCTCCTTAAGATGTGTTGGATCCGGTTGAAGTTCTGCCCCCATCCGTTGCCAAAACGTCTTTTCTGTTGATGTCAGGATCGGTGCACGCAAAGCTACAGCTCCCGTCTGCCGCGCTAAGTGAGCCACATAATGAGCAAGCTCCTTTTCCCTTTGACTCTCATAGGATAACCCAAACAGAACCACGAGACGTTCCGCTGAGCTAATTACGAGTTCACCCAGCTCCTCATTTTCTCCCAAAGCAACCGTATGATACCCTGGCAAAGGCTGTAATCTGGGCTTGGCCTCTTTACCCTTTTCCGTGAGAAAAGTTGCTAGGGCCTCTGACCAATCTTGCAAACCCACCTCATTCCAGTCATCTTGAGGATCCAAACTAAGTTCCATCCAAGGCATATGGCTTCCTTCTTTCCTGAGCATAGAAAATTCACAAATTCTTCTTTAGTGTGCCAGAATATTGATTTTCTATGCTCGGTGGAGGATAAAGAAAACCCGGCTTTCGCCGAGCTTTGCGATAAAGAAGACTTGGCCAGAGCCAAAGCGATGGCCTTAGTCGCCTTATCCTGCCGGACTTAACTACGTGCATCGTAGGAAAGCGAAAACCGCTGGTTGCGCTTATGCTATCTGCCAAAAATTTATACTTTCTGTTAGTATAAAGAAAACTTGGCTTGCGCCAAGCCTCTGGCGTAGGCGGAAGCCTTAGTTGCACTTATGCTATCTGCCCCCAGACTTATACTTTCTGTTAGTATAAAAAAGGTACCCTCTGGCCCTTAAAACTTCCTTATTTCTTCAGTTAACCATGCATCCAGATCAGAGATTAACTCAACCTGAGGCAGAAAGTCAAGAATCCGCTCTCCCCAGTAAGGATCAAATTCGTAACCCAGTAGCCCGCGAATTTCTTTCAAGGCACTCTCCTGATCCTTAGCCTGCATCCGGTAACGCTTTACTTCAGTCAAGGTTGTGTACCTGTCAAAGATCCGGATTCCACGGGCCAACAAAGGAATATCCGTTCCGCTCAGCTTATACGGATAGCCCCCACCCAAGTAGTTTTCGTGATGGGCAGCAACGCCTTTAGCGATTCTTTCCCAGAATCGATTCCCTGTTTGGTGATAAAAATCAAGAATCACTTTTTCCGAAGCCAGCGGATGTTCAATTTCGCAGCGCCAAAATTCCAGCAATTTCTCATTTTCCATATCCTTTAATTGTTCAGTAGCAAAAAGGATTTCCCGTGGCCAACGTATCTTGCCAATATCATGGAGTAACCCAGACGCTACCCATTCATTTCGGGTAACCCAGGCTTGTTTAATCAAAAGTTTACCTGAAGGGGTATCCGCAAAACATGACATAAGATAGGTAACCTTTAAACAATGATAATAAGTAACGTCATCGATCCAGGCCAAATCTCTTAGTAATTGCTCGATCTCCTTGCCATACATCTTCGTTCAGCCCCTCTCCTCACGCTTAACTCAAAGGAAGAGTGAGTCGCTTTTTCTGTTCAAATCGGATCAGTCGTTTTACGCCACAAGCTTGAAGTAAGTGAGTTGCTTCACTTAAATCTCGTCCGACATACTGAGCCTCATGGGCATCGGAACCTAAAGTAAACTCAATTCCCCGATTGACCATTTCCTGAATCAATTTCCGTTCAGGATAAAATTCTCCGACAGGTTTATACCGTCCCGCCGTATTCAGCTCAGCCACTAAACCATTTTCTACGATGGCTTGAAGCGCGTTAGCTGCTAATTCACGGACATCCGTGCGCGGTCTCACCCCAAAAATCTTAATCAAATCAAAATGGCCGATCGTCGTAAAAAGTTGACTACGTGCTGCTTTTTCGACAAGCGAAAAATACTCGAGGTAGAGTTGATCAGGATCTACTTCACGGTGTTTGGGCGCCTGATCCGGATAATCAAATAACCAGTTCTTGATTTCATGGACTGATCCAATAACGTAGTCAAAGGGAAACGTCTGTAAAAGGGTCTGAATTTTCGCTTCATCTTCAGCGCGGTAATCAACCTCCAAGCCCACTCGGACCTTTAGGTCGGGGTATTCTTCGGCAACCTCGCGGATTAACGGCAGATTCAGATCCTCGAGATACATGTCATGATCTGAAAAGCCGATCTCCTGCAGTCCTGCACGTCGAGCCGCCTCTAAATAGTCTTGAATATTTTCCCGATTAGCGGGCCTGTCCTGATGTCCAATTAAATGCGTATGTAAGTCTAACATTTTCCACCTCTCCCTCTCAATTTCTCTCTACCGTAAAAAGGCCAAGAAAGGTCTCACCAAGCTATGCTTTTTAGGTCTACTCGGGTGTCGGCGAAACGCTTTGCCCGCTCATCATGGCGCCGGGGCTATTCACTTGGCGACTCCGCTACCTCGCTAAACCTCGGGGTGCTAAAAGAGGTACGCCGCTCCTGCGCGTCCATGCGCCCGCGGCATCAGTCCATCCATGGACAAGTCCACAGCTCGGCTTCACGCTCCACTGCCTGCGTTCACTACGCCCCTCAGCTTTAAGTCTTCGCTCAGCAATTCGTTTCGCCTGTCTTTGTGGCTTTCATAATGTTACATCTCAAGAGTCCTGATAACGTAGCTTCTCGCACAGGAATGAACGATTTGCGGAGGGGCGCTATGGCGCACGACGCTTCCGTGGGTTAGCGTGCCGCAGGTTCACATGCAGTAAGCAGAAGGGTTCGGCTAAGCTCCCTCGGAAGCGAGTGTGCCAGCCCTGGAGCGCTAAGTGAATGGATGTATGATATAGGAGACTGGCTAGAGTTGAGGTACGAAACTCTAGCCCTAGTCGACTTATCCTCGAAGGGGAGAAGCTACACGACCCCAACTTTTTCATCCTCTGATGGTGCTATGCTCCGGCATGAAGGTCTACCCTAAAGAAAAATTCCTTTAGAGGGTTTACAGCGTCTGTAAGCCCGTTTTCACGAGGAGATACGGCTTTGTTTCAAGTTCAGACTTTGTGAACCGCGTATCGGGGGATTTCAAGTCTTTAAAGAAGTTTCCCGACAACTTTACATCGGTTTTGCCAACGATTTTCCCGTTATGAATTCTTAAACTTTGCGGGGCACTTAAGGAATATTCTCCGGCAGTACTATTTTGCGTATGCATTCCCAGCACCGAAAGAATCAAAATTCCATCTTCAATTCCTACAAGAACTTCCGGCCAAGAACCTTCCTGATCATGCTTGAGGTAAAGCCCTGAAGTCCCTTGGGGAAGTGCCGTGGGTTTTCCGCCCCAACGATGAGCATCCTTGACCCGTAAAAAGGGAGTTTTCAGGACACCCTTCTGAACAAGAATAGTGCGTTCGGCAGCTATTCCCTCAGAGGTAACGAGATAAGAGCCTAGTTCGAAGGGACGAAGTGGGTCAACCACAAGCGTCAAGCCTTCATTAAAAACCTGTTCCTGCTTTTCAAAATGTTCGACTCGATAAGCGCTTTGTCCTTCTAGAATGCTTTGCCCCACGAAATTAGGAACAATAAATTGCCCTAAAAAAGAGTCCACTACTCCTGGCGAAAAGACTACTGTGGTCTGAGGCCCAATAGGTGCCCCCTCCTGCTGCATCGCCTGATAATAGGCCAGCGTCTGTTGCCAAGTTTTTACCCACTCTTCCTCACTAATCAAGCGCCTCTTCGCGAACCCTCCCCCCACTAAACTATCAAAGGAATAGGAGAGCGCATATTGAGATTCCTGATAGGAGACCGCCAGGCCCTTAGAATTGCGGACATGACGATAACCCCAAGCGGCTTGGATGCTTGCCTGCATTTCCGCTTGTTCCGGTCGATCTTTCAGTAAACGGCTCAATTGTTCAAAAAGGATCTCATCCTCACCGGCGAGAATTTTCTGGACTGCTCGATCTTCTACCGCAACCAAAGGGATCGCTTCGGGAGCCGGAATCTCACGGCCGTCTGGGTCTTCATAAGCAGCCTGATACCATTCTTGCAACTGCTCTTGCCCTGATTGAGCGTTCTTTCCTGAAACAGCCTGAACGTTAGCTCGGCTTAAGCGACCATCCTCCCAAATAATAACCACCTCTCCACTTTCCCCTTGATGATAACTGGGAGGTGTGTAAACACTACCAGGAGCACTATCTTTGATCCCTAACGAGGTAAGTTGCGTTTCGTGAACCACAATCCGCCAGTCACGAACCTTAAGCTTCAGCTGGACTGGGGAAGTTTGTGCTTTATACAAAAGTTCTTCGAGATGGGCTATAAGTTTCATCCTTGTTCTCCCCCTAAACTAACCTGTTCATCTTGCTCAAGCAGAAGATAACGATGGCTTCCACCACTAGAAGGAACCGCTTGTCCTGATTTTCCGCAAGTTCCTATGGCATCATAACACCCTTGTCCGAGACCAGCGCGAATCGCTTGCAAGGCTGAAAGGATTTTCCCGCTAAAAATACTGGGTTGATAAACCGGTAAATTCGGATCGGCAAGATCAATCATCCCATCACACTGAAAAACGAAATCCCCCGTCTTGGGATTGACCTGACCACCCCGGTAGCCCAGCAGCAAAAGATGTTTACCCTCTTCTCTCAGTTCTCCCTTTTCTTTAAGAACCTCTCGGACTTGCCGAATCTCTTCCCTCAGACTCGGCGCTTGAGGGATCGGGATCGCCTGATCGACGATCAGGCGAATATTCGTCATCCGAGGAAGGGGGATATAGCCATAGCTTTCCGCCCGACCCGCTCCTGTCACTTCCATTCCAGCCTCCTCAGCCGAAAATATATCACCAAGGCCTGCTAATAATACTCCATCTTTGACAATCTGGACCGTTTCTCGTTTCAGCCCATTCGCGGAATACGGTTGATACGCCCAGTCGCCCACGAGCGGACCATCAATAATCTGGACACCAGATCGCGCCACCTTGAGCCCCTTTTTCAATTTACCCTTTTCCCCCAGCACGGATTCCTTCATATGGTCGGATTCGACCGCATGCCCGAAGGCTTCATGCGCTAACCCCTTTGCTAAACCATAATCAATGACTAACGGATAATGCCCGGAAGGAAGCTGGGGAGCTCGACAAACAGCTTTAGCGAATTCAGCGCGCTCAAGGGCTTTAGTTTCTAAGAAGGCATCTTCTTGCTCCAGTTGCAAAATTCCCACATCTACGCCGCTCCTTTGAACCAACGTACTTTGAGCACGCTCGTTTTCGCGGACGGTTCCTTGGTGCATGAGCAAAGCGCGTGGAATTACAAAAGACACCCGGGTTCCATCTGAACGTCCGATACACCAGAGATCTTCAACTTGACGGTAACTGGTCTGCCAAGAGATTTTCGGATTACGCTCCAATAACCTTTGGTGCAGGCCTAAAACTTTCGTTTGAAGTTCAGCCAGGGAAAAATGTTCAAAAGGGAAAACCCGCGGATCCTCAGCATCTTCCTCAATCCGAGGGGCCTTGAGAATCTCCCGATTACACTCCGCCCCGATCTGAGCGTTGCGTTCGGCCAAGGAAGTCGCTCTTTGCATTACCTGTCGCCCGACTTCGAGGCTTAGAACATCGGCAGAAGCAAAACCTGACGCTCCCTCTTGTGTAAAAGCCTGAACCCCTATTCCGCTATCCCAACCGCTCGAAACCCGTTCGAACCGTCCATTGCTCAAGCGCATTCCCCATTCTCTTCTGGATTCTAAGCGTACGATACAGTATTCATTCTGACTTTCTTTAAAGAGTTGATCTACCAGTTCTCGAAGTTCGTTTTGATTCACGTTTTTCCTCCATTTTTCGACTTAATTATTTGTATTGTATTATACCACGCTTGGCTCATTAAAATAATTCCCTGGAAAATGAATGTATATTTTAGTTGCCCTTCGGACACAATCTAAATAGTCTCACGTTTTCCAATTTTTTATCCCCACTCCTCTCTTTTACTTCACTTGCGACAAGTATTATATACTTCTGTCGCAAGCCTTTTTTTACCCACTTATTAAAGAAAACTTGGCTTGCGCCAAGCCTCTGGCGTAGGCGGAAGCCTTAGTTGCACTTATGCTATCTGCCCAAAACTTATACTTTCTGTTAGTAAAAAGAAAGTCAAAGACCAGCTAATTCTAGGGTCTTTGACTTTCTTTATTTCTATATTTCATTAGTCTAAGACTTTCACCATCAACTTCCGTTCCTCGGCAAAGCCAAGCATTTCATAAAGCTGGAGAGCATGAAGATTATGACTGCTCACAGCCAAGCCTAAATAAGGAATCCCCTGTTCCCGGGAATATTGTTCTGCTGATTCCATCAGAGTTCGTCCAACTCCCTGGCGTCGATATTTGGGTAAAACCGCGAAATCCATAATCCAGGTTTGCAAAACCCCGGTTAATTCTTCGCGCGAGGACGGATAAAGAACCAGATACCCCATGGGTTCCCCTTTTTCAGTTTCGGCAATAAACACCCTCGAATCTGTCTGCTGAATCCACGTCCAGAACCCTTTTAAGATCTTCTCCCGGTATTTGAGCGTGTCCTCCATGGGCTGTTTGCGCCATGGTGAAATGCTAGCAGGTATCACATCTTTTCCTAAAGCATACATAAAAGGCCAATCCTGAACGTTTCCCTGGCGAACCCGCATAAAATCACCCCTTGGGATAATGTACGCACGAGTTAACGCAGTTGCGCCTGTTCTGCAGGGTGAAAATAATTCATATATAAAATTAGTCTCCTATAGGTAAAGGAGGATACAATATGTCGCTCCTCCTCTCGATGCTTCTCGGGCTCTTTTGCTTGCTTTATGGTATGTCGATTCTCCGTCTCGGACTTGAGCGTTTCGCTGCGGATGCCTTTAAACGTGTACTTCGTGAAATGACTATTACACCGTGGCGTGGCCTCTGGAGTGGCACTGCAGCGACGGCACTGCTTCAATCTAGCACTGCCCTTACCGTGATGACTATTTCCTTTGTTGATGCCGGTCTGATTCCCTTTGAAAATACGCTCAGCCTCATCCTTGGGAGTAATATCGGAACCACGATGACCACTCAGCTCCTCGCCTTTTCTCTGGATTCCTTCATTCCCTATATTTTACTCCTCGGAGCGCTCGGATTTCTCTTTATCCCCAATCGTTACCGTTACCTGGCCCTTTCCGTCTTCGGACTCGGGTTATTGTTTCTTGCCCTTTATTTATTAGAAACCGGAATGGCCCCTTTAGCCGAAGTCCCAGTCGTTCAGCAGTTCTTGCAACAGCTTGGGGATCATTATCTCCAAGGGATACTTGCAGGAACTTTACTCTCCGCACTACTGCACTCCTCTACAGCTACAACCGGTCTCGTAATGCTTCTTGCGGAAGGAGGATATCTGACCCTGCCCACTGCCCTCGCCTTTATTTTCGGAGCCAATATTGGAACCTGTTTTACCACTATTCTCGCGTCCCTCGCTACAAACCGGGCTGCCCAGCGCGTGGCCGTCTTTCACATCTTACTAAACGTATTTGGGGTTCTCCTCTTTCTGCCCTTTCTTACTCCGCTGGCCTACCTCCTAGAAGGACTTGGAGGTAGTCTCAGCCGCCAAGTAGCCAATGCGCATACTCTCTTCAACCTGATCTCTTCCCTCGTTGCTTTCCCGTTTCTGCCCTGGGCTACGCGGTTTTTAACGCGGGTATTAAAGTAACGAATGGTAGTCCCTTTTAAGCAGTTGAATATAAATATTTCCATATTCTGAAGGGTTCTCCACTCTTTTGTCGAAATTGTTTGAATAGATCGGAGGAGAACTTATGTCTTCAGATTTAGAATTAGAATTAGTGGGAATTAATGAAAATGAGAGTTTCAAGAATTTAGATTGTGGAGTCCCTTCAATAAATAAGTATTTATTGGATGGTGACGCATATTATGAACATATAATGAAACTAGCCAATACAAAACTTATTAGGTTAGATAGAAAAATAGTAGGATACTTTTCAATGCAGTTTAAAGAAATAAAAATTGAAGAAAGTAATATTTTATATCCGTGTATTTGTTTGAAATATATATGTACAGATAATAATTATCAAAATATGGGTATTGGCACAAAAGTTCTTAACTATGTTGTAGGAAATTCTAAAAATATATCGGACTTTATTGGATGCAGATGTTTATTGATTGATGCAATTACATCAAAAATACAATGGTACAAGGACAGGGGCTTTGATTTTCTTGAAGATGATGATAATATAGTCTTAGAAGACTCAACTGTTAAAATGATTATTGATTTTCGCGACAATGAAGTAGTAGAAGATTATTTTGAAGTTTGATTGAAAGGTGTGATTTCTTATGATTAGATATGAAAACAATCAAATAATTTTGAGTGGTAAGACAGCAAAATCGTTTGATAATAAATTAAATAATCCTAAGAGAGAAACTATAGTTAAAAGGGATATATATTTTAAAGAAATTAAAAATAATCTAAGTGTTAAAACCGTTAATGGAAAAACCATAATTAAATAAATCAAAATTAAATTGAAGACCTCTACCAAGGGGTCTTTTATCATTTCAGCAGACAAAAAAGCATTCATAATCCTCATGCGAAAACAAGACAGAAAACATACGCAGGGACAATGTGGCAACGGGATGGGAATGGATATCTCGCCAAACATTGAACGTGGACGTGGACGTGCCTAGTGCAGATTAACGCCATGGAAGGCGTAGCAGCAACTCTAATTAGCAGTTATGCTTTAGCTTGGTCTGCAAGCGTACGTCCGAACGTCTGTAAAGTAACGCTGCTTGTAAAGGGTAGATTAAAGCAACTGATACTTTTCCGCCAAAAAATCGCAGATACCGACTGCATCCTCGAGATCGAAGCAGGGTACCCCCACCTCGAACCTAACATCGCTGACTATAGCGATCAGCTCTTCCGGCTTGTAAAAAAGCTCTCGATGGACCTCAGAACGAAAAACCTCGATTTTGGGTTTATTTCCGTGTTTATATCCTTCCGTGAAAATAAGGTCGACATCTGGAAGCCGTTCCAGCACTTCATCAAGAGTCCGTTCTAACTCGCCTGATTCCAAAATAGCCATCTTATGGGGAGAAGAAATGGCGACTACATCTGCTCCCGCTTGGGTGAAACGCCAGGAGTCCTTTCCGGGCTTATCGATCTCAAACTCATGGGCATCATGTTTAACAACCGCGACTCGCCAACCTCGGCTCTTGGCTTCACGCACGAGTTTTTCGAGCAACGTTGTTTTACCAGAGTTCGAATGACGCGCGACGATCGAGACGATCGGGGTTTGAGTTGAGTTCTCACCTGAGTTCATCAAAGTTCTCCTTCTGAAAGAATCCAGTGTGCGCATAAAGTTTCCCCTTCTTGAACGGGTCCATGTCCGCCTGGAACATCCACCAATAGATTACTCCCAATCATCGAACGTAAAACCCCCGAGCCTTGCGCATAATTCGGATCGGCCCAGATTTCTCCCTCACGGAAAACCGCGCGCGCACGTAAAAAGCGTCGTTGTTTCCCAGATTTACCGAAGCTTCCTGCCATCTTGACAGGGAAAACCTCTTCCTCATCTCTTCGTCCTGACATCTTTTTTAGCGCAGGACGAACGAGAAGTTCGTAGGTAATCATCGCCGCCGCTGGATTTCCGGAAAGCGAAAAATAAAGCTGGTTACCCTTTATGCCCACTGCTACCGGAGTTCCGGGTTTGAAATTTACTTTCCAGAAGAGCAGTTCACAGTCGATTCCTATTAGCGCTTCACGAATCAAGTCATAATCACCTGCTGAAGCACCACCTGTTGTCACCACTGCATCCATATCCTGCAAAGATTTCAGAGTCGCGATCGTTTCCGGAAGACGATCTGGAACGAAGGAAGCTACTTTCACGTCGCAGCCCACCTCCATTAAAAGTCCCCGTAATGTATAAGTGTTACTGTTATAAATCTTTCCTGGCTGCAGCGCTTGCCCCACTTCCATTAATTCCGAACCCGTGGAAAGCAACCCGATGCGCGGCCGCCGATAAACGGTTACCTCTTCCACCCCTAATGCTGCTAACAACCCAACAGATGGAGGGTTAAGTACGGTTCCGGAAATTAAGACGATTTCCCCTTTTTGGATTTCCTCGCCTTGGTGAACAATATTCGCCCCCGCTGAAACTGGGCGATGAATCAGAACTTGATCGTCGTGCGACTCCGTATCTTCCATCCTTACCACACAATTTGCACCCACTGGAATCGGTGCTCCGGTAAAGATCTTCGCACACTCTCCCTGACCTAATTCCCGAACTGGGTACGTCCCTGCGGGAATTTCGCTAACCTCGCGCAACGGCAGAGGCGTAGGATCTGCCTTACTCGCCACATAAGCATAACCATCAAGCGGAGATCGATCAAAGGGAGGCATTGCGATGGGAGAGGTAACCGATACTGCTAAAATACGGTGATACGCCTCACTCAGATGAACTTTTTCGGTCGCCATCGGATGGATTTTTTGTGAAACGAGTTCCCAGGCTCGTTCTAACGAAATCATTGTTTCCATACGTCTATTCCTTCCCCTAATTTTGCAACGTTTAAAATTTGTACTTTTAATTATTTGCTAGATCGCCTTCAACCGTTCAACCTGGACAATTCCTTTTTCCCGATAGATCTCCAGTGAACGATAGGCTTCTTCGATATGAATAATTTCTTTGTCCATATAGATCAGAACATTGGGATGGCACTTCGCAACCTTTAGCCGCTTCGTTCCCGGCAAATAGACCACAGTGGTACTTACTCCCGATCCCCCTAATTCACGGATTTCGACATTTCCACCTGCTATGACCTTTCCTCCACGACAGACTCCCTCGATTTTAACATCTCCACCCGCCTGAATTGTTGAGTTATAAGTCCCTTTATAACAGGTAAACGCCCCCCCACATTCGACATTTGTTCCTTGAATATAATCAACTGAGCACTCTAATTTTTCGGGAACTTCAATTGAGATATTTAAAACCAACTGCTCTAAGGCTTTGTTCACGCTGTGCAGAAGAGGCAATGCCTGAGGGTCAAGAGGGCCCAAGCCTACCAAAAAGCGTTTGGCAGTACGTATCAACACGATAATCTCCTGAGTCAAAAGCTCATCTTTTGTGCCCAAAACGAACTTTTCCAAATCGGTAGCCATTTTGGGAAGATCAACATATCTACGCTCCATAATGAGTTTTAAACATTGTCCTGGCTTTAAACGCTGTGCATCAGGAGAATTAATCAGTTCCGCCGTTTGCATCAGGCAAGGGGTTAGACATTCGTAGAATTCTTTCATTCGCCGTAACAATTCGGAACGAACGACATAGCTTGCACCAACGACCAAATGCCCACCCAAAACATTATGGGCTATTTTAAGACCCCTTTCAGCACGAATTTCCGCTTTTGAGACCGATCCTTGAATTTCTACTTTTCCCCCCGAATAAACATGAAGCCCATCCTGGACACTCCCATAGACGAAAACATCTCTGGGAAACTCGATGCTGCCTGTCGCCAAATCCACATCTTGATTAAGAAGATAAACATTCTCGACCATATATGTTATCTCATCCACGCGGATGGGTAATCCAGCACAGGTAGCAACAACCTCCAAACCATCTTCGGAAAGTTTAACGTTCTTTTTTAATTTAAACTGAAGATCCTTCACGGGTGCTGAAGGAATCGGCTGACCCAGAACATCCTTGCCAGGTACTCCTTCCTTTCCCGGAACTTTTCGGGCTAAAATTGCACCTTCTTTAATGAAATTTATCTTCGTGGCAAAAAAGTCAATACGCTCTTCATTTTCGTCATACCCTTTCGAACATTCTCCCACAAAATCTTCGAAACGAGCTGGCACTGGAGCTGTAGGCAGGGTTCCGCTCGCGATAACAACTTCGCCTGTCCCTTCAATAAACAGTATTTCTGCCCATGCCTCAGGGTGAATTCCATGGACAATACTCAACCGTTGGATATCTTCCTGCAAGCGTTCTTGATCCCAATACTCGCCCTCAGGTGGAGTCTCTTTCCAGAGCACGGTATTTTCCCATTTCAAGCGAACATCAGATTGCACAAACTCAGGTAACTCATAGCGTCCTGATTTCTCATGTTTCACTTTAGCAATTGCCGTTAAGCCGTTTTCGCGAATGACCAGTTCCCAAGTCCTTAGTCCTAAACTTTCACTCGGGATAAACTCGATCTCATCTTCACCTGTCACGCTGAAAGGCAGTACTTGCAATTCCCCGTTCCAATAGAGGGCCCCTGCTTCCGGATAAGGAATAATCTGTCGAACGGAAGGGGCTAACTTAATCGTATATTTCTTTTCTTCTGCGTTCCAAACTGGCTGCATATCCGAATCCTTCTGGTCTTGGCCAAGGACCTTCGAATCATCTGAGAGATCATTGATTTCGTCAATTTCTACCCCTTCACTCGTCGCAAAGGACTTAGCCATCAGGTCTGATTGTTCTGATTCCAGACATACCCGTACTTTCCACTGCCGTGAAAGGAATCCCGGCTTATCCAGTACCTCTATTTCTAAATCCTCCGGTTGGCATTTCCATTTTTGGGCATATTCGATTCTAATATTCTCAACAGACTTTCCTCGTGTCGTCTCTTCTCGCATTTTTTACACCCCATCTATAATAATTCAGTTGTTTCGACAACTTGGATGCCTTCTATTATTATATTTTAGCAACTTAGGGGTAAAATTTCCAGATAATTCTTCAAATTATTAGTTCTTTGCTTTTTCTTACTTTTTCCTACTTTTTTCGCTGTTTTATTCTTTCCTTAAGCTCCACCATCTGGGCCCAAGGGCCACTTTATCTCGACTTCCTGATACCCTGTCGATTCTTGCCCGTTCGGGTCCTGATTATTTCCGGGGACTTTAGGCAATGCCTTGGAAGGCGTTGTGACAACAGGTTTCAGCAAATCGACTTCTTGATCTTCGATGACTTTAGCGGTCGTAATTCCTTGCAGTAAATTACTCACGACTTTCTTCGCAGCTTTTGGATCTACCTCCCAATAGCTTACCCCTTCTAAATCTAAAAACTTTCCAGGTAATGTTTGCGAAACAATATCTGCTTTCTCAAAACCGACCGCTGCCTTGGACAATTTAAACATATCACCTAGGCTTAGGTTGGTATTAACTGCCTCGTTAAGCTGGGGAATTAACCAAGGAAGTTTGGGAAGGGTCGAGATTTGCATCATTTCCTTAGCCACTGCCTTCAAAACAACCTGTTGGCGCGCCGTCCGGGAAATATCGGCTAGAGCATCATACCTGAAACGGGCATACTGAAGCGCTTGTGATCCATCTAAACGTTGAATCCCTTTTTTGAGGTTAATATATCCGTCGGTTACATCTCCAGTTTCATAGTACATATCTTTTTCGACATCGACTGTGATCCCCCCGAGGGTATCAATGATTTGTTTAAAGCCGCTGAAATTTGTTTGGATATAGCCGGCTAGTGGTACCCCTGTCAAATTTGTGACCACTTCCTCGAGTGTTTGCATATCCTTAAGGGAAGCAACGGAGTTAATCTTGATATAAGGGTGTTTCGAAATGGAAATCCGCGTATCGCGCGGAATTGAGAGCAAACTGATCCGCTTGTCCACCGGATCAATACTGGCCAGGATTAAGGAATCCGTATTAAACTTTTCTTCACTATTAGAACGTTGGTCGGCTCCCACTAACAGAACGCTCACCCGATTCGTCATATCAACTCCTTCAGGCCCTTTGAGCGTTGGGGAATTATCCATTGAGGATGGCCGGGAATACAAGAAATAGCCGGAAACTGCGGTAACGGCCGCTAATATCAATAACACCAGTAACCTAAATGTTTTTTTTCTTCTCACATCATCAACTCCGTACGAACTCTTCAGAAACCTTTAACCTTTTTGATCGATTTCCCGATGATCTGCATTAATTTTTCTATATTGTAGCATGCTTTTCCTCCTCAATTCCAGTTTAGCCTAAAAATCTGGATTTAATAAAGAAAACCCGGCTTTCGCCGAGCATAGCGAGAACGAAAGCCGTTGGTTGCACTTATGCTATCTGCCCTAAACTTATACTTTCTGTTAGTATAAAGAAAACCCGGCTTTCGCCGAGCATAGCGAGAACGAAAGCCGTT
>NZ_DATLJA010000019.1:0-36375 GCF_035539115.1 Desulfitobacterium sp. | reverse complement strand
ATCGTCTTGAATGAATCTCAAGATCCGGAATATGCGGATCTTGAATGGCATTATACACCTCCAAAGGTCGCGGTGATTCATCGCTTGATGGTCGGTCCACAACATCAGGGCCAAGGAATTGCCCAACACTTGATGAGTTTTGTTGAAAATCGAGCTCAAACAAAAGAGTATGGGGCTATACGCTTGGATACGTTTATTCAAAATACGGGTGCTATACGCTTTTATAAGAAACGGGGATATGGAGTTGTGGGAACCGTTCATTTTAGAAAAGGAGAGTTTCTGTGTTTTGATAAACGATTAACTCCAGAGGAGAACCATTAATAAAGGGGTAGAAAAGAAGGGTAAGAATGAGTAATCCGTGTGGCACGACGCGCGCTAATATTCTCGAAAAAACTGTGGTCAATGGAATTCCTGTTTATTTTGGGACAGGGGTTAATCCCGTTAATTCGCCAGCTCAATTCTTTGTAGCTTGGGGAATGGAAACGTTGAAGGGAGGCCTCATCCATACCTTCAACAGTGAACAACTTGAAGAGGGATTCCTTTGGTTTGTTGATGAAGATGAGGCTGAAGCCAAGTATAGTACGGTACAGAAAGTCTTGAAGGGATGCACATTCTGAGGCATTTCTAGCTTGCAGGAAAAAGGGAAGCTTAAGGAAACTTTAAGGGGCGACGAGGGACGAGTATATATTTTGAAGGGGGAAGAGAGAATTTGAAGGGGATTGCGCTGGGAGTTTTGGCCTCTTTCTTTTTGCTGCGACCTTTGTCTTCAACCGGGCCATGGATTTATCCGGGGGGAGTTGGATATGGAGCGCGGCGCTCAGATTTATTTTTATGTTACCATTTCTACTTATCTTAGTTATTACAAGAGGTAATCTAAAACCGTTATTGTTGGATCTTTGTAAAAGACCCCTAACCTGGATCGGGTGGAGTACGGTCGGCTTCGGTTTATTCTATGCGCCGCTCTGTTTTGCGTCGGCCTATGGATCGGCTTGGCTGGTGGCAAGCATGTGGCAGATGACAATCGTGGCGGGATCGCTGCTTACACCTTTATTTTATACGGTGGTGCCAACTGAGACTGGGTTGAAGAAGGTTCGAGCATCCATTTCTTTAAAGGGTTTGGGCATTTCTTGTATCATTTTAGCAGGGATTGCTCTGATCCAGTTGCAGCAAGCCCAGGCCCTAACTGTTAAAGAAATTCTCTTAGGAATCTTGCCGGTTCTAGTCGCGGCTTTCGCCTATCCGTTGGGAAATCGCAAAATGATGACAGCTTGTGGGGAACGGTTTGACACCTACCAAAGGATCCTAGGAATGACGATTTCAAGTCTTCCGTTTTGGCTCATATTATCTATGCTGGGAATTTCAAGCGTTGGGCTACCGACTACCCAGCAGACGCTACAGACCCTCATTGTGGCTATCTCCTCGGGTGTTATTGCCACCGTACTTTTTTTCTCAGCGACCGATATGACGAAGGGAAATGTCCAAAAACTTGCGGCGGTAGAAGCGACCCAATCGGGGGAAGTCGTTTTTTCCTTATTAGGAGAATTGGTGCTTTTACACGGTAATTACCCGACACCCTTGTCTTTCTTGGCATTAATAACATAAAGTTACCAGCAACGGAGGATAAAATGATTACCCATAAATTACTCATGGGAACAGATGATCTAACTGATGCGTTCATGATTCGCAGGAGAGTCTTCATAGAAGAGCAAGGAGTACCAGAATATATCGAACTCGATAGCTTAGATCAAACGTCTGAGCATATCGTGATTTATGATGAAGGTCAACCGATCGGGACAGGCCGTTTAATCGTTGAAGACGGAAGGGTTTTGATCGGAAGAGTAGCAGTTTTAAAAGAGTATCGCTCCCAGAAGATCGGGAGTATTGTGGTTAACGAATTGAAAGGAAAAGCTTTCGATGAAGGGGCTACTGAAGTGCATCTTCACGCCCAAAAGGCTGTTCAAGGGTTCTATGAAAAGTTAGGCTTTAAAGCCTATGGTGAGGACTTTGAGGAAGCCGGGATTTGGCATATTAGCATGATGATTACAAAGTAATGATGATCATTATATTGATCTATATAAAACAAACTCCGTATCACGCTCAAAAGATCGAGGTGGTACGGAGTTTGCTGTTAATAGTGTTACTTCTGGTATTCTAACTCTGTGGATCGAGTTTGGGGGTTGGATTTCCGTGTAGAAGCTCAAACCATTTACGAATAGATAAGACGAGGATAATCGTGACTAAGACCATCATGACTGCGGTGAGAAAGGCTAAAAGATTTTTGCCAACCGGGAGATAGTAAATCACAATGTTTTGGTATCCCGCAGCAATCGTTGTAACCGCGACAAAGACGAAGGGTATAATCGTTGTCCAAACATATTGAGCTTTTCCCATTCTCAAAATTAGGGTTGTGCCAACCGCTAAGCCCATCGCCGCGAGTAACTGATTGGCAACTCCAAACAAAGGCCAGATGGTCGCAATGTCCCCATGATAGACGAGATAACCCCAGATGAAAGACATCAAAGCACTGGTCAGGAGAATTCCCGGCCACCAGTTTGGCCGACTTAAAGGCTTATATACTTTTCCTCCGAGTTCTTGTAATAAATAGCGCCCAACCCGTGTGCCAGCATCAATCGTCGTTAGAATGAACAGAGCTTCAAACATAATGATGAAGTGGTAGAGGTAGCTCGAGATTGAGGCGAGGATAGGAATCTTACGAAAGATATCGGCCATTCCTACGCCCAGGGAAACTGCTCCACCGGCTCGACCGGCTACATTCTCGCCGACCAGTTGCGAAAGTTGGGGAAGTTCTTGAATGGTCATCCCTAACTTTTTGAAAACATCAGGAGCAGTATTGATGGCAAAATAATCAGCAGGATGTAAGCTTGTCGCTGCGATCAGTGCCATGAGGGCGACAAAGCCTTCGACAAGCATTGCTCCGAAGCCAATCGGGAGAATATCCCGTTCTAGGGTAATCATTTTCGGAGTGGTACCCGTCCCGATAATCGCGTGGAATCCTGAGAGAGCACCACAGGCGATGGTAATAAACAAAAAGGGCCAAACTTTTCCAGGAATTACGGGACCCCCTCCATTGACAAACCCTGTAATGGCAGGCATTCTCAGGTGAGGTTGGATAAAAATAATGCCTATGGCTAAAGCCCCAATAACACCTATTTTCAGATAAGTACTGAGGTAGTCACGAGGGGCGAGGAGGAGCCAGACAGGGAGTGTCGCAGCGGCAAAGCCATAGACTGCAAGAATTACCGCCAGTTGCTGATGGGAAAATGTAAAATACGGAGCAAAAAAGGAATGCTCGACGACTGGTCCGAGGATAACCCCAAGAAAAATCAAGGCTACGCCGATGACCGTGGCCTCACCAATCCTACCAATCCTTAACCATCTGAGATAAATTCCCACAAAAATGGCGATGGGAATCGTGATTCCAACAGTAAACGTTCCCCAGGGGCTGTTAAAGAGAGCGTTGACTACGGCTAAGGCTAATCCAGCCATGGTGATGATGAGAATGAAGAGAACGGCAATTGCGGAGACAAAGCCAGCAACAGGGCCAAGCTCATCTTTAGCAATTTCCGAGATAGATAAGCCATCATGACGGACTGAGGCGAAAAGGATAACCATGTCATGGACTGCGCCAGCAAATAAGGAACCAATGAGGATCCAGAGAGCTCCTGGCAAGTAACCATATTGAGCGGCAAGAGTGGGTCCGATTAAGGGGCCTGCACCCGCGATGGCTGCAAAATGATGACCAAAGAGGATCCATTTGTTAGTAGGGACATAATCCCGATTATCATTGTGAACTACTGCTGGAGTCTTGCGGCTATCATCCAAGGCCAGGATTTTAGCGGCAATGAACGCACCATAGAAACGGTAGCCCAGGGTTAAGAAAAGAGCCGCTACAATTACGAGCCAAATTGCATTCATGCATTATACCTCCTATTTCAGGATTAGTTTGTAATTTTAGAGAAAATTTATTCCACTTTAGAAAAATTTTTGGAGGTACAAATTAATTATTTATAACGTTCTTTACAATTCATATTTTATAACATAGAATAGAACCATAGTGCATTATGTAACTAATGCACTATGGTTCTAAATATAAATAATATCTCTATAGTTCTGGGAGGTGAATGTTGTGATTTTTAATCCGGATAGTATCAAGCCGCTCTATCTTCAAATCGCGGAATGGCTGGAGACCGAGATATTGAACGGAAATTTGAAAGAGGAAGAGCGGATTTATTCACAATATCAACTCGCTGAGATGTTTAATATTAACCCAGCCACGGCGGCGAAGGGGCTCAACCTTTTAGCCGAGGCAAACATTGTCTATAAAAAACGGGGGCTGGGGATGTTTGTGGCCCTGAATGCGAGAGAATTCATTCTAACTAAGCATCGAAATCGGGTTTTAGGACCGATGATCAGGGATCTCGTCAATGAAGCGAAACGTCTAGCGGTCAGCGAAAGTGAACTGCTTCAGCTTATTCAAGAGGTAGCAAGAGAAGGTGAGGGAGACCGGAAATGAGTGTGATTCAATGCGAAAATCTGACCAAGTCCTTCGGTAGGTTTAAGGCCTTAGATAGTTTATCCTTCGAGATTGAGGAAAACAAGATTACAGGACTCATCGGTAGAAACGGCGCCGGCAAAACGACTTTGCTTAAGCTGATTGCGGGATACTTGAAACCGACGAGCGGGGAGCTTCACGTTTTTTTACAACATCCGTTTAATAGCCTCTTGGTTTCTGGCAATACAATTTTCGTCGATGATAACATGGCCTTTCCGGAGTCCTTTACGCTTGAAGATATCTTAACAGAGGTAGCCCCGTTCTATCCGAATTGGGATGCAAGGCTTGCGGCAGGGTTATTTGACTATTCTTCCGTGAATCCGAAAATACGCCACAGTCGCTTATCGAAGGGAAGTAAAAGTCTTTTTAATAGCATTATCGGTATCGCTTCCCACTGCCCGCTGACTATATTTGACGAGCCGACAACAGGGATGGATTCTGCCGTTCGCAAGGATTTTTACCGAGCCTTGCTTAAAGATTACCTCGAATACCGGGCGAACCGTGATTCTCTCCAGTCATTTGTTAAGTGAGGTTGAAGACATTCTTGAGGACGTCCTTTTGCTTGATCAAGGCAAAAAATGTTTCTACCTGCCCGTCAATGAACTTAGAGAATGGGCCATCGGCTTAAGAGGGAATGCCCAAACGGTGCTGGGTCTGATTGAAGGTCAAGAGATCATTCATCAAGAGGAATTCGCTAAAGACAGCTTGTATGTTGTCATTAGAAGAGACTTAAGTAGTCCGGATTTAAGAGATTTCCTTCAAGAGGGTTTGGGAAAAGCAAGACAGAGTGGAGTCGAATTATTGCCAGTTTCGATCAATGATCTGTGTGTTTATCTAACCGCCAAGACCAAGGGAGGGATTGACGATGTCTTTACAAGAGGTTAGCCTTCGATCTATTACGTTCAAGCAATATGTCTACAAATTGAAAGGATACTCCAATTTACTTTATGGGCTGATTATCACGCAAATTATGGGCATTATTTTTTCTATGGGGGGAGTGCGGAGTAGTGGCTTTGGATTTGACGAATTGACCATTATGGTAAAAGGTTATACAGCAGATTTGGTGATCGTGTTCTCGTTTTTTTGGATTGCGATAATTGGATCGACAATTGCGAACAAATCCTATAAAAATATGGAATTCTCTCTGGTCGCGAATCGGTTGTCAAGTAATCTTTCCAATGTGTGTTTTCTCTTGACCTGCTCGATCTTTGCTGGGATTACGGCCTCGCTCAGTGGTGTGCTCCTTCGGGTTATCGGGTATTTTACGTTCGAACGTACACAAACTTTCTTTGAAGGCTTTTTCATCGCCCCTATCAATCTATTCTTTGGGATGTTTGTCACAATCCTTTGCCTGATTCTTCTATCCGCGATTGGCTATTTAGGAGGAATCTTAGTTGAGCTCAATAAAAGCTTTATCATCATTATTCCGGTTTTAGTGATTGGCTTTTTACGAGTCTATGCTGAATATCTCGTGGGAATATATAAGTATTTTTCCGAAAGCCCATTACCACTTTTTACACTGAAGATCTTAATCCTAGCCATCATTCTTTTTGGAATCAGTGTTCTTCTTTCAAGCAGAATGGAGGTTAGAAAATGAACGAAACGGGTTTAAACATTATACCCTTACTCCTGTTTATCGTCATCATAGGAACCATCGTTTTATTTTCCGCGCGAGCGATAGGACCTTGGATGAGCCAACATATATCATGGAAACGAAATATTCTTTGCGCAGGAGTGTACCTTGCAATCTTGATCATGCTTGTGCCTATCTCTTATTTGCTTCCTAGGCAAGGATTCATGCAACCCGGTGGGGATAAGAGCCAGACTGTTCTCTATTCGCCGACAGATGTGGTAGACAATTTTTCTTCAGTAGAAAATCCGGATCAGGTCAAAGGAGTTTATAAAAATAATAGTCAAACCTTTAAACTGGATACGAACTCCCTTGCTTTTGATGGGTCAGTGAATCAAGGTAACTATCAGATTTTAATAAAAAGAAAAGATGTCGATGACGGTGAAATTGAAGTGAGTAGCTATACTTCTGAGCAGATCATAGGAGATATTAATTTCACAAAGAATATTTTACCTCCAAGTATTTCTTTGCAAAGCGGGACACTATCCATTAAAGCACCGAGTCGTCAAAATTTAGAATTCAAACAGTTTATGGCGGATTTTACAGTGGATCAATTTAAGCATCTCAATCAGAATTTGTTGGATAACTATTCTGGAGATCCGAATTGGAGAATCATCTATCTTCGTGTTCCTCAAAGCGTGAAGATTCATCACAACTTGAACGAATACAACGTTCATACATTGTAGATCGTTTTACCCAGTATGTGCTTCCTTACTGTGTGCATACTGGGGACGAATAACTTTTAATTCCAGACTTGAAGATTTTGGAGATTCCTCTGATACCCCTCCTCGTCCACACCGAGATATGGTATAATAATATGTTGAAAAAGTGAAGTGGAGTGGGAGAATGTATCGGTTAGATGATTTAAACCCAGTGCAGCGTGAGGCTGTTGAACATCGTGATGGCCCGCTATTGATTTTAGCTGGAGCAGGTTCAGGAAAGACGAGAGTTCTGACCTACAGGATTGCCCATTTAGTTGCGCAAGGGATAGATCCTTGGAATATTATCGCGATCACCTTTACCAATAAAGCTGCTCAGGAGATGCGCGAGCGGGTTGGGGCTTTAGTCGGGAGCGAAGGACGAGGACTTTGGGTCGCAACGTTCCATTCGGCCTGTGTCCGGATTTTACGGAGCGAAATTGAACATTTATCAGGCTATAAGCGCAGTTTCGTGATTTATGATAGCAGTGACCAACAAGCAGTCATCAAAGCGTGTATGAAAGAATTAAATATAGATGAGAAGAAGTTTGCTCCCCGAGCGATCGGCGGAGCGATTAGCGATGCCAAAAATAAGCTGCAGAGTCCTGAAGAATTTTCGCGACGGGCATCGGATTATTTCGAGCAAAAGGTTGAGAAGGTGTATGAGCTCTATCAAAAAAGACTCATAGGAAATAACGCCTTAGACTTTGACGATATTATTATGCTGACTGTTCGGCTTTTTCGGGAGAATCCGGAAGTTCTGGAGCATTACCAAGATAAGTTTCATTACATCATGGTCGACGAGTACCAGGACACAAACCATGCCCAATATGCGTTGGTCAATCTGCTCGCGAAAAAAGATCGGAATCTCTGTGTCGTCGGGGATGATGACCAGTCCATTTACATGTTTCGGGGAGCAGATGTGCAGAATATCTTAGACTTTGAACGGGATTATCCAGAAGCTAAAGTATTAAAGCTGGAGCAGAATTATCGCTCCACGCAGCATATTCTGGAAGCGGCAAATTCCGTGGTCAGCAATAATACCGAACGTAAGGAAAAAGCACTTTGGACGGAAAATGAGGAAGGAAATCCACTCGTTTATTATGTTGCTGAGAATGAGCACGATGAATCTCGTTACATCGCGGAGCGGATTCAACGTCTCCGGGATGTGGAAGGTCGTAAATACAACGAGTTTGCGATTCTCTATCGTACCAACGCTCAGTCGCGGGTGATTGAGGAACGCTTCATGAAACAAGGAGTTCCTTATCGGATTTTCTCTGGTTTAAAGTTTTATCAGCGCATGGAGATTAAAGATACGCTCGCTTATCTGCGCGTCCTTCATAATCCCTCCGATCAGGTCGCCTTTTCCCGTATCCTCAACGTTCCAAAGCGGGGTTTAGGGGATAGTACGTTAGAAAAAATTATTGAATACTCGAACGAGCAAGGGATGCCCGTCCTTGATGCCATCATGGAAGCTGACTATATTCCGGAATTAACGACACGCGCCAAAAAGCCTTTACTGGCATTTGCCCAGCTGATGCAGGAGCTGAAACAACTAGCACTCGAGGAAAGCTCGGTGACGCGATTGGTGGAGGAGATCCTGAGGAGAACCGGTTACTGGGATCTTCTCACGATAGATAAATCTCCAGAAGCAGAGGCGCGTCTCGAAAACTTACGCGAGTTCTTATCGGTAACCGCCGAATATGATGAAAAAGCCTTGGATCAGGACGAAAACAGCGCTGAAGGGGAAGATGGGGAAGAGTATTTCGTTCCGGGTATTGCCGGTTTCCTGGAGCAGGTCTCTCTTGTGGCTGATATTGACTCCCTGGACCCAGCTGAAGAGTCCGTTGCCCTGATGACGATTCATAGTGCCAAAGGGTTGGAATTCCCGGTAGTATTTTTGGTGGGCATGGAAGAAGGAATCTTCCCGAGTAGCCGCTCGATGATGGATCCCACTTCGCTCGCGGAGGAACGCCGTTTATGCTATGTGGCTATTACGCGTGCTAGGGAGAGACTCTATCTCACTTATGCAGAGCAGCGGATGCTCTATGGCAGGACCCAGTACAACAGACCTTCGGAATTCATGGAAGAAATTCCGTCTCAATTGCTTGTCGATTGTGATCCAATTGACCCGCCGCCGACGCGTATGAAAAAGCCACAACCCCAAGCAGGAAACGGAGCAATCCGGAATTCTGGAGGTCGTTCGACTTGGGGAACGTGGGATAAAGAAGTAGGAAACCCCGTGAAAGAACCGCCTACGCTCGATTATCATGTTGGGGAAAAAGTGGAGCACGCGAAATTTGGTAAAGGAATCATTGTTTCCATTAAAGGCGAAGGAAACCAGGCCGAAATTTCGATTGTGTTTGGTGGACAAATTAAGAAACTCATTGCTGAGTACGCCAAGCTTATTAAGCTTTGATCCGAAGAGATGAGCATTCGCTAAAATAAAGAGTGAGAAGGGACAGTTGAGAATTGACAGAACACGTATATGTCGTTGGACATAAGAATCCGGATACGGACTCGATTTGTGCAGCAATTTCTTTTGCTCGTCTTAAACAACGGCTGGGACTAAATAATGTTGTGGCCTGCCGGGCAGGAAAAGTGAACCGGGAGGCGGAATATGTACTTAATGCGTTTAAGGTGCCTGCACCGGAGTATTTGGCCGACGTAAACCTCCGGGTCAAGGATTTGTTAAATGGCCCCATACCTACGATTGATCCAAAGACGCCATTACAGGAAGCCTGGCGAATTATGAAGAAAAACGCCCAAAAGACGCTGCCGATTGTGGATGAAACTGAGCGTATGCTGGGCATGATTTCCGTAGGTGATCTCTCCGGTTCCTATATTGAAAACATGGGAGATTTAGATTTTGGTGCTCTGCATATTACCGCGCAAAACGTGGTTAAAACCCTTAAAGGAGAGCTCTTGGTCGGTTCCAAGGATCAGGAACTTAAAGGGTGCGTCTATGTTGGAGCGATGCATCATAAAACGTTTGAGGCCTTTATCCAACCGGGTAATGTTGTTCTGGTCGGTGACCGGGAGACAGCTCAAGAAAGTGCACTTCGTTTAGGCGTCTCAGCTCTTGTTTTAACGGGAGGAGCGATGTTATCTCCGGAGCTAGAGCAGTTAGCTCGTGAAAAAGGAGCCATGGTAATTTCCGTGCCCTCGGATACGTTTACCGCAGCACGACTCTTGCCTATGAGTGCACCTGTGCAAAGCATTATGAAAACAGAAGGTATTGTCACCTTCCAGGAAGATGATATGATCTCTGAAGTCCGTCAAAAAATGCTGGAAACGCGCTACCGAAACTATCCGGTACTTGACGATCAGGAGCGGGTTGTTGGCTTGATCAGCCGGTATCATCTTTTAAAATTAGACCGAAAAAAACTCGTTCTCGTGGACCATAATGAATGGGGCCAAGCGGTTAATGGCGCTGAACAAGCTCAGATTTTGGAAGTCGTTGACCACCACCGGGTCGGTGGAATTCAAACCACAGATCCGATTACCTTTCGCAATGAACCTTTGGGTTCGACGTGTACGATCGTGGCGAAGTGTTATCGAGAAAACGGCATTGAACCGGAAAAAGAAATTGCTGGGATCATGCTTGCTGCTATTCTCTCAGACACCGTCATTTTTAAATCCCCAACCTGCACGGAGACAGATCGAGAAATTGCCGCTTATCTTGAAAAAATTGCGGGAGTCAATGCTAAGGAATTTGGCGTTCAAATGTTCAAATCCTCATCGAATCTAGCGGACCGTAAGATTGAGGAATTGATCGAGGAGGACTTAAAGGAATTCTCAGTTAGTGATTTCAAAGTCGGAATCGGTCAAGTCAGCGTAATGGGCTTAGACGGGCTGGAGAATATTCAAGAAGAATTAAGGCAAAAACTCGAAGCAACGCGCAGTGAGAAAGGGTTACGATATCTCCTCTTGATGATTACGGATTTGATCGAGGAAAATTCAGATCTCTGGATCGCAGGGGATAAGCCTGAGGAAATTGCGAAGGCGTTTAAACAACCGCTTGAGCAGAATCGGGTCTTTCTACCGGGTGTCCTTTCTCGGAAAAAACAAGTGGTGCCCCCGTTAACCAAGTACTTTTTGGGGTAAAATAGAATTAGTACTAGGTTTCTGCAAGCGGAATTACGTTACAGATGCTCGGACGTACGCTGCTCGGGCTTTTGCTTGGGCAGGACATCGGCGCCGCTTTGGCCACGGTCGCTTGTGGCGCTCGCAGACCGAACTAGAGCTCGGAAGTTGGGCTCCAGCGGGATACCCGGCAAAATCGCCATCCTTGGCTCACTGCCGGCCGCGCACGTCGTGGGCGCGGTCCCGCCTCAGCCTGACTTCTCCGCTAAGTTCGGTGAGCTGCTCGCTTTAATCTGCTCCCTTAGGCCAAAGCGGCGCCTGGGAGCAGTGCAGGAAAATTGTTTGGGCTAACTTGTAAGACTACGGGAGTAAAGTAACCAAGACCCGAAAGCATAGCTTTTTGCGCAGAAATGAACGATTTCTTCGGAGGGGCGTTATAGGAAACTTGGCTTGAGTTGAGGAACGAAATGCAAGCCTTAGTTGACTTATCCTCGAAGGGGATGAGATGAACGAAGCTTACGAAGGACAGCGTCGCTGAGGACTTGGCTAAACAAGTGCGATACTCTCCACTGGAGACTATCGGGAAACAAGTGCGAACGTCCCACTGGGACTTTCGGGCCTGATGTCGCGGGCGCAACCTAAAGGGCGAACAGTTCACTGGACTGTTCGGGATTTGCAGGAGCGACGCACATGCAGTAAGCAGAAGGGTTGGCACAGCTGTCTTGCAAGCAAGTGAATCAGCCCCGGAGATGGTAAGTAAATGGATGCGCGAAAAGTTACATTTCCCTAATGTCATCCCTTGATAGAGTTAGGAATTAGGAGAACTGAAGGAAACTCAAGTAAGGGTTTAAAGGCGCTGACGGGAATTTTCTCGCAGTGCCTATTCTCTAAATTTACATAGGTTTACACTAAATAGCTTGAAGAAGGGAGTACGAATAATGGCGGATGACCAGCAACAGGAGCAACAAAAGCCTGATGAGTCTCAAGCATTTCAACATCTTCAAGAGCTCAAAGAGCGGATCCAAGAAGCCAATTATCAGTATTACGGACTAGATCAGCCCATGATGGCGGATGCCGAATATGATGTATTAATGCAGGAACTTATTGGCCTCGAGAAAGTCCATCCTGAGTGGAAGACCTCAGATTCTCCCTCCCAAAGAGTAGGTGGCTATATCGCCAAGGAGTTTTCGAAAGTTCGACATGCCGAGCCGCTTTTAAGCTTAGATAATGCCTTTAATGCCGGAGATTTGCAGGAATTTGATCGGCGGGTACGGATGGTCGCTCCACAGGCGGAGTATGTGGTAGAACTCAAAATTGATGGTTTAACCGTTGCTCTCACGTATGAAGAAGGAGTGCTTGTCCGAGGTGCCACGCGCGGCGATGGCGAAGTTGGCGAAGAAATCACTGCTAATGCGAGGACGATATCCGCAATTCCGCTGCGTTTGCGCAAACCCCTTTCGCGTTTAGATGTCCGCGGGGAAGGCTATATGCCTAAAGCCTCGTTTGCACGGCTGAACCAGGAGCGGGAAGAAGAGGGTCAATCCACCTTCGCCAATCCACGCAACGCGGCGGCGGGCTCTTTACGTCAACAGGATTCGAAAATTACGGCCCAACGTCATCTCAGTTATTTTGCGTATCAAGTCTTGTTGCCTAAGGGGACGGACTTAGCTTCCCAAACCGAGGTTCTGAAGTTTTTAAAAGAACAAGGATTTCTCGTAAATCCTGAATTTAAGGTCTTCAGCACGATTGAGGACGTCATTCGCTACTGTGAAGAGATGGCTGATAAACGGCATTCGCTTTCTTACGATATTGATGGGCTTGTGATTAAAGTCAATGAAATGGCCCAACAGCGCGAGCTCGGTTTTACGGCGAAAAGCCCCCGTTGGGCGATCGCCTACAAGTTTCCTGCGGAACAAGTGGAGACTGTGGTTGAAAGTATTGAAGTCCGTGTGGGGAGGACCGGAGTACTCACCCCGACGGCCAATTTAACCCCAGTTTTAGTTGCAGGATCAACCGTCGGCCGGGCAACTCTACATAATATCGATAATATTCGCGATAAGGATATTCGGATTGGCGATCACGTCCTAATGCAAAAAGCAGGAGATGTCATTCCCGAAGTTGTTCGGTCTTTGCCCGAAAAACGGACAGGTGAAGAGAAAATTTTCGAGATGCCAGAACGCTGTCCCGAATGCCAAAGCCCGGTCATTAGGGAAGAAGGGGAGGCGGCTCATCGCTGTACAAGTATTTCCTGCCCGGCCCAGCAGCGCGAAGAAATCATTCACTTTGTTTCTCGGGATGCGATGAATATCGACGGGTTAGGTCCAGCGGTTGTCGTGCAACTTTTAGACGCCAAACTCATTCGGGATGCGGCTGATCTCTACACCTTAAAATTTGAAAACTTAGTTAAACTTGAACGGATGGGGAAAAAATCGGTGGAAAACTTGCTGCAAGCGATTGAAGATAGCAAGGGACGGGGGTTGGCTCCGTTACTCTTTGGTTTAGGAATCCGCCATGTCGGAGAAAAAGCAGGGAAAATTCTCGCTCAACAGTTTCGTAGTATGGAAGCTCTCGAACAGGCAAAGCTCGAAGAATTACAAAGCATACCCGATATCGGTCCGACGATGGCGCAAAGCATTCTGCGGTTTTTTCAACAAGAAAGTTCGCAGCGTTTTCTGGAAAAACTGCGCGAGGCCGGCGTGAAAATGATGGCCGAGGAATCGAGCTACCCGCAGATTTTTGCAGGAAAAAGTATTGTGGTCACAGGTTCTCTAGAACATTATGATCGCCAAGGAATTGAAAGCTTAATCGAAGTCCTCGGAGGAAAGGCCGCCAGCAGCGTCAGTAAAAAGACCGCTTTTGTTGTCGCCGGAGAAAAGGCAGGCTCAAAACTCGCGAAAGCAAAAGAACTCGGTGTCTCCGTTCTTAGCGAAGAAGAATTTGCGAAGCTGTTGGCGGAAGAAACCGAAAAAACCTCTGAGAATAACTAAAAAGAGACCCGTAAGCTACACGACCCGATCTTTACTGAAACGGGAAAGGACTTGCTCCCAGCGAACCCATTTGATATAGTGAATTTAATTATTTTGCCAAAGGATGGTGATTCCAGTGAAAATTTCACGTCAAGAAGTGGAACATGTCGCTATGTTAGCGCGTTTAGAACTTTCTGAAGAGGAAGTTGCAACCTATACAGAACAGCTTAACTCAATCCTTGATTATGCAGCGATGTTAGACCAGTTAAATACGGATGAGATTACCCCCACGGCCCACGCGGTACCGCTACATAATGTTGTCCGCGAGGACCAGGTCCAGCCCTCTTTGGAACGGGAAAAGGTGTTGGCGAATGCCCCCGTATCGGAAGATGGTTTTTTCAAGGTGCCGCGTATAGTCTGATGAAGGGAAATACTTCAGAAGGAGTTACTTAGAGCCTCTGACTGAAGCTAATTCGAAGGTAGAGAGATGTAGAAGGGAGAACAGCTAAGCATGGAGATCACATCCCAATCCATTGGGGAATTACATGAGCTCTTAGCCGCGAAGAAAATCAGTGCGGTTGAGCTTACCCAATCGATGCTTCATAGAATAGAACAACTTGATCCGGAAGTGAAGGCCTTTCTTCTGGTGACAGAAGATTTAGCCTTGAGCCAAGCCTCACAGGTCGACGCGAAAATTGCGCGGGGAGAAGAAATCGGATCATTAGAGGGAATTCCGATGGCGCTGAAGGATAACCTTTGCACGGAAGGTATTCGAACAACTTGTTCCTCAAAAATGCTTGAGAATTTTGTCCCACCCTATAGTGCAACCGTTGTCGAAAAACTCAAAGCGACAGGAGCCGTTTTACTTGGAAAATTGAACATGGATGAATTCGCCATGGGCTCTTCTACGGAAAACTCTCGCTTTTCTACAACGCACAATCCTTGGGATCTAGAACGGGTACCTGGAGGATCATCGGGTGGTTCGGCCGCGGCAGTCGCTGCTGAGGAAGCAGTTTTCACCTTAGGCTCAGATACTGGTGGATCCATTCGCCAACCGGCAGCTTTTTGTGGAGTAGTGGGGCTTAAACCGACCTACGGAGCTGTATCTCGGTTTGGGTTAATTGCCTTTGCCTCGTCCCTCGATCAAATTGGGCCGATTACGAAAACCGTCCAGGATAATGCACGGGTTTTCCAGGAAATCGTCGGTTATGATCGCCAAGATTCAACTTCCGTTCCTTTTGAGATTCCGAATTATTCGGAGTTCCTGACTCAAGACGTGAAAGGGCTGCGGATTGGTGTACCGAAGGAATATTTCGCTAAAGGCTTAGATGCTGGCGTCAAAAAAGTGCTGGAAGAAGTGCTTGAGACTTTACAGGGCTTAGGAGCTATCGTTGAAGAATGCTCCCTCCCTCATACAGAATACGCCATGCCGGCCTATTATCTACTGGCAACAGCTGAAGCTAGCTCGAATCTCGCCCGTTATGACGGAGTGCGCTATGGTTACCGGGCTGAAGGAGCAGAGGACGTTCTGCACTTGTTCAAAAAGACTCGCTCGGAAGGTTTCGGAGCAGAGGTTAAACGCCGGATCATGCTAGGAACCTATGCTTTAAGCGCGGGTTATTATGATGCCTATTATTTAAAGGCGCAAAAAGTCAGAACCCTCATTCAAAATGATTTCAACCAGGCCTTTGCCCAGTTCGATGTACTTCTATCTCCTACAGCACCGACGACCGCTTTTAAAATTGGCGAGAAATCAGGAGATCCTTTAACGATGTATTTATCGGATGTCTGTACGGTCCCGATTAACCTCGCGGGCATACCGTCGCTCTCACTTCCTGCGGGCTTTGTTGAGGGGATGCCGGTCGGAATGCAACTTATGGGTCGTCCCTTCTCAGAAGGAACTCTCTATCGCGTTGCTCATGCTTTCGAACAAAATACGGATTTCCACACGCGGAAACCTAGCTTGGTCAAAGGAGGTGCGCGTTAAGATGAGTATAACGGATCGCTATGAAATGGTTTGTGGGATCGAAGTTCATGTGGAACTCGCAACCAAAACGAAGATTTTCTGTAATTGCTCAACCGAATTTGGGGGCGAGCAAAATACGCATACTTGCCCGGTTTGTTTGGGTTTGCCAGGTGTTTTACCCGTGCTGAATCGGGAAGTGGTCAATTTTGCCATAAAAGCCGGATTGGCGTTAAATTGCGAGATTGCTGAATTCTCCAAGTTCGATCGAAAAAACTATTTCTACCCGGATGCTCCTAAAAATTTTCAGACCTCACAATATGACTTGCCGATCTGTAAAGAGGGTTGGGTTGAGATCGAAGTTGAGGGCGAAAAGAAACGAATCGGAATTACGCGTGCCCACATGGAAGACGATGCTGGGAAACTCGTGCACAGCGGGGAAACGATTTCGACTTCCTTTGAATCCTCGGTAGACTATAACCGGACTGGGGTCCCACTTCTTGAGATCGTGTCCGAACCAGACCTGCGCTCAATTACGGAAGTTCTAGCCTTCCTGGAAGAATTGGTAAGGATCATGCAATATACGGAAGTTTCGGATTGTCGGCTGGAGCAAGGCTCGGTTCGTTTTGACGTGAACCTATCGTTAAGACCATGGGGACAAAAGGAATTCGGCACTCGGACAGAAGCGAAGAACTTGAATTCCTTCAGCTCGGTCAGGCGCTGTATGGAATATGAGATGGCCCGTCAAGCCCAGCTTTTGGATGATGGGGAAGAAGTCATCCAAGAAACGCTGACTTGGGATGAGGGACGGGGAATCACCTTATCTCTTCGTTCCAAAGAGGACGCTCATGACTACCGTTACTTCCCAGAACCGGATTTGCCTCCGCTTGTCATCGGTCGGGAATGGGTCGAGCGAATTCGTCAAACTCTGCCAGAACTCCCCGCGGCAAGGAGAGAACGGCTAAGATCTCTTGACTTATCCGATTATGATGCGGGTGTGATTACAAACAGTAAAGCGCTTTCAGACTTTTTTGATGAAGCCTTGAAGAGTTACGGTGATGTAAAGAACCTGGCCAACTGGACCATGGGAGAATATACACGGTTGCTTAATGCCCAAGGGGTCAGCTTGGAAGAATCTCCGGTTAAGCCCCAACAGCTTGGAGAGTTGCTTGACCTGATTGATCAAGGAACGATCAGCGGAAAAATTGGGAAAACGGTCATTGAGGAGATGTTTGCCTCTGGCAAAGACCCTGACGTCATCGTTAAAGAAAAAGGCTTAGCCCAAATCAGTGATGAAGGGGCTTTACTGAAAATCGTTGATGAAATCATTGCTAAAAATCCCCAATCGGTGGAGGATTACAAGGCTGGGAAAAAACAGGCAATCGGTTTCTTGGTCGGCCAGATGATGAAGGCAACGAAGGGACAGGCCAACCCTGGTGTAGTAAATAACCTGCTGCAGGAGCGCCTAGCTCAGCAGTAGAATTAATATTAGCTTGATTCACAGCGATTTGAAGTTGAGATGAATTTGAGTGGGTTCAGGATGCGTTTCTTTCTTTTCAGCCTTCTAGGTTGATCAGAAGAAGCGTTTCTTTGAATTATCGTTTTTCGAGTTACAAATAATTTACATTAAAATTGTGTTGAACTGTATAAGTATACAATATAAGTATGATATAATAGTTAAAACAAACGAGGGTTTGTGATAGTATAATAAAACAGGCTATAACCCTACGGAAGAGAGGTAGAATAATTATGGTCAAAAAGCACATAACGATTGTGGATACAACCTTAAGAGATGGGGAACAAACTGCGGGGGTAGTCTTTTCAAACCAGGAAAAATTGATGATCGCCCGGATGTTGGATGATGTTGGTGTTGAGCAGATCGAGGCTGGAATTCCGGTTATGGGTGGGGATGAACAGCGCGTGATCGGGGATATTGTGAAGCTTGGGCTTAAAGCCAACATTATGGGTTGGAACCGACCCGTTCTTAAAGATATTGATGCCTCATTAGCTTGTGGGTGTGATGCGGTGGCAATCTCAATTTCCACCTCCGATATTCATATTGAGCACAAACTGAAAACAACGCGTGAAGACGTCTTGCAACGCATGGTTAAGGCAACAGAGTATGCCAAGAAAAAGGGAGTTTATATTTCGGTAAATGCGGAAGATGCTTCCCGTTCGGATATGGATTTCTTAGTTCAGTATGCCCAAGAAGCTAAAAATGCGGGGGCTGACCGCCTGCGTTACTGTGATACGGTCGGAATTCTTGATCCGTTTAAAACCTATGATCGGATATCGGAATTGATTGAGAGAACGGGAATTGATGTTGAAATGCATACCCATAATGATTTCGGTATGGCAACAGCTAATGCCTTAGCTGGGCTTAAAGCAGGTGCAACCCATGTTGGAGTTACTGTGAACGGACTGGGTGAAAGAGCGGGAAATGCCGCTCTGGAAGAAGTCGTCATGGCGCTTAAACATCTGATGGATATTGACCTGAACTTCGTAACGGAACGTTTTGTTGAAGTGTCTGAATTTGTAGCTCGGGCATCGGGCCGGGAGTTACCGGTGTGGAAAGCTATCGTAGGAAGTAATATGTTTGCCCATGAATCGGGGATCCATGCCGATGGAGCTTTGAAGAATCCCTCAAATTATGAGGCCTTTCGACCGGAAGAAGTCGGGCTGGAACGTCAAATCGTGATTGGTAAACACTCGGGAACCGCCTCGATTAAAGCGAAATTCCGGGATGAATATGGGCATGAAATTTCAGAAGACGAAGCCAATGAGATCCTCAAGCGGGTTCGAGCCATGTCAGTGGACATGAAACGTTCTCTCTTTGACAAAGAACTGGCTTATATCTATAAAGATATGAATCGCGCACAATCCTCAGAAAATGTCTAAGCCGGAGGAAGGAGAAAACGCGTGTCATCCGTTACCATAGTACTCATACTAAGGTATGGAATTTGCTTAATCAAGAAAGCGGAGGTTTCAGAGCATGAAGCCTCCGCTTTTTTCTGGACTTTACTAAGACCAGGTATTAAAATAGGACTATATTTAGATACCTGGTCTTAGTATGGAAACTAGTGAAGGAGTGATGCTTTAATAGCTGGACACTCACGGTTTAGTTCGTTAAAATAATGTAAGGCTAGAAAAATACTTTGAATGAGGATAACGAATGAAACAAACAAAGAGTGAAGCGAAGGTTCCACCCAAAAATCCTCACGTTCTTTCGGGGACTTTTTTATCCTCCGCTGCGCCAGATGAATGGACGAGGAAAGGGAATCCTCTTAATCAGGTCAAACATTTGTCTGGTTTTCAGAAAAGCATTGAACGGACATATGTGTTGTTATGAAATCAAATTTTGTTAATCTTGATGCTTATCTGGTTCATCCGGTGCATGTTGAAGTATAAAAATATATTGCGAGTGTATTGGAAACTGGAGCGGCTGTATGCTACGAATCATGAAAAGAATATAGTAGAGGATGAAACACTTTATATAGAGAGTATGAGGTTGTATTTTAAAAAGATACAACCTCTTTTTGTGCTATCGAGCCACGTTGAGTGCATAATTCTGATAACTCGGGCTGAGAAGCCCATAAAATAAGGCTTTTGCAGCAATTTTGAAGGGAAGCTTTTTGAGGGAAAAAACGATGATATTCAATGATAGAAAATGACTTTCTGGATTTTTTTAACATTCAAAATGTTATTTTTTTTTGCTATTTTATGTTAACTAGCTAATTAGAGTTACACGTTCTGACATTTTAGATAGGAACCACTTATATTCCAAGGACATAAAATAAATTAAAATGTGCTTCAAATGTTTGGTAAAAGGGGTTACCAATGGTTAGAGCCAGAATATTATAAAATATAAAATGATTTGGAGTGTGAGTAATTTGGAAAAATATGCAGTTATAATGGCAGGCGGCACAGGTTCTAGACTTTGGCCCCTCTCAAGGGAGTATAAACCGAAGCAGTTCATAAGTGCCGAAGGCAGCAAATGTATGCTGGTACAAACGATTGAGCGTATATGTGAAATGATTCCGGCAGAAAAATGCTTCATTATAACAAATAAAAATCTGCTTGATATAACCCAGGATACTGTTAGGAATTTAATACCTTTTTCAAATATAATATTGGAACCTATGCGAAAGAATACTGCTGCATGTATTGCTTATGCCTCACTGCTGCTAAAAGAAAAAATCGGTCGGGGCTTATTGTGTTTTATACCGGCAGACGGGTACGTTAAAAGCCATATCGATTACAGGACTGCCATAGATCATGCTTACCAGGCAGCAGAAAACACCAATAGTCTTGTCATGATCGGAATTGCTCCTTCATATCCCGCCACGGGGTATGGGTATATACACATTGATACAGATACGGATAGTGATGAAAATGTATTTAAAGTACACCGATTTATTGAAAAACCTGATATTGATACTGCAAAAAAGTTCATTGCATCAGGAGAGTTTTTATGGAACAGCGGTATCTTATTAGGTAGCATAGATACGATAATAGACAACACAAGGCTATTTCTTCCCGGACATTTCGAAAAAATTTATCAGGCTATAAAGCATGCGGAGGGACAGGATTTCTACGCATACATTGAAAAAGCATATAGCGAAATACAGGATATATCCTTTGACAAAGGAGTTCTCGAAAAAAGCAAATGCATCCGTGTAGTAAAGGGTTATTTTGATTGGGATGATATAGGAAGTCTTGATGCCTTATCAAAAACGCTCAGTTCGGATACGATGGGAAATTCAATTAAGGGCAGCCATTTTGGTATAGACACAAGTAATTCAGTAATATATAACAATGAAGTCCTAATTGCTACAATCGGTGTTGAAAACATGATAATAGTAGCTACAAAAGATGCGACTTTAGTATGCCCAAGGGATAGAGCCCAGGATGTCAAATCTCTTGTAGAGATGTTAAAACTCAATGGCTATGAAAGCTTAATATAGTTATATAATTTCATTCCTATTGCACTAAATTAGCAATAATAGAATATCATATTGATAAGCCATTAGGTGGGGGGGGGTGATTTAAAATGTCAAATGATCAATTTTTACTTGTTCAAACCCTAGGGGCTGGTTTCTGGTGGGATATGCATCATGTTCTTGGGCAGCTTCTAGCAGCTGAGCTTACTCAAAGAATTCCAGTTGTTTATTGGGGTAAAAACAGCCTGTATAGTATCTCAGAAGAAATAAACACTTTTGAGCAATTTTTTCTACCTGTATCGGATTGTACAGTACATGACCTTATGAATGGAGATTTTACCTATTATCCTCCAAAATGGAATTCCAAAAATTTATTTTGCAATAATTCTAAAAAATTGGGGGAGGAATACCTTGATCTTTACAGCATTATGAACTGCAGTGCGAACGTATTGATCAATGATTTTCATGTAGGTATTGAAGAAATAGCACGGTGGCTCAAAGAAGGCCATCCGTTATATGGCTGTAGTCCGCGTGATTTATACAGTCATATGTTAAAGAAATACATCAAGCTGCAGCCCAATGTTTTGGATGAAATAGACTCATTTTATCGTGTGAATATGATAAAAAGGTCCATACTTGCAGTTCATATCCGTAGCAGCGATAAAATTTGTGAAGTTCCTCATTTAAAGGAGCTTAATAAGCGTTATCCCCTTGAAATTGACAAATATCTTAAGTCCAACCCTTCTGCGCGTATTTTTATCATGACGGACTGCAGCGATATTCTTTCAGAATACAAGAAATTATATGGAGATATTGTAATTCATACCGATTGCAAAAGGGTTTCAGAAAATGATATGGGCGTACATTATCAGGATTACTCTGATAAAAAACGCAAAGGTAGTGAAGTTATCAAAGATACATGGCTTGCAGCAAAGTGTGATTACTTTATAGGAAACGGACATTCCAATGTGTCCAGAGCCATTAGTGAGCTAAAAGATTGGCAGGATAATTGTATCAAGCTCTTATATTAGTCCTCTTAACAAATTAAACTGCTCGTTTATTAGAGGTACTTTTAAGTTTGAACAGAAAAATTTGCTGCTGGCCAGAAATGACTTCTGTTAACAAGCATTAGTCAGTACCTAAGTAATACATCGTGTGCATATATAGTGTTCGATGAAAGGAGTATGTGAAATGTTAGAAAATGAAAAGCTGATCGGACTCTATAAAACCATGCAAACGATCAGGAAAGTCGAGCGCAAAATTGAAGAGGAATACAAATATGATGAAATGAAAACTCCCATACATCTGTCTATAGGCCAGGAAGCTATAGCCGCAGGTGTATGCCTACATCTCAGGAAGGATGATTATATATTCGGAACACACCGTTCTCATGCACAATATATAGCCAAAGGTGGAGATCTAAAAAAAATGATAGCGGAGATGTATCTGAGGAAAACAGGATGCTCTCTCGGTAGAGGGGGTTCGATGCACTTGATTGACCCGGAAGTTGGAATCCTAGGGTCGACAGCTATTGTAGGAGGTAACATTCCACTTGGAACAGGAACAGCTCTTGCTTCAAAGCTGCAAAATAATGATAAGGTAACAGTAATCTTCTTCGGAGATGGGGCCGTAGATGAAGGAACGTTCCACGAAAGCTTGAACTTTGCCTTATTGAAAAAGCTGCCAGTTATATATATTTGTGAAAATAACCATTGGGCTATAAATTCGCATCAGTCCCAAAGACATAGTGGCGAAAGTATTTATAGATGGGCTGATGGCTATGGTATTCCAAGCTATCAGATCGACGGGAATGATGTATTAAAAGTATCGGAATATGCTGAAAATGCAGTATCAAGATGCAGAAACGGCGAAGGTCCGACCTTTATAGAATGCATTACCTATAGGTGGAAAGGGCATATAGGAACAGTAAACGATGTTGGAATAGGATTCAGACCGCAGTCGGAATATGATTACTGGATCTCTAAAGACCCGATAAAATGGTATGCTGATTACCTAAAAGCGACAGGGGTTCTGAATGATAAAATGGATGAAAGTATAGATGAAGAAATAGACCAACTTATTGATGATGCTTTCACTTTTGCAAAGAATTCTCCAAAGCCTTTACCGGAGGAACTTATGGATTTTGTTTTCGCTGACTAACGTCATTGAACAAGTAATAAAATTCTATTCTTTAGGAGGTTTATTATGCCCTGGACAACAGTTCAAGTCGAAAAATTAGAAAATTTCCTTTTTAAGGATAATTCAGAATCTGATAGAGTTATCTCCTATAAGGATGCAATTTTTGAAACAATAGATGAATCCCTGGCCAGAGATTCAAGCGTATTTGTCTTTGGCGAAGGTGTTGATGATCCGGGGGGAGTATTTGGCACAACAAAAGGCCTGCATGAAAAATACGGAAGGGAGAGGGTGTTTGATACACCTATATCTGAAAACTCGCTGACCGGTATAGCTGCCGGAGCTGCAATGGCAGGTTTAAAGCCTATTTTTGTTCACAGTCGAATGGACTTTTTATTGCTTTCTTTAGACCAACTGGTGAATCATGCCTCTAAATGGAGCTATATGTTTGGCGGAAAAGTAAAAGTTCCGCTCGTAATCCGTACGGTCAGTGCGCGCGGCTGGGGTTCAGGAGCACAGCATTCACAGTGTATTCAGGGTATGTTAATGAATGTACCTGGGTTGAAGATTGCCGTTCCTGCCACGCCGTATGATGCTAAAGGTTTACTGGTTTCCAGTATAATGGATAACAATCCGGTCCTATTTGTCGAACACCGGTGGTTGTATAAAACAATGGGCAATGTCCCCGAATCCCTCTACTCTATACCCTTCGGCAAGGGTGTAATAAGAAGGACAGGGAGCGACATAACCATAGTAGCAGTGTCCTACATGGTGATCGAAGCGTTAAAAGCTGCTGAAAAGCTCCAGGCTGAAAATATATCAGCAGAAGTCATAGACCTCAGGACAATAAAGCCAATAGATGAAGACATCATTTTTGAATCTCTTGCGAAAACAGGAAAGCTTTTAATAACCGATACCGGGTGCAAGAGCGGTGGAGCAGCTTCAGAAATATCTGCTCTCGTCTGTGAAAAGGCATTTCATCTGCTAAAAAAACCGATAATCAGAGTATGTTGTGCGGATGTACCAACACCCGCAAGTGATGTTTTGGAAAAAGCATATTACCCTGATTCTGAAAAGATTTATACTCAAGTCATTAATTTGTTGAAATCGTAAAGAAAGGAGGAAGTTAATTTGGATAAAATCATTGAACAAGACTGCTTGGAATATATAAAGAAAATCGACTTGACTCCATTTAAGAATAAAACTGTTTATATTACCGGAGCCAACGGTCTTATCGGAACGTATTTAGTATATATGTTTCATTTAGCCAATATTACTGAAAACGCAGGTATAAATATTGTAGCCCTGAGTAGGCATTCTCCCTGCGATAAGCTGCGGGATATATTCAATGATAAGTACGAGTTCTATGCGGTGGATCTTACCACGGAAAATCACCTTGATTTCCCGAGCAAGGCGGATTACATCATACATGGAGCAACTTATGCGCAGCCCAGAAAGTTTTTGCAAAATTATTCTGAAACAATACACCTTAATACATCAGTAACAGAAAAGTTGCTGCAAAAAGCCAAAAAAGACGGTTCTAAATTTCTATTTTTAAGCTCATCAGAGGTTTACGGCGATCCGGATGAAAAAAATATTCCTACTCCAGAAGATTATCCAGGTCTCTGCTCACCGGTTAGTATAAGGTCAATCTATTCAGAATCAAAGCGAATGGGAGAAACATTATGCTTTTCTTACAAAAACTTTGAATCAGTAGATGTAAAGGTTGCCAGAATATCAATGAGCTATGGTCCTGGAGTGAATATTCACGATGAGCGTGTACTTGGGCATTTTCTAAAGCAAGCCTTGAATGACCATAGAATTATTATGCTTGATGACGGAAATAAGGTAAGGACATTCTGCTATATCGCCGACACTGTATTAATGCTGCTTAACGTACTCCTGTACGGCAAAGATTTTGTCTACAATGTGGGAGGAAAGGACAGGATTATGATAAGAAACTTAGCCGAGGAGATCTGTTCACTAACCGGAAGCACTCTAACAGTAGCAGCTTCACAGCAACTTCCATCCCAAAATATTAAAGTTTCTCCAAACCGTGTTGAATTGGATATTACCAAGATATGCACAGAATTTAAACTTCCGCCTTTTAAACTTTTTAAAGAAGGGTTAGCTCGTACGATAGAATGGAATAGGATATAAGATATTAATTTAAAAAGGGTGAAATTAGCAATATCTATATTTAAGGTTAAGCGAAATCACCCTTTTTTATACTAACAGAAAGTATAAATTTCCGGCAGATAGCATAAGTGCAACTAAGGCTTCCGCCTACGCCAGAGGCTTGGCGCAAGCCAAGTTTTCTTTATTGTTTTAAATAATTTTCATTCACAGATTAATGGTGATCTGCATAATATAATAGGAAAATTTATTTAGCTGAGGTGATTGAAGATGCCAAATGATAGATTCCTGCTTATTAAAGCCTGGAGTTATATTCTTTGGGAGGATGTAAAACATGTGTTAGGTCAGCTTCTTATAGCTGAGCTGACAGACCGCATTCCTGTTGTTTATTGGCCTACGCATTGCTTGCACAATGGGTTTGTTTATACAAACGGATTTGAATTATATTTTGAGCCCATTTCCAACTATACAATCTTTGACATCGTCAAGCCTGAGTACACCTATTACCCACCTGTATGGGATCATGACAACCTGCTGGTTGAGGACCAGAGTAAAGAAACCTGGATATATCGCAATATAGGCGAAATAATGTCCAGCAATGCCAATGTCGTTGTAAGTGATGTTTATTTTGATGTTTATAAACTAATTCCCTTTATTAAAAAGTCTCATTCGGCATATGGCATGACGGTTCAGCAGATATATCGTTATCTTTTTAATAAGTATATTAAAATAAAACAAGATATAAATATAGAAATCGAAGGCTTTTACAATTCGTGGCTTAAGGATGACAGACCTGTCTTGGCAGTCCATGTACGCAGAGTTGATAAAGACCAAGTATTTGATTTAGATAATTATAAAAAAAATAACTTTAAAGGTTCTACTCAAAGTTATAGTGAAAATCAAAAAAATTCAATGGGTAAACATGTGAAAATATATAAGTTACGAAAGAAACGTAAAGCCTTGGAGCCTAACAAAATATATCATGAGGAAATAAGTAAATATATCGAAAAATATAATGTTAAAAAAATATTTTTGCTTACTGATTGTGAAGAAACATTGAAAGAATACCAACAAAAATATGGTTCAATGGTGGTGTCTACCGAGTGCAAGCGAATTCCAATCGATGGCGAAGCTTCCTATATGGAAAATCCCATGGTGAAAAGGCGTAGAGGAATTGAAATCATAAAGGACACCTATCTTGCTGCAAAGTGTGACTTTTTCATAGGTAATGATTTTTCTAGCCTTTCTCACGCTGTAACAAATATACAAGAGTGGCCTAATAATAATATCAGACTCCTCTATTATTTGTTTAAAAAGCGCAAATATCCGGTTAATGTAGAGCTGCTCGCTTGCCGTAAAAAAAGCATATTTAGAGTTATTACTGAATGGATTAAAAAGCTTTTCAAAAAAGATTAGCAGATTTCGTTTGCATGGAGGTGGGAAAATGCCAAACGATCGATTTTTATTGATAAAAGCCTGGGGTTGTGGGTTCTGGTCTGATGTAGATCATGTTATGGGCCAGCTGCTTGTGGCAGAATTGACCAACCGGATTCCTGTTGTTTATTGGGGGACAAACAGCTTGTACGGTGATTCATTCCAGTCTAATGCATTTGAGCTGTATTTTGAGCCGATTTCGGATTACAGTATTCATGATCTAGTGCAACCGGGGTATACCTATTATCCTCCTATTTGGAATTCCAAGAATCTTATGATAGAGGATTTGGATAAGGTTGCATGGATGTACCGTAACCTCGGAGATATGATGAGCAGTGATGCAAATGTAGTCGTGAGTGATGTTCATTATTTTATACGTCCAATGCTTAATTTTATTACGAAAGACCATTGGGCATATGGGATGATAGCCCACCAGATATACCGCGGCCTTTTTGATAAATATATCAAGCTTAAACCGGACATTGAAGAGGAAATACAGGAATTCTACGATGCACAGCTTAAGGGGGAACACCCATTATTAGGAATCCATATAAGAGGAGGCGATAAAGTACGCGAGGTAGAAGATCTATCTCACCTTAATAAACAGTACCATATTGAAATAAATAATTGCATTAAAAAATACGATATAAAGAAGATTTTGTTATTAACCGATTGCGAAGAAGTTGTGCAGGAATTTCATCAGCGGTATGGTTCTATGGTCGTATTTACCGATTGCAGGAGGAGCTTGTTAAATGATACCAATAACGCTGCGCATTTAAAGGAATATTCGGTTAGAAGGCGTAAGGGTATAGAAATTATAAAGGACACATACCTTGCCGCAAAATGTGATTTTTTTATAGGCAATGGTTATTCAAATGTGTCTTATACGGTAAAACGTTTAAAAGACTGGCCTGAAGCAAATGTAAAGCTCTTCTACAGGGATTTAAAGCTTGAAAGGAAACTGGCCAAGAAAAGGGTCAAGCTAGAAAAGCGTAGAAAAGCAAACGAAAAAAAGAACCACAAACTTGAGTATCCGGAATTTTATGGAGGTGTTAACATCTATGTTGACTAGCCGATTCCTGCTTATCAAAGCATGTGGATATAGCTTTTGGGCGGATGTGGATCATGTTATGTGCCAGCTTTTTGCAGCCGAACTGACCAACCGAATTCCGGTCGTTTACTGGGGGATGGAAAGCCAATATAGTGAATCGTTAAGTACCAATTCATTTGAATTGTTTTTCGAACCCGTATCCAGCGGTACTACTAATGATATAATACGTGCGCAATTTACGTATTATCCACCGACATGGAATCATGAAAATGTATTGACAGAGGATATCGATAAACTAAAAATGGAGCATCGTGATTTAAAAAGTATGATGAATAGCAATGCCAATGTAGTCGTAAGTGATGTGTATTATCCGTTAAGAGCTATGCTGCCCTGGATTAAACGTGAGCACTGGGCATATGGCAAGACTCCTCATCAGATATACCGGCAGCTTTTTGACAAGTATCTTAAATTGAAACCCGAGATAAAAAGGGAAATACAGAAGTTTATTAATACAAATCCTAATTTTAGAGATGAGCGGCCAATCCTCGGAATCCATGTGACGGGAAAAGCCATAGTCAACGAAGTTGCACAGATTTACAACCTTAATGAATTTTATAAACCACATATCTGGCAGTTTGTTGTTAGATATAATGCAAGACATTTATTTCTAGTTACCGACTCAAATAAAATCCTTAGGCAGTACAAACGGTTATATGGTGTAAATGATCTGCTGATGTATACCGATAGTAAAAAAAGACCTTTTCAGGAACGCATAGCAACCTTCCTTTTGGACTACCCAAATAAAAGACACAAAGGTGTTGAGCTTAAAAAAGATACCATCGAAATAATAAAAGATACGTATCTGGCTTCGCAGTGCGACTTTTTCATAGGCAACGGTTATTCAAACCTCTCCAATACGGTGTTGCGTTTGAAAGATTGGCCTGACACAAATATTAAACTTATATATTAAGAAAGTAACGTAGAAGAAACTAATTTATAGTTTCTTCTTTGGCAAATATAGCGTTCTCATGTATTAAGACATGATATTAAAAACGGGGGCGATATTTAGATGGTTGAAAAAGAGGTAAAATATGTAGAATACGTAAAAACCAAATTTCCTGAGCTTAATATATCTAATATTAAATTTAGTTTAAGTGATGGGAAACACAATGATATTATGATCATTAACGATGAATACGTTTTTAAATTTTCGAAATATGATTGGACTATAGCTTTTCTCAATAATGAAGTGAATTTTATTAATTTTATAAGAGGATATGTCGACATGCCTTTGCCAATAATTGAATACCTGGACAAAGGTATAGCAAAATGCAACCTTATTAAGGGAATGCCCCTATTTCGGACTGAAGTCCTTCTGTTGGAAAATAGAGATCAGGATTGTATTGCCGAACAAATTGGTGTTTTTTTTAAACAATTACATTCCATTCCCCTTAAAAATGTAAATAGCAAAAACATTAATGAAATCTCAGTTGACCTGACAAGAGAAGGCTGGTTGTCAGAATATGAAGATATACAAAGAAAAGTCTATCCTTACTGCGGAAGCTATTCAAAGGAATATATAAAACAGGTTTTTAAGCCATTATTGGAAAACGAGGATTTTATAGAATTTCAGCCGGCTCTTATTCATGCTGATTTAGCACCGTACCATTTTTTCTTTGATAGGGATTCAAATCGTATTAATGGAGTAATAGGTTTTAATATAGCTGGTATAGGAGATCCTGCCTATGATGTGGGTGTTATTCTTGATAATCTTGGCGAAGCTTTCGTTAAACGAATAAGCCGGTATTATAAAGACATAGCAACATTTATTGACAGAGCAAGATTTTATGCTTATGTTAATAATTTAACTTGGGCCAAAAAAGTAGCTGATATGATTACAACCCGGGATTTCACGCATCTCCAGTTTAATACCAAGGAGAGAGATATTATGCCTATTGGGAGCAAATTGTAGAGTGGATACAGTAAAAATATTTTTGTTATTATTTAAAATAATGAATATCTCTAATTTTAGAAAATAAGTATTATATAGAAAAGTATATTTATTTAAGGAGAGGATCTCATGAATTATACTCCTGACGATTTAGAAAGCATAAATTTTAATAAAATTTTAATTGGATACAGCAAGAACCAGGTCGATGAAATGCTAACTAAAATTATTAGTGATTACAGTGATTACAACAATATTACGAATGAAATAAACGAGTTAAAAAGTCGTATTTCTGTGTTGGATGAAATAGTACAGCACTATAAATCGATTGAAGAATCCCTGCAGCATTCCGTAATAATTGCTCACCATACAAGTAATACTATTAAAGAGAGTGCATGTGAAAAAGCAAAAACCATTATTGAAGAAGCTGAAACAACAGCCCGAAAACTAGTAAATGATGCGAATCAGGAGGTCAATAAAATTAATTTTGAATATGAGGGAATAAAAAGAAAGCTTTATACATTTAAAACAAAGTCAGAGGCTCTACTGTATTCTCAATTAGAGGTATTAGAGCAGTTGTCTGACAAGTAAATACCTGGAAAAAGAAGAAGCCATCTCTTGCAAAATATTACAAGAGATGGCTTCTTCTTTTTATCGTCATTTTCCTTAAATAATATGGTTTAAATAATAATCGTATTCTCTGCTAATTCCCTCCTCCATCTCGACCTTGGGATTCCATCCGGTTGCACAGATTTTCGTATTGTCTAATACCCTTCTCGGTGTCCCATCCGGCTTGCTTGCATCGAATAATATCTCACCCTGATAGCCTACAACCTTCTTAATTGTTTCTGCTAGGTTTCTTATGCTGATTTCTTGTCCGGAACCTATATTAATAAAATCGTTACCTTCATAAGTCTTCATCAGGGATAGGCACGCATCGGCCATGTCATCTACATAAAGGAATTCCCTCAAAGGCGTTCCGGTACCCCACAATTCCACAAACGGTCTGTTTGTCTTTTTAGCACTGTCTATTTTAATAATCATAGAAGGAATAACATGCGAGTTATTTATGTCGAACCTATCGTTGATGCCGTAAAGACTGGCAGGCATTACACTAATATACTTTGTACCATATTGTTTGTTATAAGATTGGCACATTTTAATTCCTGATATTTTGGCCAATGCATATGCTTCATTGGTAGGTTCCAACTCTCCTGTAAGAAGATATTCCTCCTTGATAGGTTGCGGACACATTTTGGGATAAATACACGAGCTGCCTAAAAGCATTAATTTTTTAACACTATTTGCATGTGCACTTTTTATTATATTACATTCAATAAGCATATTTTCCATTATAAAGTCGGCAGGGTAATTACTGTTTGCATGTATTCCCCCTACCTTGGCTGCAGCCAGAAAGACATATTCCGGTTTTTCGTCTCTGAAAAATTTTTCTGTAGAAGCTTGATTTGTCAAATCAAGCTCTCCATGTGTTCTAGATATAATGTTATTATATCCCTTGCTCTTAAGGCATCTGACTATGGCAGAACCAACCATTCCCGTGTGCCCTGCCACATAAATTCTGCTATCTTTTTCCAATTTCGAAACCTCCTTTACACACAATATTCAACTTTCTTATGAATTTATATCACCATCAACCATCATTTTAACTAACTCCTCAAAGGATACCTTTGGAGTCCAGCCTAGTTTTTGTTTTGCTTTCTTGGCATCTCCAAGCAGTAAATCAACCTCACTTGGTCTGAAATACTTGCTGCTGATGCTTATCAACTCTCTTCCTGAGCTACTATCAATACCCTTTTCGTTTATTCCTTCACCTTCCCATAGCAAATCAATGCCTACATTTCTGAAAGCAAGTTCGCAAAATTTTTTTACGGTATGTGTCTCTCCGGTTGCTATTACAAAGTCTTCTGGCTCTTTCTGCTGGAGCATCAACCACATTGCTTCCACATAATCGCCGGCAAAGCCCCAGTCTCTCTTTGCATTTATATTACCTAGGATGATCTTGTCCTGCTTTCCTTTTAATATATTGGAAATACCTGTAGTTATCTTTCTCGTTACAAAGGTTTTTCCTCTTCTTGGGGATTCGTGATTGAACAAAATTCCGTTGCAGGCATACAAACCATACGCCTCCCTGTAGTTTACTGTTATCCAGTAAGCATAGAGTTTGGCTGCTGCATAAGGGCTCCTTGGGTAAAAGGGCGTATTCTCATTCTGAGGTGTTTCTCTTACCATGCCAAATAATTCGCTTGAGGAGGCTTGATAAAATTTAATTTCCGGATTTACTTCTTTCATGCTATCCAGAAGCCGTAAAGTACCTAAGGCATTCACATCCGATGTGAATTCGGGGATTTCGAAAGAAACTTTGACATGGCTTTGAGCACCAAGATTATAAACTTCACAAGGGCCAATCTTATAAATTAATTTGCTTAAGCTTCCTGAATCACTTAAATCTCCGAAATGTAAAAAAAACCTTTGCTCATCATTGGATTCTTCAACTAAATGATCGATTCTTTGGGTATTAAAGGAACTGCTTCTACGAATAATGCCATGAACTTCATACCCTTTATCAAGCAATAACTCTGCTAGATATGACCCATCTTGTCCTGTAATACCAACAATTAATGCTTTTTTCATCTAAAAACCTCTCTGTTAATTAAAATTGGGTTATTAAAATCCCTGAATGCTATTCATGCCATACCTGTTAGCATGATATGTTCATAAGCTCAATTATGTGATGTAAATATGTATCCTAATATGTCATATTTTTTTTAAATTAACATAATATCTACCAGCGTAATTTTAAAAGCTGGAGGTATTAATTTGTTATATCCATTAAAATTCAGGCCTGCTTATAAAAATTATATTTGGGGGGGGAGAAATCTTGAAAAGTTAGGTAAAGCCCTGCCTGAAGGGAAAATCGCCGAAGCATGGGAAGTGTCTAGCCATCCGGATGGTATTAGTATAATTTCTAATGGGATATTTCAAGGATTAAGCCTTAAAGAATTGATAGAAAAATGCCCTCAGGATGTGATGGGCTTAGATATATGGAAGCATCATAAAACATACTTTCCATTACTATTTAAATTAATTGATGCAAATGACAAGCTTTCTGTGCAAGTTCATCCAGATGATGAGTATGCACGCATCAATGAAAATAATGTGTTTGGAAAGCATGAAGCTTGGTATATAATTGATGCAAAGCCCAATGCTAAAATTGTTTATGGTTTAATATCAGGTATTAATAAGGATATTTTCTCCAGGTCAGTTTGTGAAAATAAAATTGAATCCTGTCTTAATTATATTAATGTATTTCCTGGAGATACGATCGATGTACAGTCAGGCATAGTTCATGCAATAGGTAAGGGTATTGTTTTAGCAGAAATACAGCAGAATTCAAACTTAACCTATAGGGTATATGACTATAACCGCTTGGATGAAAAAGGTAATAGTAGGACTCTTCATATTGAAAAAGCACTTGAAGTTATAAATTTCAATACAAACTGTAATATGGCTAAGGTTAAGGGGCTTGATTTGCCAATTGACTCAGGCTCAACAAAAACTTATAAGCTTTCTAACAGATACTTCTCTTTAGAGTTATTAAATATAAGTGAAAAATTTGAAGAGAATGCAAAGGGTAACAAATTTTATATTTACTTTTTTATTGAAGGTGAGGCATTAATTAAATATTATGAAGGTACAACTTATGCTAAAAAGGGTGAAACAGTACTTATACCCGCATCTTTGGGAGAGTATATAATTTGGGGAAATTTTAAAGCTCTAAAAATATATGTGCCTGATTTACAGCAAGATATTATTTCGCCCTTAATTAAAGCTGGATATTCTATTGATGAAATCTATAAAAATGTATGCAGATGTGATATGTGAATTATTTTTCAAATTTGGCTAAAATTCATCGGGAAGTTCCCAATCTGGATAAAAGAGCACAAAAGCTTAAAACAAGCCAACTTACCTTCCTCATCAGTCATGCTCAACTTTAAGAATTTGAAGCTTTACGAAAGATCAGTTTAAGTGTTATTCAAAAGCTTTACAATTGATCCGGATAAGAGAACGATCCAATGGTCTGAGAGAATCCAACTCGTAGCTGCCGAAATCCATTGTGATGAATCGTCCGTGCGCCGGTGGCGAAACGAAATGATCGATGAGCTCGCAATTCTACTTTTTTGGCGTGGATGGCTTGCGGTTAGAGGTATAGTGGGTTTTTATCTATTGAAATATCTGTGAAAGAAACGTGAAATTTACATGACATATTGGATGTGTTAAACTTGTATTGTAGAATTTTATAAGTAAGAAACACTGTCAAAAGGCGTACCCAAACGGGGCGCCTTTCTCTTTTAGCGATTATGGAGCCGTAAGGCTCTTTTTGTAAAGGTATCGTTTAAACTATTCGCCTTCAATTGATTACCAATTGCGGCTAATCCAAAACCAACGACCTTAAAAATATTCCCAATGACCGTAAATTTACTGCCTCTTAATATTGAAGGTGATACTTTAGAATTAGTCGGTTGTTTTAGTTCTACCAATCTAATAATTGCTACATTAGCAAAGATTATACTTGCAGTAAAGAAAAGCCAACTTGCTAGTGCAGTTGTATTTGCAGAGTTATCTTGTGTAGATTTAATTCTTAATAGTTTAGTAACGATAGATTGTTCAGCTTGATAAGTTGATATTATAGCTAAAATTGTCCCAAGAAGAAAAAGAATATCACCGACTCTTTCTTTGTAGACCAAACTTAAATCGATATCTTCTTTAAGCATATTCAATCACTTCCTATCACTTAGACAATTGATGAATATGACAATGAGAATGGCCAGACACACAGCCTGGCCACACGTTGTTTACCACCAAAAGAACGGGCTGAAAAATGGGGAAAAGAATGGAGAAAAGAATCCGAAACGCCAGAACATAAGCCTATCTCCTTTCTCGTATTAAAAGATTACTCCTAAGGCGATAAGAATCAAGATTGCGATAGCGATAATCCCTACACCTACACCAGCGCCAACGGGGGCTATAGGAGCAATAGGTGGGCAACAGCTTACAATAGGTCCAACATGTGGTGGAGCACCAACAGGCGAAATGTGTGGATAATGACCTACTCCATATCCGTACATAATATATCCTCCTTGTATAAAAATAAGATTTAAGATTTAAGATTTAGAATACAATACCCAAAGCGATAAGCAGAAGAATAATAACAACGACGATTGCAATTCCAGCACCGAATCCAGGACCACAGGCTGCATCAGCACCAAATGCCATTTGAATTCCTCCTTTACCTAAAGATAATACAGCTTATGCTTTGTCTGTTATAATTGCCACAATATGGTAGAAAGAAGTGATGCAGTTTGGAAAAGGCTAAATGCTGGCATTATGACACAATAAATTCTAAGAACAAAGGCAACTGCCCTAACTGCACTCACTGGGGTGGAAGTAAAAGTAAAGACGAGTTGTTGAGTAGGGTAATTATACACATAAAACACCCTGTTTTAGTGCTTTATAGTTCGTGTAATACTAATTACACGAACTATAACAACGTCATTATACGCACTAAGGATGGGTGGGTAGCCACCCCCTTGCAAGAAATAGGGTAGGGTTGCTGGCAACCCCCGATCAATATTATAATTATTCAGAAAATTCATTGAATAATTGAAAAACAAAGAATATAATGGAATTATAAAAAGATGTTATTTGAAGGGGAGGATTATTATGAAAGCATTTGTGTATCATGGTCCCAAGAAAATGAGTCTTGATGAAGTACCTAACCCGAAAATTCTTAAATCAACAGACGCAATAATCAGGGTGACCACCTCAACCATTTGTGGAACTGATAAACACATCAGGAACGGCGGAATGCCCGAAGTCGAAGCAGGAAGAATTATCGGACACGAATTCTGTGGTGAAGTCATCGAAACCGGAACAGGTGTCAATAAGTTTAAGAAAGGGGATAAGGTCGCCGTATCCAGTGTCACTCAATGTATGGAGTGTTACTATTGTAAACGTGGACTATATTCACGATGTGAAGATGGCAGTTGGATCTTCGGTTATAAAATTGATGGTTGTCAAGCCGATTTAGTTAGAGTTCCTTATGCTGATAATGGACTATACCTAATTCCGGACAGTTTAACTGACGAAGATGTCTTGTTCGTCGGAGATATCCTTTCAACAGGGTATTTTGGAGCTGAAAACGGCAATATTCAGCCTGGAGATACTGTGGCAGTGTTCGGGTCTGGCCCTGTCGGCATGTGTGCTATGGCAACTGCCCGCCTTTGGGGGCCTGCTAGAATTGTCGCTGTAGACATAGATGAATCTAGGCTTGATTTTGCAATAAAGCAAGGGTGGGCTGATTATGGGTTGAATCCTCAAAAAGTTGATGTTACGCAGGCTTTAAGAGATTTCACCAACGGTCGTGGTGCTGATGTAACAATCGAAGCCAACGGTTTTGAGCCAACCTTCAAAGGAGCGATTGCTGGCGTTAGGCCAGGAGGGACTGTTTCTTTAATTGGAGTATTTGAAAAAGCACAGGCCTTGGAAATGCAAAAACTGTGGATCCAAAATATCACGATCAAAATGGGGCTACTTAAGGCCAATCATATCCCCGAGTTAATTGACTTAATTAAAGAGGGAAAACTTAATATGAAACCCCTTATTACCCACACTATACCGTTATCACAGGTTGCGGAAGGGTACGATATCTTTGAACAGCGCCGTGACAATGCCATTAAAGTCGTACTAAAAGCCGATGCATAATAGAATTGGCCATGTGCGTTATGTAATTATT
>NZ_DATLJA010000018.1:0-57359 GCF_035539115.1 Desulfitobacterium sp. | reverse complement strand
TCAGCGATAAAGAAAACTTGGCTAGTACCAAGCCCTAGCGAAGGTGCTAGCCCTAGTTGCCTTATCCTGCCGGACATAAATACATGCATCGTAGGAGAATGAAAGCCGCTGGTTGCACTTATACTATCTGCCCCAAAATTTGTACTTTCTGTTAGTATAAAGAAAACTTGGCTTGCGCCAAGCCTCTGGCGTAGGCGGAAGCCTTAGTTGCACTTATGCTATCTGCCGGAAATTTATACTTTCTTACGAAAATGGACTACATTTTCATACCTCCCTGTGAATCGGCAGGTTCATGGAAGTTTCTGTTAGTATAAAAAAATATAAACTTAAAGCGAGATTTATTCAGTCTTGCTAGCTTCTTTAACTTCTTCTTTAACTTCCTTTTTCTCTTCCTCTTTTTTCACTTCACCATCTGTTGCTGATTTGAACTCATTAATACCCTTTCCTAAAGCTTTTCCAAGCTCAGGGAGTTTACCAGGTCCAAAAATCACTAAAGCAATAACTAAGGCAATACCAGCAGTCACTGGCGTAATAAAACCAAAAGTTACAAACATGATTACACACCTCCATATGTTACTATGATATAAAAATACTATACCATAAAAGTACAAATGAATCTAGTTTAGGATATGTAATGTGAAGATTCATACAATCATCACATTACATATCCTAAACTAGATTCATAAAAGAAGCAACAGTAATTTTTGTGACGATTTTAATCCTCATCCTCTTTCTGGGACATCAATTCTTCATAGCCTAGATATAGGCTCCAGATCACATCCCAGAGTTCTCCATCGGCATCCGTGACCTTTAAGCCGAGCTCTTTCGCTTCACGGCGACCGATTGGATAACCATGTGAAAAGTACCCTTCGGTCAGTGCATGCGTAACCCCTGAAACCTGAACTGGTGACTCCTTCAGCATGTAACGTGAAAGCAGAGCCTCAGCATACTGATGAGAGGCCTTAAGGGATTTTTCGTAGTCGCCAATCAGCCAGGGATCGAGTTTATTCAGTACAGGATTTATTATAAACGTCGCTAATTCCGGATCAGGACTATTAGTAATTGTACGTTGCAAATACTCTAGACAGTGCCGGATTGCCTGTACAGGGACCCACAAATCCTTATAAACGGGATGTTTAACGAGAGGATCAATCGGCCCCAGCTCAGAAATTGGTCCCATAACTACTTCATCTGCCCCTAAGACAACCATCGACGCAGCCGACTTAGCCGCAAGTGGAACAATCACTCCAAATTCTTCACAGAATTCTCGGATGAGCATAACGAGCTTATAAGGTGTGTCCACTGCGCCACCATAGCTATGCAAAATCAAGTCAATTTTTGGGGTGTGCCCAATGGCCTTCAATTGCTTATAGAGAGGTACTAAGATAGTGTCATCTAAAGGCGTATACGAAAAATAGACCAGAACTTTAGAACCTCTGAGTTTCTCCAAACGTTCCAAGTATTGAAAACGGTCTTCTGCATCCACCGTCTCTCCCCCAATTCAGTCATAATATAGTGCATTATATTCCATCTTTATCCACTATGTGTATTATTTGGGGGATCTCATAAAATACAGGTGGAGTTAAAAACTCCACCTGTATAGACTTTATACTAACAGAAAGTATAAGTTTTGGGCAGATAGCATAAGTGCAACTAAGGCTTCCGCCTACGCTAGAGGCTTGGCGCAAGCCAAGTTTTCTTTATATCTTCAGTATATCTCTAAGATTGCGGCAAGCTGACTTTCACCCCGGATTGATCATGACAAGATTGGCAATAGGACTGACCACCTAAACCCTTCTTCTGGTGACAAGGATAGCAGCGTTCCGCAGGTGCCTGATTGTTATTTACAGCGTAACCATGCCCTTGCGGTCCATTGATCCAAGTATCTCTCGGTATTGTTGAATGGGGATTCGATGGGTCATGATTTTGGGAAAGGATAATTACCGCAACTAAAGCGGCTAAAAGACCAACCGTGATTAAGCTTCGGACGATTTTTCTCCGTTCCATGCAAAAACCTCCTAAAATACTTCACCCCGGCAGAAGCAACTGACTAGAGTGACTTCAAAACTGCCCGAGCTTGTCCTAGGGTATAGTTAAGATCATCATCTGTGTGAGCTAAGGAAAGGAAAACAGCCTCATATTGGCTAGGAGCAAGATAAACGCCATGTTCAAGCATACCACGGAAATAGGTTGCGAACCGCTCAACGTCGGAGGTGCAGGCACTGGCGAAATCCTTGACCGGTTGGTCTGTGAAGAAAATGGAGAACATCGCGCCAATTGAATTGACCCATACTGGCAGACTACATTCCTCCGCGATCTTCTCTAGTCCTTCTGCTAGGTAAGACGTTTTCCGTTCGAGCTCAGCATAAACACCCGGTTTTTGCAAAAGTCGTAACGTCGTTAACCCTGCAGCCATCGCCAGCGGATTTCCCGATAGAGTTCCTGCCTGGTAAATGGGACCACTTGGCGAAATCTGATCCATGTACTTTTTCTTTCCACCAAAAGCCCCAACCGGGAGACCGCCCCCAATAATCTTGCCCAGGCAAGTCAGATCTGGATCAATGCCAAATCGTCCTTGCGCTCCACCATAACTGACGCGAAAACCAGTCATCACTTCATCGAAAATTAGTAAAGCTCCATATTGACGAGTTATTTCGCGAAGACCTTCCAAGAAACCAGGTTCTGGTAGGACCACTCCCATGTTCCCCGCTACAGGCTCGACAATAACCCCTGCAATCTCTTCACCCACTTCACTGAAAATGACTTTGATTCCTTCTAAATCGTTATAACGCGCAACGATTGTGCTCGCGGCAGTCGCTGCAGGAACCCCTGGTGAAGTCGGAACTCCGAAAGTTAAGGCTCCACTTCCTGCCTTAATGAGTAACGAATCGGCATGTCCGTGATAACAGCCTTCGAATTTAACAATTTTATCTCGTCCAGTAACACCACGTGCTAAACGCAAAGCGCTCATGGTTGCTTCAGTACCCGAGTTCACCATCCGGACTTTATCTATTGAAGGGTAAGCTTTGAGCACTTCTTCTGCCAGTTCAGTCTCAAGCTCGGTCGGAGCACCATAACTTGTTCCCCGTTCCGCTGTACGCTTAATCACTTCAACGACTTCTGGATGAGCATGTCCCAAAATCAAGGGTCCCCAGGAACCTACATAATCAATATAGGTATTCCCATCAATATCCCAAAGATGCGCTCCTTCGCCCCTATCAATAAAAACGGGATCTCTCCCCACAGAACGATAAGCCCGGACAGGAGAATTAACCCCACCCGGAATAACTATTTTGGCTTGTTCAAATGCTTGACAACTCCGCGCATCTTGAAAACTCAAACGAAAGACCTCCCAACCCTTGTCAGCTATTAATCAATTTCTTCCGTAAAATATTGCATACTACTCTTCTTTAACTCAGCTTGACTAAAAAGCATCCGATATCCTTCAACTCCTGTGGCCTGAGCAATGCGCTCCATAACATCCTGACAATCCTCCGCCGAACGACCATGGATCATGGTAAAGAGAGTATATGGCCAGTCCGGGAGAGTAGGCCGCTGATAACAGTGGCTGACTTCACGAAATGTCGCCATTTTTTCGCCAATCTCCTGAGCTCTATCTTCGGGTACCGGCCAAACTCCCATAGCATTTGCTGTAAAACCAACTTTTTGATGCCGCAATACTGCCCCAAAGCGACGAATTAGGTTTCTTTCAAGCAAGCTCAGGGTTTGCTCCAGGACTTCCTTCTCCGTCCATTGCAAAGTCTGAGCGAGTTCTGCAAAAGGAGTTAAAGAATTAGGCAAATTTCCTTGAAGCACTCGTATAAGCGCTTTATCGCGATAAGTAAGTGAAATCGGTACAGGCTGACTAGTTTCCCATGCTCCAGGTAGCTTACTGAAATTTTTATCATGAGCATTATCTATTTCAAAATCTAGATCCTCTAAATCCCCTAAATTTGAATCTTTTTCCGAATCCGTCTTACTGAAGTCAAAATCAACGCTAATCTTGAAAAGGCGAATTGCCGGTAGCGAATAGACCTCACCCGATCCCAAAACGTGGCGCACACTGTTTAATATCTTTTCGACTTCAGCCTCTGTCGATGCTATTAGGGTAAACCACATATTATACTGATGTTCGCGCAAATAGTTATGCGTTACACCAGGTATTCCGTTAAGAAATTCTGCCACTAGCGAAATTTTTTCTTGAGGAACTTTAGCCGCGCATAATGTACTCTGATACCCTAAACGATGAGAATCAAAGACGCCACCAAGACGCCGAATGATTCCATCGTGCCGGAGCTGGGATAACCTTTGCCAAGCCTCTTCTTCAGATACGCCAGCAAGCACGCCTAATCTTTGATAAGGGTGAGAAGTGACCGGAAAATCAGTCTGGACGGTATTTAATAATATCCGTTCGACAGCATCCAAGTTACTTAACCCCCTTCCGTCCATGATAGAGGCACCAGGGTTCTTCTGCCATATAATCTCCATTTTCATAGAACGCAGCCCGGGCTCGGCAACCGCCACAAATCTTTTTATAATCGCAGACTCCGCACCCTCCCTTGTAATCAAGCGTTCTTAACTCTTGCAGGACAGGGTTATTCTTCCAAATCTCATCAAAAGGAGTTTCCCGTACATCCCCAAGGGGAATATTTAAATAGGCACACGGTTGAACCTGTCCCTTAGGACTAATGATACAGTAGGAAGTACCCGCTAAGCAGCCTCGTCCAAACCGTAGATTCATTCCCATCTGTTTGGCAATTCTCATAAATTGCGGAGCACAGGTGGGTTTAAGTTCAATATCGACGGTTTGCTGTTTTTTCATAATTCGGGTCAATACATCTTCATACGCTTCGGCACGCAGTGATTCTTCCTCGATGGAAACGGCGCGTCCTGTTGGGACCAAGAAGAAGAAATGGTGAGCGACAGCACCTTCGCGGACGGCGAAATCGGTAATGTTTTCAATTTCATCCTGGTTCCAATCCATGACCGTTGTATGGATCTGGAATGGTAGCCCGACTTCACGGCAGTTACGCATGCCACGAACGGCTCCTTCCCATGCTCCAGGGTATTTTCGAAATTGATCATGCTTTTCTTTGTCCATCGAGTCGAGAGAAATTCCCATCCCCATGGCACCCGCTTCTTTAAGACGGCGAGCCATATCTAAGGTAATAAGTGTACCATTTGTGCCAAAAACCGGTCTTAAACCTAAAGAAGTAGCATAGGCAACCAGCTCCACAATGTCTGGTCGAATCAGCGGTTCACCACCGCTAAAAATCATTATCTTAAAACCTGCCTTGGCAATTTGCTCTAATAATGTTTTAGCTTCTGCGGTATTGAGTTCGTCCTCAGCCTTACAGCCAGCATCTCGATAACAATGATCACAATACATATTGCAAGCATTGGTTGTATTCCAGGAAACGATCATCCGATTTTCCCCTTTCTTTTTTTTGACTATCTTATTTTTGTAACCAACGCGCCACATCCAAAGCATGATACGTAATGATCATATCCGCTCCCGCGCGTTTCATACTTACTAACGCTTCCAGCACGATCCGTTCTTCATCAATCCAGCCCTGTGCTGCTGCGGCTTTTACCATTGAATATTCGCCACTGACATTATAGCAGACGACCGGAACACCAAAGCGTTGTTTAGTCCTGTAAGTAATGTCTCCGTAAGCCAAGGCCGGTTTCACAATAATGAGATCTGCCCCCTCTTCGATATCTAATGCAGTTTCCCGCATGGCCTCATTCCCATTCGGTGGGTCCATTTGATAGGTACGACGATCACCGAACTGCGGAGTAGAACCCGCTGCTTCCCGGAAAGGTCCGTAGAAACCTGAAGCGAATTTTGCTGCATAAGACATTACTGGTATATCCGTAAAGCCCGCTTGATCGAGCCCTCGACGAATCGCCGCGACACGACCATCCATCATATCCGAAGGAGCCACCATATCTGCTCCCGCACGCGCATGCGATATCGCCGTTTGTGTCAGAAGGTCCAACGTTGGATCATTAAGGATTTGTCCGTCTTTGATGACACCACAATGCCCATGATCAGTATATTCACACAGGCAAACGTCCGTAATCACATAAAGATCGGGGAAATTCCTTTTAGCAACGCGAACCGCTTCTTGAACGATGCCGTGTTCATGATAAGCACCGGTACCCACTGCATCTTTTGACTCTGGAATGCCAAAAAGCAAAATTGCTGGAATTCCCAAGTCGACAACCTCTTGCAAAGCCTTCACAAAGAGATCTAACGAGTACTGATAAATTCCCGGCATTGAAGGGATTTCGTTTTTGGTATTCTTCCCATAGATGACAAACATAGGGTAAATCAATTCATCAACCCGCACATGGTTCTCCCGAACCATACTTCGGATAGTTTCATTCGCCCGTAACCGACGGGGACGATGTAAAAGTTCCATAATACGTACCTCCAATAGCTGTACTATAGCAATTCCTATATTCTGAAAAAGCTTTATGACGGTCTTGTTAAGCGAAATTAACCCGAGCTTTATTTAAGCCCAATCTCTTCATCCGTAAGATAGCACGCCGGATCAGATTCCCAGAAGTCTCCCGTCACCGCTTCAGCACGAGTCCGGAAATTTCCATTACAGATATCAAGGTATTGGCATTTCGAGCAGCGACCTTTAAGCAAAGGCTGGCGATCTTTCATGCCTGCAAGGATGGGATTAGCTAGATCCGTCCAAATATCCCCGAACTTTCTCTCCCGAACATTGCCGAAAGTAATATGTTGCGTAAATTGGTCGGGGTGGACATTACCCATCGGATCAACTTCAGAAAAGGCAATTCCCGAACGGTTCCCACCATTAAGCCCGATTAAGCGTTTGATCTCAGCTGCTTTCTTCGGATCCTCTTTCAAGGTCCGGAGGTAAAGATATACACCATCACAATGATTATCGACGGTCAGAATTTCTTTTTTCAGACCGCGATTCTCAAAATCCAGGGTTCGGCGAACAATGGTCTCAATCGCTTGACGAGATTCTTCCGGTTTCACATCTTGAGCGATCATTTGACTGCCCCGGCCGGAATAGACAAGGTGGTAAAAACAAACTCGATTAATATTTTCTTCTTCAATAAAATCAAAGATTTTATCCAATTCTTTAAGATTATGACTGTTAATAGTGAAGCGAAGGCCGACTCTCTGATCAACGGCAACACAATTTTGGATTCCCTCCATGGCTTTCTGAAAGGCTCCTTCTTTGCCCCGAAATTCATCATTAACTTCACGCAAGCCATCAAGGGAAATCCCGACATAACCAACACCGATATCTTTAATCCTTTGAGCGACTTCCCGAGTAATCAACGTGCCATTAGTTGATAGGGTCGGACGGATTCCCTTGGACATAGTATAGGCAGCCAATTCAAAAAAGTCTGGGCGAATCAAAGGTTCTCCGCCAGAAAAGAGCAAGACGGGTACTTTAAAGTCAGCAAGATCATCAATGAAGCGCTTCGCTTCTTCGGTGGTCAGCTCACCCTGATATTTTTGAGCATCAGACTCCATATAACAATGTTTACATCTTAAGTTACAGGTGCGGGTTGAGTTCCAAACAACAACGGGGCCACTACCTGTCGTAGTCCCGTTTTTTGCACCTTTCGAATCAGCACTGTAGCGTAAGGAGTCTCCGAAATATTCTGTATTAAAGAGTAACTTTGTCACACTAATCATTCTTAACCCTCCACTAAGGCTTGAACTAGCCCTTTAATCGTATATTTTTTGGCTTCGCGATGAATGATTAAGCCCAGCTCACGTGCCGTTGCACTGGTGATCGGCCCGATCGAAAAGAGTTTAACGCCTTCAAGTAAGGAGCGGTCACCATCAAGAAGTTGCAAAAAGTTGCGCACCGTCGATGAGCTCGTAAACGTTACAGCCTGGATGAGATGATCGCGTAACATGGCTTTCAATTCTTCTTTATTCGCCTGTCCAACTATCGTCCGATAAGCCGGGACATCCCAGACATCAGCCCCCAAAGCTTTTAAGGACTCGGGTAAGATATCCCTCGCCTCTTCAGCGCGAGCGAGGAGCACACTTTGACCGGGGAGAACTCGGCTAGTGAGCCCTTCGATAATTTTCTCGGCCCGATACTCTTCCGGCACAAAGGAAACACGCAAGCCCCGATTCTCTAAAGCCGCTTGCGTTGCCGGCCCAATCGCTACGAGCTCAATTCCCGCTAAATCTCGAACATCTTTACCTTGGTTTTTGAGCTCTTTAAAGAATTCTTCTACTCCATTGACACTTGTGAAAACTAACCAATTAAAACGTTTGATCTGCTCTAGGGCTTTAATCAGTTTTTGCGAGTCACTGGGAGGGGCAAGTTCAATAGCCGGAAATTCCCAAGGCTCCCCGCCTAAATCTTCAATCGCTTCCGACAACACGCTAGCTTGATGACGTGCTCGCGTAACCACAATACGTTGCCCAAAAAGCGCTTTCTTTTCAAACCACTGGAGTTTTTCGCGGAGACTAACCACTTCACCAACGATAATAATCGACGGATTAGTAAATTCTTCTTGCTCAGCACGATCAGCGATATTGCGCAATTCACCAACTAACGTTCTCTGTTCCGGGCGGGTTCCCCATTGAATGAGGGCGACTGGGGTGGTATTCGCGCGTCCGTTTGCCACGAGTTTATTGGCGATAAGCGCTAGATTTTCCATACCCATTAAGAAAATTAAGGTCCCATGAGAGTTTGCAATATGTTCCCAGGCAATCGCTGAGCTATTTTTACTAGGATCTTCATGCCCCGTAATCACCGCAAAGGAAGAGGTTAAATCTCGATGGGTAACCGGAATCCCAGCATAAGCAGGAACAGCAATAGCTGAAGTCACCCCTGGAACAACTTCATAGGGTATTCCAGCATTAAGCAAAGATTCAGCTTCTTCTCCTCCTCGGCCGAAAACGAATGGGTCTCCGCCCTTTAAGCGGGTTACAATTTTTCCTTCAAGTCCCTTTTTAACCAAGACCTCATTGATTTGTTCCTGATGGAGGGTATGACGATCTGGAGATTTTCCGACATAAATCATTTCACATTTTGGATTGGCCAAAGTAAGTAAGCGCCGAGAGGCTAAGCGATCATAGACGAGAACCTCTGCTTTCGCAATACACTCAGCACCTTTGACTGTGATGAGCTTCGGGTCTCCCGGGCCTGCTCCGACTAAATAAACATATCCCGTGTCCAAATTTCCACACTCCGTTTCAACTCAAAATTAGCTTAAAACTCTGATCTGATCAAGAATGGCCTTTGCCCCTTGAGCGAGGAGTTGTCCTGCAACATCATAGCCAATTTCCTCGGGATTCTGCCCTTCTGCGGATGCTCTAAGCAAGTGTTGACCATCCAGTGAGGCGACCATTCCCCTCAGTTGGACCCTTCCTTCATGGACAAGTCCTAAAGCCCCAATGGGGACCTGGCAGCCCCCTTCTAAGCGACGCATAAGCGCTCGTTCAGCGCGAATTGCCAAACTTGTTTCCTCATGATGAAGAGATTTCAATAGGTCTTGAATCTCCTGACGCTCAGCGCTGATCTCAATCGCAATCGACCCTTGGCCAACGGCTGAGAGCATGATCGTTTCCGGAATAAGCTGCGTAATCCGTTCTTCCCAACCTAAGCGCTTTACACCCGCATACGCTAAGACAATCCCTGCCATGTCGGATTCTTCGAGTTTATGCCAACGGGTCTGCAAGTTACCCCGCAAATCCGCGAAGTTTAAATCCGCTCGGTAATGTTGCAATTGCGCTTTGCGTCGAAGACTGCTTGTCCCTATCACTGCGCCTGCCGATAGGTCTTCGAGATGGGTTCCGTCTTTACTCAAAAAGACATCTCGTGGTTCCTCACGTTCACAGACCGCGCCGATAATCAAACCCTCAGGTAAGATTGTTGGTAAATCTTTGAGACTATGCACGGCGAGATCAATCTCGCCGCGCAATAAGCCATTTTCAAGCTCTTTCGTAAATAGACCTTTATCCCCTATTTTGGCCAAAGGAACATCAAGAATTTTATCCCCTTTCGTCTTCATCGAAACGAGAGTAAATTCATGCTCGGGATAAATCGAATTTAGCTGTGTTTTTACCCACTCAGCCTGCCACAGGGCGAGTAAGCTATCCCGTGTCCCGATGCGTATTGTACTCATTTAGCCGTGCCCTCCTTGGTTTTAACCTGGCCTAGAGACTGAGCTACGTTCCGTAGCGAGCGCATAGATTCCTCATCTACGTCTAGGTTAAATAAGTTCTGCAAGATTTCAGTATAAAGATGTCCATGGCGAGTCGTCGCAACTTCCTTGAGGTTGGTAATGGGGGTATGAAGCAATTGATTGACAATCCCATTCGCCATTGAGCGGACAACTTTCTCCTGTTTAGCAGTGAGTCCTCCTAATTTGTTAAGCGCATGCTCAAGTTGTTCGTTCTTGATTTCCTCGCCCCGATGCTGCAACGCAACAATCGTCGGAATCACAAATAGAGAATTATGCCATTTCATGAACTGGCCCATCTCTTCTTCAATAATGAGTTCTGCTTTTTGTCCCGCGATTTCTCGTGCGTTTTGATGGGCATCAATAACTCCGCGTAAATCATCAATATCGTATAACGTTACCCCAGGAATTGACCCAACGTTGGGGTGAATATCCCGAGGTACAGCAATATCCACAAGTAAAAGCGGTCGCCGATTTCTCTGCTTCATAACTTCTTGAATCTGTTCAGGCAGTACCACAAAATTTGCGGCTGCAGTCGCCGAAATCACAATATCTACTTCCTGCAGACATTCCCCAAGCTTTTCAAATTGAACAGCTATTCCGTTGAACTTAGCGGCTAAAGTCTGGGCACGGGCATGGGAGCGATTGGAGACCATCACTGTACTCGCGCCATTCGCAACGAGATGCTTTGCTGTTAAAGCACTCATCTCACCTGCGCCTAAAATAAGGATACTTCGTCCCTCAAGCTCTCCCAAAGCTTGTTTCGCAAGCTCCACCGCAATATACGAAATAGAAGTCGGGTGCTGGTCAATTTGTGTTTCCGCCCTGACCCTCTTCCCTACAGTTAAAGCATTCTGGAAAAAAACATTAATCACTTTATTAGTAACCCCGGCATTTACAGCCTTTTCATAAGCATGAGCAACCTGTCCAAGGATTTGGGTTTCTCCCAATATCATGGAATCTAAACCAGCAACCACCCGAAAGAGATGACGGACTGCTTCGTATAATGTATGAACATATAAGTACTGAAAAATTTCATGCTCCTCTAATTGAGCATGATGAGCCAGAAATTTTTTAATGGAGTTAATTCCAATCTCGACATCAGTTGTCGCAGCATAAATTTCCAGGCGGTTACAAGTATTGATTATGACCACGCCTTCTAATGCCGGATAAGACTTAAGCTCAAGGAGAGCATTTTCTATTTTATAATGCGGAAAGCTCACCTTCTCCCGGATTTCGACTGGGGCTGTACGATGATTTAATCCAACAGTGACCGGAAACAACTCTCGATCACTCCTTTCGCCTCTCTAAGCTGGCCGTTTTTAATCAGTCCTAGAATTTCACCGTCGGTCGCTTTTACCCAAAATTTTCGTTTCTGTTCTGAAGGTAAATCTGATTTAACTTTAATCCGCCATTCCTTTAATAAAGCGAGATATTGCTCAAACTCCTGGCCGTATTGCGCTTGGAGCTGCTCCCTGATCTGTCGCGCCACAATCGGGCTGCTTCCACTCGTGGAAACGGCAATCTTCAAATCTCCCCGCTCCATAATGGAAGGTACGATAAATGAACACTTATCCGGATCATCAACAACGTTAATCAATCGGTAGTTCTTTTGGGCATCAAGAGAAACGGCGTCATTGACCTCATCTTTTTCTGTACAGGAGAAGATGAGCAAATCATCTTTAATATCTTCTGCACCATATTCCTTTTCTACCCAGAAACAGCGCTGGGAATCGACTAAATCCTTTAACTCTGGTAATAAGCTTGGCGAAACGATATGAACAACCGCTCCATGCTCCAATAAGGTCTGGACCTTACGGTAGGCAATATTTCCCCCACCGACCACCAATACTGATTTGTGTTTTAGGTCCACAAAAATTGGATAATAATCAGCCACGTATTCAGCACCTTCTTCAAAATAGCTCATTAAATAATTCTAAATAATTCGACTTTAGAACTAAGAATTCCCCCTTTTTAAATTATTTTTCCTTAAGCGTAAGAATGAAGTCCAGGCAGGAGATAATTTACACCAAAGAAGGTGAACAAAACCGCAAGAAAACCAAAAACCTCCATCCAGGCCGCTTTTTTTCCTTTCCAGCCATACATCAAACGCACATGGAGATAAGCAGCATAGATAATCCAAGTAATTAAGGACCAGGTTTCCTTCGGATCCCAGGACCAATAAGTGCCCCAAGCATAGTTCGCCCAGATAGCACCCGTTATAATACAAAGGGTCAGCAATGGGAATGCAAATCCAATGATCTTATATGCGAGCTCATCTAATATTTGAGACGCAGGAAAACGTGAAATCCATCCTTTGGCGTTAGACTTCCCATTTTCATCATCGGAGCGAGATTTAAGTAAATACATTACCCCTAAGCCAAAAGAAATAGCGAAAGCTCCATACGCGAGCATGGCCGTTATTACGTGAAACGTCAACCACTGGCTTTTCAGAGCGGGTGGGATGGCTGAGGCAACACGCTCTTCTGGACCCATTTTCATAATGATGAACGTCAAAAGAAGAAACGGAAGAGGCATGACAAAACTACCTAAGGCTTTTATCTTATACCTAAATTCCGCAAACAGATAGACGGCAACAATGCCCCAACAAAACGTAAGAATAAATTCGTACCCATTCGATAAGGGGGGTCTCTGCGCAATGATTGTTCGCACAATGAGTGCAACTGTATTCCCTGCTAAGCCAAGGATGGTGATTCCCGTAGCCAAATGTTCAAGCCATACCTTTTTTGAGACGAGTGTCAGCCAATACATAACTGTGCTCAATAAATAGGCAATAATCATGAGGTAAAACATCGCAACTTCGATGTTATTTAGGGTTTCGTTCATGTTACACTCTCCCTCTTTTTAATGACTTTCATCTTCAACTTCCAGCCGAACCAGCCGTAATTAGCCCCTCTACATCAGTCACAGCCTGATTAAACTCCTCTTGTGTCCCCACTGCAAGTCTACCACGGACTGCCCCCAAAAGTAAGCTGGATTCCTTTTTCGTCTCGATGATACCGCTTAGTGTATGCGGTCTCCAATAGAAGGAGAGGATTAGTCCCAGCATTAAAAGTGCACATCCCAACCAAACCACATTTACACCTGGGTCTTTTTTTACTTGCAGGCCTGTATAGCCTGCCATACCGTCAAAAGTTAACGTAAAAGTGTTGTCTATGTTATCAGCTTGTCCCAAACTCATTTGCCCCATTTTTATGGGTGAGTTTCCTTGGTAGACTTGATAAAGGACAACCGGCGCCTTTGGATCGGCTTTCATAGCAGAGAGAAATAAGTAAAGATCTGTTCCGGGCACTTGGAAGTAGTTTCCGCCTTGATCCTGAAGGACAACAGGAATCTTCTGTCCCTTCAAATCCACTGTAAATTTACCGCCTTGGGCAAAGTTAGCTTGATAAAAAGTTACACCTTGATAAGTAAACGGGTGATTAACCGATAGTGTTTGTCGTGCGACCTCTTTCCCCGACTCGATAATACTCATATCCGTATACCAGTTATCTCGTTCGCCGTTGGCCAGCTTCCGATCCTCGGCTGAGTTGATCTTCATACTAAAATTTTCATTGACATTTCCTTTGCTCACTTCGATCTGTTTGATCGGGAGCGTATCTCCTACACCTGCCATAAAGTATCCCTTGAAACCGATCATCGATCCAACAAGAGCGCCGAGAATAAGAACTACGAAGGCAAGATGGGTAAGCAAAGACCCCCAATTTCCCCATCGACGCTTTTGCGCAATAAAACTCCAGCGCCCCTCTTGTTCGCTCGTGGTTAGTCGATATCCTTTACCAGTGAGTACTTTCATCACTGCCGCACGTAATTCACTTTCAGGGCCAGAGATTTTAGCTTGAATCTTTTGAGGAATAGCTTTGGACGATTGCGGAGGATTGGGTTTAAACGTTTTACGATAAATCCCGCTAAACCGTTGTACGCTGCATACGATTAGATTAACACAGAGTAGCCCGAGTACCAGCCGAAACCAGATTGTTGCATACAAATGCGTAAACCCGAGCGTCTTCCAAATCGCACTTACCGACTGAGCTCCCTTAGGATCGAGTGCTTCCTGAGGAATCAAAGTTCCGATACCGGAGACGACAGCTACAACACCTAGGAGAAATACTCCAGTCTTCATTGAACTGAAAATATTCCAGACTTTTTCCATTACACCTTCAGATTGATCATTCATGAAATACCTCCACTCGCTTTTTATCTTATACATTAAAGAACTATCTTGTTGTCATTTTACTATATATATTTCAATTCTCCTACAGTAACATCAGACTCTTTTCTGATATCTTTCTTTTGCATAAGTGCTTTTTCAGCTTTAACCGATTAATTTTGGGGGCTTGTTCAATTTTTTTCAAAAATAAAAAAAAAGCAAAGCTTTTCTTGCTGCCCTTATATTAGGCCTAAGCTTTGCTCGTATTAACTTTTATCCTCTATTATTATTGAAGTATACCATTCCATAGGGGAAGAGCCGCAAAAATCATGACATAGCGTAAGATGAAACCTCCAATAATGACCCCAGTATCAACAGTTAACATCGAACGTGTACAATCAGGTTCTTCAGAAGCTACCGCGGTTTCTTCTGCTTGGCTCATATCAGGGACAAGATCGAGTTTAACTTGTCCTCTTATTTTATATTGCATCAACTTTTTATAATTATTAACAAAAACTATAAGTGGAATAACTAGCCCTCCACCAACAAGCAAAATCCAAAAGGTCACGGCAATTGAGCCTGAAAGGATCATCTTGGCAGATTGAACCCCAACCGCTCCATGAAGACCAGAAAGCATAGTTCCAAAGAAAATTACGAGAAGAATGATTTCGGCTCCAACTAACCCAAAATGTATCTTACAAACTTTCCGTTCATCCGTTTTCTTTCCTTTTTCAATCAAATAACTGAGTAAGGAGGACGACGACAGCCCCGTTGAAAGGGCGGAGACTACAAACAAAACGGGCATCAGATATGTATTCCAAATAGGCACTGCTTTAGTAACAGCTAAGAGTAATCCTGTATATGTACCCGTTGCTAAAGCAAGAATTGCACCAAAGTATAAGAGTCCTTTTGGAACTTCTCTTTTCCTTAATGAAAAATAGGCAACGACTAACCCAACTGAGATAAAGCATGCCAAGATGTAGACACCCCAAGTCATCACCGAACGTGGGTTAGCAAGTAAGCCGATCAATAGCCATGGTTTTTTCAATCCTTGACCTAGATCAAAAACCAAAAGTAAAGTTCCAAATGCTACTACCGGTGCCGAAATATAATAACCGACACGCTGAAGAGCTGGGGAATTTCCGAGCCAGCCTTTCCCTGCGGCAAAGGAAGTAAGATAAGCTCCCGCACCTAAACCACCTAAAAAAAGATAAATAACGATGAACCATCCCCAATGTAATTCCATGAGCGATACCTCCAAATCTTTATCTACTTTTCTCGATTACGCACTTCTCATTTTGATTTCACTTATTATCCTTTTTTAGGGATAATCACCAAGGAAGGATTGGTTATTTTAGGTGTAGGCATACCTGAAATTTGAAACACAGCCCCTTCCTGTTTTTTAAGTTCCTCCACGTCCCCAAATTTAAGGGCTTTGGTAGGGCACGCATCAACACAAGCAGGGTTTTCCCCATTGTCTTGTCTTTGATAGCAGAAACTACATTTGGAAACAGCGCCACTCGTTTTACCAAATTGCGGGGCATGATAAGGGCAGGCATATAAGCAATAACCACATCCTACGCATCTTGAAGAGTCATGAACAACAATCCCGTCTTTCTCCCGTTTTGTATAGGCACCTACAGGGCAGACTTTAAGGCAGGCCGGATCTGCACAATGATTACAACTCATCGATAGAAAGAAAGGCTTAGGCTTATCTTCCGTCGTTTGAGTATAAACTGTTCGCCACTTGACTCCTTCTTCCCACTTATATAGTTTCTTGCAAGCATACTCGCAGCTTCGACAACCGATACAAGTGTTCTGGTTATGGGAGAAGCCGAGTTGTTTGGGGCTGCTTTCAGTGTTTCCGGCAGCCTGAACACTAGTTGCCTGAAATTTCTGAAGCGGTGAAACTCCTATGACAAGGGATGCTGTAGTTAATACTCCAATCTTTAAAGCGGTTCGTCGAGTTAAGGTAATTTTAGAATGATGCTTTAACACAATGGATCAAACCCCTTTCTTTAAGTTTGTCTACACTTTCACAATAAGAATGACAAATTATGTCTAAACCAATACAATTAGATTCTAACATATTAAAAAAATAAATTGAAATCTAGATTTGGTGACCATTTAGGCTATATCTCAGTATATTTACCATTACCTCGGTTCAATCCGGTTTTTTGCCGGATTTTCCTATAATACACACTTCTTTGATAACTATGCTTTCTAAATATTGTCATAGCTTCCACTAGGCGATTCATTTGTACTTATTCGTACGATTACATATCCATTTCCCATAATAACGATTTGCACTAGACTCAGCCCACGGTATGTTTTCAACCCTGCTATTAACTCGACTTCTCTGCAAAAGCCCCACCTTAGAAGATGAACTGAGCTCTTTTCATTCTCTAAGGTGGGGCTTTGCAGGTTGAGACTAAAAATTTCGATCTCGAATAAACTGTGCCAAATCTTCTAACGCTTTCCGCGTCGGAACATTAGGTAATTCTTGAAGATAACTTTTTGCTTTACTAATGTATAGGTCTACGCAACGCATGGATTCATCAATCGCGCCTGAATCTTTGATAAGCTGAATCGTCTCTTGAACCTCCTGCTCGGATTTATCTTGTTTCCCCAATAAATATAATAAGTGCTCTTTCTGGGAGGAACGATCTAAGGCAATAATCATAGGCAAAGTCATGATTCCTTGCTGTAAATCTCCTCCGACTGGTTTCCCCAACTGAGACGCTTCAGCAGTGACATCCAAAACATCATCAACAATTTGAAAAGCCATTCCTATGGCATGCCCATAAGCCCCAAGTACCCATACTTGCCGTTTGGGCGCATCAGAAACAATGGCACCCAGTTTACAACTGGCTTCAATAAGCATTGCGGTTTTTCGCTTAATCCGATAATAGTATTGCTTTAGATTCTGCCTAACATCAAAGGAGCCCTTGATTTGCTGAATTTCGCCTTGGCTCATTTCAACACTAACCTCGGCTAGAATTCGTGAAACTTCTGGATGATTGATCTGAGCTATGAGTTCAAGGGATCGAGCCAGTAGATAATCTCCTGTCGCAACGGAAACGACATTACCCCACTTGGCTTTGACCGTAGGTCTTCCCCGTCGAGTTTGAGAATCGTCAACCACATCATCATGAACAAGTGTTGCCATATGGATGAGTTCTAAAGCCATAGCCACCGGCTGTAACTTCGCAATGGGATAGCCATAAAATTTTCCCGCTAAGAGCACAAATGCGGGACGTAAACGCTTACCTCCAGCATCCAATAAATGAACTGCTGAATCCTGGAGAACCGGGAAATCCGTTTCAACGAACCGATGGAGTTCTTTCTCTACACGTTGAAGATCCGAGTTAATCTGATTAAACAACCATAATTGTTTCAAAACCGGTTCACCTGCTTGCACCCTTTTTTTCAACTTTATATGATACCATAGCTGCCGGCAGCTCGGCTAGAGGATCGTCAACATTATCCTGCTCTTCGTTCTGGGGTTTCGAAGAAGAATTCTCCACTTCATCATAGGTAAGAAGCTCTTCCTTCGGTTCAGTGCTTTCTTGTACCGTAACCGTTTGCGTTTTCGAGTTCGTACTTTTCTCTTCAAAAGCAGGTTTAACTGATTCCTCAAAAGTCTTAGTTATGACATTCATAGGAGTATTCACGACATCTTTGAAATCCTTGGTTGCTTCACTCATCATTTTTTTTATCTCATAAACGATCTTTCCTGCAGCTCGTGCAACATCCGGTAAATCTTCAGGTCCAAACAAAATCAGACCGATCACCATCAGAATGAGGAGTTCAGAAAGTGAGATTCCCATAATATTCCCCTCCTATGATGCATTTAACGCTTTTTCCCGTTTTCTGACAACAAGATAACCTAACCAAATACTGATTTCATAGAGTAAATACATCGAGCCAGCCATTAAAGCTTGAGTAAGCATATCCGGGGTCGGTGCGATAAGCATGGTTAGCGCAATGATTATGAAGAATGCCCATTTCCGCTTTTTCGCGAGTGTGTTCGGAGAAAGGACTCCTATGCGTATTAAAAGTAAGAGAACAACTGGAAGCTGAAATACCAATCCAAAGGTCAAGATAAACGTGATTAAAAAGCTGAGATATGAGCTTTGCGTTACCAAAGGGGTCGATTGAACAGCCCCACCAACCGATAGCAATAAAAATTTAGTCCCGATTGGGATTACAAAGAAAAAGCTAAAGGCGGCTCCAAGAGCAAAGAGGATTAAGGAGCTCGGCATAATCATATACAAATACTTGCGCTCTGTCTGCTTTAGAGCGGGTAAGACAAAGGACCAAATCTGCCACAAAAGAACTGGTAAAGCTAAAACAACCCCAGTAACTATAGAAACTTTAAGCTTGACCATCATGGGTTCCATGGGAGTGGTTGTAATAAAAGACACGCCAGTTAGAGCAAGAATAGGGCTTGCCAAATATGCAAAAACCTTACCACTAAAGACCCACCCCAGTACTGATCCTAAAGCAATGGCATAGGCAGAGACAACTAGAACTTTCCGTAAATCTTGGATATGCTCCATAAGTGGCATGTTGACGTCTTCACGTTTCCGCCTGCGCATTTCTACACATCCTTCCCATAAACCTTTAACTGTTCATAATGCGTATTACGCTGAACTGCTGTATATCCTGCATCTTCGATACAATGAATTATCTCTTGAAGGGGAACACGAGTGGATACTCCTGCAGCGCGTACGACATTCTCCTCAAGCATTGTACTGCCAAAGTCATTAGCTCCAAAACGCAACGCCACTTGGGCCATTTTAGCCCCCTGCGTTACCCATGATGCCTGAATGTTCGGGACATTATCGAGGATGAGCCGCGATACGGCTAAAGTTCTTAAGTATTCAACCCCAGTCGAACCTTCCCCGCCGAGTTCAGTATGACGAGGAGCATAACTCCAGGGAATAAAAGCGGTAAATCCGCCGTACATTTCCTGCGCTTCCCGAACACGAACCATATGAAGAATTCGTTCTTCCATCGTCTCAACATGTCCAAACATCATTGTGGCGGTGGTTGTCATGCCTAAGGATTGAGCTGTGGTCATCACTTCCATCCAAGGCCGCCACTTCACTTTATTTGGACTAATGAGTCCCCTGACACGATCATCGAGGATTTCTGCACCACCACCTGGGATGGAATCGAGTCCCGCTGCTTTTAACCGACTGATCACTTCACGGATGCTCAACCCACTTTTTTCGGCTAAATCCCAGATTTCCGGCGGGCTAAAGGAATGAATATGAATTGGGAAATTCGCTTTGATATCCCTGAGCATATTCTCAAAATATTCAAGTCCAAGATCCGGATTCAATCCGCCTTGAATTAAAAGTTGGGTTCCCCCCTGAGCTACTGTCTCTTCAATTTTAGCATGTAATTCTTCCCGTGACAAAACATATCCTTCAGGGTCCCCGGGCTTACGGTAGAAAGCACAGAATTTGCACTTGCTTGTGCAAACATTTGTATAGTTAATATTACGATCGATGACGAAGGTAACAATCTTTTCTGGATGCATTTGATTACGAACCTGATCTGCCGCCTCACCGAGTAACAAGAGCTCAGCATTCTCCAGTAAATAAACTCCATCGTCCACCTTTAAACGCTCGCCAGTTAAACGTTTTTCAAGAATTTGAAGCGTCTTCGTTTGATCTCTCATTAGTCTTGCCCTCCTGCACGCCCATAATCCTTAATGACCTGGTAGAGGGTATCCCGCTCAATCGCATGCCGTCCGGCCTTATGAATCATCTTAATAAGAGCTTTCTTGTACATAACCTGTTCCGTATCTGCCCCGGCCGCAGGGGTGTTTTTATCCTCGACAACTGTACCATCTAAGTCATCTACCCCGAACTCCAAAGAAACTTGGGCCAGCTTCGGTCCGAGTACCCTCCAAAAGGCTTTAATATGATCGAAATTATCTAAAAGAATCCTTGAGACCGCGAGCATTCGTAGATCTTCAAATCCCGTTGTGCTCTCTACCCCCATGTTCTCTTTGATTTTTGTGTTTTTGGGGTCGCCGGCGAAGGGAGTAAACGATAAAAAGCCACCTGTTTTATCTTGAAGTTCACGCAGTTGGAGCAAATGATCAATTCTCTCTTCCACTGTCTCGCCCTGTCCATACTGCATCGGGGCATTCGTTTTTATGTCTAGGCGATGAGTAGCGTCTTGATTTTCAAATCCTTGACGATTACCAAGAAAATATGTTTGATCCCCATTTTTCCGTTCGCGCAGAGAATTAGCCAGATATCCAAGAGCCAAGATGTCCTTGCTTTTCATTAATCGGACACCCGCCTTGTAATCGAGTCGCTCCTCTTTTTCCACCTTCTCAATAAGGTCTTTCAGCTCACTCTGGGCAAAAAGCGATAACATGTTGTTCCCCCTAACGAAAATTTAGCTTGCGTCAAGCGATAAAGGAAACTTACTTCAATTGGTGTTATAACTCCAACTGAAGTAAGTTTCATCTTATCCCAGGAGAGTATAAGGCAACTAAGGCTCACCACTGATTTTCTAGTTATCTTCCACTTAAGAATTAGGAGTTTTAGTGGCGCTAAATCAGCGGATAGACTCACACAAACCTTGTTATTTACTTTAATAAAACGATATCCAAAACTCCGCAGATAAAAAGAAGAACGCTCAGATAACCATTCATATTAAAGAAAGCCACTCCTACTTGGGAGAGATCGCTGGCTGAGACAATCTGATGCTGCCGGAAAAGGAGAATAATGGCAATCGCAACTCCCGTGAAATATAACCAGTGCAAACCAGCAACAATACCCATCGTGATAAATAATAACGGGGCAATAACATGGAAACCGATTGAAACCTCTAACCCGCGAGTTATCCCAAAAACGGCTGGAATTGAAAATAACCCTTCTTTACGGTCAAAATCAACATCCTGGCAGGCGTAGACAATATCAAAACCTGCCGACCAAAACATGACTCCCAAGCCCAGAAGAATTGGGGGCAATGCCCAATGTCCTGTCACCCCAATCCAAGCCCCAGCTGGAGCTAAGCCAAGAGATATTCCCATCACGAGATGGCACATCCACGTAAATCGTTTTGTATAGGAGTAAAGGACAAGAAAAAAAACGGCAATCGGCATCAATTTAAAAGAAAGCCAATTCAGCTGATACGCGGAAACTCCCAGCAATAGAAAAGATAAAACCGTATAGAGATAAACTTCCTTTTTGTTTAATTTTCCCGACGGGATCGCTCGTTCACTTGTTCTGGCATTGCGAGCGTCTATATAACGGTCTATTAATCGATTGAGGGACATAGCCGCTGTACGTGCTCCAACCATGGCTAAAGTAATCCAAATAAACTTTTCCAAGGTTGGAAAACCGTTCGAGGCTAAGAAAGCACCTAAATAGGCAAACGGTAGCGCAAATAAAGTATGCTCAAATTTAATCATTTCTAAAAAAACTCTAACTTTACTCATACGGCTTCTCCCAAGCTCCTTTCCATATATTGATAAAGCTCGTGAAGAGGTTTGGCCTCTGCCTCAGGTATTTCCTGAAGAATCTCTTTTGCCCGGAACAAGGATTGTTGAACAACTCGCCGTTCCATATGATCGCGCCAAGCCGCCCAGGCAAGCCCTAATTCCCACCCCAGAGCTTCACATCGGTTTTGGATCTTCTCAGAGCAGCCTGCCAGTTCAGCGCTTAGCCGTGCAGCTACGCCTGTTAAGTTCGCACGCTCCATTTCCAGTATTTTAAGCTGCTCACTTTCGCTACCTTTTCCATTTATGAGCCAACGAGAAATAGCGCCCTCATTCATAACTGCAATGACCCGGGCCAAAGGGGCCAATAAGTTTAAAAGTTTGTTTTTGCATAACCCTAAAAAGAATTTCCCATAGAGGAAATCCCCAACCAATACCGGAAACTGTCGTTTCTCTTCTTCTAAATCAGGAGTATCTTTCATGAGGTGATGAACTTGATCCGCCAAAAAAATATATTGAACGATCATAGCCAGCGCAACTGCCGGACGGACATTTCCCCTGAAAGAACGATTTATCGCTAACACAATTAAAGGACATGCATTTTCATCTAGGTCGTCTGCAGATAAATCGACGAGATCTTCGAATTCTGTCGCTTTAAATCGTATTTCACGAGCCAATGTATCATTAATCTCTTTGAGTTCTCTCATAAAGCTTTCTTTGAGTGGGAACAAGACCATCTCTCCTTAACTTTTTGAGCCTAATCTAAACATTATTCTATAAAAAACCTTAAATTCCTGCCAAGTGAATTGTCGCCGGAGGTTATGATTTTATCTTTTGCAAGTCTATGGACTTATATCCTGAAAATTAATAGACCTTGTAACAAACATGTCACAAGGCCTATTAGTCAGCCGACATCTTAGTCTGGAATAAAATAAATATCCCTCCTAAAGATTTACCGCTTCATTTGGATCCTCTACAATTCCGCGTTTCATTTCGGTCGCAGTCATATGACCTGCCTTAAATTGTTCGGTAACATAATTGCAGGCATCCCAGGGATTGACACGATCCCCACACGTGAAGACGTCTACCGCTGCATATCCAAGTTCTGGCCACGTATGAATGGCTAAATGGGATTCTGAAATAACAACAACGCCGCTGACTCCCTGTGGACTGAACTTGTGAAATACAACCTCACGTACTTCTGCTCCTGCTTCCAGGGCTGCGTTGACCATGATCGTTTCGACCTTTTCTCGGTCATTAAGAATATCGAAACTACAACCATAGATCTCAGCCAACACATGACGTCCCAGAGAATTGCTCATTTTGTCATCGTTGCCCCCTTTTCTTTTACAAAATAGGAAGGAATCCGAGCCGAACAATTATCCGGTGACCCAAATTCCCATCGAGAACAATTTTAGCATAAAGTAGCAGGTTGTCAATAAAAAAATAGGATTCCCCTCATTTCCTAATACCATATGCGAAATACCTGAAAACTTCTCTTCATTAAAGGGTATTGCTCTAGATTCCTCGTTCATACATTATATTTTATGATCTCAATCCTCTATGGTTAATGATTAGCTTCTATATTAACGCCATTCAGACACATCTTTTTCGAATCACTCTTAGATAAAAACGCCTTGATGCTTCAAAAAAGGCAACAAAAAAGCCCTTAAAGACTTAATTTAGTGGTCGGAGCTAAATAACAATGAGGGCAGACAACTTTGATATTTCCAGCCTCGTATTGGCCTGGACCTAGAGGAACTCATTCATCAACTTCATGTAAAAAAGCCACTCTACGAGCGGCTTAAATTGTTCTTTCTGATGAGATACTAAGGGCTTGAATTCATTATTGTTTATAACATTAGCTTGTTGAAAACCCTTTGGTATTAGAGTCACATACCCTTTAAAGCTTAGGTATTGGTATGTGCAAAAGGCGCATAATTTCTTTCTGTGATTCAATGACCCTCTCTGCAATAAACTCTTCAAAGGGTTTGTCATCTCTATGCGCTTTTTCAAGAAGCTGAATGTACTCATGTCTAAGAATCGGAGGAATCACAGCTAACATGTATCCATCCTGGATCAGTGCTGTATTCATGATTAGCCGAGCGATTCTTCCATTTCCATCTTTAAACGGATGGATAAAAACGAAACGTTTATGGAGCTGTGCTGCGAAAACGACCGGATGAAGCTTTTCTCTTTCAGCTTCGATCCATTTAAACAGTTCATCCATTTCTGTCTGGATACGTTTCGGTTCTGCCACAGGATATTTGGAACCGGAAATAAACACATCGAGATCACGGTATTTTCCTGCGTACTCACTTTCAATACTCTCATAAAACATCTGATGCATGGTGAGAATATCATTTTCCGTTATAGTTCGATTTTTAAGCAGCGTGAACATGAAATCGTAGGCTTTGGCATGACCAATTGCCTCAAAAGTATAACGTAAAGGTTTGCCCCCAATTGTTAATCCATCCTCAAGCAGCACTTTGGTTTCACTTTCTGTAAGGGTATTCCCTTCAAGAGCATTCGAAGACCAAGTAAGGCCAATGCGATAGTAATCTTGAAGTTGTTTCAGCAGTTCTCCCTCGAAGGGCCTGCGCTCGTCTATGATTGCTTTGTATAAATCAAGTAATAAGTAAATATCCATTGATTCACCTTTTTCATTCTATATTATCCTTTAATTATACCACGAAGATCCGTTTTCTACCATGTTCTTCCATTGCCGATTGATTGATTTTGATGTTCCATACAATATATGTTTCCGTGGAATCTTTCTGGATGATCAAGGCAATAATTCATGGCCAGCATTAAGTTATTCCTTTATAGTTCCGTTAATCCTTTTATTTTACCTTTTGACTTTAGATCTTGAAAGCGTCCGTTTTTTTAAGTTCCCAATTGCTTTAGGACTCATTCTCAGCCATATAATATCCATCAGAGGTTTGTTACTGGTAAGCAGCAACCCACGTTTACTCTTTCCAAAATCAAATAATAAACAAGGTTATAAATGGTACGCTAAATACATTGGTATGTTGGTCTGGTTTATTACAATAGTCCAAATCCTTTATACTGAGGTCTTACTCGTTTGGAAAATTGACTTTAACTTCTTTGGGTCTGAAGGAGCTATTAATGTTCAGCGACTGGTTTATTTCGTTATAGCAACATTTTCGACAGTTGGAAGTGACATCGTTCCTACCGACAAATTTGGCAGAATAGTAACTATGGGGATTATTATTGCTAGCATTATATACCTTGTAGTTTTTATCGGTACAATTCTACCAATACAGAGTCAAACTATAGACAAAAAGGTTTTCAATAGACCCAAATCGATTTGATAAAGCTCAATTGAGTAAAAGGGGTATTCGCCATTAAGTTTATCTGTAACAACCTATTTAAAGACTAAGAAGTACCCATTCTCCGTAAAAAGAGTGGGTACTTCTTAGTCTTTAAGCTTAAATTTGCTTGAGCCTGAAATTCTTCTCATCACGTCTAAAAACAACAGACAACCAACTTCTTTTCATCTGTGCCCAAACCATAATTACGTTGGTCCAATTCAAATCATTCGTTTGCAATAATATCAATTAGACGCTCAATCACTTTTTCCATTTTCGCTGGAACTAAACTACCAATACGATAGAGAACGATGTGATGATCAGCAGTAAATATCCGGTTAGGCCTGATATTGCTGGTCTTGTCTAGTTTGCCATCGTTCATATCCTGTTCATCAAAAGTTACAGCGTAATCATCCCTTACATTTTGGCTGGTAATCTGGCAAAGGATAAGATCATCGCCCTTGAGTGACAAAACAACCAAGGCAGGTCGTCTTTGGGCTTGCGTCAAATCAGAAAACGGAAAAGGGACAACAACAACATCCCCTTTTTACAAATCGTTCCATGCGTCATCTTCCTCCGGGAGCAGCCAATCTTTTGCTAATATGTTTTCGCTCATATGGGCTGACGAAAACTTTTCTTGAGCTGCCTTAGCCTTTAAAAAGCGTACATAATTTAGTATCTCAACAAGAATGGGATCGGGGATCTGTTCCAGTTCTTTTAATAAAACCTCACGGTTTTCCATTATTTTCACCCCTGCCTAAATTATTGAATCTGTTATTTCAATTTATTAAGAGTATATCACAAAGTGAATGGTCTTAGCACGTAACCGCACTTCCCGCCTTTATTCATGAAACGTACGAGCGTTAGGCGAACTCATATACTTTTTATGAGCTCATGCGCGACATTTGGACTTTCAAGCCGCATTATGCTCTCTTCAGAACTGCCAAAGCTCAACAGATTAATGCTGCCGTACCATACCAGCTTTTGGTCCATAACCGCAAACTTTTGATGGATATTGGAGCGTAAAACAAGGCTTATCTTTTCTTCCTTTAATAGTTCAAGTGCTTCTACTAAACCCGCGGGATTCTTACCCTTGAAATCTTCCTTAGGTCTGGTGACAACAACAACCTTTACCTTTTTCTCAAGTGCAGCCCGCAAATATTCCATCATATGCAGGACCCCCTTCTTGGTTATGAAAGGGCTAACAATGATTATTTCCCTTTCTGCGCTAATAAGGTCGTTGCTGTATACAGGCATGAAGCTCTGCTTATTAAAAATTATGTCAATGGCATCAGGCCCAAGGGTTTCTCCTTTTGCCTTATATCCGATTGAAACGTAACCTGACAGGCGTTTGTGGTACATCTTATCCAGCATCCTGACATTGAAATCTACGTAATCATAAATCTGTACTTCACTTTTGCCTTCACACAAACGGTGAAGCCTACCGGCATACTGCTGCAGAGTACCTTTCCAAGATATAGGCATAGCCAAGAACAGCGTATCAAGCCGCGGTTCATCAAAACCTTCCCCGATATACTTCCCTGTCGCCACTAAAATTAAGGGGTTATCTACCTGGTTTGCAATCCTTTCCCTCATTTCTTTCGCTGCTTTTGCTCCCATACCCCCAGTTAGCGAAATGACGTCCGGAAAGGTTTTACTTAATTCCTTGGCAATCCACTCTACATGGGCAGTTCGTTCGGTTAAAACTAAACAGTTCCGGCCGTTTTCATGGCATTTGATAACATCTTCGATAATCTGTTGATTTCGCATTTCATTGACAACGATCTCCGAATACAATTCTTGGATAGTAATTTCCTTTTCTAATTTATCCAAAGGTACTCTGAAGGAAGTAAAACGAGGAACGATATAATGTTCAAATGGCCGTTTTGCGGCTTGCTTCAAGGCATCATCACGATACCGGATGGGGCCGCACTGCATGAAAATAATCGGATGATGTCCGTCCTTACGAATCGGCGTTGCTGTTAAACCGTAAACATATTTGGCTGATATCTGTTTCAAAACCTGCTCAAAACTAACAGCAGACACATGATGGCATTCATCCACAATAACCATGCCGTAATTTTTCACACACTCTTTTACTTCACCTTGTCTATACAGAGACTGCATGACCGCAATGTCTACGATCCCAGCTAAACTGTCTTTTCCCCCTCCAAGCTGACCAATGATGCTTAGCTGATCTTTCCGCTTGCGCTTTTTCGTATCTCCTTCTGTTATGACCTCATTGATAATGAGGAACTCCTCAAGCCGCTCTTTCCACTGCAAAGCAAGGCTGACTTTGTCTACCAGGATCAACGTGTTAGTTTGTCGCTCAGCAATTAGATTGATTGCTACAACAGTCTTGCCAAAAGCCGTCGTACCCGAGAGTACCCCATTCGTATGTCTTAGCATTTCCCGCGCGGCAATCTGCTGCTCTTCTCTAAGACATCCATTAAACTCTACGTTAATGATTCTTCCCTGATTGGTTTTATCAATCCAGTTGATCGAAACTTCAGCGTCCTTTAGCATCTTATCTAGTACTTCTTCACAACCCCTTGGTAAACAGATATATTCGGCAATCTCTTCTGAACAGGAAATAACTCTCGGTTTATCATAGGTAGGCATCCGCATAGCCTGAGCTTTGTAGAACTCGGGATTTTTAAACGCAGCCAGCCTTTTAATCTGGTTAAGGGCCCTTTCGCTAAAACCTGACTTCGATATATAGAGCATGCTGCCTCTGACTATCTCAGTGTCCGGGGGGTAATCCTCTTTCGACAAATGGACTTTGACTGTTTCCCAAGGTTTAGGCGTATCATCTTCATCTTTTTGCAGCACACCGAGTTCTTGACCGTGGCATTAACCTGCCAATGTAGTTTTCGACTTCTTCCTCAGAAAGTTTTCTAAGCGATGAAAGAAAATCCCACTGGTCTTCGTAGGCTTGGAAATTCTCATTAATGAAAACACTATTGCTTTTCTCTCTCGCCACTCTCTGAAGAGGCAGGGCAATGAGATTTCCAAGATTACCCTTTGGCATGGTATCTTGATTAGGGAAGAGACGGTCGTAGGATTTAAAATTCATTTCATGTCTTTTGCTCATGGTGAAAGTTATGATTGCCGAACCAAGCTTTCTGGCTAAAGAAGCTCCTATCGCTTGCTCAAAGAATATCCAAACATGGGCACCGTTTCCCGAGCGTGAGCGTTCAACTGCAATCGGTATATCGAACTCCTCACAAACCTCACGGACGGCGCTGATATCTTTTTGCCACTCTTCATCATCAAAATCAGCTGCAACAAACCAGCAATTTTCATCTAGCAACAATGGAAAAATCCCGGCGATAATTTTACCCCTCAAATGCTCATCAACCAAAGTGTCACTCAATGGAACGTATGCTTTATGAATACATTCGGAGCACTTTCCCTTTGGTTTAGGACAAAGCCCCTTCTGCCATTCATTACTGCAAACCGGCGAGTATCCTGAATAGCCCTTTTGGTTTTGCCACCGCTTGGCAAAGACATCCTCTCTGCCTCTAAACAATGATCTAAAAAGTTGTACCTTTTCCATTGAGTCTGAGTATTTGTTCACATTGATAGGCTGCAGTTTTTCCTCAATGGCTGTTTCTAAATTGCTTAAGAAGGATAGTTGACCAATTTTAGAGTCTGCAACATCAACATTCAAATTAGTATCATCGGGTTGCTTTATTTTGTTCAACTGCTCTTTCAGCCTACTAATTTCATTCTGAAGTTTTTGGTTTTCCCTTAACAAAGAATTGTATTTCTGGAACAGTTCTACAAAATTCATAGTGTTGCCCTCGTAAAGGTTACATCAGTCAGACGCTTTCCTGTCAAAATTCATCATCCCTACTCAGGTAATATGGTCCTTGAGTTCTCATAATGCTCAACAGTTTTACTGTCAACTAGAACTCTGATTCTGTTTGGTTTTATCGCCACCAACCAATATCTGGTTAGATTTCTATAAGATTTCTTATAGCTAATTCAGCAGAACAAATATCCTATTACTTCGATACACTTTTCTCTTTATTCTATTGTGTCAAAATAGAAAAGGCAAGTATTGGAAGGTTTGTGTATGATAATATCTAGCACCCTAATTTTCTCTTTGATTTCAAGTTCTTTTATTTTCTTCTCCATGGCTCTGACTTCTGCGGTTTTTGGATCGATTCGTTTATTTGCACTCCCTACAAAAGCGATGGATCCATACTGTTTGGTTCGGTTTCTCCATGTGTATAACGTAGTTCCTGGGACCCCCAGTTGTTCTGCAGCTGCTCTAATCCCTAATTCATAAGACAATTTGATGGCCTCTTCTTTGAACTCTTTGTCATAGCCTCGCATCTGGATTACCTACTTTCTTAATGGATATTATTACCATAATTATGAGTTTTCTGACTATACTAAAATGATACTACTCCAGTAAAAAGGTTTGCATTAAAATTTTATTTATAAATTGAAAAAAAAGGCTTAAACATAAAGAAACACCCACTCAAATGAATAGGCATTTCTCAATATTTAAACCTAAATGTCCGACAACCTTTGACGGAATCTTGACGTAATTCTTAGGTGAACCTAGCTAAACTAATAGATATTTATTAAATATTTATCGGTAAATTGTCCAACCCCCGATATTTTCCATATCTATCTTTATACCAAGGTTCTGAGTCTATTTTATCCTACTGGTAAATTTTGTTTTTGGTCGGAGCGACACGATTTGAACGTGCGACCTCTACCACCCCAAGGTAGCGCTCTACCAAGCTGAGCCACGCCCCGAAAATATTAACTATCCCTCAATTGTGGGACTTATATAAATTAACACACCCAAAAAGAAAATGCAAGTGAAACTTTATCTCTACCCCTTTCACAGCTTAATTCTGCCCGATAACCTCGATCTTACGCACCCCTTCAATCTCGCTTAAACCAGCTAATAGACTCTCAGGTGTATCAACCATTTCTGCTGTCTCAAACGATATTGAAACATTGGCCACGCCTTGCAACGGGATGCCCTGGTTAATCGTTAACACATTAACCTGAAAGCTCGCGATAAAATTTAAGGTGTTGGATAGAACCCCGGCTATATTTTCAAGGATCAGAGAGATCGTTATGATTTTTTCTTTGCTCGCCTCATAAAAAGGAAAAACCCCATCCTTGTACTTATAAAACGCACTGCGGCTAATTCTAACCCTTTCGACTGCATCATTAACGGTATTGCAGTCCCCTTTAGCTAATAATTCTTTGGCCTGAGCCGTTTTCACGATGGCATCGGGTAATATATCCTTACTTACCATCAAAAAATCTTTGTTTCGAGTAGCCACGTTTTTCCTCTCCCATTCCCCTCTAAATCTAGAACAATTATAAGCAAATGCCTCTAAATAGGCAACACACTCCCGAAAATAAAAACCTCGTATCTCTAATGACGCATGATTGCATCATCGTTATACGAGGTTTGGGATACTTAATTTAACTTAAAGCTTCATTTATATAATGATGCAAATGAGCCCACCACTGCCATCATTAACGATCCGTTGTAAAGTATCCTGAAGTTTATGTTGAGCATTCTCGGGCATCCGATAGAGTTTGTTCTGCACTCCTTCACGGACTAAATCATGAAGGGATTTACCAAAGATATTCGATTCCCATACTTTCTTCGGATCAGATTCGAATTCATCGAGAATATAACGTACGAGTTCTTCCGCTTGTTTTTCCGTGCCTATGAGCGGAGTGATTTCAGTGGTTACATCCGCCCGAATGATATGCAGGGACGGAGCGCTGGCTTTGAGTTTGATTCCATAATGTCCGCCTGATTTAACGAGTTCAGGCTCTTCAAGAAACATTTCTTCAAGTAAGGGAGTAATGACCCCATAGCCACTGTTCATCACTTCTTCAATGGCTGGAGCCAATTTATCCCATTCCTTCTTCGCCTTGCTATAATCCATGACTAAACGCAGCAATGTATGGTCTCCCTCAACGCTTACGCCTGTTATCTCTTCGAGAACATCCTTGAAGAGCCCCTCAATTGCGGTCATTTCAATATCAGCGACTCCCGTTCCAAGATTCATCTGTTTCAGGAGAACATCCTGGGCCTGCGGGCATTCTGTCAGTTTATCAAGGGCCTGATCAATGTCCCTAACGCGGCGAATTCCTTCGATAGATTGGTGAACAGCCTCTTCAAAACTCGCGCGAACAGGATGGCTCGAATCGAGCTCTTCAACCCACTTCGGAATTTCGATATTCACTTCGGCCACCGGGAATTCATAGAGGACCTCTTCTAAGATTTGCGTGATATCCTCGATGGTCATTTCCAGGCAATCGACGGGGATTACAGGCACACTATATTTTTCTTCTAAGGAACGACTCAGCTCCATCGTATGTTCAGCATAAGGTCTTGTCGTATTCAAAACGATCACAAAGGGTTTTCCCAACTGACCTAATTCAAGGATCACACGCTCTTCAGCATCGAGATAATTGTCTCTCGGGATCTCCGTAATAGACCCATCTGTCGTTACGACAATCCCAAGGCTTGAATGATCTGTAATGACTTTGCGCGTTCCGATCTCTGCAGCTTCTTGGAAGGGAATCGGTTCTTCGCTCCAGGAGGTCCGGACTAACCGAGGCTCTTCCCCATCTTCGGACTCATAGCCAATTGCACCTTCTACCGCATAACCTACACAGTCCACTAACCGAACTTTCAATTGGATGTTATCTCGGACTAAGATTTCGACCGCATCGGATGGAATAAACTTGGGTTCCGTCGTCGTAATCTGTCTACCTGAACCACTTTGAGGCAGTTCATCATTAGCCCGTTCCCGTTCAAACACATCTGTGATATTGGGCAGGACCAGAAGATCCATGAAACGTTTGATGAAGGTGGACTTCCCAGTGCGGACTGGTCCAACGACTCCAAGGTAGATATCGCCCCCTGTACGCTCGGCAATATCTTTAAAAATGTCCACTTTTTCCACTAAAATTCCCTCCCTTATTGAGTGCTATCCCAAAACCGGGGAAGGGCCCCCACCTTATCTCCCTTCCACCTCCTTGTGGCAAGATCTGGTTCCGGATAACTGGACTAGCACGTTACGCAGTATAAGTATATTGACTTCATTCGGCAAATATGTCAGCGATCAATAAATAGAAATAATATTTTATAAAGAAAACCCGGCTTTCGCCGAGCTTTGCGATATAGAAGACTTGGTCAGCGCCAAAGCGGTGGCCTTAGTCGCCTTATCCTGTCGAACTTAACCGCATTCATCGTAGGAAAGCGAAAACCGCTGGTTGCACTTATGCTATCTGCCAAAAATTTATACTTTCTGTTAGTAGCACAAAGAAAAACCGTAGGTTTATCCTACGGTTAGAAATCAGTTTATAAATTCAACGGATTAATCTTTGCATTGACCTTTTTAGATTCTTTGATCAAAGGCAATCTGGGCTACTTGCTCAAGCTCGTGCTTTTTACCGCGCATCATCAAATTCGAAACTGCAACTTTCGGATCATAGCCCTCAAAAAGCACACGGTAAGCCTCTTCAATAATAGGCATACTGATTCCCCATTCCTGACTCAGTTCAAAAGCAACCTTGGCCGTTCTGACGCCTTCAACAACCATACCTACTTCTTGGAGAACCTGGTTTAAGGGTTTTCCCTGCCCCAACGCAACTCCGGCCCGACGATTACGACTATGTAAGCTTGTACAGGTTACAATTAAATCCCCGACTCCAGATAATCCCGCAAATGTCAGGGGATTCCCCCCCATCGCTACACCTAAACGGGCAATTTCGGCCAGTCCGCGGGTCATTAAAGCCGCCTTAGTGTTATCTCCAAAACCAAGGCCTTCCGCAATTCCGGTACATAAAGCAATTACGTTTTTCAAGGCTCCTCCGAGCTCAACGCCAATCAGATCAGGATTAGTATACACCCGAAATTTCGGAGTCATCATGAGCTCTTGAACTCTTTCTCCCGCTTCGCGGTTATCCGCAGCCACAACTACGGTCGTTGGCATATCCCGTCCCACTTCCTCAGCATGACTGGGACCAGAAAGCACTGTAATCGGATGACCTGGCAATTCTTCCTTTAGGACTTGAGACAGACGTTCATGAGTCTCTTCTTCTAAACCTTTGGCGGTATTAACGATTAGGGCTTCTGGGCGCAAATGCTGTCTGAGAAGCTGGGCTGTACTGCGCACAGCATGGGAAGGTACACTCAAGATAAGCAAATCGGCATTGAGCCGACTCAAATCCGTTGTTGGATCAAGCGATCTGGGCAAAACAACGCCAGGTAAATAACGAAGATTTTCACGACGTTCTTGCATCTCCCGAATTTCTTCTTCGTTGCGCCCAATCAAAGCGACAGCATTTCCAGCCTTAGCCATCAAGACTGCCAAGGCTGTTCCCCAACTTCCGGCCCCATAAACAGCTATCTGCGTCATCCTACCCCACCCTTTCTATTTCTTTTCACCAAACCTATTTTCTGTCCCCTTCAGAACGCGTTGAAAGTTTGTCCGGTGACGAATAACCACAACACTTGCCGCGATTACACCAAAAACGCGATAAGCGAGTGGCTCTTGAAAAATAAAAACGCATACGAGTAAGGTCAAAGCTCCTACCACGGAGCCCATTGAAACATAACGAGTAAAGAAAACAACGAGTAGAAAAAGAGTGACCGCCAAGAGGGTAATCTTTGGCATTAAAACAAGAATAATACCGAAACCTGAGGCGACTCCCTTACCACTCGGTTTAAAACCGAAAAAGGGATTCCAACTATGCCCAGCCATCGCCAGTAATCCGCCAAAAATACCGCCCCAGGGACCCCAAACGCTAGCCCCTAGCCATGCGGCTAAGGCCCCCTTGAAAGCATCCCCAAGCAGAACAGCAATTCCTAATTTTACACCCAGTAAACGGAAAGCATTCGTTGTTCCAATATTCCCGCTTCCATGCTTACGCACATCAATATTTTTATAGCGTCCTGCAAAATAGGCAAAAGGAATGGCACCTAAGATATAGGTGATGATAAAAACCCCATATCGTTCCATACCTGATCTTACTCCTTCTCTTCATCTTTCTGGCGGATCACAAGGTGAATCGGTGAGCCCTCAAAACCAAAACTTTTACGAAGTTGGTTTTCAAGATAGCGTTTATAAGAGAAATGCATCAATTCTGGATCATTCACAAAACAAACAAACGTCGGTGGTTTAACCCCAACCTGGGTCATATAAAGGATTTTAAGGCGTCGTCCTTTATCTGAGGCCGGAGGATTAAGATGAACCCATTCACGGATTAGGGTATTGATCGTAGCCGTCTTAATCCGGGTCGAGTTTTGCTCGGCGACGAAATCCACCAGTTCAAGCAAACGATTAACACGCTGACCCGTCTTCGCTGAGATAAAAAGCGTTGGCACATATCGCATAAAACTTAACTCTTCACGGATATCTTTTTCAAAACGGTTCATGGTCTTATCGTCTTTTTCAACGAGATCCCATTTGTTAACGACGAGGATAATTCCTTTACCCGACTCATGAGCGTAGCCCGCAATTTTCTTATCCTGCTCTGTGACCCCTTCGACGGCATCAATCAACATCAAGACCACATCAGATCGATCTACTGCCCGTAATGAACGTGATACACTATAGCGTTCTGTTAATTCATCAATTCTTCCTTTGCGCCGCATGCCCGCTGTATCAATAAGAATATAATGCTTACCTTCATGTTCAAAAGCGGTGTCGATAGCATCCCGGGTCGTTCCCGGAATATCGCTGACAATGACCCGTTCTTCCCCCAGCAAGGAATTGACTAAAGAGGATTTACCCACATTTGGACGGCCGATTGCCGCAATCTTGATAATGTCTGGATCATCATCTTCTTCCTCTTTCGAAGGAAAATGGGAAATTACTTTATCGAGTAAATCTCCAATATTCATCCCATGAACAGCGGAAATCGGAATAGGTTCGCCAAAGCCCAAATTATAGAATTCATAAAGCTCCGTTTTTGAGAAATTCTCGACCTTATTTGCCGCCACGACTATAGGTTTACCAGAACGGCGCAAAATTTGAGCGATCATTTCATCATCGGTTGTAAGCGGTAACTGTGCATCGGCAACGTAAATGATGACATCTGCCTCTTCAATGGCAATCTCTGCCTGTTTCTTCATCTGGCTAGCGATCGAAGTTTGTTCATTTTTAAATTCAATTCCGCCGGTATCAATAATTGTAAACTTCCGGCCCAGCCATTCAGAATCTCGGTACAATCGATCCCGAGTGACTCCCGGACGGTCGTCGACAATAGCCACTAATCCCCCGGCTAACCGGTTAAACAAAGTCGATTTTCCTACATTCGGCCGACCTACAATTGCTACAACTGGTTTACTCAATGGTTTCTCCCTCCAGAGCTAAGCCGCATACTGCTTCGATAAAAGAGGCGCCATGGTTTTCCACGATCAGGGGTACACCATGGACCTGTTCAGCCAGCCAAGCTACACTATGATTATCTAAGAAAATATTTTCATCAGATTTAAGCATCACGCTGGGAATCAAGAAAATCTCTCCGTTTAGGTCTGGAAGCTGATCGGCAATATCTTGAGCTGTCAACAACCCTGCAACCGTTACTGTCGATCCAAAAAAGCGATTTTCAAGCGTATGAAGAATCGGGTGTAAGCCCGCGAATTCATCGAACTTATGAAGGATTCTTTGGAAGAACGGAGTGGCTGAAATCCCGGTCAAAATATGCACCTTTCGTTGAGGTAAATCCTGGGACAAGTTGCAGAGTGCATCTTCAACCTCCGCGCGAAACCTACTCGCCATTCCTACGCCGTTTTCCAATTGGGGAAAATCGTCATAGACTTCGAGACCCGGAAAGCCCCACCCCGCTTGAGCATAAAATTCATCCGAAAAATAGACCAGCCGACGACCTGTCTTTTTAAGATACTCCGCCTGCCAGCGTTCCCCTTGTCCGAGAATTTGTTGAGACTCTTCCGGAGTAAAGCTCCTCAAATCCGGGAGTCCTTCCCGATATCTTGTTAGCCCGACCGGTACAACAGCAATAGACTGAACTGCAGGATAAAGCTTCACCAACTCGCTCACCGTTTCCTTAAGGACTATACCATCATTATAACCCGGAACGAGGACAATTTGGGCATGAATCGTAATCCCCGCAGCGGCTAATTTCTCGAATTGCGAAGCCAGGTCCCCCGCCTTCGGGTTTTTCATCAAACGAACCCGTTCCTCAGGATTCCAAGCATGTACTGAGATATAAAGCGGGCTTAAATGCAAGCGCACAATCCGTTCAAATTCCTCATCACTTAGATTGGAAAGGGTAATAAAACTTCCTTGCGTCAAGGAGAGTCGGTAATCATCATCCTTATCATATAAGCTTGCTCTCATTCCCTTTGGCAATTGAGCAACAAAGCAAAAAAGGCAATTGTTTTTGCAAAACTTCAGCCCTTCACTACTAATTGCTTGTACTTCAAGACCTAGATCCTCTCCCAAGTCCCGTTCAATCTCGAGTTCCCAGACTTCACCTTCTTCTTTCTCGACCCAAAGCGTAAATTGTTCTTCGGCCGTAAGATACTGAAAGTCGATAATATCTTTAAGTTCTTGTTCGTTGACCGCTAAGACCCGATCACCCGGAACAATCTCCATTTCCTCGGCAATACTTCCCGGTTGAACTTCTGCCACGACTAAACCTTTAGGCACTGTTTTCATTTCTTCCCTCTCATTTCGGTTATTACCATTTCTTTTCTTAATCCTATTTCAGGTCTTTCCGACGTTCCTCCTCTTCCTTAGGTAAAAGGTAACTTCTAAGCTCAAGAGTTTTTAGCACGTACGTGCCATAACTTTCCAAAAGTGCGCACTCCGCCAACGCTGGCTAAAAAGGCCACACCCAAATTCCAGAAGAAGGGATCAGGCAAATCATAATGTCGTACAATGCCTTGAAACAAGAAAACCGATATTCCTAAGTCAAGTAGGACTCCCCCTGCTAAAGCAAGCCCCATCCCCCATAAATCTCGGGTTGCTAAAATGGCTACGAGCAAAACAATTCCACCCAAAAACCATTGATCTCCTCTAAATATGCCCGGCTCGTTCACAGCGAACAAATTTTGTCCTGCTAAAGCTAAGGCTGTCATTAAGGAAGGCAAGACTTTTCGTCCTTCGGTTCTTTGCCAGGCTAGCCCAGCAAAGAAAGCGATAACAAACAGGCGTGATAAATGCCAATGCCAAGAGATGTTCCAGGGCAAGATAGTTTCCACAAGGCGTCCGACCAGCCAGACAAGGCACAACTCTCCCCAGAATCGAGTAGAGTGCTGCTTAAGCCCTTGCACTAAGGCGAATAGCCCTAGGCTAAAGATCACATACTCACCGATAGGGAAAATCAAGTCTTCTCACCCCCTATTGATTTATCGACTTGACTTCCCCTATTATGCCCCCCGAATCTGTATTGAGATGCGCGTAACGTGAAATATTCATTAAAATTCCGATTTCGGCTAAGGTAATCACTAAAGAACTTCCCCCATAGGAAACCAAGGGTAAAGTTACACCGGTAACTGGCATAATTCCAGTCACCACAGCTAAGTTCATGCCCGTTTGGACAGCAAGTGAGGTCGTAATCCCAAAAGCCATTAAACGTCCAAACCGGTCCTGGCATTTTCGAGCGATATAAAAGCCGCGCGCATAGAAGAACACAAACAATCCCAGTAAAAACAGAGTCCCAACGAAGCCGAGTTCTTCTCCAATCACCGCAAAGATCATATCGGTATAGGTTTCCGGAAGGAAACCATATTTTTGAAGACTATGCCCCAAACCTACCCCGAAGATGCCACCGGAACCAAAAGCAATCTGAGCATTCGTAATTTGATACCCAAAGTCATTCGCATATTTCCAGGGATCCATCCAAGCAAGAATCCGATGCCATTGATATTCAGTTCTATGAATTAAATAATAAAGTGGAACAGAAACACTGGGGATCGCGATCAGAAACCAGTGCGTTGGCAGTTCAGTTTGCCAAAGCATCGCTGCCGCCGTGATAATAAGAACCACGGTCGTCCCTAAATCTGGTTGCTTATAAACCAGACCCAGAATTACGACCACGATTACACCCGGTATCGCGAGATCACGTAATTTTTTTACGGGATAACGATCTAAGACATGGGCTAAAAAGAGGATGAGCGCCAGTTTCGCTATTTCTGATGGCTGGACATTGACCGGCCCTATTTTAAGCCACCTCGCCGAGCCCATAGCGACAATCCCTGCACTACTATAAAGGACGGTGACTAATAACAGAACACTGAGGCCAATCCCAATTCCCGAAAAGCGACGCCAAATTTTGTAGGGCAAATTGGCCATCAGAAAAGCGACTGCTCCACCAAAGATAGCCCATTTCAGTTGCTGGATTACATAGAAAAAGGAGTTTTGGGTCGTATTAAAACCACGAACAGATCCCGCGGTTAGTACCATCACTAAACCAAAAGCCAAGATGGCTAAGGTTCCAATGATGAGAGGGAAATCGATTCCGTGTTTGGGAGGGGAATATTTTCTCCTAACTCTCTTTCGACGTTTTGGCACCGCCTATCACTCACTTTTAAGAGATATGCACAAGAAACGACTTCCTGCGTGCTGCAAGAAGTCATGATCTCTTTATTTTTGTTTAAATTTTTGCTTGGATTATTGCTCAGAATTCTTTTTCAATACATCCCCGATCGTGACTGCAGGGATATCCTGTTGTGCTGCAAGAACTTCTGCATCCTGAACCGCATGCGCCTCGGCAACAGCTTCACGGATACTTAGGCTGATTCGTTTTTCTTCAGGCTTGCACTCGATGACCTTGGCCTGGACCATATCTCCCACCTTAACCACTTCCTCAACCTTAGCCACCCTTTTCTCTGACAGCTGAGAAATATGAATCAGGGCATCGACTCCGTCTTCTAATTGGACAAACGCGCCAAAAGGAGCAATTCGAACGACCTTACCTGTGATGAGGGAACCGAGCGCATATTTTTCAGCAACAGTTTCCCAAGGACTGGGTTTTAGTTGTTTTAATCCTAACGAGACTCTGGAACGTTCTTTATCCACCTTTAGTACTTGAACTTCAACTTCGTCCCCGACCTTGACAATTTCGGAAGGGTGTTTGACTCGCGAATACGACATTTCTGATACATGGAGAAGTCCATCTACTCCGCCGATGTCTACAAACGCTCCAAAATCAGCCAGCCGCCGGACGACGCCATTGACAACGTCACCCTCTTGAAGAGTTTCGAAAAGTGCAGCCCGTTTGCTCACTTGTTCCTCAGCAAGAATAGCCTTCTGCGAAAGGACGACCTTCCGTTTTGAAGGATCAAATTCAATCACCCGTAAACGCAGGGTTTGTCCCAAGAACTGATTCAGATCCTCAACATACCCCAATTGAATCTGCGAAGCAGGTACGAAACCACGCATCCCTACATCCACCAATAACCCGCCTTTAACCACTTCCGTGACCTTGGCCTGAAGCTCTTGTCTTGATTCTGCTAACTGTTCAAGGTGTTCAGTCGCCATTTCTTCATCTGCTCTGCGTTTTGATAGCACTGGATTTCCTTCTTCATTTTCCACGCGCAGTACGACGACTTTAATCTCATCTCCCACTGAAACAACTTCACTCGGATCAGAAACGGGTGCTACTGAAAGCTCTTTTAGAGAAACAATTCCTTCCGACTTCCAGCCGAGATCAACATAAATTTCGTCATGCGTCAGCTTAACAACTGTCCCGGTTACGACAGCGCCTCGATGCAGCTTTTGCATATTATCTGCCCAATTCTCCATATTTACATCTGTATCCATTTCTTTCTCATCTTGAGTCGTTAAATTATCTTTTTCATCGATTTCCGACATCTTCTTTTTTACCTCCTCAATTATCCAATCTGGTGTCGAGGCTCCAGCGGTTAAACCCGCTGTGTGGATTCCTTTAAACCAGTTCTCATTCAATTCAGCTACTGTTTCAATATGATGGGTTTCTGTTTGTTCTGAGCAAATTGATGCTAATTTTCGCGTATTGGCGCTATTCTTTCCGCCGACAACGATCATAACTTCAACTTTTCCAGCCAGTTCTCTAGCTACAGTTTGTCGCTCTTCGGTAGCGTTACAAATCGTGTTGTAAACACTTAACTCTTGAGTATGCTTTTGCAACTCATTAACAATTCTCTGAAAATTCGAGTGCGGTTGTGTAGTCTGAGCGAGGACGGACAAATGCTGATAGAACGGAAGCTCTTGCGCTTCTTGCAAAGTTTCTATCGCTAAAGCATCACCACCGGCCCAACCCAAAATTCCTTGAACTTCTGGATGATTCTTGTCCCCTATAACAACAACTTGTCCTCTATGCGAAGCTGCGGCTGCAAGCCTTTGCGCCTTCTGAACAAAAGGGCAAGTCGCATCCTCGACTTGAATTTTGCTTTCTTGTGCGGTTTGATAAATTTCCGGAGGAACTCCATGTGACCGAATAATCATCGTTTCGCTCGGTCGCGCTTCTTCGACGGCAGCAATGACTCGCACACCTTGTTTTTCTAAACGATCCACCACCTGTTGGTTATGGATTAAGGGTCCAAGCGAGACAGTCGCAGAATTCTGAACTGTACGTTCTGCCATTTCCAGTGCACGTTTTACACCGAAGCAAAACCCGGCCTTTTCTGCCTGGATAACCTTCAACTTTGACCCTCCTTAAGTTTCGCATGACGAATACTTTCGCCGCCTTCGATGAAAATCCTTCATATACAGTATAAATTACCCTCTCCGAGAAAAATCATACCGTTAAGTAAGGGAATCTAAAGCTTTCATAATTTGCTCAGTAACCCACTCTCTACGATTCTCAACTCCTACAGGAATCTCCATCTTTTCCTGAGTTAGCGGAGAACCAATCACAACTTTAAGTTTGCCCCAGCCCTTAGTTAAGAGATGCTTTGTTCCAGAAACTTTAACCGGTACTACAGCCGCTTTCCCTTTATCCATCAGAAACGCCACGCCGGTTAAACCCTTTTGAAGTTCGCCTGTTTGAGAACGCGTGCCTTCGGGAAATAACCCCAAAACTCTTTGTTCTTTAAGTACTTTTAAGGATTGCCGAATCGCACTTGTATCTACCTGCCCCCTTTTTACGGGGAAAGCACCACAGCCGCGGAGAATTGGACCCAAGAAAGGCACCGCGAACAATTCCTCTTTGGCCATATAAGAAACCTGACGTGGGACGCTACAGGCAGCTACAACCGGATCCCATAAGCTGACATGATTAATCGCCAGAATAACTGACCCCTCAGCAGGTAGATTTTCGATTCCTTTTATTTTCCACCCCATCAATTTAAACTGAAGCCGAAACAACCCTCTGGCAAATTGATATAGACTCATCTTAACCCTCCTTAAAGACGAGGGTTAAAGCGATAATCTGCTCCACTATTTCTTGGATGGATAATCCTGTCGTATCGAGAATAAGCGCATCATTAGCGGGCACAAGTGGGGAAACTTCACGTTCTGAATCCTGTCTATCCCGCTTTTCCATATCCTGTTGCACCTCGATTAAAGAGACCTCTCTGCCAGAGTTGCAGAGTTCCAACCAGCGTCGATGTGCTCTTTCCTCCGGTGAAGCGGTTAAAAAGATCTTAAGATCCGCCTCAGGTAAAACAATGGTTCCTATATCTCGTCCATCCATAATGACCGCACCACGTTCCGCTTCCTGACGTTGAAGCTGGACCAGGCGATCACGGACTACGGGATAAGCGGCGATCTTCGATACCGCTCGGGAAACCTCAGGACTGCGGATGGCTTCAGTCACCTCTTCTCCATCGCAAAAAACCCGGCGTGCCTCCGAATGTTCCAAAATGATCTCAGTCTTCTGGACCATCTGTCCTACTTCTTCTTCTTGATCGATTGGGATATTCGAGCGCAGGCTTTTTAACGCAATTGCGCGGTACATTGCACCCGTATCAACATAGAAAATTCCCAAACGCTTAGCTACTGCCTTGGCGATAGTGCTTTTACCTGCTCCTGCTGGCCCATCAATTGCTACTTTTATTTGTTTCTTCACGTTTCCTACCTCAGTAAAAATCATAGATATTTCATTATACCATAATGTCCCAACCCTAAACAATCAATGGCTCCAATTTTCGGCTCCATATTAGACCTCCTATAAGAAAGGGATCTAGCCCAATGCTAAATCCCAAATTCTTACCCGAATTCTTAATTGAAACAAGATCTAAAGCAATTTTCCTGAGATAAGCCCTCCTTTGGATCTACTCCTTTGTTAAGTGATTTTCTGGAGACTCCTGAGTGGACCCTTGCGTAGACTCCTCAGGTTGCTCTTGAAGAGACGGAGACTCTGCTACCACAAGTTCAAACTTATAACCATTGATTATCGAGGAGACGGTTCCATCATCATCGAGTAAATCCTGACGAAGGACCATATAGAGATGCCCTAGCAAGAAAACGGCGAAGCCCCAGGCGAAAAGATGATGAAGGTTTCGGATTTGATACTCTCCGCGAAAGGCTGGAGCTAGCCAACCCAAAAGTTTTTGCCAGATTCCTTCAGGGTTACTTCCTCCTCGCATGGCGAATCCGGTTAAAATCATGAACCCTCCTGCAACCCAGACAAAGAAAAAATACATGAGCTGGGCAAGAGCATTATGCCCCAGATAGACGGTATGTTCACGGGTTATGAACGAATAATACTTAAACGTAGCCAGAGCATCTTTCCAGAAACTCCTACGCCAGAGCTTCATTTTTGAATATTCATTGCCTGGCCAAAACCAATAAAGCCTGACCAAGAGATTAGCCGTAAAGATAAAGGCGAAAAGTCCATGCCAGTACCTCATGGTTCCCATGAGAAAGTTTCGAGTGGCTTCTCCCAGGCCCCAATTAAAAGGATCCCCAATGTAAAACCCCGTCACAAAAAGTACAGTTATCGAAATCGCATTAATCCAATGAAATAAACGAACAGGCAGTTCCCAGACATAAACCTGTTGCCGACATATGCCCTGCACTTCCCTGTGAAGTGTGGATCCAGCCATCTTCATTCCCCCTTGCTAGAGCACTCTAAATTGATTGATCTTTTCCTCAGCAGGATCAATTAAGTGAATAGAACAAGCTAAGCACGGGTCAAAAGAATGGATCGTACGGAGAATTTCTAAGGGTTGATCCGGTACTGCCATCGGCGTGTCCAGTAAGGAAGATTCGTAAGCACCCTTTTGCCCATCTTTGTCGCGGGGAGAGGCATTCCAGGTCGTCGGCACTACCGCTTGATAAGAGCTGACCTTGCCATCCCGTATTTTAACCCAATGACCTAAGGCTCCACGAGGAGCTTCACAGAATCCAATCCCTTGAGCTTCTTTGGGCCATTTCGATGGATCCCACTTTTCCCCATTAAAGGTCTGGCTATCCCCTGCTTTAATATTAGCAATCAGATCGGCATAGAGTCCTGAGAGCTGATCAGCGCAGTATTTCGTTTCCAGAGCACGCGCTAAGGTTCGTCCTAGGGTCGAGAACAAAGCATTCAAAGGGAGATCCAAACGTCCTAAAGCGTCGTTCATGAGACTCTTCATTCCTGGATTTCCTCGAGCATAACCGATCACCATCCGTGCCAACGGTCCGACCTCAACGGCTTGACCCTTCCAACGCGGCGTTTTAATCCAACTATAACGTTTGTTCTCATCAAGATTTTGATAAGGCGGCTTCGGACCATCATATTGAGGATCTGTTCGGCCCTGCCAAGGATGTAAACCTGCTTGCAGATCGTCATATTTATACCAAGAATGCGTAACGAATTCCTGAATCTGCGCAGGGTCCTTAAGATCGACATCATATACCTTTGTTAAATCCCGATTTAAAACGACCCCATCGGGAAAAAGGTAACTGTCCTTTTCTCGGACATCTATTAAGGGAACTCCCCCATAGGCGAGATAATTCGCAACCCCTCCACCCCATAGATCTTTCTTATAAAAGGAAGCAATGGCCATAACATCTGGGAGATACACTTGATTGACAAAAGTTACCGCTTCATCAATCTTGGCTTTAACCAAATTGAGTCGTTCCATATTAATGACATCATTGTCATTTAAGTTGATGGTACAAGCCATCCCGCCCACGAGGTAATTGGGATGTGGGTTCTTTCCACCAAAGACAGTATGAATTTTAACAATTTCTTTTTGCCACTGAAGAGCTTCCAAGTAATGCGCAACACCCACAAGGTTTACTTCGGGCGGTAATCGATACGCAGGATGTCCCCAATACGCATTCGCAAAAATCCCCAGTTGCCCACTATCAACCAAGGTTTTAACTTTAGCCTGAACCTCTTTGAAATAGCCTTCCGAATTGGTGGGCCAGTTGGAAATGGACCGGGCAAGCGCGCTGGCTTGAGACGGATCCGCTTTCAACGCACTCACGACATCAATCCAATCAAACCCATGCAAATGGTAAAAATGGACGACATGATCCTGGATAAATTGGGATAGGGTCATAATATTCCTAATGAGATTGGCATTTTTAGGAATCCGAATAGCAAGGGCATCCTCCACCGCCCGAACAGAGGCGATGGCATGGATATGAGTACACACCCCGCAAATTCGCTGCACAAAAGCCCAAACATCGCGTGGGTCGCGGTTCTCCACAATTTTTTCGATCCCTCGGAATACTGTACCGGAACTAACTGCATCGATAATCTTCGTCCCTTCCACCACAGCCTCGACCCGAAGATGTCCTTCAATCCGAGTCACTGGATCGACCACAATTCGTGTTGCCATGAGCTACTCCTTCCTCTTCTCGGACTTTTCTTTGGACTTTACGAGTGCGGTGGCCGTTCCGTGAACGGCCACACCAAGGCCGGCTACAGCCAAGACGGCTTTTCCGATCTTATCCGGATCTTTACCGATAGCATCATTCGGAATCTCGGCCAGATGTGTGTAAAAGGGTGTATTATCATAGAAATTATTTTCTGAACAGCCGATACAAGGATGACCTGATTTTATCGGATAACTAACTCCATCATTCCACTGCGTTATGGCACAGGCATTATAGGTAGTAGGACCCTTGCACCCCATTTTATAGAGACACCAGCCTTGTTTCGCTCCAGCATCATCAAAGGCCTCGACGAACTGTCCTGCATCAAAAAATGCGCGTCGGTTGCAATTGTCATGAATCCGGTGCTGATAAAACGCCTTCGGACGACCTTGATTCGTCAGCTCAGGAATCTCCCCGAAGGTAAGATAATGTACGATGGTTCCGATAATAACCTCTGAGATGGGCGGACAACCTGGCACATCAATGACGGGCCGATTTTTGACCACCCGGCGCACTGGTACAGCTTGAGTAGGATTGGGATAGGCACCTTGGATACAAGCGTTAGTAGCACAGGATCCATAAGCAATGACCGCAATGGCTCCCTCGGCCGTCTCTTTCAGGATGTCTTCCGTGGTTCTTCCCCCAAGTGTGCAGTATACTCCCCCATCGCCGAGTGTTGCGCTTCCCTCAACCACAAGCAAGTACTTGCCCTGAAAGTCTTTCATGGTTTTAACTCGCACAGCCTCAGCTTGTGCCCCAGCGGCAGCCTGTAATAGCTCCATATAATCCAAGGAAATCATGTTAAAAATCAAATCCGCAATCAAAGGATGAGCAGAACGAATAAAGGATTCTCCACAACAGGTACATTCCTGAAGATTAAGATAAATTACGGGTAAACGTGGCTTATTTTCTAAAGCTTGGACAATCTTCGGTACCTCACTCGCATCCAAGCCAAGCATAGCTCCCATGAGTGCGCAAAACTTTAAAAAACTTCGTCGTGAAACTCCCCGACTACGAGCCCAGTTATAATAGCTGTTAGCTTTAGCCACGAATCTTCCCTCCTTGAAGCAATTGCAATAGTTTTATTAGTTTTTAGCTCTTGAGGATAATTTATGCGTAATAGTCGATAATTCCCAAGTAAGTTTATCAATCTCTAAAAAAAGAAACCGGCAGACCCTCACGTCTACCGGTTAATCTTTCAATCATTCTTATAACCCACCTGATATAGCCACTAACATCAAAGCAACAACGTTATTCAGAGAATGCATAGCCATCGAGGGATAAAGTGATTTATGTTTATCATATAAATAAGCTAATGCTAACCCCAAGACAAAACGGGGAAAAAACCCATACGCTTGGAAATGTAACGCCGAGAAAACGATGGCGCTTAAAATAGCCGAAGTCCATTTTCCCAAATAGGATTGTAGCCCCCGAAAAATCACGCCTCGGAAAAGAGTTTCTTCAAAGATCGGGGCTAGGATTCCTGCAAGGAGGAGATTAAGAATAAAGGTCAGTGGAGTAGCATGCCCCAAAAGCTTGGTATAAACATCTGTATTCGGCGGTGTTATCCCTTTTTGGACGAGAAACGCACCATAAAAAATATTCAAGATCCAGGTAAGGGCATAAATTTTCAAAACACTTCCCCAAAATTTGCTCAGCTCTATTTTATTCCACCCATAATCCGGCCATCTCCAGTTGCGGACGCGGCTCAAAACCCAAAGCAAGAGAAAGAACATCAATTGGGTGAGAAATCCGTTAATGTATAGCAGGATTCTTTCATGCGGCCACCAGCTCGCGATCCAGGCAGTCCCGATACCTAAGATTATAAAAAGACCAATTATGCCAGCAAATGCAATTACGAGATCGATCCAGCCCAAACGTCGCTGAATATTTTGATCTTCTCGCTCTTTATCCGCCATACTTCTCACCTTTCCAAATCCAAGTCTCAGGAGTGCCAGATCCACTCTGAGTATATACTAACATAGAATTGAAGTCTAAGGAGGCAATAGCATGAACATTCACGATTCCGTCGAGGAGGAGAATTCTTCTTCAACGACTCTGCAAGTTTTTCATCGGCAGCTAAGAGTTCCCATTAAATCCTATCTGACCGCAGTTGAAGAATTCACAGATCCTTGGGATGAGCGAGCTTATCAACAATTTATTCATCACTATTTGCAAGAACTCGGAGATCCCGGAATTATCGGGATGGTCCGTCAAGAGCAAGCTGGGATTTTCTGCTCTTCGATGCATCAGTTCGTTACCCTGTTACAGACTAAAAGGAATAAAGAAAACCCGGCTTTCGCCGAGCTTTGCGATAAAGAAGACTTGGCCAGCGCCAAAGCGATGGCCTTAGTCGCCTTATCCTGCCGGACTTAACTTACTTGCATCGTAGGATAAAGAAGACTTGGCCAGCGCCAAAGCGATGGCCTTAGTCGCCTTATCCTGCCGGACTTAACTTACTTGCATCGTAGGATAAAGAAAACTTGGCCAGCGCCAAAGCGATGGCCTTAGTCGCCTTATCCTGCCGGACTTAACTTACTTGCATCGTAGGATAAAGAAAACTTGGCTAGCACCAAGCCCTAGCGAAGGTGGTAGCCCTAGTTGCCTTATCCTGCCGGACGTAAACACTTGCATCGTAGGATATAGAAGACTTGGTCAGCGCCAAAGCGGTGGCCTTAGTCGCCTTATCCTACCGAACTTAACCGCATTCATCGTAGGAAAACGAAAGCCGCTGGTTGCACTTATGCTATCTGCCAAAAATTTATACTTTCTGTTAGTACAAAAAAAGGTTACCCTCCTTGAAGAGAGTAACCTTTTAAAGCTAAATTTAGATCTTATTTAGTAAACGGTACTTGCATCCAAGGCCAGATATAGGCTTGAGCCCAGACCAGGGCACTCAGCAAGATGGCTAAAGCAATGCTGTGCGGAAATACCTTCCGGAAAATCGGACCAACTGCAGCCATTCCTTCTTCATGCGTATCATAACAAGCTACCGTCGAGACAACAATACTTTGGGCATCAATCATTTTACCCATAACACCACCGGTGCTATTCGCTGTAACAATGAGTACAGGGTTTAAGCCAAGTTGATCTGCCGTGATATGCTGCAAACTTCCAAACATGGCATTAGACGAAGTATCACTACCCGTAAGAAATACGCCTAGCCAACCTAACATTGAAGCAAAGAACGGATAGGCAGTCCCTGTTTTTGTGAAGGCCAGACCCATAATAGCATCTGTACCTGCATAACGCGTTGTGTAGCCTAACCCTAGAACCGTACAAATCACCGTTAGGGGAACACGTAACCGGGTGAACGTGATTCTAAATATTTCTTTCCACTGCTTGGCCGTTACTTTAAGGACAAAGATTCCGCCAATAAAGGCGGCTACCATCATCGCCGTTCCGGCAAACGTCAGGAAATTCCAAGTATAAAAAGCAGATTCTATTGTTGGTTTAGGGGATACCGGCGCAGTCCGGTAAACAAGTCCTTGCAGAAAGGGAACAGGGATTTTAGGAGCAAAAATTCCATTGAAAAAAACTTTAAAGGAAGTTTGACCCCATGTAAATACTGCAATCGCCATTAACACCCACGGAGACCATGCTTTTACAAGTTGAGAAGTTGTGTACTTACGAATTACTAATTTCTTATGGGCCACGCCTGTGGTCGCCGCAGTTTGATTCTCACCCGCATCTTCGTGGGTCATAATATGCTTGGGTTGCCAAACTTTCAAGAACAGAGCGGTGGCAACCATACTGACAATACCTGCACCGATATCAACCAATTCAACGTTTCCGGCTTGTGACATGGCAAACTGAGTAATCGCAAAGGAAAGACCAGAAACCAAGGTAGCCGGCCAAACTTCAAGGACATCCTTGAGCTTTCCTTTGTCCATGTAGACCAAGGTCGCGACCAACCAAAAAGGAACGATTAATGAAAAGAAGGGTAACTGGCGTCCGGCCTGCATGCTGAGTAGGCTAGGATCAATTCCTGAGACCTGGCCCAGGGTAAGAATTGGTGTACCAATTGATCCCCAAGCCACTGGAGCAGTATTCGCGATCAAACAAATGACCGCTGCCGTCATCGGTTGGAAGCCAACTCCCACCATTAATGCACCGGCAACCGCTACCGGTGTACCAAAACCGGAAGCTCCTTCCATGAACGCCCCGAAACTAAACGCAATCAGTAACGCTTGCAGCCGGCGGTCCGGAGAAATTGACGCTACTGTGTTTTTAACAACTTCAAATTGACCGGTAACGACCGTCATCGTATATAGAAAAATTGCACCAAAGACAATCCAGCCAATTGGGAAAAGCCCATTTGCGGCACCGTAAGTAAAGGCAGCTATAGCAGTGGGAACGGGCATATGCATCATGAAAACAGCAACTAAGATACCTACGAGTGCAGCCGCAATGGCAGCATAAGGAGCGAAAATACCCAACTGACGGCGACCTTGCTTATCCTTGTGTGGATGCAGAGCTAATAAATAAAGCAAGACAACAATCGGCAGCGCGGCGAGAATCGTCGATAAGACAACACTCCCTGTGGGGTTATAGTTTTGATAATACTTCTCCATAAAAAATCTCCTTCCAAAATCCCCTTCTGAATTGTACTTGGACAAAGCTCATAAAAATAGTTATAAATGCATGAACGAACTCTTATTGCCTAAATTCTCCCCGTCTTATACTCCTTTCCTTCTCAATTTTGCTTTGCCAGCTATTACAGCAACAGACATGTGCCCTATCTGCTGGTTAGGCCATGAAGTTATACTTTTACAGAAAATTGTGTTTTGAACGTATATTCTAATTTCTACATACAATAAATAATTCCTTCTTTTCTGATTTAGAATTATTAAATTATTTTAAATATTTGGTTTCATCATCTTCTAATTATTTTAGTCATTCCTTTTCAAGTCTAGAACTCAAAGTGATATAGGAGAAATTATTCGACATGTACTTCTAAATTCCTGTATAATTTTCCTAATATTTTTAATATTATCTATGCTGTGACTTTTCTGTTTTATTTATAATTAGAAACCCAGGGGTGTAAGAAAAGCCCTCGCTTAATTCAGGCGAAGGCTTTTCAAGAGATTTTTATATCCACAATCTTAAGTTCAATCGGTCATTTTAAGCACGCGTTAATTTTCTAATCGATGGTAAAAACTCAGGGAAAGAGACGTGTGCAGCTTCAATTCCCTCAAGACTTACCCCATTTTCGGAAAGAAGCCCTGCAATTGTCCAGGCCATAGCCAAACGGTGGTCGTTATGACTTTGTGCCTGACCTCCGAGAAGTCTGGGCTTACCTGAAATCCTCATTCCGTCTAGGAGTTCTTCAATATCTGCACCCAGAGATTTCAACCCTTCGGCCACTGTTTTGATCCTGTCACTCTCCTTGACCCGTAATTCTGCTGCATCCCGGATCACGGTTTCGCCCTTGGCAAGACTGGCGGCAACAGCTAAAACAGGAACTTCGTCAATCAGGCGGGGAATAATCTCTCCTCGGATTTCAATTCCATGAAGTTCTGCCGGTCTCACCCGTAAATCAGCTCTTGGTTCCCCACAGACCTCAGCGTAATTCTCAAGTTGGATATCTGCCCCCATCTTGAGCAAGACATCCAAAATGCCCGTACGCGTCGGATTGACCCCGACATTTCGAAGGAGCAATTCTCCTTTTGGCATCAGGCTGCCAAGGACGAGGAAAAAAGCGGCCGAAGAGATATCTCCAGGCACGGACACGTCCTGACCGTTTAATCTTCCACCCCCATTGATTTTAACTTGGGTCCCTTCACTCAAAACCTCTACTCCGAAGCCGCGAAGCATGCGCTCGGTGTGATCTCTGGAAAGGGCAGGTTCAAGCACCGTTGTTTCCCCACGAGCCCTAAGTCCTGCTAAGAGAATCGCAGATTTAACCTGGGCGGAAGCAACTGGAGTCTGAAAATTGCCCCCCTTTAAATCCCCGCCCCGAATCGTCAAAGGAGCGAAATTTCCCTCCTGCCGGCCAAGAATCTTCGCGCCCATTTGGACTAACGGTCCAGTAACTCTCTTCATCGGCCGCATACGGATGGATCCGTCACCTGTTAAGGTTGAAGAAAAGGGGCTGCCTGCGAGTATACCCAAAAAGAGACGTAAAGACGTCCCGGAATTCCCGACATCTAAGATATCCTGAGGCTCCGTCCAGTTCTCCAGTCCTTGCCCCTCAATCCAGAGTTCTGTCTCGTGACGTTCCCAAGTCACCCCGAGTTCTTTTAGACAACTAAGTGTGCTTAAGCAATCCTGACCCGGAAGAAAATTCGTAATATGCGTTTTTCCCTGAGCCATTCCCCCAAATAGTGCTGCACGATGAGAAATGGATTTATCGCCAGGAACTGTTATTTCGCCGTTTATTTTTCGTTGCGGATGAATAAAAATTCCTTGTGTTTCGGTCATGGATACTTAACCTCCTAGACTTTGTCTCACCCCATGAGCTTTGCGAAATGTTTCGGCTATTGCTTCCCCATCTTTTTCTTCAAGCCAAGTCCTGAGTTCAGCTAACTTACCTTCCCACACATCTAAAGAGGCTAAAACTGCTGGAGCATTACGAATCAAGATTTCCTGCCACATTTCCGGGGAACTTTCGGCAATACGCGTCATATCCCGAAAGCTTCGTCCTGCAAGTTCTAAAGAAGAAGTTCCGGAGGGAGATTCTTCTAAGACGGATAATGCCAGCGCCACCGAAAAGAGATGCGGAAGGTGGCTCACTAAAGCAACTTGAAGATCATGTTCCTCAGGATTACGTATAACTACAGTAGCTCCCACTTGGCGAAGAAGTGCCGTAAGCTTTTCCACAACAGATTTAGGACAGCTCGCCATTGGAGCAAGTACATACGGATAATTCCTGAACAGTTCCGGATGAGCAGCTCGAACCCCAGACTTCTCCGAACCCGTCATCGGGTGTCCACCCACGAAATAAACGTTAGAGCGTGAAATCCCGGTTTGGCAGATTTCGGTTTTGAGACTTCCCACATCCGTAATGATAGCTCCCTCACTAACCCTCTCAGCCGTACGAGCTAATCCCTCAGTTAAAAGATGGATTGGTAAGGCTAAAATGATGAGGTCTGCCTCAATCTTGTCCGGCCATTCCGTCCTTCCTTCTTGAATCCAGTTCTTTTGCTTAGCCCAACGTAGGCTTTCTGATTCGACATCCAAAGCGCTGACTTTCCATCCAAGGTGAGAAAGTGCTGCCGCCCAGGATCCCCCGATCAAACCGAGTCCGATCACCCAAGCTTGAGGCCTTCTCTCCCCTCGCCAGCCTGGAGCAAAAAAAACGTCATCCATTACCTTTCCCCTTCCTTAAGGATGGGACGTTCAATGGCTCTGGCAATTCGATCGAGTTCTGTCATCATTTCCTGGAAATTTGGAAGAGTCAAGGATTGTTTCCCATCGGACAGAGCTTTATCAGGCTGTGGATGGACCTCAACGATTAATCCATCCGCACCCGCTGCAATTGCAGCCTTCGCCATCGGAGCGACAAGCTGCCAGCGGCCGGTTCCATGACTCGGGTCAACAATAACCGGTAGATGAGAAAGGGCATGGAGGGCAGGAACCATGCTTAAATCGAGCGTATTCCGAGTGTAGTTTTCAAAGGTACGAATACCGCGTTCACAAAACATGACCTGATTATTTCCGCCGTTCAGAATATATTCTGCAGCCATCATCCATTCTTCTAAAGTAGCCGAAGGACCTCGCTTTAGAAGAACTGGCTTATCGATTTTCGCCACTTCTTTAAGAAGATTGAAATTTTGCATGTTCCGGGCACCGATCTGTAAAATATCGGCATAGGAGGCAACCAGCTTAACATCCCGGACATCAACAACCTCGGTGATGATAGCTAAGCCTGTTTCTTCCCTGGCTTCTGCTAAGAGTTTAAGCCCCTCCTCTTCTAGACCCTGAAACGCATAGGGCGAGGTTCTCGGTTTAAAAGCGCCTCCCCGCAAAAACGTAGCTCCTGCTTCTCTGACCGCATGTGCTGTTTCGAGAATCTGAGAACGGCTTTCCACACTACAGGGCCCAGCCATGACATGAATTTGGGCCCCCCCGATTTCATGTTCCCCAATTTTAATGACTGTATCTGCAGGTTGAAATTCACGACTTACCAGTTTATAGGGCGCAAGAATTGGAACTACTTTCTCCACCCAAGGTAAGGCTTCTAAATCGAGTTCTTTCAACCGGCTCTGATCCCCCACTGCACCGATAATTGTTCTTTCTACACCTTGAGAAAAATGCACCTTAAATCCTTCTTGGACGAGTCTCTCCTTTATTTCTTGGATTTCTACCTCATTTGCACCCTGCTTTAGAACAATAATCATTTTCTACTACCCCTTCCTACCATCCTACATGATCAATAATTATTAAGAATTGCTATCTACCCATCTCTTCGGCTTGCTTAAGGTCTTCACGCAATTGAATGGCATTACGTAAATAAACGTGATGTACTTCCTGCTGTGATTTTTCCGTATTGACATGTAATAACACGCGGATACAACGCGTCAATGCTCCTGGCACTGGGATTTCCGTACAACAAAGCAGCGGGACCTGTTGCCATCCGAACGCTCGTGCACTCGAAGCCGGAAAGGCTGCATTTAAATCCGGAGTCACGGTAAAGACAGCACTAATAATATCTTCAGCCGAGAGGGAGTTTTCCTTAACAATAACCTGCAGCATTTCCTTCGTAGCGCTTTGAATCTGGTCAACTGAATTTTCGGTGACTGTGATAGCACCACGAATTCCTCTAACCATTTCTTAATTCATCGCTTTCTCTCGGTGCAGCCCGATGACCTAGCCCCACGGCAACTTCGTCCAAATGCAATAGTCCCACACCGAAAAATACGGCGACACTTAAATGTTCACTTCGACGAGCGACCCCAATTTTCCCGCCGATATTTAGGCCCATCGCTTTGGGCATAATCTGACTTAAGGCTTCACGAGCAGCTCCCGCAACTGCTCCCTCGTCAACATGGGTTTCCAGAATCACACCTTCACGTTTCGCTGCCACGACTGCACGTTCAATGATCTTTCTAACAGCGCTGATATACTCTCCGCCATAATCGACAGCGACAGTCTTAATTCCTTGTTTCGTAAAAAACTCCTTGAGATGTACTTCTTCTTCACGGCTCTCCGTCATGGCCATTCGCAATGCAGCTTCAGCTACTTTCTTACTTTCAGCAATCATCTTACTTCCGCCTTTCGAAAACGTCTTAAACGTACAAAAAGACCCCATGTAGCGGCGCCTTTTATGCTCACATCCACCGTACCACCATCCTTCCTATTAATTTGCAACCAATCTCCGATAATAACCATTTTCTTGCCCATCCTACAGAACATAACCCAGTGGTTATGTTGATAGCATTATAGCCCTTCGTGTTCTTTTTTTCAAGGAGAAACGCGAAGGGTTTGCACATTCTTTTCCACGAGGAGACTTTGATTCAAGCGTGGTTCGTGGAGTTGGCCATCTCGCCCTGTAACCTGAACACGGACGATCTGAGAGCAAGATGTCCCATCGAATTGCAGAGTTCCGGACTGAGCTGTAATTTCTAACTCGCCCCGGGTTAAGGTCCCAAGTAATTTACCATTCTGAAGGACACGAACCGGTGCTGCTGGTGTCGCTTTCAAGGTTATCTTCCAGGTCGGTGTCATAGTTTTATTCCCGCTCAATTCCGGAGTCACTATCCCCGAAGTGGGTTGAACATCGAGCGGGGGAGATTCAACTTTCTGGGCCATCGCGAGGTAAAAATCAACCGGATCCCGGGCCAGGCCGAGCCCAATTTGCGCTACAACCAAGAGAACAGTCGCTAAGACCATAAAACGGATTAAACCCCGTTCAAAATTTATTCTAACGCGTTGTATTTTCCTTCTAACAGGGCGCATACCTATCACCTCAAAACAGTGTATGCGTTTTTCCTTGGAATCAGACCGAAGCTAAAGTATACTTTGCCGCAGCCCGTCCCGCACGATACCCCATGGCAAAGGCCGCTTGCAGGTTATACCCTCCGGTTGCTCCGTCGACATCCACGACTTCACCTGCCCAATAAAGCCCAGGGATGAGTTTCGAGGCTAGGGTTTTCGGATCAATTTCTTTGACATCCACTCCACCTGCTGTAACAATCGCCGAGGCTATAGGAAGAGTCCCCATTATCGTTAGTTTTAAGGTTTGTAAAAGTTGAGTCAAACTTTTTCTCTCCTCACGTGTGATCTGATGAATCACGCGTTCAGGCGGAATTTGGGAAAGTTGAATGATCACCGGAATCAAACTTTGCGGTAAAAGATCATCCAAGGCGTTTTTAAATTGTTTATTACTGAATTTCTGAAAATCTCGCTGTAGCCTAAGATCAAGCTGTTCTGATGTAAGCGCTGGTTTGAGATTGATTTGAAGTTCGACCTTTTCTCCTTGATTAATCGCTTCACCGGCCCAGCGACTTAAGGTGAGAATAATCGGACCCGAGACTCCGAAATGGGTAAAGAGCATTTCTCCAAATTCTGTTCTTTGTTTTTTCCCACCATACCATAACGAAGCTTCAACATTGCGAAGGGATAACCCCTGCACCTCTTGAATCCATTTCTCCGCAGTTCGCAGGGGAACCAAAGAAGCTCGCGGGGAAATGATCCGATGTCCTAATTCTTTAGCAAAACGATAGCCATCTCCAGTCGAACCCGTCCCAGGATAGGAACTTCCTCCCGTACATATGATAACAGCATCAGCCTTGACAACGGACCCATTCGTGAGCTTGACGCCTTCAATTTTTCCATCCTTAGTGAGAAGTTTTTCTACCGTCTGATTCGTCCTTATCTCCACTCCGGCATCATCGATGAACTGTAATAACGCTTGGACAACTGCCTCCGCGTCATCAGAAACCGGAAACACACGTCCACCCCGTTCCACTTTACTTTCAACACCATAGTGCGCGAAAAACTCTCTTAACCTTACATTATCAAATTCTCGCAGAATTCCATTCAGAAACCGTCCGTTGCCCGGGTAATTACGAATGAAATCCGAGACATTTTCGTCGTTGGTTAAATTACAGCGTCCTTTACCCGAAATAGCAATTTTACGACCTGGTTTTTCCTTCTTTTCAAGGAGCAAGACCTTAGCCCCTTCGTTTGCGGCTTGTCCGGCGGCCATCAGTCCAGCTGCCCCCGCACCAACGATAATTACATCTTTTACAGTCATACAATTTCCTTCCTTATCAAAGCGCTTGCTTAAATCAGTCTATCATACTCTTTCTTTGGGGTAAAACCTCTCCCCTTTTTGCCCTGTTTTTTTCTTTATGGTATATTAGGGTTAATCTAAAATAGGGAGGAAGAACATGGAACTTGATGCCCGTTCTACTTTAATCGCACAAATCTCGGCTGCTGTTGCAACCAATGCTTTAGCTGCCTTACGCGCCTCAGTTACGGATGCTAAGGCACTAGGAATGGTCCCAGAAGAAATTCGTCAAATTGTGAAGACTGCTCAAGAAGTCCAGGCGCAACCCCTTGCCCATGCTCAGCATTTAATCGACCAACTTCTACGGGAACCGATCCGTAAACCCGAAGAACATGTTCATGTTCATGACCATGGCAATGACCATGGCAATGACCACGTCCATGGCCCCAATTGTAACTGCGGAAACCACTCTTAAGTTATGCTAGAATTTTACCAACTCTCTTTTGGTCTGGATTGTACTTTGGCTGCCGCTTACTCATCAGGACATGGCTTTCAACCTCCCGATTTATTGCCTCGCAGGTCTCTGGAGTTCTTTCGGTGCACTTTACCTCTTTCGAAGGTTGGGTTGGGAAGTAAAGAAAACCCGGCTTTCGCCGAGCTTCAGCGATAAAGAAAACTTGGCTAGCACCAAGCCCTAGCGAAGGTGCTAGCCCTAGTTGCCTTATCCTGCCGGACATAAATACATGCATCGTAGGATAAAGAAAACTTGGCTAGCACCAAGCCCTAGCGAAGGTGCTAGCCCTAGTCGCCTTATCCTGCCGGACATAAATACATGCATCGTAGGATAAAGAAGACTTGGCCAGCGCCAAAGCGATGGCTCTAGTCGCCTTATCCTGCCGGACATAAATACATGCATCGTAGGATAAAGAAAACTTGGCTAGCACCAAGCCCTAGCGAAGGTGCTAGCCCTAGTTGCCTTATCCTGCCGGACATAAATACATGCATCGTAGGATAAAGAAAGCCGCTGGTTGCACTTATACTATCTGCCCCAAAATTGCCGGGTAGAAGTGGGCGATTACTCCCCCACAACCCCCAGTCGAGTAGCCCATGGGGATTTCACCCACAGGCTCTCACGGAACCGTACGTGAATCTCTCGATTCATACGGCTCTTGTCATTCAACCATTACGGCACCATTCCGAGAGCCCAATGCGGAAACATTTTAGGTTCTCTTTT